>JBBTRH010000033.1:0-4785 GCA_038065275.1 Patescibacteria group bacterium | reverse complement strand
TTGCATGCCTAAGACACGCCGCCAGCGTTCATCCTGAGCCAGGATCAAACTCTCAATAAGTATTGAGAACTTGGTCAGGCATTGCCTGACTAGCTCTGTTTTATGCCACCATTATTTTACCTGGCGATGGCGACCAGGTTTGATGAACTCAAAGCGTATTTATGTCTGACTACCAGACGGGGAGATGAGGGCCGATCAATCCCGCTTAGCGGGAGATCGTGTACCCTCGTCACCCCGTCAGATAGTGCGTCCCGAGGTCTCCCGCGAATGCGGGACGGTCGGGACGTCCTTACCACGTTCTGATTGTCAACGATCAACCCTGCGGTTTCGTGACTCACAATGGCAGAAGAAAAAACAGGGAGGTTCAGCCGGGAAAAATTCCCGAC
Source organism: Patescibacteria group bacterium (assembly GCA_038065275.1). Lineage (GTDB taxonomy): Bacteria > Patescibacteriota > Patescibacteriia > SBBC01 > CAIJZX01 > CAIJZX01. The sequence continues at coordinate 4,399 of JBBTRH010000033.1, read as the reverse complement.
GAAGCCTCACTGTTCTTTTGCGTTCCGGAAAGTGCTGGGGGGGGGGTGACATTAGCCGATAGCGGTTTCCTTTCATGTCGCCGTGGAGGCAACGCTCCAGGGCGAACGGACCTACTACTAAGCGACCTAGATACTACCAGATTTTACCAAGATGTCAAGGCGTTCCAGCTGGGGACGGAAATGGGGAAAACTCAACGCTCGTTTTACCCTAACCTTAGAGCAAAAAACAGTATCGGAGCACGGCTATTCGTAACGCAACGAGTCGAAGCTATTTTTTCTTTTCTGCTCCAGCCACTTCGGCACGGGAATGAACGTCATTTCCGACCAGCTGTCGACATCATCCTCGGTCACGTCATAATGTCGCTGGTACACATTCTCGACACTGCCATGAAGAGCCGATTCTTTCGGCAGATCGAGCTTCACGGCGACTTCCCAAAGCATTGATTCGTCGGGCGCTTCGATCTCGACGAAGGTCGGGATCCACGGCCAGGTGTCGATGGTAATCTCCGCTTCTCCTAGTCGCCAGAGTTCGCGTTTCGTTTCCTGGTAGGATTTAACGACCAACCCGAGATCTTCGAGAAACTCCTTGGCGCGCTCAAAGCTGTCAACGACGAGAGTCGTTTCGCGGGTGCCGCGCAGTCCGCGGTTGTTGAGCTGTTTGTAGCTCATCGTGACTCGGTCGCCCTCATCGCGAACCCTCGCCCAGCCGCCCTTGTTTCTCATTGTCCTTCGCGGGTAATCAGAAGGCAATTACCGCACCAACGACCGCCGTCCACCTTTGATAACCCCCCAAGTAATTAATTGAGTTCAACTCGAATCTCTCACTCACTGAAAGAATTAACCTACATTTACTGCATTTATAAAAGGCTGGAATAAGTTGACCATGATATAGGTCGCTTTCAGAAAGAAGCCCCCAATTGTGTTTACAAGCATTTTAGTCATTCCTGATAACCTTCATTATTTTGCGCCAAGTAGCAATATCTTTATGATGTCCGGACAGTAATTCTTTCGGCACTCTTAGGCTAGCGCGTTTCAGACTCACTAAACGCCTCGGTCAGCAACTGACTTTGCCAGGCGAAAGCTTCCGGGGCGCTTAAACGCACCTTTTTCATCATCACGATTTCCTGGGTCATGAGGCGCAGTAGGTGGAGTTCGAGTTGCTCGCGATGTTGGTAGAACTTTCGGTACAATGAATGATCGCTGTTGACGTAAAGTAGGTTGCCTTGCGACAAAATTTCCGGCCCATCCGGTCCGAGTGGCACGATCGCCACGCTGAGGCCGAGCTGTTTCAAGCGAATGCGCTTGATGACGGTTGGTTTTGGGAGATTAAGCGGCGGTTTTTTCTCCGGTTCTTGGTCCGATGGCGTCGGCGCATCAGAGTTTTTTACTTCGCCAGATGAGGAGATCGTCGCCGGAGCGGCTTCCGCCGGCTTCGGCGGCGCGGCGGCCGTACTCGCGGCTAGTTCGCCATGCAGTTTTTGCCGCCGCGCGACAGTGCGTCCGCTCGGGGTTAACTCGGGGTGAAGAGCGAGGGCATGACGGATTTTTTGCAACGCATCGTTTAATTCAGCCTGTATTTTTTTGAAATTCTTGAATTCGGATTCTTTTTTCAGTTCGCCCAGTATTTTTTCCAATTGCCTGCGCATAATTCGTTCGAATAATTTGAATTCTTCGCTGTCGCGAACGAAATCTTCGCGGTTGCCGATGATCGGCAAAAAATCCGCGTTTACTTCACCAGCCAGTCGGTTGAGGCCAGGCAGGTGGGGTTTATCCACGCCAAAGAACTCACGACGGATAAGCACCTGCTTCACTCGACACTCAATCCCGGGCTTTTCCACCAGGTCCGGCTTGACGGCCAAAACAATCTCACCCTGAATTAATCCGTACATGGTGCGAACCGAAATCGGGAAGCGGCGGCCGGGAATAAATCGAGCACTAATTCTTTTGCCGTTGAGAAAGACGGAAAATCGTTTCGCTCGGAGCGGCACGGATTCTTTCAACACGCGATCGATATCAGATATGGCAAAACGGCGTTTGAGTTTTGTCAGTGTTACCTTCGTGCCTTCATGGTGCAAAGGAGTGGCTGGTTCCCGAGTCACCGGCAACTCCCAGTCATCGCTCTGTTGCCACTGCTCGCGATCAAACGTGACGGCATAGACCCAAGCACCCTTGCGGCTCTCGACCGAGAAACGATCCGCCGCGGCTAGCGCGGCGAATTTACCAATCCCAAATTGGCCAATCCGTTTCCGTCCGAATCGCGGAGAAACGGAACGAACTCGCTTCTCCTCGGAGCCAACAGTAAAAAACTGCGCCAATCCGCGCTCATCCATACCGCCACCGTCATCTTCGATCACGACGGCTTCCGGCGTGATTGTGACGAACACTTCTTGAGCATCGGCATCGTACGAGTTGTTGACCAGTTCACGAATGAGCTCGATGCTCTCGACGTACATCCGCTCCCCTAAAGTTAGGAGGTGGGATTTATCAACCGTGACCTTAATTGTTCGTTTAGATTGAGTCATGGAATCCGCCGTTTCATTTTTTCTCGCCAGGCGGTAATTATTTTATGATTCCCTGATAATAATTCTTTCGGCACTCGTTTACCTTTGAACACTTTCGGCCGAGTGTACTGCGGGTATTCAAGCACCCCTGGTTCGCTGTGCGATTCATCGACCGATGATTCATCTTTGCCAAGAACCCCTGGTAGCAAACGGGTTATGGCATCGATGACCACCAACGCCGGCAATTCGCCACCGGTGAGGATGTAATTGCCGATGGAAATTTCTTCATCGACGTACTCCATCACCCGTTCATCAACGCCTTCGTACCGCGGGCAGATGATGATAAGTTGATTGAGTTGAGTAAGTTGATTGGCCATTTGTTGAGTGAACGGCTTCCCTTTGGCCGACATGAGCAAGATTCTTCGTTTCTTGTTCTTTGGCAACGATTTTAATGCCTTGTAAATTGGTTCAACTTTCATCACCATTCCTGGTCCACCGCCGTACGGCTGGTCGTCAACGGAGCGGTGTTTGTCCGTGGTGAAATCACGGAGGTCGTGGAAGTGAAAACGTACGAGCCTCTTTTGTTGAGCGCGCTTCAAGATGCTTTCGTTGAGATACGATGCAAACATTCCCGGGAAGATCGTAAGAATATCAAAGCGCATGATTATAATACAATACTACATCGCCCGGCGAAGCCGGGTCCGGCTCCGCCGGAAACATTTTGGGAAAGATGGTCAGGAGGTCGAAGCGCATGAATACAGTATACACCAAGCCACAACGTTACACATTGCAGGTTTTCTCCCACCACGCCACACCGCGGGTTTCGTTTGTCCGGCTCCGCCGGAAAACCCGCGGTGTGTGTTTTGAAATCGAGTTTAGATCTTCAAATCATCACCCATGCCGGTGTCGACCGGCTGAGGCGCGCTTGCAACCGGTTGTTCGGTCTGCTGGGCGATGGCCTCTTGATGGGCCTTTCGTGAACCCTCCGGCTCGTAGATTTTTAAGTTGACGCGAGCGTGATTTTTCGCGCCGACGACGCGGAGCAGGGTGCGGAGCGACTTGGCGGTCTGACCTTGACGGCCGATAATCTGGCCGAGGTCCTCCTGATTCACCCGGAGAGTGATCAGGACGCCCATCTCGTCAACGGTCCGGTCGGCGGACACGTCTTCGGGGTGGTCGACCATGGCTTTGACAACGTACTCGACGAACGCTTGATCGGTTTCCATAAGGGCATCTCCTGTAGGTTAGCTTCTGAAGTGCAAGGTAATTCTAGGATAGCAAATCCTGCTAGAAGCGCAACTACAGGTTTTGCTTGAGACTTTTCTGGATACAGGCTCGACCGAAACACTTCTGACGGGAAAACGTTCCCCTGGCGTCAAACCCCGTTAGAGCGCCCGAGAATTGGCGAGAAAACAAAGAAAGAACAGCTACTACGAGTACCCTGCTCTAACGGTACAAACGACAAAAGAAACCATATTACGACGCTGGTGGCGTTGTTTCAGCCGGACCCGCGACGGCCGGTTCATCGACCGCCTTTTTCTTGACCTTAGCGACCACCAATTTTGGCCCGGGAAGAACTCCCTTCTCGACCAGCAAGTTATGGACGGTGTCGCTCGGCTGGGCGCCGACGGATAGCCAGTACTTGACCCGTGCGGTGTTCAATTCGATCCGACCCGGGGTGGCATGGGGGTCATATGAACCCAGCAGTTCGAGGTAGGAGCCGACGGTGTCTTTGCGCTTGTCGGAAGCGATGAGGCGGAATGTCGGATGGCTTTTCTTGCCGACGCGGGAGAGGCGGAGGACGACCATAAACGGTAGCGGGTACAAAAACAGTGACTATATGAAAGCAGGATGAGGGTAACATGACGGTCTGGTCGCGTCAACCCCGTTAGAGGCGA
>JBBTRH010000032.1:0-29322 GCA_038065275.1 Patescibacteria group bacterium | reverse complement strand
ACAGTCGGTGCTGCTCGCCGATGCAACATCATTGCCACGATAATCATCACGAACCCGGTCAGGGCCATGATGGGAATGGTGATGTATCCGAACTCGAGGAAGTTTTTTTGGCTACAGGACGCCGCCAGGCCCGTCGTCGAACACGGTATCATGGCCAGGCCGCCGAACTGGAGATATACCTGATAGAGCGCGATCGCGGCGCCAAGTCCGGACAGAATGAGCGCTTGTAGCACCACGTCGCGATTTTTCTTCGCTAAGGCCAATCCAATCAACAGCAACTGCGGATACATTAGGATCCGCTGGAACCAGCACAGTTCGCAGGGCGGAAATTTCGCGACTTCGGAGAAGTACAAACTGCCCAGCACGCCGCCCGCGACCACCAGGAACGCGCCGAAGAGCGCCTGATTAGATAAAAAATCATAAACTGCCCTTAACGCCGTTTTCCGCCACGGCCATCCAAGTATCACTAACACCAATCCGGCCTGACCGACAATGGTTAGGAGGGCGATTAGGCGGGTGATTGTTAGAGGTGACATGTGTTCGGTCACAGGCATTGTAACATGGTGGGTCGCCGAAGCAAAAAGAAAAGCCGCCTTCCGTATTGAGCGGGACAGAAGGCGGTACTACTGCGGATGATTGAGCGGCCCCATGCGGCGGACCAGACCTGGTTCTCTCTTCACCTGGACCGACGTTCGTCGTGGATCACCGTCGGCTCCGTTACTCTAAGAACCATTTTGGCGAGCAGTGCGCCGCTCCGCACCGTAGGAAGCTTGCGCCTCCCCGGAGGCTCTCCCCAGTCGGGAGTCTGCCGGACGGGTCAGCGGGTATTCGTCCGGTTCTCACTGGCTCATGCCGTGAAGCTTCCGCACGTACCAGGCGCTGTCACGCATCATCGCGCAATTGGAACTTACATCACACCAGCCGGTCGCGGTATTTCGTGCCCTCCTGATGATGTGGATTGTATACGATACAAAGAGCCTACTCACCCTACTCCAGAACGGCTCAGAGCTGTGAATTACGAAACTCTTAACTAGACCATAAAACCTTGCTACAATACAAACGTCCCGATCGTTCGGGACGTTGTTTGAGAACCACCTATCTTTTATGAAACTGTTGATCTATGACCAACTCAAACGAAGTATCACACACCTTGCCAAAACCTTCAAACTCAACCTCTCCGCGGGTCCAACCGGTCGACCGCGGAAGATTCAACCACTTGACGCCCTCACCCTGGCTCTCTACCAACACCGTAGTACCAGAGTCACCAAGCGCTCAATCTACGAGGATCTGAAATCTTCTCTCCGTTGCTCCTATAAAACTTTGGTCGTGTCCATCAACAAGGTCGCGGTTCTGGCCGCTCAGCTACTGGCCCTCCTGATGCGCTCTGGTGCTCCTACCTCCCATCCCGTCAAGTACACCGATGCCACCGATCTGCCAGTCTGTCTGAAAAAGAACATGGATGACCACCGTACAATGGCGGGACTAGCCAGCCTCGGAAAGAGTGCGAAAGACTGGTACTTTGGCCTCAAAATGACCATGACCCGGGATGATCGGGGAACGATTCTGGGTCTGAAGTTCACCGCTCCAGGAGCGAACGACCGCGATCTCTTCCGTCAGATCAACCAGGACCTGATGGGTATCCTGGTGGCTGACACCGGCTATGTCTCGGGGAAACTGGAACAGGATATGTACATTGAGGGAAAACGATGGGTCCTCATCCGTCCTAAAAAGAACATGAAGAAACTGGCCACCGCCTGGCAGTTAGCTGTGTACCGAGGACGATTCAAGATTGAGTTCGACTTCCGCTCATTGAAACTGTTTCATGGCCTGGTGACTTCACTGCCGCGTTCAGTGAATGGGTACTTGGCTAATTATCTCCACGCCGTTCTGGCGTTCGTAATCGCGTAGGGTTGGACCTACGCAGTGTGTGAAAAACTTCGTGATTTCAAAAAACCCCTTGAAACAGGGATGCTTTGTTACGACTGGAAGAAATACGGCTGGGGGAGTTTCGTAATTCACAGCTCAGAGAGCAATAGCGGGGGGTATTTGCGTTTCTGCCGGTGGACATGTATAATCCCCCCATAGGGGATTTGGGTTTTCCCCAGGCCCGCCCCCATATCCCCCTCCCCCCATCTGTGAGTTCAATTGTATATCTCATCACCACCCCATGAAACACGGCCCGGATAAGCGTAAAAGCGTCTCCCACCGTTTAGCCATCGTCGAGGGGCACCTGCGAAAGGTGCAGTCGATGGTCGAGCAGGGCGCTTATTGTATTGACATTATCCACCAATCCCGCGCCATCCAGCAGGCGTTGAAGCATTTCGACCAGCAGGTCTTGGCCCAGCACTTGCAGACCTGCGTGGCGCGCGACATAAAAGACAGGAACAGCGACAAGGTTACTCAGGAATTGCTTGACATATTCGGACGCGTATGACCCCGTTAGAAGCCACACTTGTAAAACCTTCTTCTATGCGTGATGTGTCTTTCGTGAACAGGGAAGCTTCTAACGGGGTGACCCAGCACCATAATAGTGAATACGTGGTTGTAGGGTTAGTTGTGTGCCTCTCTGACGACTTCACTATTGCTCGAGAAACATCGTTCAAGCTATTATGGTGCCGGGTATGAGCATCGCCAAATCACTCCGCCTGGCCGGCGTTGAGTTGGAACCATGGGAAAGCGAATACCTGGTTAGCGCCCTCGGCGCCGGCACCTTCAGTGAAAAACACCTGGATGTAGCCGGGAACCTCGGCGATCCGGAAGTGTTGGCCGTCTTTATTTACAGCCCGATCACTAAGAATGTTCTCGACCGGTGCCCGCACCTACAACTCATCACCACCCTGTCAACCGGCTTCGATCACATCGACTTGGCGGCTTGCCGCGATCGCGGCGTGACCGTTTGCAACGTTCCGTCGTACGGCGAGAACACGGTGGCTGAACATGCGCTGGCTTTACTCTTGGCCCTAACCCGAAAAATAATCCCGGCCGTCAATCACACGCGACACGGTGACTTCCGCCTCGACGGCTTGCGCGGCACAGACCTAAGCGGCAAGACCGCCGGCGTCATCGGTACCGGTCGAATCGGCCGGCACATGATCGCCATGCTCAAGGGATTGAACATGCGCGTACTCGGTTACGATCCGCATCCACAGCCTGAGTTAGCCGCCGCCCTAGGATTCACCCACGTCGCACTCGATCAACTCCTGAAGCAAAGTGATGTGGTGACCATCCACTGTCCGGCTATTCCCGAGACACACCACTTGCTAAACGAAGCTCGCCTGCGGTTGATGAAATCGGATGCCTACCTCATTAACACCGCCCGCGGCTCAATTGTCGACACCCAGGCGTTGGCCAAAGTGCTCCAGGAAGATCGCTTGGCCGGCGTCGGTCTCGACGTCCTGGAAGAGGAATGCATCATCATCGAGGAACGACAATTACTCAGCGCTGAATTCCATAAGCAATGCGACTTACGAACAGTGTTAGCCGACCACATCCTCCTCAATCACCCCCGGGTGATTGTCACGCCGCATAACGCTTTCAACACCCGCGAGGCGTTGGTGCGCATTCTTGACACCACCATTAAGAATATCCGCGCCTTTGAAGCGAGTCAACCGATTAATGTCGTATCATAACCCCAATGGCTGAGCAGACTCTGCGTTTTCCCATCGTCGGCATGCACTGCGCTTCCTGCGCCAAAAACATCGAACGCGTGGTGAAGAAACTGCCCGGTATTTCCTCCGTGCAAGTCAACTACGCCACGGAACGAGCCAAAGTCGAGTACGATCCCCAGCGCTGTTCGCCGGCCAAGATCGGCGAACAAGTCGGCAAACTCGGGTACACGGCGGTCATGGCAGGAACGGACCCGGCTACAACGCCGCCGAGCGCACATCACGACGGAGTAACCCACAGTACGCACGAACATGCTGTGTCACATTCTCCCGAACACGGCGCGCACGACCATGCCAAGATGCTCCGTCAAGCAGAGTTGAAACTTCTGATAACCAAGGTCACATTCAGCGCGATGGCCTCGGCCTTCGTCCTCCTGCCGGACATCCTCGGTTGGCTTGGTTTTGAGCCGTTGTCCAAACAGATGAGGAACGTCTTCCAGCTCCTCCTGACAACCCCCGTGCTGTTCTGGGCCGGTTCGCAGTTCTTCGTCAGCGCCGGGAAGAGCGCGCGCTTCTTCCAGGCTAGCATGGACACGCTCATCGCCATGGGCACGGCCGCGGCCTATACGTTCAGTTTTGTGGCGGTCATCCGGCCACAGGCCTTTGCCGGCAGCGGCCAGGCGCCGGCCACCTATTTTGACGTCACCGCCGTCATCATCACGCTCATCCTGCTCGGTAAATATCTCGAAGCCAAGGCCAAAGCCGGAGCGAATGACGCCATCCACAAACTGGCCGGCTTGGCGGCTAAGACCGCTCGGGTACTGCGGGACGGCCGGGAAATCGAGCTTCCGCTCGATCAAGTTGTCGTCGGTGACCTGATCGTGGTCCGCCCCGGCGAGAAGATCGCCGTCGACGGCGTCGTCACCGAGGGGCAGTCGGCCGTGGACGAGTCCATGGTCACGGGCGAAAGCGTCCCGAACGAAAAGAAAGCCGGCAGCGCGGTCTACGGCGGCACGGTCAATGCCAACGGCGCGCTGACCTTCAGGGCCACCAAGGTTGGCCGGCAAACGCTGCTCTCGCAGATCATCCAGCTGGTCGAAGAGGCGCAGAGCTCGCAGGCGCCGATCCAGCGTTTAGCCGATAAAATTTCCGGCGTCTTCGTGCCGATCGTCATTTCCATCGCCCTCGTCACCTTTGTCCTATGGATGATCTGGCCGCCGGCCGGTGTCGTGCCCTTGAGTTTTGCTCTCATTCTGGCGGTGACTGTCCTGATCATTGCCTGCCCGTGCGCGCTTGGACTAGCCACGCCGACCGCGGTCATGATCGGCGTCGGCAAAGGCGCGGAACACGGCGTCTTGATCCGCGACGCCGAAGCGCTCGAAACGCTCCATAAGATCAATACGGTCATCTTCGACAAGACCGGCACGATCACCACCGGCCACCTGGGCGTGACCGATGTTATCGGCCAAGATAATGCTCTCCAATTAGCCGCCTCGCTCGAAGCCAAGAGCGAACATCCGGTAGCAAAAGCCGTGGTGGCTGAAGCCAAACGCCGCGGCTTGGGGTTATTACCGGTCGAACAATTCCAAAACCACCCCGGTCGTGGTGTTTCCGGCACAATCCGGAACCAGCGCGTCGCCGTCGGATCACCCACACTGCTCGCCGAACTGAACATCAATACTGAAAGCCACCGCGAAAACCTTGAACGATTATCCAAGCAAGGAAAAACCGCGGTGCAGGTGGGCGTCGGCACGGAATGCGTCGGCGTGGTGGCCGTGGCCGATACCATCAAACCGTCAAGCCAAGTCGCCATTAATCGATTACAGTCCATGGGCATCGCTGTCTTCCTTATTACCGGCGACAATGCCATGACCGCCGCCAACATCGCGGAGCAAGCCGGCGTATCGAGCGAGCACATTCTCGCGAACGTCCTGCCGCAGGATAAAGCCGGCAAGGTCAAAGAACTGCAACACAGCGGCAAGCGAGTGGCTATGGTTGGTGACGGAGTGAATGATGCGCCCGCACTCGCCCAAGCTCAGGTCGGCATTGCCATGGGTTCGGGCACCGATGTCGCGCGCGAAGCGGCCGGTATTACCATCGTCGGCAACGACCTCCAGCAGGTGGTCACGGCTATCCAGCTCTCCAAAACCACGCTCCGCAACATCAAGCAGAACCTGTTCTGGGCGTTCATCTACAATGTTCTGGGCATTCCGATTGCCGCCGGCGTCCTCTACCCGGCGTTCCGCCTGACCCTTAGTCCGATTATCGCCTCCGGGGCGATGGCGTTCTCTTCTTTGTTCGTTGTGCTAAACTCACTCCGTCTGAAGCGATTCGGACGCTCATAACGTTATCCGCCTGTAGTATGCTTGACCAACCGACACCCACCATCAAAGAACAGCGCGACCTGAAACAGCAAGACAAGGAACGGCGGCGTCAAGCCGCGGCGCGACAGGGGCGGACCAAAACAATCATCACCTGGTCGATTGTCGGCCTGGTGGTGGCCGGCATTATTGCGCTGATTGTGCTGAGCGGCGGCGGGTCGTCAGGCGCCGTTGCTCCGGTCACGGATCAAGACCATGTCCAGGGTCCTCGCACCGCCAAAGCGGCCGTGATCGAATACAGCGACTTCCAGTGTCCAGCCTGCGGCGCCTATTATCCGATCATGAATGATCTTGAACAAAAGTATGGCGACAAATTGGCGCTCGTTTATCGCCATTATCCGCTGACACAACTCCATCAATACGCTGAGCTCGCGGCCCAATCAGCCGAAGCGGCTAATCTCCAGGGGAAGTTTTGGGAAATGCACGATCTCCTGTTCGAGCGCCAGGACAGCTGGTCGAAGGCTAGCAATGCCAAGCAAACGATGATCGATTACGCTAACGAACTGAAACTCGATGTCGCGAAATTTACGAGCGATCTTGATTCGACGGCCGTCAAGGATCGGGTCAACCGTGACGTCCTGAGCGGCAACGCCGTCGGTATTTCCGGCACGCCGACCTTTTTCCTGAATGGCGCAAAATTAACAAATCCGGGCAGTGCCGACGCTTTCGGCAAGCTGATCGACGCGCAACTCGCTACCAAGTAGGCATGGAACTGCGCGACGCCGTCGTTGTTGTGACCGGGGCCAGCCGCGGCCTGGGCGAAGCGTTGACCCGCTCCCTAGTAGCGCGCGGTAGCCGTCTGGTTGTTAGCGCTACGCCATCCTCTGACCTCAATCGCGTCGGCCGAGAAGTGCGGGGCCTGATTGCGCCGGCCGATGTTACCGATCCGCGTCAGATCGAACAACTTGTTGCCAAAACACTCGCCGCCTATGGCCGGATCGACTTGTGGATTAATAATGCCGGCATTCGCATCCCCCAGATGCCCGTGGCCGACGTCGACCCGAGTCGGGTTCATCAGATGATGGAGGTGAATTTCTTCGGCGCCTTTTACGGGTGCCGGGCGGCCCTCCGACTCATGCAACGTCAGGGATTCGGGGCGATTCTTAATATCCTGTCTTCCGCCGCCCTGAAACCTAGGCCCCGTTCGGCCGCTTATGCCGCTACTAAAGCCGCCTTGGCCAGCTTGACCCAATCGCTCCGACTGGAGACAGCTTCAACCAATGTGCGCATCTATGGCGCCTACCCTGGCGGCATGAAAACACGACTTTGGGACGAACAGCGGCCGCCAGATTTTAACCGTCATATGGAACCGTCGTACGTCGCCGCCGTCATGGTTGAGAACCTCGCTCAAGACAAACCGATCTCCGACCTGGCGATTTTCAATCCGGATCAACTTCAAGCCGGCGCGCCGCGCCTGTTGCCGCTCGCCAGACTCACCGATTACCTCATCCGCTAACGCCAGCATCTACAACCCGCTACCGCTGATTTTCTGCCTAGAAGTACTCGCGACTAGCATCGCGGCGCTACGGTAAACACGCCACGCGGCTGGCGCTGGATGCTTGACCCCGTTAGAGGCGAGGGCGTTTTTCAGAGAAGGCCGAGACAAATACTTGTGTCGGATAACTGGATTTCTGCCCATAAACATTTTACGCCTCTAACCGGGTTGACATTAACAGTCGTTAAGTCTAAGGTGCGAGACGTACTTTATCAGCTTCAGGGACACCGCGTCGCGCGGCGGAGGTTGATCACAAAACGCTTGTGGTTCACCCCGGTCACGCATCGCCGGTTGCCCTGACTACCGGCGGTCACCACGGAGGTGCCTATTGATATACCGCAAACCGCGGATATTGGTCGTCGTTGATGAGTACCGCGTCCGGGTGCCTCTCATTACCCTCTTCAGCCGCGACTTCGACCTGATTGCCGCCACTAACGGCAGTCAGGCCCAGCGGCAGTTCATCCGCCACGGTCCGGCGCTGGTGGCCATCGTCATCGGCGACCTCCTGGCGGCGGAGCTGAACGGACGGTTGAGCGTCGACACGGCCCCGGCCCTGGTCAGCCGGTTCCGCCGGACCTTCCCCTTGCCGATCATCGGCCTGGCCAATACCGAGGCCGGACGCGAACAGTTGCGGCGGGCCGGCTGTGCGCCGGTCTGCGGCGTACCGTCCCTGCCACGGACCCTCCAGCAGGTACTCCAGGCCTAGCCCTTCCCCCTCGACTTAAAGGTTGAGGGGATTTTCTTTCCACCCAAGTATGTGTTGCTCGCGGAGATGTCTTGAAGCGGCCCAGGGTTATTCATACCGCAATGCTTCGATCGGATCTTTACGCGCCGCCCGAATGGCTGGCGCTAAACCGAAGATGACGCCAATCCCGAGCGAGAACAGCGTGGCGATGAGAATGGCGTTCAGGTCAATCAAAATAGTCAGCCCGGCTTTCTGCTTGACGAAGATGCTGGCCGCCCAGGCGATGGCCACGCCGATGGCGCCGCCGAGCAATGACAGGGTGACCGACTCGACCAGGAACTGCATCAGAATATGCCAGAACGACGCGCCGACCGCTTTGCGCACGCCGATTTCCTTCGTCCGCTCAGTCACCGCCACCAGCATGATGTTCATGATGCCGATGCCGCCGACGATCAGCGAGATTGACGCCAGTCCGACGATGGCGGTGGTAATGAGTCCGAGGATGCTATCGACGACTTTCAAGAGGTCTTCCTGCGTGAAAACCGTGAAGTCCTCGATGCCGTGCTCTTGTTTAAGCGCCGCTCTGACCTCGTTGGCCACGGCTTTGACGTCGGTGTCCGCTTTCGTTTTTACCGCTAACCGGAAAATCTGCGTGTTCTCGTTGATTGACCGGCCGGTGGCGTAGGGAATGAAGACGAAACTGTCGAACTGGTTGCCGCCGAAGACCGACGTTGATTGTGAAGTCTCCGTCACGCCGACGACGCCGAAATCGGTTTTCCCGATGCGCACCGTTTGGCCGACGATATCTGGCGGGGCGATGCCGGGGAAGAGAATTTTCGCCGGCCCGCCGCCCAAGACCATCACCGACTGCTTGGCGCTATTTTCCTGATCGTTAAAGCTCCGTCCGGCGCTGATTTTGACCGTGGTCATAACCGTGAAGTAACTCGGCTCGACCGCCGCAATCAATGACCCATTAGCGACAATATCCCCGACCGCCGGCAACCCGGCGAGCAATGATACGGGCGACACCAGCTCAACGTCGGGCAAAGACCGAATAATTCCCACGTCCTTCTCGGTCAGCGTCGAAGCGCCGATCGACGCGGCGGGGTTGAATCCGCCTTGCGAGTCCTGGACTTTACCCGGTAGCGTGATGAGTAGATTTGATCCGAGCTGTGTGACTTCGCTCGCGATTTGACTTTTCACGCCCTGACCCAGGCCGATTAAGGCGATAATCTGGGCCACGCCGATAATGATCCCGAGCATCGTCAGGAAGGACCGGGTCTTCTTGGTCCAAATCGAGACCAGGGCGGTGCGGATACTGTGCCAGACCATCCCCGTTAGAGGTTAGTTAAATAATCCTGCGACCTGTTCTTGAGATAGCGCTTGCCCATCCCCGACTTGAGAAACTTCTCACGAGCCCGTGCGTCTTTCCAAGAAAGACAGACTTCATAATATACTAGTTTCAAAGGGAGACGCGACTTCGTGGCGAATGATTTTCCTTGCCGATGTTGGCCATATCGTTGACGAAGATTAGACGTGTACCCTGTATAAAAGCCATAATCGGAAGTGCTGTACAGCACATAGACATAGTGGTTAATGACTGACTTGCTAACCGGCTTAACCTCTAACGGGGTCATGATTGTAATCTCCCGTCGGTTAAGTGAATGATCCGATTGGCGCGTTTGGCCAGCTCTTCATTATGCGTCACCAATAGTAAGGTCGTTCCTTCGCGGTTCAGCTGTTGGAGAATGTTGACGATGTCCGCGCCGGATTTCGAATCGAGGTTGCCGGTCGGCTCGTCGGCCAGCACGACTTTCGGGTTGTTCATCAAGGCCCGGGCGATGGCCACTCGTTGGCGTTCGCCGCCGGACAGTTCGGTCGGGCGGTGCTTCAGGCGATGACTCAAACCGACTTGCTGGAGGAGTTGTTTGGCTCGGGGCCGCGGATTCTTGGATTTATTAGTGTACATCGCCGGTAGCGCCACATTGTCCAGGACATTCAAGTTCGGCAAGAGGTTAAAAGTTTGAAAGATAAAACCGACGAATTCGCCGCGGAGCTTGGCCAACCGTCCGTCACTCATCCGCCGGTCCATGGCCTGGCCGTCGAGAACGTATGTGCCATTGGTCGGCCGGTCGAGCAGGCCGATGATATTCATCAGCGTCGACTTGCCGCTACCCGACGGGCCCATGATGGCCACAAACTCGCCCGGCGAGACGTTCAGTGAAATATCCTGAACGGCCCGCACGTCCTGGTCGCCGAGGCGAAAGGTTTTGGAGACGCGATCGAGAGAAATGAGGGGCATGTATGCGGAGTATAGCACATATATCCCACCCTCCCTTACACCGCGCGCGCTCCCCAGCGTGCGCTGTGACGTTACAATCACGTCAGGCGACTGGAGTATCGTCGGCTGGCGGGGCGGTGGGAGTTTCCGGAATAGGATTTGGCGGTGTTGACGCGGCGACTGCGGCAACCGGTTCCGGTTCTACAACTTTCGGTTCCTCTTCTAGGCTGACTCCGGCCAAGGCCGGATCGCTCACCCGCTCACCTTCAGCGGTTGTCGGCGCGCCGTCTTCGAGTTGCTTGATCGACAGGCCGAGACGGTGGGCATTCGGATCAATGGAGATGATTTTAAACACCCGGCTGTCGCCTTCCTTCAGCACCTCGCTCGCCGCCCGGATTGACTTCGCGGAGAGTTCCGAGATGTGGGCCAAGCCGTGGATTTCCGCATCGAGTTCAACGAAAGCGCCGAACGGGTTGAGCTTTAAGACTTTCCCTGGGACCACTTGGCCGATGCTGTAGCGTTCGACCGCTTTCTTCCAGGGGTCGTCGGTCAAGCGCTTGAGCGACAAGGAAATTTTTGTGCCGTCAATGCCGATGATGACCGCCTTGATCGGGTCGCCGATCTTGACCAGGTCGCGCGGGTTTTCCACCCGTTGCCAGGCCAGTTCGGAAATGTGGATCAGTCCTTCCAGGTGCTGGCCGAATTCGACGAAGGCGCCGAAATCAACCACGCCGGTCACCTGGCCCTCAATGACGTCGCCGTCCTTGTAGTTCGAGACGATGGCCGCCTGCTCCTTGGCCCAAGCCGCCTTTTCCGAGACGATCAGCTTGTCGTCGGCCTCGTTGACGTCAAGCACTTTGACCCGCATCGTTTGGCCGACGAACTTCTGGAGCGTTTCCAGAATGCGTTGCTTGTCGCCGCCCTCGACCCGCGGGTAGTGCTCGGCGGTCAGTTGCGAGACGGGCAAGAAACCGTCGATGCGGTTGACTTTGACCATCAAACCGCCGCGGTTAGCGTCGAGCACGGAGACGTCGATGATCTCGCCGGTTTGCTGGAGACGGAGCAGTTCATCCCAGGCCTTCTGGTGACCGGCCGAACGGAAGGACAACTCCATGATCCCCTTTTCGTTCTCCAGGTCGAGGACGGTGGCGTTGACCGTATCGCCGGGTTTTAAGTTAGCCGTCTCTCCCGATTCGTCGACCAGCTCGCGGCCGCGAACGATGCCAGTGGCGATGCCGCCTAGGTCGAGGTTGACTTCATTCTTGGAAACGCTGAGGACGGTCGCGTCAACAATATCGCCGACCAAGGGCAAATGCGGCAGGGAAGCGTCCTGCAACAATTGCTCCATGTCGGAGAGAGTCGCCGGGGTAGCGGTGGTTGTCATAATTCAGTTGTCTTATCCCGACGCGCTTACGCGGTCGGGACCCGACGACGCCGATGCGTCAGGTGATATGAACGGCGTTTTTTAGTGAAGCTCCGCTGACAGGAGTCGGCGGATTCTGTTAGTCTAGTGCGGAGCGAAATCCGCCGAAGTCCCGACCGCGTCCATAAGTCGGGACGAAGGCGGGTAATTAAGAGCCAGCCGAGTATACAGTATCTACGTTTTATTACAAGCCCCGTTAGAAGTATCCATGAAATATGTTACTAAGTGTATCAAGTTGGCGGCCTTATTCGGAAAGACTTCTAACGGGGTTGATTTTACGCTAAAAAATTGATATAGTGCGCGTATGGCGAGGTACGTGGGGCGACAATTACCTGGTTCACCTAGCACTGGCAGTAACGCTGGTGGATTTTTTAACTTTACCAAACAATTGGTTGCTCGGCGCGGCGCGACCAGACAAGCCCCAAAGAAAATTGCACCGCTAAAGCCGTCGCTCATCACGTCGAAACAGAAGGAGGCGGAAATCCAGAAAACATTGTCAACCGAATGGATGCCGAGCGGATTGAAACTTGCCAAGCTTCGACAGCTCGCGGCGCAGGGAAAGGTCCTCGGCGATAAGGCCCGTGACTTCCTGGCCCGTTCGGAGGCGGGGAAAAAAATCGAGGGATCGGACAGCCTGAAGAAGTACGAAGCGGAACTCCTGCGAGCCGAACTTGAAGCAACGCCAAACGCCGGCGGACATAGCCCGTTGAAATACGAATTACGAAAAGAAGGAACGGCACACCTTGAGACGAAAGCCAAAACGATGGTCCGCGGACTATACCAAGATGCGGCCAAGCAAGCAAAGGAACAAGCCGCGCAATCTACCAACCTCACCGCCATGCAGCAACGGCAAGCGCGGCTAGCGACTATTCACGCCGTCATCGGCCAGCGTCAACAACCCCCGGCCGGTTATCCGGCCCCGGCATCCCGCTCGGCCACGCCAACCCTCATCACCCCAACACCCTTAACTGAAACTGAAATTCCTGATGCGCCAAGGTCCGGATCGCCGCTGTACACGGCCCCAACCGGCATCGGCAGTCACATTCCCGGCGTGCACGCTACCGGCGACAGTCCAGTGACCGGATTTGGCCTGCCAGTTGTTGCGCACCGCGAGCCGACGACGGCGCCAACCGCGTCGGATGCCCCCATCAGCGAACACGCCGCACCCGCTGAAGCGACCGCACCGGCATCTGAACCGTTCAACCAACCTATGCCGTCAAGACCGGCTGTACCCGCTGAATCACCACACATCGGCGGCGCTGGCGGCGGGTCTGGGGATGATAATTAACGTCTTAGCGGGCAGATTGTCCGCTGGTTGTTTTCCCCCATCCTTAGCCAAAAAGACCGTTGCCAACACGGCGGTTTTTTGCTATACTTTCGGAGTCACCTAACAACTATTCTCACCATACGTCACAATGGTTATATCATGGCTCGGCGACGCCGGTATCCGTATCCACAGCAAAGACACGGTTATTATCATCGATCCGCCGGGCGCCGGCACCGGTTTCAAGCCGACCAGGCAAACGGCGAACATCGTCGCCTTGACACAAGCTGAAGGCCGCGACGCCAAGTCCATCGCCGGCGATCCGTTCATCATCGACCGCCCCGGCGAGTACGAACGGCAAAATGTTTTCCTGTACGGCCTCCAGTTGCCCGGCGATCCGGACCGCGTCCATTTCCGCGTCGAGACCGAAGAGCTCAGTCTCGGACACCTAGGAAGCTTGAAAGCGCCGATCGATAACGGCCAGCTGGCGGCTTTTGAGGGCGTTGACATCCTGTTCGTGCCGGTCGGCGGCAAATCGGTGCTGGACGCCGAGGCGGCGGCGACTCTGATCAGCCAAATCGAGCCGCGCATCGTCATTCCAATCCAGTTTAAATGCCCCGGTAGTAACGCCGGATACGCGGACGCGTCGCTGTTCTTAAAAGAAATGGGTTCGAAATCGAATCAACCAATCGACAAATTTAAAATCATAAAGAAAGACCTGCCGGTCGAGGAAACGCAAGTGGTGGTGCTCAGCCTCTCATGACTGCCGCCCGCCGCCACATGTTGCCGAAACGCGAACGGGCCATTCCGGTTAAGGTCAGCGTTGACCTCCGCCGGGCGCCGCCCGCCGCCGGCCTCTCGCCCCGGCCAGCCGTCGCGCTTCGACCGGCGCCGCTGCTCGCATCATCAGTCAAGGAAAAAATCAAAACCGCGGCGCCGGTCCGCGCCCTCAAACAATCGGTCCACGACTGGCCGGAGGCGAAGCGGCGGCGGTTGATGTGGTGGCTGGTCGGCGGAGGAATGACCGTCGCGGTCGTCGGCTGGCTGGCGACGGTCCGGTTGGAAGTGGCTAACGGCGGCCAAGGACCGAATCTTTTCCAGGAAACCGCCCGTTTGCTGAAGTCGGTGCGTTGGCCCGGCCTCCCTAAACCGTCGGCCGCGGAGCAAGAAATCCGCCAACTTGATCAGCAAGTTTTTCCTCAATTCCAGCAATAATTACGTTAGAAGTTTGCTACATTGTATGTATACTCAAGAACAAATTAGTGACTCGCTAATCTACAACGTTAGCCCGAATAGGCAAACTCATGATTGGCGCTCAGGCTCGAAGAAAGCCAAGCGACAGAGTGCGGAACAATCTGCCGTTTTATTGTTAAACTTCTAACGGGATGGCCGACCAGAAACCGGAATTCGTCATCGGAAAAATAGAACCGCGCCCGCTAGTGACGGAAATGCAGGAGTCGTACCTCGATTACGCCATGAGCGTCATCGTCGCCCGGGCGCTCCCCGATGTCCGCGACGGTCTGAAGCCGGTCCACCGGCGCATCCTCTACGCCATGTGGTCGATCGGGTTGCGGCCGGGCACGAAGTACCGCAAGTCAGCCACCGTCGTCGGCGAAGTGCTGGGCAAGTATCATCCCCACGGCGACGTGGCCGTCTATGACTCGATGGTCCGCCTGGCCCAGGATTTCGCCATGCGCTATCCGCTGGTTGACGGCCAGGGAAATTTCGGGTCGATGGACGGCGACAGCGCGGCGGCCATGCGCTACACCGAATCGCGGCTTGATCGCATCGCCGCCGAGATGCTGACCGACATCGACAAGAACACCGTCGACTTCGCGCCGAACTACGACGGCTCGCACAATGAGCCGCGCGTCCTGCCGGCCAAACTGCCGAACCTCCTGCTCAACGGCACCGTCGGCATCGCCGTCGGCATGGCCACCAGTATTCCGCCGCACAACCTGAGCGAGATCGTCGACGCCGTCGTTCACCTGATCGACCACCCCGCCGCGTCGATTGACGACCTGACCGGTTTCGTGAAGGGACCGGATTTCCCAACCGGCGGCATCATCTACAATCAAGCCGACATTAAAGTCGCTTACGCCACCGGCAAGGGAGCGATTGTGATTCGGGCCAAAGCTGAAATCATCTCCGGCAGAGCCGGACCCGGCTCCGCCGGGGAAGCGAAAGGCAACAGTTTTAATATCATCGTCAGCGAGATCCCGTACCAAGTCAACAAAGCGACGCTGATCGAGCGCATCGCCGAACTTGTCCGCGACAAGAAGCTGGACGGCATTAAAGACCTGCGTGATGAGTCGAACCGCGAAGGCGTTCGCGTCGTGATCGAGCTGAAGAAAGACGCTTATCCGAAGAAAGTCCTGAACCGACTGTTCACCCTGACGCAACTCCAGGAAACTTTCCACGTCAACATGTTGGCGCTGGTGGACGGTATTCAGCCGCGCGTGCTGACGCTGAAGATGGTGCTCGAAGAATACTTGAAGCATCGGCAGGTCGTCGTTCGCCGCCGCGCCGAATTCGAGCTCGACGGCGCCAAGAAGCGCGATCATATTTTGAAAGGCCTGCTCATCGCCCTGGCCAACATTCAAGAGGTTATCCGCACCATTCAAAAATCGAAAGATAAGGACGAGGCCAAAATAAATCTCATTAAAAAGTTCAAGCTGACCGACCCGCAAGCCACGGCCATCCTGGAAATGCGTTTGCAACAGTTGGCCAACCTCGAACGATTGAAGATCGAGCAGGAGCACAAGGACAAACTCGCCCTGATTAAAGACCTGGAAGTGCTCCTGGCTTCACCGAAGAAGATCATGGCCGTCATTAAACAGGAACTGCTTCAGCTCAAGACGCAGTACGGCGACGCCCGCCGAACCGAAGTCGTCACCGGCGCGGTCGGCACCTTCACCCAAGAAGACCTGATCCCGAACGAAGCCACGGTCGTGGTCCTGACCACCGACGGCTACATCAAGCGGCTTAGCCCGGAGAATTTCAAGACCCAAAGCCGCGGCGGCAAAGGCGTCATCGGCTTGACCACCAAGGAGGAAGACCGCGTCTCGCACTTCTTCTCCACCACCACCCACGCCGACATTCTGTTTTTCACCACCACCGGCCGCTTGTTCTCGCTCAAGGCCTACGACGTGCCGCCCGGTTCGCGGACGGCCAAAGGCCAGGCCATCGTCAATTTCCTCCAGCTGACCGGCGAAGAGAAGATCGCCAACGTGATGAGCCTGGAAGACTTGTCGCCGTTCAAGTACTTAGTCATGGTCACCAAGAACGGCGTGATCAAGAAAGTCGACCTTGAAGAATTCAAGAACGTCCGCCGTTCGGGCCTAATTGCCATCAAATTGAAAGCCGGCGACCGCCTGCGCTGGGTCAAACCGACCACCGGCAAAGACCATCTCATGCTGGTCACGGCCAACGGCCAATCCATCCGCTTCCAGGAAACGAACGTCCGCCCGATGGGCCGCAGTGCGGCCGGCGTGCGGGGGATGAAGATGAAGGGGAGCGATGAGATCGTCGGCATGGACGTGATGGACCAGGGGAAAGTCGACCAGAGCGAACAACTGATGATTGTCATGGCCAACGGCTTCGGCAAACGCACCGCGGTCGCCGCCTACAAGGTCCAGGGCCGCGGCGGTTCGGGCATTAAAACGGCGAAAATCACCGACAAGACCGGGAAAATCACTTCGGGCACGATCGTGAACGGCAAGGATGCCACGCAAGATTTGATCGTCATCTCGCAAAAGGGCCAAGTCATCCGCCTGCCGTTGAAGTCCATTTCAGTGTTGGGCCGGGACACCCAAGGAGTACGGATTATGAGGTTTAATGACAGTAAAGACAAGGTCGCCAGCGTGACGTTAGTGTAGCTGAGATAATATAATTTATCCCCCACACCGCGGGTTTCGAAACCCGCGGTGTGGAGTTGCGTTGGGCCCCTTGACGCCCCTCTGCATTTTGCTAGCATCAAGTCATTATGTTTTACCAACGGCACAATCAGTCAATGAAACTGGACATCACCGGCCGCGATTGCGCGGTTCTGCCGGGACGCTGTTGGTATATGAAGAAATAAGTTCGCCTCACATTTTTTCCACCAACGCTCCGGCAGAATCACTGCCGGAGTTTTGTACATTGACATCCCGCGTCGACGGGAGAAAGGAGCGCTAGTATGAATCGCTCGGCTCACGAAGCGGTCTTCCTGCGCGGTCGCCGCGTCTACTTGCGTCCGCCGCATAAGGAAACGGATCTGGTCTTTTTCCAGCGCTGGATCAACGATCCGGAGGTCCGCCGTTTCCTCAAGACGCGCGGTCCGTACACCATGATCGCCGAGGAACGCTACTTCGACCGCATCGGTGAAAACGGCGACCATAACCTGACCATCTGTCTGACGGACGGGACGCCGATCGGGTACACCGGTCTTCATCGCTTCAACCACTACGACCGCACCGCGGTGACCGGTACCTGGATCGCCAAGCCCTACTGGAACCGGGGTTACGGCACGGAAGCGAAACTGCTCCTCCTGCACTACGCCTTCGACACGCTCAACCTGCGCAAGGTCTGTTCGAGCGCGATCGCCTTTAACGCGCGGAGCGTCGGCCACAACCGTAACGCCGGTTATCGGATTGAAGGACGCCGGAAGAAGCAATTCTTCCGTAGCGGGCGCTACCACGACGAAGCGCTCCTGGCCTGTTTTCGGGAATGGTGGCAGGTGAAATGGGAGAAGTATCGGCGCGATCGTTCCGCAAAGCGCTGCTACTAATCGGCGACCGCCTCAGACAATGGGGCGGTTTTTCTTTCCGGGGAGGCCCTTGACAAAAATCTGAAAACCTGATAGGAGTAATCCGTTATTGGACGCCCTTTGTCAACGAACGACGAACGAATATGTTGATCACCGTAGAGCCGTGCCGTCAGTCCCCAACGCCTCGCCAAGGATTTGGTGAGAAGAGGAGGAATCATGGAACAGGCAGTGATGGATCGTCTTAAGGTCGGGCTCGAGTTGATGGTCAATTCGGTCACGCCCGAGTCCGCCACGATCGAGGTCGGCTGGTGTGTTCTGCCAGGCGTACTCGAGCATCTCCGGGAACGCGAAGCTGTCTCTCCCCACGTCCTGCTGGTCATCACTGATGAGCAGGGCAATGAACGCCGCCAGCTCGAACCACTCGAGCGTGGGCTGGCCTATGTGTCTTTTCGGGCTCCGGGTCGAAATACCATCCAGGCTAAGATCGTCTGGGATCCCGACGGTCTCGGGAGACTCAAGGACTCCTTCCTATCGCGGGAAAGGGGAAAGTACCAAACGACGGTTTTGTCGGCGTCCTCCGGGGAGCTGGTGGGCAACGCCTGGACCCTGGGGTATTCGAAGATTCAGGTCACCGTCGACCGGAAGTGCTTCGCGGCCAAGCCGCCGGCCTGGCTGGCGAGGTGGATCAACTTCTGGTTCGAAACCGAGCCGGTCGACGAGTGCGCTTTCCGGCGGCGGGCCATTCTGGCCTTCACCCTCCAACCGCTGACGCTGGCGCTGTACTACCCGCTGAAGCTCGCTATCATGCTTTTCATCGGGCTGTGGTACACCGTCATGCTCGGCCGCGGCGGGATCAACTACCGCGCCCTCTGGCCGCTCGCCGGCGCGGAGTTGAGCGAGTTGGTGACTCGCGAAGCTGGCCTGGAGCGTTCGTTCTGGTTCCACCTCTGGCGGTGGCAGTTCAGCCCGCCGTTCCTCACCATCGTGACTTTGCTGATGCTCTTCGTTAAGAGCGTCAGCGAGGATCCGAAGACCCACAAGCACATCGAGATACTGTTCCGGACGTTCGGACAGTACCTGCAGTATCTCGCCGTGATCATCGTCGCGGCCTATGCGCTGACGGTCCTCGTCTCCGTTCTCGTCGGGCTGATCGGTTCCATCCCGGTGGTCCAGCAACGGCTGAAGGAACGGCGCCGTGAGGCGGCGCGGAAGCAGGCGCTGGCGGAGGTCCAGCAGATCGAAACGGCTATGGGCTACCTGGTCTGCACCGGCGATGTTCCGCGGCCGGTCTCATTCCGAAACCTCCCGCCTCAACAGCGCACTTTCGATCTCCGGTTCAAGGAGCTCAAGGCGCGCGTCTGTCGCCCGTTCGCAGTTTAGTTAGTTCTGTCTTGCCCCGTGGTGGAAACACTGCGGGGTTTTCTTTTGTCCCAAACAACTTGCTAAAGGTTGAAAAAATGGTATACTCACCCCGCTACAAGTCAACAACTAACGAGCCATTACAATAAAATAAACTAACAACTAACGAGCCAACTACTAACAAGCTATCTGCTAACGAGCTAATGAGCTAACAGACTAACGAGCTAAAAAGCTAACGAGCTATTTATGGGTCTCCCCGCCAAACGCCGCACCAAACAGAGCAAGCGCGAACGCGCCAGTCACTTTGCCCTAAAAACATTCCGCTTGACTACCTGTAGCCACTGTTCCCGTAAAATCCGGCCGCACATGGTCTGTCCGCACTGTGGCTATTACAACGGCCGACAAGTGTTGAACATCACCTCCAAGGCGGAAAAACGGGCTAAAAAGAGCAAGGCCGCCCGGGGCGAAAAAGATAAACAGGAAACGTCCGAAAATAAGAAAAAATAGTCCGGCGCACTTTAACCTTAAACCTTAAATCTTACAACCAACGCGCCGGTCAACGCACTTTAATCCTAAATCTTTCAACTGACGTGTCTAACCGCCATCTCGCTCGGACCATCGCCATGCAGACCCTGTATGAATGGGACTTTAACGGCCGGGTGCGAGAGGACATTATTGGTCTCCTCCATGAGAATTTTAGACAGTTCGCCCCTGATTTCTCCGACCAGGGATTTTCGGAATCGCTTCTGCGCGGCGTGATGGAACATCGGGACGCGATTGACGCCACCATCGTCAAGTACGCCCCGGAGTGGCCGTTGGAACAAATTACTATCGTCGACCGCAATGTCTTGCGTATCGGCGTGTACGAGCTGACTTACAGTCCGGACGTGCCGCCGAAGGTGGCCATCAACGAAGCGATCGAAGTGGCCAAAGGGTTCGGCGGCGAGTCGTCAGGCAAGTTCGTCAACGGCGTTTTAGGCGCCATTTTCCGCGATCTTCAGGCGCAAGGTAAAATTCCCAGTCAATCACCAACGGCACCAACTTCACCTCCCGCCCATGGCCCAACTCGATGAGCTCCAACAACAGCTGGGCGAGATAAAGACAGCGGTCCGGCAACTGACGACGCGGGTCGGGGCGCTTGAAGCCCGGCCGCTACCCGTCAACCAGCTACCAACTGTAGTCCAATCGCCGACGGTCACCGGGAAGCCGCGGACGAGAAGCGTCACCGTCAACCCCGCCGCGCGGTGGGCGACAGCTATTGGCGGTTTTGTGGCGCTCTTCCTGGGCGGCCTGGGCGGTTGGTTGATTTTCCTCGGCTTCCTGGCACTACTGTTCGCGATCGTCTGGCCATGGAGAAAGAAGGTGGCGGTCGTCCCGGCATCACCGGCGAGCGCGGCGCCATCTCCGACTGCCGCCGGCGTGCCAAAACCCGCCGCGCCGCGCCAGCCAAGCAGATTCGAACAGGACCTGGCCAAGCATTGGTTCAGTTGGCTGGGCATCATTTCCCTCGTGGTCGGAGTCACCCTGCTGATCAACTACGCTTTCCGCGGCCTGGGTCCGATCGGCCGCGTCTTGACCGGCTACGCCACGGCCGGGATGCTGTTCGGCTTGTGGTTCTGGTTGCGAAAAATGTACCGCGGCTTTGCCTTTATCCTCCAGGGCGGCGCCTGGGCGATCGTCTACGTCAGCACCTACGCCATGCATGTCATCGCCGGGCGCCCCCTCGAGTCAGCCGCTAGCGCCGGTATTCTCCTCTTGTCGGTGGTGGCCATTATCGCCGTCGCCGCACTGCTCCAGCGGTCAAAGACCCTGACCGCCGGCGCTTTTTTCCTGGGCTACGTCACGGCGTTTACTAATGAAGTCGACCTCTTCACGCTGACGGCTTTGTTAACGCTTAGCTTGGGGGTAGTAGCGGTGGCCAGCGCCGAGCGCTGGGTGGAGCTGGTTATGGCCGGCACGGTGGCGACCTATGCGGTACAACTGGCCTGGATGACGAGTCAGGGCAACCTACAGAGTGTGGCGGCGATCGCCGCCGGCTTCCTGGTTTTGGAAGTGCTCATTTTCGGCGCGGCTCACTGGCTGATGGTCCCTAGCTCGGAACGCCATCGACGGTTGACGATGGTCGGTAGCGTCCTGAACCTGGTGGGGTTCTACTGGCTTTTCCGTATCGTCATCGCCGCAACCAGCAATTCAAGCGGTTGGCTGGCGACCTTGTTCATCGGCTTGGTCTGCGCTTTGTTAGCCGGAGCGACGATGCTGGCTCCGTCCCGTCGTTTCCTTCGACCGGTATATATCGTTTTTGCGGTCGGTTTCTTCACGCTGGCTCTCGGTCAGCGGCTTGACGGTGATTCGCTGACTATCGCCTACCTGATCGAATCGACCGCCGTCGTCTGTCTCGGCGCGATCATGAACGAACGGACGCTTCGCTACTCCGGCTATCTGGTCAGTTTTGTCGCTCTGCTGTCCCTCCTGAGCGTCATGGCCGCTCTGCCCTCGACCTTCGGCGCTACCACCCTACATACGCGGCTGGTGCTCGGGCTCTTCGGGGCGTTGCTGATGGCCCTCAATGCGGCGGTGCTCCGCTCCCGCCGGGAAGTTTTGCCGCCGCTGGAACGGTACGCGTCGGTTGTTTTTGCCGACGTGGCCATCGGGTTAGCGGTGGTCACCGCTGGACAGGAACTGCCGCCGGCCTGGGTGCCGGTGGTCTGGTCGCTGGGAGCGCTTGGTTTGCTGACGGTCGGGACGGCGATGAAAAGTTTTAATGCCCGCGGCGTCAGTTATATGATCAGTTTGTTTGCGGCTGGCTATTGGCTGACTAACGTGGCCAACACAACTGTCCTGGCTGGGTTCTTGAATGTTCACGCTCGTGTGCTGGCCGGGTTGTGGGTCGTAGCGATGCTCGCGCTGGCCGCCTTCGTGCTCCGACTTCGAGCGGCCAACCTGTCTGAAGATGAAAAAGGAATGAGCGCCGCCCACGCTTGGGCCGCGGTAATCATGCTGACCATCGTTCTGGGCGCCGAAGTTGCGCCTCGCCTATTAAGTATTGCTTGGGGCATTGAAGGTGTTGCCTTATATAGTATCGGCTTTGCGCTTCAAAGCGTCCAAGCCCGGCGCCAGGGCCTGATGCTCCTGGTCTTGACCATCGGCAAGGTGTACATTGTCGACGTTCGGACGCTGACCGCTCCCTACCGCATCCTGTCCTTCATCATCCTCGGCGTCATCTTGCTGGTCATTGGTTTCCTCTACAACCGCTGGCGCCAACGCGTTAAACCGACTGATCATCCTGCCCATGGCGCCGCTTGAATCACTGCAAATCGCCATCGGCTACACCTTCTCCGACGAACAGTTCATCCGTCAGGCGATGGTGCACCGTTCCTACCTCAACGAGAATCCGGACTTCGCACTCGGCCACAACGAACGGCTCGAGTACCTCGGCGATGCGGTGCTGGAACTGGTGGTCAGTGATTACCTCTACCGTCACTACCCGAATCCCGAGGGCGACCTGACGAATTGGCGGGCCAGCTTGGTTAATTCCAAGAGCTTATCAGAAGTAGCCAAGGAATTAAATCTCGACGAGTGGTTGATGCTGTCGCGGGGCGAAGCGAAGGACCGGCAGTCGAAGGCTCGCCAGAACATTCACGCTAACGCCGTTGAGGCGATCATCGGCGCGATGTACCTCGACGGCGGCATCGAGCCGGCGACCGCCTTCATCATGACGCACATCGTCAGTAAGTTGCCGCACATCCTGGCCAACGAATTATACATCGACCCGAAGAGCAAATTCCAAGAGATGAGCCAAGAGATCGTCGGCGTCACCCCGAGTTATAAAGTGCTGAAAGAGTGGGGGCCGGACCACGACAAGCATTTTCTGATCGGGATCTACCTCGACGCCGAACAGGTCGCCGTCGGTGAAGGCGCCTCGAAGCAAGAAGCGCAAGTCGCCGCCGCGTATAATGGTTTAGCGGCGAAAGGGTGGCAAGGATGACCCCGTTAGAAGCTGGAACATTGACACCGCCGAATTTAATCAATACCTCGTCTTTGTATATCGGGGCTTCTAACGGGGCGGCCCAGTTAGCGCGCTCAGTTCGAACTGGTGATGTTCGAACGTTACTTCGGCGCTTACTAAGCGATGCGCTAACGGGATGATCGAGTCGCTGTCGACCATCGTCAGTTTCTCGCTGATTATCGGCGGACTGATCAGTATTATCTTCCCGATCGCCCCCTCGATCCCGACCGTCTGGTTCGGCATCTTCATCTACGGCGCGTCGCATCGCTATCTCGGCGTCAACCAGCAGTTCTTGATGGTCGTGACGCTGATCGCTTTGGCGACCATCATTCTTGATTACACGCTCAGTCGGGGCGGCGTCCAAAAGTTGAAAGCCGGGCCGTGGGGGATCCTGGGGGCCGTGCTGGGCGGAGCCGTGGGAACTTTCTTCGGGCCGTTCGGCACCTACCTGGCCGGCCCGATCATCGGCGCCATCGTCGCCGAACTCCTGCGCGGCCGTGATCGCGTCTATTCCTACCAGTCCGGCAACTACACCATCATCGCTTTCATGGGCGGGACGGTCATCAAGCTGGTGGCGGCGCTCGGCATGATCGGCCTGTTTCTCCTCCGCCTGCAACACCAACTGTAACCGCCGCGTCATGTACCTCGCCCGTCTCGAAATTCAGGGTTTCAAGTCGTTCGCCAGCAGTCTCCAGCTCGATTTCCAGCGCGGCATTACCGCCATCGTCGGACCGAATGGTTCGGGCAAATCGAACGTGGCCGACGCCATCCGCTGGGTGCTCGGCGAGCAGTCATTAAAGCTTCTGCGCGGCAAGCGGAGCGACGACGTTATTTTCGCCGGTTCGGATAAGAGGTCTCGATTGGGGATGGCCGAAGCATCCCTGATTATCAACAACGCCGACGGCGGAGCGCCGATCGACTACAGCGAAATCGTCATCACCCGTCGCGTCTACCGTGACGGTGAGGGTGAGTATCTAATCAACCGCCAGCCGGCGCGCCTGCAAGACATCCAACTCCTACTAGCCCGGGCCAATTTTGGCCAGCGCACCTACTCCGTTATCGGCCAGGGGATGATCGACTCGTTCCTCATTTCCAACCCCCAGGAGCGGAAACACCTGTTCGACGAAGCGGCCGGCGTCCGCCAGTACCAGCTGAAGAAAGATCAGGCTCTCCAGAAGCTGGCGCTCAGTAAGGAGAATTTAGCCCAGGGCGAAGCGATTATGGTCGAGATTGAACCGCGCTTACGGACACTGACGCGGCAGGTGCGGCGGCTCGAGCGACGGGAAGAAATCGAACGGCAACTGCGCGACGCCCAAACGCGGTACTTCGGCCGGCGCTGGCAGGACATTGATGGCGAACATCAGGAACTCGATACTGAGTACGCGGAACACGAACGACAGCGCGCCGCGGTGGCCAAGGAGCTCGAGGCCATCCAGCATGAACTGGAGCAAATTGAGCGCGAGCGTTCGGCTTCGGAAACATTCGGCGCGCTCCAAAAGCACTATAACGCCATTCTCGACGAGAAAAACCGCCTCCTGGAACGTCAGGCCGTCGTCAAGGGACAGCTTGAAGTGGCGGCCAAGCGGGCCGGGGCCGGCGAGACGGCTTTCCTCGAGCGTCGCGCGCATGAGCTCCGGCGCAATCTCCGTCAGCTCCACGAAGAACGCGCCGCCTTGGCCCAAGCTATCACCCGTCACCAGGGGTCGCTGGCCAAAGACCGGGTCAATCTGCAGACTGTTGAACAAGAGTTCCAGGATCTCGAAATGAAGCTCGGCCAGCTTCAGGCCCAGTGGCAGGAACAGGTCACGGTTCCGGAAATCCAGCAGTCAGTGGCCGCTTTCGGCGCCAAGTACGACGCCTTCGTTCACGACCTTCACGCCCAGGAGACGCTCAACCCGACGACCGTGCGGTCGCAAGCCAGGCGTCTCCAGGCGGAACTCGAAAAAATTCATCGGCGTCTGAGCGCGGCTCATCTCACCACCGATCCGAAACAGTTGGCCGCGGTCCAGCAACAACTTGTTGACGCCGCTGAGCGGCGCCAGGCCCGACTCCGGACCGTAATGCAACTTCAGACCGACCTCCGATTGGTTGAACAGCAGGACGCCCAACTCGCCCAGCAGGAAGGGAAGCTGACCACCGAAGTTGGCGGTCTCCAGCACGAAGCGTCGATCCAGGAGCTAGCTAAGACGAATCCCGACGCCGCCTACGCGGCTTATGTCGACCAGGCGAAAAATATTGATCGCGAACTCGGCGGGATTGATCAGCGCCTGAACGCCGCCCGCCAAGAGATCAACGGCTTCAATACCATCGAGACGACGAAGAAAGAGCGGCTGTTCGCGCTCCAGAAGGAGTTCCGTTCGACCCAGCACCAGCTCAACGCCGCCACCCACGCGGTCAACGACCGGCAGGTCAAATTGGCTCGGGTTGAACAGCGCCTGGACGATCTGAAACACGAACTAACGCAAACTATGGGCGACGATGCGCTACGTGCCGTGGCCCAGGCGGCCGAGGCAAAACTCGAGGGTGACATCACGCTCCTGGCTGAAGAAATCGGCCGCCTTACCAAGCAACTACAACTGATCGGCGGCATCGAGGAAACCGTCACGACCGAGTACACCGCCACGAATGCCCGCTGGGAATTCCTGTCGCAACAGGCGGCCGACCTGAAAGCCGGCATCGGTTCGCTGGAAAAAGCCATCGCCGAACTCGACGACATCATCACCGAGAAGTTCAACGCCGCTTTCAAGAAAATAAATAATGAATTCCATTCCTACTTTCGGACCTTGTTCCGCGGCGGCCGGGCCGAGCTGGTGTTGGTTAAGGAAGTGCTTCGACCGGATGACGACCTGACCGAAGCTGAATCGGCCATGGCGGAAGCGAACGGCGAAGCCAAACCGGAGCCCAAGCCGGTAAAAGATGAGGACAAAGTCGTGACCGGCATCGACATCAAGGCTACTCCGCCGGGCAAAAAACTGCAGTCGATTACCATGCTCTCCGGCGGCGAACGGGCGCTGACTTCGATCGCTCTGCTGTGCGCCATCATTTCCAACAACCCCTCGCCGTTCGTCGTTATCGACGAAGTCGACGCCGCCCTTGACGAAGCCAATTCCCAGCGCTTCGCCGCCATCCTCGAACAACTGGCTCATAAAACTCAGTTCATCACCATCACCCACAACCGGGCCACCATGGAGAAGGCCGGCATTCTCTATGGCGTGACCATGGGGGATGACGGCGTGTCGCAGTTGCTGTCGGTGAAAATGGATCAGGTAGAAGAGATCATCAAGAGTTACGGGAATCGGTAAATATCTCACCCTGGCACAGGTGCATGCTCTCTAGCATGCGCGTGGTGCGTATCCAAAAAAAGAAAAAGTGCCACATCACAAGCGTGACATGGCACTGTCGTTGCTGAAGGTGCCTATTCGTCGGCGCAGAGAACGACCAGGTTGTTGCGGTGGTCGAAGCCGACGGGGTGATTGCCTCGCAACGAGAGCTTGAGCATCGCGACCATCGTCTCGGCCAAGGCCAAGCGACCGGTTCCTCCTAAAATCTCTCGCGCCGTCACCAAAGCGGCTTTGGCGCGTCGGCGACCTTAGTTGCGGAGGGGTTTGGAGCGTAGCGACGCCAGGGGCGACCTAGTACACCTGATACTTATGCCCCCGCGGCACGATCGTAATCCAGGTGTTGCCGCGGTTGAGTTGGACCTCTTTACCGTTGCGGGTCGTGAAGATAGTCCGCGCGCGATTTGATTTTTTTGTCCAAATAATCGGAATAACTTTGCCGTCTTTCAGCAGGTAGCCGGTATCGCGGCCGGTGACTTTTATATCAAGCCGGCCCTTCCGATCGAGCACTTTTTCCTTGGCTGTGTTCATGATGATAACATTCTTGACGGCGATTTGTCTTTTAGTCAGGCGGTCAATCTGCGGCCGATAACCGGTAAATCGGAGATATGAATCGGATTTCTTATCATACCGATATTCGACATCATACGATCGGCCGGCTCCCAAATTGATCGTCGCACCATGTTTTCCATTCGGACGTTGTTTGGTTTGGGCTTGATCGACGAATTTCCAGGGCCGATAGAGAGCCTTTAGTCGATCCGTCTTCGCTTGTTTCAAGGCCGTCGTCAGTTTTGTGCCGCTGGTGTATAACCCGTGCACTCCGCCGCCGTGAGCGCGGTAAAAGAACTTGGCGAAGGCGCCCTTGATCGCCCAGATACTCTGCATCCGCAAGTTTTTAAGCAGGTTCAGCCCGTCCGGACTGCCGCCGGCGTGGGCCATGGCGGCATTAATTTCCGCCGCCTCCTTCACGAAGTACGGCCGGGTTGATCGGACCGGTCCGACTTCGGCCATTTTCCGTTGCGCAAAAATAGCCATGAACCGCGGGATGCCGCCTTCGGCCAGGGTTTCGTAGACTATCGAAGCGCTTTGTAGACCGGCCTGCGGCCGGGCGGCGGGATAGTTATCGATCATGACCGCGATCGGCCACAGATTTTCTTGCCCCTTCGGCACCGGCAGTCCGTCCAGTTTACGGGGCATCATGACCACCGGCTTCTTCACCTTCTTCGCCGCCACGATTTTGGCCGGAATTATTTTGGATGCGGATTTCTTAATGGTGGCCGCATTGGCTGACAACACAAACCCGCCGAGCAGGAGTCCGGCTAAGACAAAAATGGCGATTCGTTCGTGGCGCATTGGTATTTGTTTTACGCTAGTAGTATAGCACGTTCCGACAAAAAAAACAAGGAAAAGGGGCGGCGCGGACGCCAACCCCGTTAGAGGCAGAGGTGGTTTGCCTCGGTCAGTTGGTGCAATTAAAACGTTGGAATAATCAACCGTTCTCTTGGCGTCAGTGTTCGCCTCTAACGGGGTCAACTCCGCTATTCGGCCAGTTCCCCGGCCGTCACCCGCAGTACTTCTTCGACGCTGGTCAGGCCCTGCTTGGCTTTCATCAGTCCGTCGTCACGGAGCGTGCGCATGCCGAGCGTCTGGGTGGCGTACGTTTTGATATCCTGGTAGCTCGCGCCGTCGATGATCATCGCCCGGATTTTCTTATCCGGCGCCAGGAGTTCGAACACGCCGGTCCGCCCCAAATAGCCGGTATAACCGCAGGTTTCGCACCCGACGCCCTTCTTGAACGTGATCGCTTCTTGGGTCGACAGGCCGAGTTGCTGTTTCAGGGCCGGTGAAGCTTCATAGCTCTCGGCGCAGGTCGTGCACAGTAGACGCACCAGCCGTTGCGCTAGGACGCCGACGGTGGCCGACGCGATCAGCACGCGCTCAACCTGCATGTCGGTCAAGCGGTTGATGGCGCCGATCGAATCGTTGGTGTGGACGGTGGTCAGTACTAGGTGTCCGGTGAGAGCGGCGCGGACGGAAATGCTGGCCGTTTCAGGATCACGGACTTCACCGACCAAAATGACGTCCGGGTCCTGGCGCAGGAGTGAACGCAGGCCGGCGGCGAAGTCGAGTCCGGCGTCCGGGTCCACTTGCGTTTGGCGCAGTAGCGGTAATTGGTACTCCACCGGGTCTTCCAGGGTGACGATGTCTTTGTCCGAGGTATTGATGGTGTTGAGGGTGGCGTAGAGCGTCGTCGTCTTGCCCGAGCCATTCGGACCGGTGACGAAGATGATGCCGTACGGCTGGTGGATCATGTCATTGAACTGAGCCAGGATATCCGGCGCAAAACCCAAGCTGGGCAGGCCAAGCAGAATGTTCGTCTTGTTCAGGATGCGGAGTTCGACGTTCTCGCCGTACATGGTCGGGAAGGTCGAGACGCGGACGTCGAGCTGTTTGTTGTCGGTGCTCATCTGGAATCGTCCGTCTTGGGGCTTCCGCCGCTCGGCGATATTGAGGTTCGACAAGACCTTGACCCGCGCCACCAGCGGCTCGTGCAGGCTGATCGGATGAGTTTCGACTTCCCGCAGGACGCCGTCAATCCGGAACCGAACGCGGATCTTGTCTTCCTCCGGTTCGATATGCACGTCCGAAGCGTTGTTAATGACCGCCAGGCGGATGAGATTCGTCACCAACTTGACGATAATGCTTTCGGCGGCGTCGGGTTGTGCTTGGTGAGCCAT
>JBBTRH010000031.1:29702-54612 GCA_038065275.1 Patescibacteria group bacterium | reverse complement strand
CACCAGGGAGGTGTTCCATGCCGGTGATCCGTCGACCGGTCTCATGGGCCGAAACCGAGGCACTGACCGATGAGTTAGTGGGTAAGATCAACACCATGAACCGCGAATACGATGTCCTCTTGGGCATCGCCCGCGGGGGAATGTACGTGGCCTTGATGTTGTCCCAAGTGCTCGATCATGGCATGACCCTGACCTGCCACCTCAAACGTTACCCCCGCGGGGCCACCGCTTCGGAGGCGATGCCGGAAATCATTGCTTTTCCGTCGGCTGAACTTTTGAGCGAGAAACGCGTCCTCCTGATCGACGAAGTCTGGGAGAAAGGCCACTCGATCATCCGGGCCCGGCAGGAAGCCGAAAGGTTCGAGCCCAAGTTCGTCGACACGGCCGTTTTGCACTTTAAGCCCGGCCATAACGTTTATGGACAGGCTCAGCCGACCTACTGCGCTGAGGTAACGGAGGACTGGATCGATTATCCCTGGGAGCAATTCGCCCAGCGCCATGCCCAACTCGCCTAATCGTGCTAGTTGGGTTTTTTCTTTACCCCGCATGACTTTATTAAAAGCGCCGGTTTGACGCGTTTCTCAAGACATTGTATACTCTCCAGGCACTTCTTTTCAGTTCTCACGACTTTGGGCAGATTTTCTGAGAAGTTAGCGGTTTTTTCTGCCTGTTCGAACCGAACTGGGTTTATTTTTTAGAGTAAAAAGCCATCCGTAGACGACGACCACTAACGAACGAAGCGCCCTCGGCGGCCAAGGACAAAGGGTTCCTGCGGCTAAACGGGAGTGTCACCGAGGCCCTGCCGGGCGGGATGTTCAAGGTCCAGCTCGAAAACGGCCACCTGCTTCTCGCTCACCTGTCGGGGAAAATGCGGCTACACCGCCTAAAAATCCTGCCCGGCGATACCGTCATCATGGAAGTCTCGCCCTATGACCTGACCAAGGGTCGGATAGTGTACCGACTCTGACCACGTTAGACGGTTAGACGGCCCGCGTTTCGGGCGCTGGGCCCTAACGAATTCACCACCTTTAACCAGTCACTGCCTTAACGGAATGAAAGTTCGATCATCGGTCAAACCCATGTGCAAGAACTGCCGTGTCATCCGCCGCGGCAAGAAACTGGTGGTTGTCTGTCCGTCTAACCCGAAGCATAAACAACGTCAAGGGTAACTGCCTGCCCCGTTAGAAATTTCCCCATGCGAATACTCCAAACCC
The DNA here is from genome assembly GCA_038065275.1 of Patescibacteria group bacterium. Lineage (GTDB taxonomy): Bacteria > Patescibacteriota > Patescibacteriia > SBBC01 > CAIJZX01 > CAIJZX01. The sequence continues at coordinate 53,398 of JBBTRH010000031.1, read as the reverse complement.
CGATGATCCAAACCGCTAACAAGCTAACGAGCTAATCACAATGGCCGTCGTCCGTATTGCCGGAGCAACTCTACCCGCCGCCAAGCGCGTCGAAATCGCCTTGACTTATTTATACGGCATCGGTTTAAGGCGGTCGCAGAAAGTGCTGGACACAGCGAAGGTTGACGCCAATACCCGGGTCAAAGATCTGACTGAAGCGCAAGCGAACAAAATACGCGAAATCGTGGAGCAGACCTACAAGGTCGAAGGCGACCTGAAACGGGAAGTTCTGCTGAACATCAAGCGGCTGAAAGAAATCGGCGCTTACCGTGGTCTGCGGCACAGTCGAAATTTACCGACCCGCGGTCAGCGCACGCGAACGAATTCCCGCACCGTCCGCGGCAATGTCCGCAAAACGATGGGGTCGGGCCGCAAAGCCGCCGCGGAAAAGACTTAAAGTAACGCGATGGTTGACGAACTGAAACAACCTGGAACTCCCGCGACCGCCGCGCCGTTGCCAGCCGAAGCGGCGTCGCCAGCATCCGCGACGCCGGCGATGAAATCGCGCGCGGCGAAGAAAAAGAAGTTCATACAGCACGGCCAAGCGCACATTCACGCCACCTATAATAACACCATCATCACCCTGACCGACCAGCAGGGGAACGTCATCGGTTGGTCGTCGGCCGGCAAGTGCGGGTTTAGGGGTCCGAAGAAAGCCACGCCCTACGCCGCCGGCATCATTGTCCGCGACGTGGTAGAGCGAACCAAGGCGGTCGGCTTGAAGAGCGTCGACGTCTTCGTGCGGGGGGTTGGCTTGGGACGGGAAGCCGCCATCCGGGCCCTGGCCGCCAACGGATTGATCATTCAAGTGATCAAGGATATGACTCCCACGCCTCATAACGGGCCGCGTCCCCGTAAAGTCCGCCGCGTCTAAATCAATGTTCTAGTCTTTTACCATGTTTCATCACATTTTCTCACTCTAACGGAATGGCCCGCAAGCTCGGTCCACGCATCAAACTGTCTCGGCGCTACGGCGTCGCCCTATTCTCGACCGCTAAGGAAGCAAAAATCCTCGGCCGGCGTGGCTATCCACCCGGACAGCACGGCCAGAGCGGCCACCGCCGTTTATCCGGGTACGGATTGCAACTGCGGGAAAAGCAGAAAGCCAAGCTGATCTACGGCATTCTCGAGCGGCAATTCCGGAAGTACTTTGAAGAAGTCCGTCGGCGCAAGGGCGACACCGGTGAGTTGCTCGTGCAAAACCTTGAGCGCCGCCTGGACAATGTCGTTTACCGTCTCGGTCTAGCCACGACCCGGGCCCAGGCCCGCCAATTGGTCACCCATGGGCACATGCATGTCAATCACCAGCCGGTGAACATCCCCTCGTTCCGCGTCAGCGTCGGCGACGCCATCAGTATCCGACCGCCAAGCCGGGACAAGAAATATTTCGAACCGGTGGTCAAATCAATTACCACGCATACGCCGCCGGCTTGGCTCGAACTGGATCAGGCGAACCTCAGCGGTAAAGTGCTCAATCTGCCGACCAAGGACGATACCGATCGCTCCGTTGACTTACAACTCATCGTTGAATTCTACTCTCGATAAATTAACGGGCTGACCCTATGGAATCCCTCCCTCTCCCGACGTCTATCACCACCACCAGCGAACGCGGCCACCGGGCCACGTTCACTATCGAACCGCTCTACCCCGGGTACGGCATGACGGTCGGTAACGCTTTGCGGCGCGTGTTGCTGTCGTCATTGCCCGGGGCCGCGATTACGGCCGTTAACATTGCCGGAGTGTCGCATGAATTTTCTACTTTGCCGTACGTCAAAGAGGACGTGGTTGATATTCTCCTCAACCTCAAGCTGATCCGGCTCAAGCTTCACACCGACGAACCGACGACCATCAGGATCGAAGCTCAGGGCACTGGCGACGTTACCGCCGGCGATATAGCGGCTAATGCGGACGTGGATATCGTCAATCCCAAGCAACATATTGCCACCCTGACCGACCAGGCGGCCAAGTTATCGATGGAACTGACGGTCGGACCAGGCCGCGGTTATGTCCCGGTGGAAAACCGCGAGAAAGAACGCTTGCCATTAGGCACCATCGCCCTGGACGCGATTTACACGCCGATGAAGAACGTTAATTTCACGACCGAGAATGTCCGCGTCGGGCAGATGACCAATTATGATAAGTTAAACCTCGAGATCACCACCGACGGCACGATCACGCCGCCCGATGCTCTTGAGCAAGCAACCAAGATACTGGTTGATCATTTCCAGTTCGTCCTCGATCACACGCACGGCACGGCCGCGCCGGCTGACCAGGAACAACCCGACCCGGTAGCTACGACCGACGCCGCCGAAGAACCGAAAAAGAAAACCCGCAAAAAAAAGGCTGAAGAGCCGAAGGGTGAGTAATCACGATGCGGCACCGCCAGGCAAAAATCACCCTCGACCGAACGGCCAGTCAACGCCGATCGCTACAGCGTAATTTAGCGGTCAGCTTGATTACCCATGGGCGGATTATGACCACGGATGCCAAGGCCAAAGCGACGCGAGCGTTCGTCGAGCGTCTGGTGACGATTGGCAAGCAGGGGAACCTCTCTGGCCGCCGCCAGTTACTGTCGAAGCTTAATAATCCGGCCGCGGTTGAGAAACTCCTGACCACGATTTCACCGCGGTTCAAAGACCGTCCGGGCGGCTATCTCCGCTGTCTCAAGGTTGGTTTGCGGCCCGGTGACGGTGCACGGCGCGTCCGGCTCGAATTCATTGCTACTTGACCATGACCACGATTGAATTTGACGCCAAGGATAAAGTGCTCGGTCGCCTGGCGTCCGACATCGCCCAGACGTTGCGCGGCAAGAAAACTGTGACCTACCGCCCGGACCGCCTGCCGGACATTACGGTTATTGTCCGCCATGCCGACCAAATCGCGGTGACCGGCACCAAAGAAAAGACCAAGTTCTATTACCACTTCTCCGGATACCCGGGCGGGTTGAGCAAGCAGAAGTTGTCAGAGGTGCGCGCCAAACACCCGGATCGCCTGTTATACCAGGCGGTCAAACGCATGTTGCCGGATACGAAACTCCGATCACGACTGCTGAAGCGTCTGGTCCTCGAGGTGGCGAAGTAAACCCTATGCCCACGACCACCAAGAAACCGGCCCTCAAGAAATCAGCCGCTCGAAAGACGGCGGTGCGGAAAGCCGCCGCCCGACCGCGGGTGACGCGCCAGGCTACCGAACCGAAGACGGTCCATCATGAACGCCCGCCCAAAGTGTCGTACGTTTTCGCGGTCGGGCGGCGGAAAGAAGCGGTCGCCCGCGTCCGCTGGCACGCCAGCCAGCCGGCCGGCGTGACTGTTAATGGACTTCCGCTGGCGACCTACTTCCCGACTTTCGAGCTTCAACACATCGTCCTCCAGCCGCTGGTCCTGACGCACCACGACACGCATGGCGCGGTGAGCGCCAAGGTCAGCGGCGGCGGCATCAACGGTCAGGCCGAGTCGGTCCGCTTAGGCATCGCCAGAGCCTTGGTGAAAGTCGATGCCGACTTGCGGTTGGTCCTGAAGCGAGCGGGATTCCTGCGACGCGACCCGCGCGTCAAAGAACGGAAGAAATATGGATTGAAGCGCGCCCGCCGCGCGCCACAGTGGCAGAAACGCTAACCGGATCGCACCCATGGTCGCCTTTCCGGTTGCGGTGAACGGCGGTCGGGTCGCCAAGAATACGACCTACCTGACCCTAGCCTTGATTGGCCAGAAGTTGTTGTCGGCCCTGTACTTTCCGATCATCGCCGGTTTGATCGGACCGTCCTCAGCCGGCCTCTATCTGGCGGCCCTGTCGTTCATTAATATCTTCGCCATCTTTATCGACCTGGGGTTGACGCCGGCCTTCATCCGCCAAACCGCGCGGGATGAGCGCGAAGGCAAGCGGGAATTCAACGTCATCATGAGCTTTAAGGTGCTGAGTTCAGTGGTGGTGGCAACGACCGTGATAATCACGGTGGTTATTCTCAGCCGGGCCGGGATTTCTCACCCCGATATCTCGTATATTCGCTGGGCGGCTTTTGGTATGACTCTTGATGCGCTGACGGCTACCGGGTACGGTTTTTTCCGCGGACTTCAGCGCTTAGAGTTTGAAGCCATCGGCACCGTCCTGCACCGCGTAGTGGTCACCATCGTCGGGTTGACCGCCTTGCAACTCGGCGCTCCGGCGATCGTCGTCATCATTGCGTTGGTGACCGGCTCGGCCGCTAACTTCCTGTATGCCTCGTTCCATTTGTGGCGGCAGGGGATTAGCTGGCGCCCGAGCTGGGACTGGGCCGTCTTGAAAAAGTTATTGATCATCGCCTGGCCGTTCGCGGTGGCCGCGCTCTTTACCGCTATCTATGCCAACAGCGACACCGTTTTACTCCAAACCTTCAAAGACCACCGGTCGGTCGGCCTGTACGGGATGGCTAATAAGATGGTCATCGCCTTTCAAATCATTCCGGCCGCGTTAGTCGGCGCAATTTATCCGGCTATGAGCTCAGCCTTTGTGACCGATCGAGCCAGACTCCAGCGGCTGATCGTCGACTCGATGCGCTATTTGATGGTGGTTTTCATTCCGATTATGGTCGTCATCGTTCTGCTGGCCCAGCCGTTAGTGTTACACATTTACAAAAGCCTCTGGCTGGACGCCGTCTGGCCGCTTCGCGTCTTAGCCATCAGCTTGCCGTTTTTGTTTCTGCACTATCCCTTGGGCTATCTGCTCAACGCGGCCAACCGACAGACGCGAAACACCTGGAACGTGGTCATTACCGTCACGCTAAACATCGGCCTCAATCTTTTGTTCATCCGGGAATTTTCCTATAAATCGGTCGCGGTCATTTCCGTTTTTTCTTCGGCCTTATTGTTTTCGCTTGGTTTGTACTACGCGCGTAAAATCATGCCGCTCTCGGGGCGGGTATTATTGGCCACTTTGGGAAAAACAACGGCGGCTGGATTTATTTTGGCGGCGGTCGGGGCGGGACTTGTTTCCTACGTCAATAGTTTATGGGGGGCGGTGTTGATCGCCGCGGTGCTAGCGGTCCTCTACGTCGTCTTGTTATTCCTGCTACGCATCGTCCGTTCCCACGACGTCGAAGCGCTGTTCAGACGATTGCGGCGAGTATGATCCCCGTTAGAGATTAACACCACAATTATCGCTTATTGTAAGATGACAACCGACATGAGTTTCGTCTCCAGCCGGAAAGTCGCCATATCTCATGCGCGTGATCAAGAGCTTGGAATAGGCCGGTGTAACCTCGGCCAGCAAAGTTCTGATTATTTAACTAATCTCTAACGGGGTGACGCGGTTCGCGTTGCTGACCGAGTTTTACCCGCCCGATCACGGCGGGATTCAAGCGACGCTCAAACCGCTGGCCGCGGCGCTGGGCGACCAGGTTACCGTGGTCGCCCCCCAACCGGCCCAACCGGGCGAACGCCGCGTGGTGCGATCGCTGTTTTCCGGCTCAGTTCGGCCGCGCTGGTGGTGGCTAGTCGGTTGGTTGCGTCAGGCCGAACGCCAAGGATTGGAAACGGCGATCTTCGGCCACTTCAGTGCGGCCGTGTTGGCCGCCGGTATCCGCCGCCGCTCTGGATTGCGGTACGTGATTTTAGTCCATGGAAACGATCTGCTGTCCGAACAACGCCGCTGGTATGTTCGACCGCTTATCGGGTGGTTATTACGAGGCGCGGAATTTGTAGGCGTGAACAGTAAATATGTTGAACAGTTGGTGCGCGCCTATCGCGTGCCCATGGTCCGGATTATTCACACCCATCCTTTCGTTTTGACGCGCGACATCCCGGCGGCGATCCCGCGCCAACCTAACTTTCGATTGATTACGGTCGGCCGTTTAGTCCCGCGAAAAAACGTCGGCGCCGTTATCCGCGCGCTGAAAGCGCTACGGCCACGCTGGCCGGCGCTGTCGTTGGATATAGTCGGCGACGGTCCCGAACGTGAACGACTGCAATCCTTAGTCGCCGAACTTAACCAGTCAGTAGCGGTTACTTTCCATGGCCAGATTAGTGAGGCGGAGAAGTGGCGACTGTTAGGACGCGCCGACATATTTGTCATGGCGCCGACGGTGCGCACCCATGGGGCGGACGTCGAAGGTTTGGGGCTGGTGTATCTGGAAGCGGCCGCGGCCGGTTTGCCGGTCGTGGCTAGTGACACGGGCGGCATTGCGGATGCCGTAGTCGACGGGAAAACGGGTTATCTGATCAACCCGGGTGACGACCAAGCGTTGATCGCGGCGGTTGAACGGTTACTGGTCGACCGCCGACTGGCCAATCAGTTTGGCGCTAGTGGCCGCCAATGCGTAATTGAGGAGTTTACTGACACGGTCCGCTTGGGACGCTTGATGACGGCTTTGCGCGGCGTCGAACCGAGCCCTCGGCCGCGCGTGGCGATTATTATTCCGGCTTATCAGTCGGCTGATACGATCGGCGCGACGTTGGCCTCGGTCAATCGCCAAACTTATCAGCCGAGTGAGGTGATCGTGGTCGACGACGGCTCCACTGACGACTTGCTCGGCGCCCTGTCGACGGTCCAGCCAAATATCAGCTTGATCCGGCAAAAAAATGCTGGCGCGCCGGCGGCGCGCAACGCCGGATTTGAACGCAGTACCGGTGATTACGTGCTTTTTCTTGATGCTGACACTGTTCTCGAGCCGTCGGCCGTGCACAAAATGGTCGTTGCCTTGACCACTCACCCGGTGGCCAGTTATGCTTACAGCGATTTTCGATTCGGCTGGAAAAAATTTCGACTGGGCGAGTATTCGAGCCGAAAGTTACGGCGTCAAAACTATATCCACACCACCAGCTTGATTCGGCGCCAGGATTTTCCCCGGTTCGACCCGGCGCTGAAGCGATTCCAGGACTGGGATCTGTGGTTGACGATGGATAAACGCGGTCGGCGTGGGCTGTGGATTCCCGAGACGTTGTTCCGCGTTAGGCCGCGGCCGCGCGGGCTGGGTATGAGCACCTGGTTGCCGTCGTTCGTCTACCGGCTCCCGGGCCTTGGCCAGGGACACGGTAGCTCGGCCGTTGCGGCCTACCGCCAAGCCGAGGCGATCATTCGCGCCAAGCATCGCCTCTAACCTGCGCACCGGTCCCGCCCGCTGGCGGGACGGATGCGGGGTTCCGCCCCGCCATGTAAACCCCGTTAGAGAACAATGTTCTCTAACGGGGTAAAGCGCCTAACTTCTACGTGGCTCCACACCGTACCGATGGAAGCCGCCGACTCCTGCCACCATCTCCAGTCCCGCCAAAGGTGATAACCATCGGCGGCGATTGGCGGGACTCCACTTGTCGGTCGGCTCGGATCGTGGTAGTCTAGACCGGTCATGCCTGATCCTGAGATCAGTATTGTTATCGTCAGTTGGAACGTTCGTGATCTGCTGATTGCCAGTCTACGATCAATGGATCGTTTCGTGCATGCGGCGCGCGAAGTGGTAGTAGTCGACAATCATTCAGCCGACGGGACCGTCGATCTGTTGCGGCGGGAATTTCCCGCGATCACGGTCATCGCTAACGATCGCAATGCCGGATTTGCGCGGGCCAATAATCAGGGTTGGCAACGCACGCGCGGATCGTATATTTGCTTTCTCAATCCGGATACGGAATTCATTAACGATCCTTTTCCCGAATTGCTGGCCGAGTTAAAACGTCACCCACAAACCGGTTGCGTCGCGCCCCGGCTCCTCAATGCTGATCGCTCCCTCCAGCCATCCGTCCGCCGGTGGCCGCAGTTCGCCGATCAGGCGCTGGTGTTGTTGAAGCTGAGATCGATGTCGACGTGGCTGGCGCCGCTGAGACGCTACCAGGTCGACGCCGGCGCCGCCGGCAAGGGCCGACAAGCGGTCGACCAAGTCATGGGGGCGGTGATGGTTTTACCGCGGACGGTCTTGGAAGAGGCCGGAGCGTTTGACGAAAAATACTGGATCTGGTTTGAAGAGGTCGATCTTTGCCAGCGGCTCAAACGGCGCGGGTACGACGTTATCTACTTGCCCCAGGCCGCGATAGTGCACCTGGGCGGCCGAAGTTTCGCCCAGCATCTCAGTTTGGCGAAACACGTCTGGTGGTTGAAGAGTTTGGCCCGCTATGTCGGCCGGTATTGGCCGCCGCTTCCGCGCTACGCTTTGTACTTGTTGATGCCCATCAGTTACGTTTTAACCGTATTGCAAACTTTCGTTAAACCGAAATGATTTTATCCTGGCCGACGGGAAAACAGTATGTCTGGGCCGTCTTGGGCTTTGTCGGTCTGGAAGTCGTGTCATGGCTGGCTTACACTGGTCCGCGATCGGAGCAAATTGTGGCCGCGGCCGCGGTTATCACGGCGGTGGTGTTGGCCGGGAAACGATTGACTTGGCTGGCCTACGCGACCGTCGCCGAGCTGGTGGTCGGGAGCAAGGGCTATTTGCTTTTTTTGACGATTGGTCAGACTCGGATTTCCCTCCGCATCTTGTTGTTTACCATTTTTATCGGCGCCACCCTGCCGCGCCTGGTCAAGCACTGGTCGGCGCTCCGTTCGTCCGTGCTGTCGAATTCATTCCTCTGGTTTGCGGGTTGGCTGGCCGCGGCCGCATTCATCGGAATCGCGCGCCACAACGGACTGGGCGACGTCTATCGCGATGCCAACGCCTGGTTGTTTTTAGCATTGCTTCCGGCCTGGTGGCTGACTATCCGCGGCGATCCAGTTTGGCGTCAGCGCTTGATCTTATTGCTGATCGCGGGCGCCACCGTCACCGGCGTCAAAAGTTTACTGACGCTGTATGCGTTCGGTCATGACTTGCCGAACATCCAGCAGATATACCGTTGGATTCGCAACACCGGAGTGGGCGAAGTGACCTACATTAACGCGAACATCTATCGCGTATTTTTCCAAAGCCAAATCTACGCGCTCCTGGCGTTTGGCGTGACGCTAGTCGGTTGGATCGCCGGTCGCGCCCGCCCGTGGTTCATTATACCGATGGCGCTGTCGGCGCTGGCCGTCTATATCAGCTTGTCTCGCAGTTTTTGGGTCGGGCTGGCGGTCGGGCTGGCGGTGATTATCGCCGGGTTGATTTATCGCCGCCAATGGAAGTCGGCGGCGCGATTATGGATCATCGTTCCGGTGGCGGCTTTTTCCTGGGCCGTGACGGTTTGGGCTTTAACCGTTCCCTCGTCCGGCGTAGCCGGTGGCGCGAACATCGTCGTGGCGCGATTGAACGGCGGCGGTACGGTTGACGCCAGTGCGGCCCGGCGGAATCAAATCCGTCCGTTGTTTACAGCCATCGGTCGTCACCCAGTCTGGGGTAGCGGCTTCGGTACCACGGTCAGTTTTTACAGCGCCGATCCGCGGATTCGCGGGTGGCGGACGACCGCGGCATTCGAGCTCGGATACCTGGATTTATGGCTGAAAATCGGTCTGCTGGGGATCGTCCTTTACCTGATTTGGCTGTGGGGGCTATGGCGGCGCCTGCGACGGAGCCCATGGTCGCTGATTTTCATGTCCGGCGGTTTGGCTTTGATCGCGGTGCACGCGACTTCGCCGTACCTCAACCATCCGCTGGGCCTGGGATGGTTGATGTTGATCGCGCTCTATGCCCATGACCCCGGATAATCCAACGGTCGCAGTCCATATCGTCGCTTGGAACGGGCTGACCCACCTGCCCAGTTGTATCAGCGCCGTGCAAACACAGACCTACGCCCCGGTCAGCGTCTTAGTGGTGGATAACGGGTCGATTGATGGAACGGTGCCGTGGCTGATGAGCGAACATCCGCAGATTCATTTGTTGCGCAACACCCGGAACCTCGGATTCTGCCGTGGCCATAACCAAGCGATCCGCATTACCGAGTCGCCGTACGTCCTGTGCCTAAATCAAGACGTGGTCCTGACGCCGGCCTGGATCGAACAGGCGGTCCGGGTGATGGCCCAGCGGCCGGAGATCGGCGCGATCGGCGGCCGGCTCCGGCGCTATGAGTATTCGCCAGAGGAGTTGAAAAGCGTCGTTCCGTCTGGTATAATTGACAGCGCTGGTTTGCGTATTTTCCGTTCTCGGCACGTCAGCGATCGCGGGAGCGGACAAACCGATTCCGGCCAGTTCCAGCAGTCGGAAGCGGTCTTCGGACTGAGCGGCGCGTGCCTCCTCCTGCGTCGTCAGGCCCTGGAATCGATCCGTTATCGCGACGAATATTTCGATGAAAATTTCTTCGCCTATAAAGATGATGTTGACCTGGCCTGGCGGATGTTGCGCCAAGGCTGGGTCAGTTGGTACGATGGACAGTTGATAGCGTACCATCATCGCTCCGTTCGCGGGCAGGACTCGACCGCTAACCTGCGGATTGCCCGCAATTACCGACAGCGTCAACAGCTCAACGCCGCCTATTCATACCGTAATCACTGGTTACTGCTGATGAAGAATGACACCTGGTCAAGCATTTGGCGCGACTTGCCGTGGGTGGCGTGGTATGAAATCCGCAAGGCGGCTTTCCTGCTGATGACGCGGCCGATCACGCTGGCTGGATTTTTTTACGCTCTCCGACTCCGACCGGCCATGCGCGCCAAGTCGGTCATGATCAATCGTCGCGCCCGACGACCGGCGACTATCATTCGGACCTGGTGGACCAAACCAGCATGAAGCTCTCAATCATCATTCTCAATTATAAGTCCCAAGGCCATCTCCGGCAGTGCCTGCGGGGTCTGCGCGACTGTTCGCTTCCGTACGAGACGGAGGTGATAGTTATTGATAACGGTTCCGGTGACCGTAGCGCCGCCGTGGTTAAGCAAGAATATCCCGCGGCCAGGTACATCGCCTTGCCTCGTAATGTCGGTTATTCAGCCGGCAACAACGTCGGGCTACGTCAAGCGTCCGGGGACCTGATCATGATTCTCAACCCGGACGTAGCCGTGTTCCGCGGCGCCATCGAACGGTTAGTAACGTATCTCCATGACCACCCGCGGGTCGGCCTGGTGGCTCCGCGGCTGATCAATCCGGACGGTTCAACCCAGCTATCCGGCGCCCTCTTCCCCTCCTTCTGGATACCGCTCTGGCGCCGGTCGACACTCGGGAAGTTTCCCGGCCCCCGCCAGCTACTTGAGCGCTACTTCATTAAAGGTTGGGGTCGGAACAGCAGTCGTCCGGTGGGCTGGGCGCTCGGGGCCTGTCTGCTGATGCGCCGCCAAGCATTGACCGACGTGGGCGAACTTGATGAGCGTTTTTTTCTGTACTACGAGGATACTGATTTTTGCCGGCGTTTCTGGGAACATGGCTGGGAAGTTCACTACGTCGCCGCGGCGGAGATGGTCCATTACTTATCCCGCACGTCGGCGGTTAATCCGGGATTGAGCGGGATCTTGTCCTACGCAACCCGCATCCATATCAAGAGTTGGATAAAATACACCATGAAGTACCGCGGTCGCCCAAAACCAGAGCTCAGCATGTAACGGCCCATCTCATGACATTCCATTTCTGGCGACGACGCCACACATTTCCGAAAATCACCTTGAATCCGTCCGCCCCCCGCCGGCGCCGAAAATGGTGGCGTCCGTGGATGACCTGGGTGGCGATCGGCGGCGGAGTAGTAGCCATAATCGCGCTCGGCCTGACCGCTTATTACTATCCAAAACTCAAACCGGCAATCAGTGCCGCCCGTCAGGCGCAGCGCTTAGCTCATGACGTCGCGACCAAGATCAGCCAGCAGGATTTCTCGGCGGCGCGGACTGACGTGGATGAGTTGCAAGACCGCGTGGAGACCATTAACCGGCAACTCGGACGGGCGCAGGGATTACGATCCTGGCCGTTCATCGGACGGCAGTATCGAGCGGCCGTTGACCTGGTCGCGGTGGGCGGCAGTTCAGTTAGGGCCGTCCGGTCCCTGGTTGACTTTACGGCCCGCTTGTTTGAGCCGTTCGCCGGCCGCGGGCGAATTAGCTTGTCGTCAATCACGCCGGCCGAAAAAGGTCTACTGCTCAGCAATATCGCCTCGCGGGAAGAAGATTTAAAAGCGGCGCAGGAATCAATCCACTTGGCCGCGCAAACACTGGCGCGCATTCCCGAGCACGGATTAATCGGTCCGTTGCTACGGGTCGTCGGTCCCCTGAAACAACAATTTCCGCTCATCACCCAAGCCCTCGATCAAGCCATCCCAGCCACCCACCTCCTACCGCCGATTCTAGGATATCCGAAAGAGAAGACCTATCTTTTCCTCCTGCAGAACAATACCGAACTCCGACCCAGCGGGGGATTCATCGGAACCTACGGTTTGTTGAAGGTGTCGGCGGGTGAAATCATCTCGTTAAAAACGGACAACAGCTACAACCTCGACGAGGCGGCCAAGAAACTGCCGGTGGTGGAACCGCCGGCGGCCTTAAAAAAGTACTTAAAACAGAACGCCTGGTATTTCCGCGATAGTAACTGGTCGCCTGATTTTCCCACCTCCGCCGAGCAGGCGCTCCTCTTCTACCAGCGGGAGGGCGGGGCCAAGAACGTTGACGGCGTACTGGCGGTCACGCCGACCACGATTTCGGCCCTGCTTAAATTGGTCGGCCCGATCAAGGTCGGGGAGATTGAATTCACAGCGGACAATTTCGTCGATAAACTCCAGGCCTATGTTGACGTCGGCTATAAATCTGACGGCCAAAGTGCCGCCCAACGCAAGGACATTATTGGCTTGATGACCAAGGAACTGGTCGACCGGCTAATGAAACTTCCCATCGCTGAATGGAAAGATGTTTTTCTCATCATCAGCCAACAGCTGAACGCCAAACAGTTGTTGTTGTATATGCGGGAGGCGGCCGTCCAGAGCCTCCTGGCTGAGCAGAATTGGGCCGGCGCCATTGACCGCACGCCGGACGTTGATTCGTTACTGGTGGTCGATGCAAATTTAGCCAGTTTGAAGACCGATTTGGTGATGGCCCGTTCGTACTTTTACACCGTCAAACTTGACGGCGATCGTCCGCTGGCCGAATTGGTTATCACCTACAAACACACCGGCAAATTCGATTGGCGAACCAACTGGCGGATTACACGGTACAATACCTACGTTCGTGTCTACGTCCCCGGCGGTAGCGAACTGGTCAGCAGTACCGGCGCTCAGAAACAGGAGCGGTCTAACGCGGCCGGGGAAGTGACCACCACCAGCGAACTGGGAAAAACCGTTTTTGGCGCTTACAAGTCCATCGAGCCCGGCACTGAATCACAGTTGAAGCTCACCTACCGCTTGCCGATCGCGGTTGGTCAACAACTAAAACAGCGCGTCTATCGGTTGCAGTGGCAGAAACAGGCCGGCATGCAAACCCCAAGCATCAGCTTGGCCATCGACAGCCCGAACCGCCGGCCGCAGAGTGTCGACGGCCTTGACAACACCGCTCGGTTGAGCCAGAGTGGCATTTCCTTCTCCGGACCACTCGCCCAGGACCGCGCCATCGCCGTCCGCTACTAATCGTCAGCTAACGAACATGAGCATCCTCACCAGACGCATCGGCATTGACCTCGGCACGACCTACACCCTGGTCCATTTGCCCGGGCGGGGGATTGTGCTCAACGAGCCTTCGGTGGTCGCCATGTCCCTGCTGGACAAGAAAGTTTTAGCCGTCGGCGACGAAGCTAAAGAAATGATCGGACGGACCCCGGATACGATCGTCGCCTCCCGTCCGCTCAAAGACGGGGTGATCGCTGATTACCGGATCACCGAGGCCATGCTACGGTACTTCATCAACAAGGCGCTGGGGGGGATCCGCTTCTTCCGTCCGGAGGTGATGATTGCCGTTCCGGGCGGCATTACCTCGACCGAGCGCCGGGCGGTCATTGACGCCACGCTGGCGGCCGGCGCGAAAGCGGCTTATATCATCAAGGAGCCGATTGCGGCCGCCATCGGCGCGAATATTCCCATCGGGTCGCCGTCCGGCCATATGATTATCGACATCGGCGGCGGGACCTCGGAGATCGCCGTTATTTCGCTGGGCGGCATCGTCGTCAACATTTCCGTCCGGGTCGGCGGCAATAAATGCGATTATGCCATTCAAGAATACGTCCGAAAAAAGTACGGCTTGGCGATCGGCGAACGGACGGCCGAAGAAATTAAGATCACCATCGGTAGCGCCCTGCCGCTCGAAGAAAAGCTGTCGATGGAAGTTCGCGGACGTGACATGATCTCCGGATTGCCGAAGACCGTCACGATCGTCTCCGACGACGTCACCGAAGCTATTCAGAATGAACTGGCGGGCATCATTCAGGCGGTGAAAAATGTTCTGCAAGACACGCCGCCGGAATTGTCCGCCGACGTGATGGACAAGGGGATGGTGTTGAGCGGCGGCTCGTCGCTGTTGCGGATGATGGACAAACTCCTGTCTCAGGCGATCGGCGTGCCGGCCTATGTGGCTGATGAGCCGTTGTTATGCGTCGCGCGCGGCACCGGCATTGCGCTGGATAATCTCGAATCGTACAAGCGGAGCATTTTAGCCACCCGGTAGATGACCATCGGCATTGACGCTTCACGCGCTAACGTCGCGCAGCGGACCGGAACCGAGCGGTACGCCTGGGAGGTGATCCGCCGGTTACTGCCGATGCTGGCCAGCCATCAGATTAGATTGTACGTGCGCGAACAACTGCGGGATGATTGGCCGGCGCTGACGCCGAACATCAGCGTCCGAGTTTTGTCTTGGCCACCGGCCATCCTCTGGTCGCATCTCCGTTTGTCATGGGAGTTACTCTGGCATCGACCCGACATATTGTTCGTGCCGGCCGACACGGTGCCGCTGATCCACCCATCCAATACGGTCAGTACCATTCATGACGTGGGGTTTGAACGTTGGCCCGAACTCTATCGCCAGCAGTCGGTGCAACGGCGCCTGGGGTGGCTGCGACCGCTCGTCCACCTGGCTGTCCGGGTCTTGACCGGCGGTCAGTACGGCGCGACGGAGCGTGATTACCATCGCTGGTCAGCTCGGCAGGCGGTGCGGAGTTGCCGGACCATTCTGACCGTGTCCCAGTTCTCGAAGCAGGAAATTGTCCAGACGCTCAAGGCCGACTCGCAACGGATTGTGGTCACGTACCTGGGGGTCCGCCAACCGGATCACTTCGCCGCCGTGACCGCGGACCGGCGGCAAACGTTACTGTCCGCCCTCGGTTGCCAGCGATCATTTTTTCTGTTTCTTGGTCGTTTAGAAAAAAAGAAGAACATTGATTTGGTGGTGGCGGCGTACCGCCGCTACCGCCGTCAACAGCCGAACCCCGCCGATCTGGTCTTGGCTGGATCACCCGGGTACGGTTGGCCGGAGGTGGTAAAGTCACTGGCGGATCCGGAACTGGCCCGGGCCGTTCATGTTCTCGGTTGGCAACCGGACGAGGTGGTCGACGTTCTGCAGGTGGCGGCCGTGGCGCTAATATTTGTTTCACAGTACGAGGGGTTCGGGATTCCCGCTCTGGAGTCGCTTTCCGCCGGCGTGCCGGTGCTGGCCAGCCGCCATGGGTCGCTACCCGAAGTACTCAACGGCGCGGCGTTATTCGTCGATACCGGTGATATTGATGAGGTGGTCAACGGCTACCGGCGGATCAGTCTCGACCAACGACTTCGACATCGTCTGATTGCCGCCGGCCGCCAGCGAGTTCGCTCATTCACCTGGTCAGCCACGGCGGTCGCGACCGCCCGCGTTATCATGGCCTAAGGCTTGCTTCAGTCACTTATTTATGGTACAGTCCGCTCGCTCAACGACTACACGCCATGGCCCCAGCACAGCGCACCGTTTCCGGCGGAGCCGGATCCGGCTCCGCCGGACATATCTGGCCGTTCATCGGTCAAACCGCCCTTGGTCACCACCTCCTGACGTCGCTGGAGAATGGTCAACTGGCCTCGGTGTTGTTGTTTGTCGGTCCGCGGGCCGTTGGCAAGGCGACTGCCGCCAAATGGTTATCTCGCTATGACCTGTGCCGCGGGTCAGGCATTCGACCTTGCGACCGGTGTTCGGCCTGCCGTCAAACCGCCGGTCAAGTCCATCCCGACCAACGTTTAATTGATCCATTGCCCGGAGTCGGTATCAGCATCGAAGAAATTCGTCAAGCGGTGTCGGCCTATACAGTTGTCCAGTGGAACGACGGAACACGTTGGCTGATCATTATCGAGGCCGAACGAATGACCGAAGCGGCGGCCAACACGATGTTGAAGTTCCTCGAGGAGCTACCGCCGCGTCTCCGCGTCATCCTGACGTCCGCTGAGCCGGATCGGCTGTTGCCGACGCTTCGTTCACGGGCCACCACGTACCGCTGGCATACCGTCACCTCAACTGATTTACGTCAAGCTGAAATAGGTCAGTCCGGGTCGCTGACTGATCGCGTCGCGCGCGCCGCCGGACGCCCCGGTTGGTACGTCCAGCTGGCCGAAGACCCGGAGGCGCTACTCCAGGATCGTCAAGCCATGGCGCAGACTCTGACCGCCCTAGCGGCCGGTGCCGTGCGCCAAGTCGCCGGCCAATCATCCGCGCCACGACTGACCGTGGCTGATCAGCTCGCCCGCGAAGAGTTGGTCATCCGCGAGCTCCTGTTGACTGCCGTGGGCTCATTGAACCGTCTGCTTTGGCCAAGCGCGCACGACTCCATGCAGGAATATGTGGCCACCCTGTCTCCCCGCCGGCTCCTATCATTCGCTAATCGTTTTCTGGATCGGCATGAGTATTCACCGAATGTCCAACCGCGCCTCCTCTATGAAGACCTCCATCTGGTCTAAACTGGCCCTGGTCGTCCTCGGCCTGATAGTCAGCGGCCAGGCGTGCAGTATTTCCATTGGTTCTTCCGTTCGACCGGATGGTGGCGTTTTCCGTTCCGTCGATCGCGGCCAGACCTGGACGCAAAAAAACTTTGTGCAAGTTGACAAGAAACGAACGGTCTCGCTCGACGACGTGACCGGCCGAGTCTTGGCTTTTAACCCTACCAACAGCGACCAGCTGTACCTCGGGACCTTAGCCAACGGCATTTGGGTCACCACCAACGGCGGTGACCAGTGGCGGCCGACATCCCTGCGTAGCGGCGCTTACGACTGCTTAGTTTTCGACCCCCTTAATCCGCAGGTGATGTACACCGCCGCCGGACAACAAGTCCTTAAAAGCATTGACGCGGGCCAAACATGGACCACGGTCTATACTGAGTCGCAACCGGCGCAAGCGGTGAACTGCGTCATCGTCGACCCGGTGGACGATCGGCAGGTCTGGGCAACCACCTCGGGAGGCAAAGTGCTCCTCAGCGAGGACTACGGACAACGCTGGACGTTGGTCAGTAGCGTTCCGGCGCTGCAACCGCGTCAGCTGTACATCAGTGCGGATGGGTTAATCTACATCTTCAGCCGCACCAACGGTATCTACCGCAGTGATACCCGTGGCCGAACCTGGACTGATCTGACCCCGGCCTTGCAGAAGTACAGCGGCGCGACCGATATCCGCGCCGTGTCCCTGACGGCCGACCGTTGGTTTCTGGGAACGGCGTATGGCCTGTTGAAAAGTGAGGATCGTGGCGTCAGCTGGTCGCCGGTTCCGACGCTGGTCACGGCCGGCAGCATTCCGATCCAAAGCGTCGCGGTCAATCCGAAGAATACCCAAGAAATCTTCGTCACGACCGATCGGCGCCTTCACCGAACCGTCGACGGTGGCGCGTCATGGTCAGTGAGCACCTTGCCGACGGGACGTATACCGACGCTCCTGACCTTTGATCCAGCTCGCTCCGAACGTCTGTACTTCACCACCTTTAAACCGCCGAAGAAATAGCCTGGACCGGACCATGATGAACGATTTTTTGCTCCAATCGGCGCCAGCCATCGAACATCTCCAACGCGAATTGCGGAGCGTTCGGACCGGACGGGCCAATCCGGAAATTGTCCAAGAGCTGATGGTTGATGCCTACGGCGCTCCGACCCCGCTACAGCAACTCGCCTCCATCACCGCCCCCGAACCGCGGTTGATTGTGATCCAACCGTGGGACTCGGGCTTGATGCGCGAGATCGAACGATCGCTGACGCAGTCCACCCTCGGCATTACCCCCGTCGTTGACGGAACCGTGATTCGCTTGCCTTTCCCGGCCATGACCGAAGACCGCCGCCGCCAGTTATCCAAAGTGGTGGATGAAAAAGGAGAACAGGCGCGCATCCGCATTCGGACCGTTCGCGAGGACATTATCAAACACTGGAAGAAGGCCGAGAAAAACGGTGAGGTATCAGAAGACGTACTGGAGATGGACCTGAAAAACCTGCAAGCGTCGGTCGCCGCATCATTGCGTCAAGTGGAGACGATCGTGACGGGAAAACAAGCCGAGCTGATGAAAATTTGACATGACCATCCTACTCTTCGCGATCATCCTAGGCGTGCTGGTATTTGTTCATGAACTAGGCCACTTCCTGGCGGCCCGCTGGTCAGGAATTGCGGTCGAAGAATTCGGTTTCGGATTTCCGCCGCGCCTGATTGGCTGGCGACGCGGACGGACCGTCTATTCGTTGAATTGGATTCCGTTCGGCGGGTTTGTCCGGTTGCAAGGGGAGCAGGCTGATGCGGCCGCCCGGCCCGATAGTTTTTCACAAGCCAAGTTCTCCAGACAATTCTTTATTTTAGCCGCCGGCGTAGCGATGAATACGCTATTAGCCTGGATACTCTTGACCGCGACGCTCATCAGCGGTGTGAAAACCGACCCCTCGACGGCCCCGCATAATCGTTATATTCAATCGGCTGACTCGCGCGTCGAGGCGGTGGTCACCGACGGCGGCCCGGCGGACCAATCCGGTCTGCGGACCGGCGATGAAGTACTGCGTGTCAACGGCCAATCGTTGAACACGACCGACCAAGTAATTGCTTTGACCAAGGAACTTAACTACCCGCCGCTCGAACTCGACATCCGGCGCCGATTGGAGATCATATCTCTTCGCATCGTGCCGCGAATGGAGACCGACCGTCCACGATATGGATTGGGGATTCAAGCGGTGACGACGATTCGCTATCCGTGGTACGTGGCATCTTGGTACGCTGTGCAGACGACCGGCCAACTGGTCGGCCAGACGGTGGCGGGTTTCATTCGACTGCTCCAAGATCTGGTCGTCACGGCCCGCGTCAGCCCCGATCTGACCGGACCGGTAGGCATTGCCGTGCTGACCAGTCAGGTCGTCCAGTATGGGGTGATCGCCACCTTGCAGTTCATGGCCATTCTGTCGATCAGTTTAGCGGTGGTTAACTTCCTGCCGATACCCGCTCTGGACGGCGGTCGAGCGGTGTTTGCCGTTTTAGCCCGCGTGCGCGGCCGGCCAGTTGATACGCGCATCGAAGGCACCATCCACACCATCGGATTTTACGGGCTGTTGTTGATGATCATCTTGTTAAGCATTCGAGACGTTTTACGCTTCCGGATAGTTGAGCAACTTAGATCCCTATTCCAGTAACCCGATGTTCAGTCGTCTGCTCGGGCGCTTCTCCCATGACCTCGGTATTGATCTCGGTACCACCAACACCTTAGTCTACGTCCGCGACAAAGGAATCGTCATCAACGAACCGTCAGTGGTGGCCATTAACACCAAGACCAATCAGGTGCTGGCGGTGGGTGAAACCGCCCGGCGGATGGTCGGCAAGACGCCGGGACATATCGTGGCTACTAAACCGCTCGTCGACGGCGTCATTTCCGATTTCGAGGTGACGGAGAAAATGCTGAAATACTTCATTGATCAAGTCCATCGTCAATCTATCGGCCTTGTCCCGCGGCCGCGGGTGGTGATTGGCATTCCACTTGGAGTGACCGAGGTTGAACGGAAGGCCGTGGAGGACGCTGCCTTGCACGCCGGAGCGCGAGAGGTCTACCTGATTGAAGAACCGATGGCGGCGGCAATCGGCGCCCGCCTGCCTATCCAGGAAGCTTCCGGAACGATGGTGGTTGATATTGGCGGCGGTACCACCGAAATAGCCGTCATCTCGCTGGGCGGAGTTGTCGCCTGGCGGTCGCTTCGGATCGGCGGCAATAAACTCGATCAGGACATCATTCAATATGCCCGCGAACAATACAACCTCCTAGTGGGCGAACGAACGGCCGAGGACATCAAGTTGAAGATCGCCACGGTCTGGGACGATGGCAACGTGGTGGAAACACGAATGCGCGGCCGTGACCTGATTAGCGGGTTGCCGCGCGAAGTCACGATCACCAGCAAGCAAATTCATGAGGCCCTACAGCGAACCGTCCGTCAGATGGTTGAAAATATAAAAGCCACCATCGAGAGCACACCGCCGGAACTGGTGGCCGATATTTATGAGCGCGGTATTATTCTGACCGGCGGCGGCGCGCTCCTGCGCGGTTTAACTAATGCCATCCACGCGGAAACGCAAATGCTCGTGCAGGTCACCGACGATCCGTTAACCGCCGTCGTGCGCGGTACCGGCATTGTTCTTGATGACCTGCAGGTGATGAAGAACGTGCTGGTTATGTCGAGTGAAGATCAAGCAACCAGAATGTAGCATGGCGATGCGACGAACATTCCGCTGGGGCTGGCTAGGGCTGGCCCTGGTGATCGTCCTGCTGGTCGTCGTCTCGCCGCTCCGCGGCCTGACCAGCCGAGCGCTCATCACCGTCGCCTGGCCGGTAATAACGGTTGGGCGTTGGCTCGGCGATCGCCTGCAACTCAGCCCAACCAGTCGCCAACTCACCGCCGAACGCGATCAGCTCCAACGCCAACTGACCGATGTCACGGCCCGACTGTACGAAACAAATCAACAGCTGGAGGCGTCCCAAGCCTTGGACGCCCTGGCCGCCTTTACTCAGGCGACCAAACGACGGATAATTTTCGCCAACGTCATCGCCACCAGTCCCGACCCCGGCATCCAAAGCATCATCATTAATCGCGGCAGTGATGACGGTTTACAGCTCGGCCAGGCGGTGGTCAGCGACCGCGGCTCAATGGCCGGAAAACTCGTCAGCGTTCATCAAACATTCAGCACGGTGTTACTGCTCACCGACCGCCAGCTAGTGACCACCGGACGAATCCAGAATCCATCGCAAAGTCCGGGCGTCGTCCGCGGGGAACGGGGATTAACGCTACAGATGGGTTTCATACCCAAGACCGACGACGTCAAGACCGGACAGACCGTGGTCACTACAGGTAGCGAACCACTGATTCCCCCCGACCTCTTAATTGGCACCGTCAGCTCGGTCAGTCTTCGCGCCGGAGACCTCTTCCAACAAGCGATTCTTCTGCCGGCCGCGGCTTTACGGCGTCTGCGCGTGGTCGGCATTGTAATCGGATAAGCATGCGTCGTTCATTGCTGATCCTGATCATGACCGGGTTGGTCGTCGGGCTTGACTTGCTCTGGGTCGGGCAGTGGCCGACCCTGCGGTTGGCGATGAATATCACCCTGCTGTGGGTGCTGACCGTCACTTTAACGAATGGCTTGATGGCCGGACTGCTGGTGGCCGGCGCCGCCGGGTTAGCCTGGTCGCTCGTGGCAGCCATTAGCGGACCGGCCTACTACCTGGCTTTTTTCGCCGCGGCGCTCGTCAGCTGGCTGTTCAGCACTAAAGTAGTTACCAGTCGTTCGGCGATCAGCTTCATCTCCACCATCGCCGTGGGTACCGCCGTTTATTTCCTGGTTTTAATCGGTAGCGAAGCAGTGTTTAATTTTATCAATCACCAGCGACTCGGTCTCCCCCTAGGACCGCTGGTCGCGGCCGTCGTTTTACAACTCCTGGTTCATCCGTTATTGATGACTGGTTTATGGCGTTTGATCGGTCGCGACCGTTACGCTCAAGTATCGTCCGCCATTCATCGTTCGTTCTAATCATGACGCCGCCTAACCCTTTTCAGCCGGATACCCTGCCTGGTCGCAGTCACGACGGGCATCCGTCCCGTTCAGTAAATCATCAGGTCGAATCGTGGCCGGACTCCGGCGCGCCAGTGGTGCTGGATATCAATTCGCGGTGGTCCAGCGGAGTGCTGTTTGGGGCCATGGTCCTGACGTTTGGTTTCCTGTTGGTGCGAGTGATTCAACTCCAAGTCGTGCGCGGCTCCGATTTTCGATCACGCGCCGAAGGCAATCGTATCCGCACCGTCATCACCCCGGCCCCGCGCGGAGCGATTGTTGACCGGCACGGCGCGGTATTGGCAGAAAATATTCCGAATTTCACAGTCACAGTCACCCCGGCCGATCTGCCGTCAGATGCTGCCCAGCGCGACGCCATGATCGATCGCCTAGCCGGGATCATCGGACTATCCGTAGCCGATATCAACACGACCCTACGGTCATCATCACGTCGTCCGACTGATCCGGTGACGGTCATGGAGCAAGTTCCGTATGCCGCGGCCATGAATAACATTGTCGCCACCGCCGATATGCCGGCCGTCAATATCGTCGGCGTACCAAATCGCTACTATCCGCACGCCGAAGCGACGGCCACTTCGCTTGGCTACACCGGTCGCGTGTCGCCCGAGGAATTGCAACGTCAATCGGCGATTAACCCGCTCGACATCGTCGGCAAAACCGGTCTGGAGCGGTCGTATAACGATGTCCTGACCGGACAAGACGGCGTCCGTCAGGTCGAACGCGATGTTTATAATCGCGAGCAGCGCGGGCTGTCAAAACGTGAGCCGCAACCCGGCCAAACGGTGGTGACCACGCTCGACCTCGACTTGCAACGGTTGCTGGCCGAACAGTTGCAGGCGGCGGTTACCTCCCAGCGCAGTCCCGGCGGCGCGGCCGTGGCATTGGATCCCAACAACGGTGACGTGCTGGCCATGGTCAGTGCGCCGAGTTACGACGACAATCTGTTCGTGACCGCAGGCCACAGCGCGGCGATCACTAAGATTCTCAATGACCCCCGCACGCCGCTGATCAACCGCGTCATCTCCGGTCAATACCCTTCCGGATCGATCATCAAACCGTTCATCGCCGCGGCCGCCCTGACCGAACGGGTGGTCACTCCAAGTACCACCGTGCTCAGCGTCGGTGGGTTTACCGTGGGCTATGATTTCTTCCCGGATTGGAAAGCCGGCGGACACGGTCTCGTCAATATCACCACGGCGCTGGCTGAATCAGTCAATACGTTCTTCTACGCGGTCGGCGGCGGGTACCAAAACATCATCGGGCTGGGTGTTGATCGGATCGTCGAGTACCTTCAGCGTTTCGGCTGGGGCCGGACACTTGGTATCGATCTGCCGAGTGAGGCGTCCGGCCTCCTGCCGACCAAAGACTGGCGCACCACGAAACGACCGTCGCCCTGGAAACTCGGAGATACCTATCATTTATCCATCGGCCAGGGCGACCTGGAAGTCACTCCCTTGCAAGTCGCGGCCGCCGTCGGCGCCGTCGCCAATGGCGGGACACTCTATCAGCCGCGTCTAGTCCAGGCCATTCGTAACCCCGATGGCACCACCGCCCGGAACATCGCTCCGCGGTCATTGACCGACCAAGTGGTGCCGGCCAGTGTTTTAACGACGGTCAGGGCGGGAATGCGCGCCGGGGTGATCAGCGGCAGTTCGCGCGCCATGCAAAGCTTGCCCGTTACCAGCGCCGCCAAAACCGGTACGGCGCAGTTCGGTGGTGAAGGAAAGACGCACGCTTGGTTCGCCGCCTTCGCCCCGTTTGATCGTCCGCAGATAGTGGTTGTAGTCTTGGTTGAGGGCGGCGGTGAAGGGTATGCCGCCGCACTACCGATCGCGCGGGACGCTCTGCAGTGGTATTTCTCGGCCGGGCCGGGAAAAACT
>JBBTRH010000031.1:5257-29602 GCA_038065275.1 Patescibacteria group bacterium | reverse complement strand
CTACGGCTGTGGATAACCCATTGACACCTTCACCCGACTGACGTATCATCATCACCTGTCCGTCCCATGGGGACGGTATTTCTAGGGTCTATTATGAACGATCAC
Source organism: Patescibacteria group bacterium (assembly GCA_038065275.1). GTDB lineage: Bacteria > Patescibacteriota > Patescibacteriia > SBBC01 > CAIJZX01 > CAIJZX01. Next base: position 29,497 of record JBBTRH010000031.1, on the reverse strand, counting down.
GTCACCTATCTGACCAAACACGGTCTGGAAAAGCTTCAGACCGAGCTGGAAATGCTGGTTCATGTTCGCCGCCGGGAGATCGCTTCGCGCATCCAGGAAGCGAAGGAATTGGGCGATCTATCCGAAAACGCCGAATACCAAGAAGCCAAGAACGAACAGGCCTTCAATGAAGGCCGGATTGAGGAGCTCGAGTCCACCTTGCACAACGTGATGGTTATTGACGAGGCGGCTGAAGGCAACGGTCTGATCCAGGTCGGCTCGACGGTCCACGTTTCGAACGGCCAACCGCGGGTGCTCCATATCGTCGGTTCCAATGAAGCCGATCCGTTGAACGGACAGATTTCCAACGAATCTCCGCTGGGGCAATCGTTGATTGGCAAACAGGCCGGCGATCAGATATCAGTCGTCACCCCGCGCGGTCCGGTGACCTACCGGATCGCCAAGGTGAAATAATCGGTCCCCCAGGAGCGCGTCAGTTGCCGCGGCGACCGTTTTCCGCTATCCTAAGCACTATGACGGACCGCAATGATCAGGAAAAAATCAGAGCGCAACGTCGCCAAGACCTGCTGGCGGCCGGAGTGGACGTCTATCCGGCGCGAAGCCGACGCCAGCAGACAATCCGTCAAATATTGAAAAATTGGGTGGCCGGCCAAACGGTAGCTATCGCCGGCCGCGTGCGGGCCATTCGCATCCAGGGCGGCTCAGCGTTTTTGCGCCTGGTAGACGAAACCGGTGAGATGCAAATTTTTCTCCAGAAAAAAAACCTGGTGACGTTCGATGACTTGAAGAACACGATTGACCTCGGCGATTTTCTTGACGTTAGCGGTTCGACTTTCGTGACCAAGCGCGGTGAAAAAACCATTGATGCCAGCGCGGTCGCGTGGCTCGGAAAAGCGCTTCGTCCGTTACCGTCGGAATGGCACGGACTGACCGATGTCGAAACGCGTTTCCGCTACCGCGAACTTGACCTGTTGAGCAATCCCGCAGTCAAGCAGGTTTTTATGACGCGCGGAAAAATTTTGAACACAATCCGTCAATTTCTCGTCGACCGTGAATTTGTTGAAGTTGAGACGCCGCTACTTCATCTCATCCCCGGCGGCGCCACCGCTCGGCCATTTATTACTCACCATAACGCCTTGGACATCGACTTATTCCTGCGGGTAGCGCCGGAACTGTATTTGAAACGATTGATCGTGGGGGGGTTTGGTCGAGTGTTCGAAATCGGTCGTAACTTTCGTAATGAAGGCGTCGACCGGGATCACAATCCGGAATTCACCATGATGGAATGTTACGCGGCCTACACGGATTACCAGTGGATGATGAAATTCACTGAAGATCTGCTGATTGAGGCCGCCACCGCCATCAACGGTAAACCCGAGATCACTATCGAACAAAAAACGTTCAAACTGAAAAAGCCATTTCAACGGATTCCGTATCATGAAGCGATTCTACGCATGACCAAGATTGACATCGATACAGTTACTGATGATGAACTTCGCCAGCAAGGGCGAAAATTGAAAACAGACCTGACCAAGGACATGAATCGTGTCCAGATGATCGATCAACTTTTCAAAACCCACGTCCGTCCAAACTTCATCGAACCGAACTTTGTGTATGACTATCCAACTGACATGATTCCGCTGGCAAAAAAGAAGATTGATGACCCGCGGTACGTTGAGTGTTTCCAATTGTTAACCGCCGGAACCGAGTTGGCGAAAGGTTTTTCGGAGTTGAACGACCCGATCGACCAACGCGAGCGTTTCGAAGCTCAGGAGAAACTCCGGGCCAAAGGCGATAAAGAAGCCCAACCGATCGATGAAACTTATCTTCGCTCGCTTGAATACGGCCTGCCGCTGACATCGGGTTTAGGCGTCGGTATCGATCGCCTGACCGCCATCTTGACAAACCAGAAAGCTCTCAAGGACGTGATTCTCTTTCCCACCTTAAAACCCGAGCAATCATGAGCCCTTACGTTGTCCGATCGCCCTGGACATCCGTGACGAGTGCCGGTCAAGCCACGTTCACCCGTGACCAAGCCCTAGCCATTCTCCACGAGCACGTCAAGAATGAGAATCTTCGTCGCCATATGTACGCCTGCGAAGCGACCATGAGGGCTTATGCCATCAAGTACAACGGTAATCTTGACGAGTGGGGCCTGGTCGGGCTACTCCACGATTTTGATTGGGAAATTCATCCGAATCTTGATGAGCACCCAGTCAAGGGGCAGGCCATTTTGGAGAGCCGGGGAGTGCCGGCGCATATCCGGCACGCCATTATGGCCCACGCTCCGCACACCGGCGTCAAACCGGCCACGATGATGGAGAAGTGCATTTTCGCCGTCGATGAGCTGACTGGATTCATTGTCGCCTGTGCCTTGGTTCAGCCGGATAAAAAATTAGCCAGCGTGACGGTTGAGGGTATCAAGAAAAAGCTAAAAAGCAAAAGTTTCGCGGCTAAAGTAAAGCGCGACGAAATCGCCCAGGGAATCGTGCTACTCGGTATTCCGGAAAACGAGCATTATCGAACCGTTCTAACTGAAATGCAAAACATTCATGAAGAATTAGGACTATGATTGATATAAAAGATTTTGATAAAAATCGTGTTAAATACATTGAAGCCGCGAAAAAAAGGGGTAAAAAGTTTTCGTTTCTTTTTAATGAGCCTGCTGTAAAAAAGGATACAATTGCTTCACAAATCGTAAAAACTAAACAACGAGAATTAGAATTGCTACAAGCAAAAAGAAATGCCGCAAATAAAAATATTTCAGCACTCACGTTTGATGAAAGAAAGAAGAGAATTGTCGAGTTAAAACCTCTTTCAGAACAAATTAAACACTTAGAACACGAGGTAAAACTTTACGCAAGTGAATCTCAAGATGTTTTTGCCTGGCCAAATACCCCAAAAGACGACGTACCGGTCGGTGACGACGAATCGGGTAACCTGACGCTCCGTGAGGTCGGAAAAAAGAAGAAGATCGATAATCCGAAGGATTACCTGTCTCTCGCTGAACCGCTGAACCTGATTGATATGAAACGGGCCAGCCAAGTCTCCGGTTCCCGTTTTGCCTATATTCTTGGGCCGCTGGCGCAGATGGAATTTGCCCTGGTTCAATACGCGCAGAAAACGCTTTTGAAAGAAGGCTTCACCATGGTCGTACCGCCGGTGATGATTAAGGAGGAGAATATGGCTGCCATGGGTTACTTAAACGGGGGAGGGGAGAACGAAACGTACCACCTGACCAAAGACAAGCTCTACCTGGTTGGCACATCGGAACAGTCCATTGGCCCGATGCATCGAGATGAGATTTTCAAAGAGGAAGACCTACCTAAGCGCTATTTGTCCTTCTCCACCTGTTTCCGGCGCGAAGCCGGATCCTACGGTAAAGACACTAAAGGTATTCTCCGCGTCCACCAGTTCGATAAGCTAGAAATGTTTTCGTTTACCCTGCCCGAGAAATCTGACGAAGAGCACGAGTTTTTGCTAGCGATGGAAGAGAAACTCTGGCAAGGACTGGATATCCCATATCGCGTCATAAAACTTTGTACCGGGGATCTCGGCTGGCCGAGCGCTCGGACCTATGATATCGAGACCTGGATGCCTGGACAAAACACCTACCGCGAAGTCTGTTCTGCGTCCACGACTACGGATTACCAATCCCGCGACTTGAACATTAAGGTTGATCGTGGCGGAAAAAAAGAGCTGGTGCATATGCTCAACGGCACCGCTTTCGCTATCGGCCGGACGCTGATCGCCATCATCGAAAATAACCAACAACCGGACGGCTCGATCGCGATCCCGCCAGTGCTTCAACCGTATATGACTGGGTTGAAGGTTATTAAGGCCTAGGACTGATGGCCGGCGCATCACGCACCTGGATTGAGATTTCGGGCGCGACGGTGCGGCATAATCTGGCCGCCGTCCGGCGCGTGGTTGGCAAGCACGTCAGCATCATGGCGGTCATCAAAGCTAACGCTTACGGACACGGCTGGCCCGAAGTATTGAGTATTTTGCGCGGGCAACCACACTGGGGCATCGGCGTGGCTTACGGTGTCGAAGCGTTACAGGCGCGCACTTGGAATTATCGCCGGCGCTTGGCCGTGCTCAGCAACTGGCAAGCGTCGGATTTGCCGGAACTCCTACGCCAAAATATCGAGCTGGTTGTGTGGGACCAAATTTCGCTGAACGCCGTCCGGCGAGCGGCGCGTAAATCACCGGTCAAGCCGAAAATCCACATCAAACTCGACACCGGTACAACGCGGATTGGGTTTTTACCGGCCGAGCACAGCCAGGTTCGTCGCGCGCTAACCTGTAATGACATCCGTGTGGTTGGATTGTTTTCACACTTCGCCAATGCCGAAGAGTCATCAGCCAAGCGGACGCTTCAGCAGTTACAACGTTTTACGACACTATCTAACAAGATAGATCCCAGTCAGGGGATAGGGCGGCATATTGCCTGTACCGCGGCAATTCTACGCTATCCAGGAGCCAGATTTGGGCTTGTACGCCTTGGTATCGGGCTGTACGGTCTATGGCCATCAATTGAAATACGGGCCTGGTCTAGAGCAAATTTAGGCTCCTTTAATCTACAACCTGTCCTATCATGGTATACGCGCCTAGCCCAGGTCAAAACTGTGGCGCCCGGTACCGCTATTGGGTATGGATCGACAATAATCAGCAAACGGGCGATGAGGGTTGGCATCATTCCGGTTGGCTACGCTGACGGATACGACCGACGACTGTCCAATCGCGGCTGGGTCGTGATTCATGGACTCCGCGCGCCGATCCTCGGACGGGTGTGCATGAACCTTTGCATGGTTAATGTCACAAACGTTGCCACCGCGAAATCAGGCGACCTGGTGACGCTGATCGGCCGCGACGTGAGCGCTGACGACCTGGCCGACCTGATCGGCACGATTAATTATGAGGTGACGACCAGGATCAACTGGTCGGTGCCGCGGGTAGTGGTCTAAGCCATGCGCCTCTTCGGCCAACGCAAACGCCAGGTCCCACCACCCGAACGCCTTGGTCCCCATCAATCGCGTAATCCGATGTTCGGCTTGCCGTCGGCGGCGTGGACTACCTTCCGTCAGCAGGTGATGATCGCGACCATCTTCGGCTTGATCGGGCTGACCGCAATTTGGCTGATTTACGGTCCCTGGTTCGCAATCACCAACCTGACGGTGACCGGGACGCGACTGCTTGATCCACAAAGCGTGCAACGCCTGGTCAATCGGTACCTGGACGACGACCGATGGTTAGTGCTACCGAATCGGACCTTGTGGACGATGTCGGCCACGCATCTGACGCGGTACCTGGAAAAACAAATTCAGCGCCGGCTGTCAGTCGAGCGGGTGGTGGTGCACAAACAGGCCCCAAGCAGTTTGCGCATTATCATTAACGAACGTACACCGGTGGCGATTTGGACAAACGGAACAACGTCTGGCTCGGTTGATAAACAAGGGAAGATTATCGAATTACGTACCGCGGTCGATGCCACCCAGCCGACGATTCGTGATGAAAACGCCGTCAGCTTCAAAGTTGACTCAAGCGTCGTAAAACCTGAAGTGATGACTAGCTGGCAGAATATCGCCACGTCGATGCGGCAGGCGAATATTCAAGTCAACGAATACTTGGTACCGATCCCGGTCTGTCTGCCGACCATCACTGTACCGTCAGATACAAACGCGTCATCGACGACTAACTTAAATCTTAACAACCTAAATCTTAACCCGGCCAACCTAAACACCAATCCCGTGACGGCAAACGTCAATTCGAGCCAGCCAGTGCCTCTACCGTGCGACCGTGAGGCGCTACGATATGGTAGCCCGGAGATCCACGCCCAGCTCACGGACGGTCCGCGAGTGCTGTTTGATCGTCACTCCGACCTGGCGCAAGCAGTCCAAGCGCTCAAGCGCGTATTATCCGAGCGCACGGATAAAGTTCCCCGGATCATTGATGTCCGCTTCGCCGGGCGAGTGTACGTGCAGTAGTTCAAATAGTACCTAACGACAGGCCTTTACGAGTGGGCCGGTGTTTAATGTATTACGAGTGGCGTAAAAGTAATATTCTACGACGCCAACATAAACAATATAACCTAGGCCACCCCCCCCATCCCCTGACCCGCGCACCAGTCCCGTCTGCTCCTCGAGTCTGAGTCTCGAAGTCGAAGACTGGCGGGACGGATGCGGGGTTACGCTCCGCACCAGATCTCGGTGAAGCCGCCAACTCCTGTCACCGCCATCGGCGGGATCCCGCTTCGGCGGTGACTAGCGGAGCTTCACCTTACGGCAGGTACTTCAGCGGATCGACGGCGATGTTGTCCAAATGCATTTCGTAATGCAAGTGGGCCCCGGTGGTAAAGACCAGACATGTCCCCGCTCCGGTCGTGCCGCAGGCTCCGCCGGAGTAGCCGATTAGGTCTCCCTGCTTAATTTGCTGTCCTTCGGCTACGAAGATTTTATGCATATGCAGGAAATAACTAACGAATCCCCCGCCATGTTGGATCTGGACGACGCTCGGCGAACCGTTGAGCGTCGGCGGTCGGATACCGACGACTACCCCGTCGGCCGTGGCCTTCACCGGCGTCCCTTGTTCAGCGTCAATATCGATTCCGTAGTGCTTAGTTCGGCCGCCGACATTATAGTTTGGATCCATGAAGTAAGCATTGATTTGACGGCCGGGCACCGGCCAGATGAATCCGCTGGGGCTGGGGAGATCAATGACCGGTATCCCGCCTGCGTTTAGACGAGCTTGAAGCGAAGCTTGCAGTTGACCGATCGCGGCATTGACCTCATCGTTTTCGCTCCGGGAATCGCTGAGGAGCTGTTCATATTGACGCGCCGTGCGTTTGGTCGTCGATAAAAGTTGGTTTTTGTACGTTTGCTGTTCAAGACTGCCCGACTTCTGATCTTCGAGCAACAGTTGTTGTTGCTTGACATCGTCTTTCACCAAGTTCAGTTCATCCTGCTTCGATTGTAGCTCTTGTCGGGTGCGTTGGATCTCGCCGATCGTCGTCTGCAGTGAGTTGCTAATTTCGGCTTGGGCTTGGGCTTGACCGAAAAAATCACTAAAAGAACCGGACTGCATGACCAAGGCTAAGGTCGTTGTTCTGGCGCTGGCGTCCAATTGCCGAACGTTGTCGGCCAGGAAGGTCTTTTTAGTCGCCACCTCGGCTGACTTCGCGTCAATCGACAACTGCAACGATCGGATTTCTAAATCCAAGGATTCGATCTGGGCCGCTTTAGTTTCCAGATCGATGTTCGTCAGGGCGATCTGGTTATCAACGGCCGCCACTTCCGTTTGCAGGCTCCTAATTTCCCCGCGGGTGGAATTGATCTGCCGCTCGTATGCTTCCGATTTTAGCTTGAGTTCCTCGATCTGTTTCTGTTTAGTTTCAATTTCGGTATTGATAGCGGCGATGGGATCGGGGTTGGATAGGACCGGATTGGACGGCGGATTGGGGTCGCAAGCTTTGCTCAAATTCCCCGTCGATGGATCGGCCACGCAGTTTTGGGCGGTGACGCGCTGAATCGCAAACGACGACATAAACAACCCGCTGACAGCGAGCATGATGGCGGCGATTTGTCGTAAGTTTCGGTTTTTTTTCATATCAACGCTATGAAGAGTAACGAAAAACTCCCTGGCCGTCAATAGATATGGTCGATTTTTTGCTAGCCTTGGCGAAAAGAGGCTAGCCGGCGCAGGCTCTCCCGCTTCCCCAGGAGTGCCAGCAGGTCAAAGACGTCCGGACTGGCCGCTTGCAGTGAAAGCGCGACCCTCAGCGGCCAAAGAATTTCATTATTCTTTTTGCCGGCTGAAGCAATGGCTGACAGCATCGCCTTTTTTAGTTCCGATGTGATCCAGTCACCATCATACTTGTTTAGCCAGTTGACCGTCTGTTGCAGATGGTGGCGCGTGGACTCCATCGTCCCCTGCTTCGGTACGAGCATGGAGGCGTCGAAGTTTCTGCGTCGTTCGTCCCAAACTGACGTAAACACCGTGTTGATGTCATTCACGCCACGCCACGTTTTCATGCGTTCGCGGACAAGCGCTAGCGCTTTCATCAACCACGTTTCGTCGACTTGTTCAGCAGTCGGGATCGTCCAAAACGGCCGAACCTGATGTAAGAGCTGTTTGACATCCAGCGCCCGAATATATTCGCCGTTCATCCAGTCGAGCTTAGTGCGGTCGAACACCGCGCCGGAAGGATTGACTCCCTCGAGGTTGAACTGAGCAATGATTTGTTGTCGCGTCAGTAATTCATTCTCGCCCTTCGGATGCCAGCCCATCAGCGCCATGAAATTCACCATCGCCTCCGCCAAATATCCATCGTCGCGGAAACTAAGGGCCGCGACGGCGCCATGGCGCTTCGACAGTTTGGAACGATCCGCGCCGAGGAGCAACGGCAAGTGGGCGAATTGCGGCGGCGACCAGCCGAACGCTTGATAGAGCCAGAGGTGTTTCGGGACCGAGGGCAGCCACTCTTCGGCCCGAATGATATGGCTGATTTTCATTAGATGGTCATCGACCACGTTAGCCAAGTGGTAGGTCGGCCAGCCGTCGGACTTCACGATTACGCTGTCATCAAGCACATCGTAGCGAAAAGAAACTTTCCCGCGAATGAGATCAACGTGTTCAATCGTGCCGCTGAACGGTAACTTCAGGCGAATTACGCAAGTCTCCCCTGCTTTACGGCGCTTGGCAACTTCATCCGGAGATAGTGTCGCACAATGTTTGTCATACCGCGGCGGCCGTTTACTAGCCGTTTGTTCCGTGCGTAGTTGTGCTAAGCGTTTCGGCGCACAAAAACAGTAATAAGCTGATCCGTTCTTCAACAGGATGTCGGCATATTCCTGATAAATCTGCAATCGTTGGCTTTGGACGTACGGCGCGTACGGCCCGCCTTGGGCCGGACCTTCGTCAGGCGTCAGTCCGTACCAATCAAGAGCTTCTAGAATTTTTTCGCTTGAGCCCGGAACCATGCGTTTCTGATCGGTGTCTTCAATCCGCAACACGAACATCCCGCCGTGATGCCGCGCGAACAGCCAATTGAACAGCGCCGTCCAAATATTGCCCAGGTGAGGCTCCCCGGTCGGCGACGGAGCAAAGCGGACGCGAATATTACGATCGGCGGGCACGGCGGTGTTTGATCAGCTCGATGATGAAACGATAGGTGGCGTTAGTGACGCGTTGGCGGCGGAATTGCGGTTGATGGTACTGGGCGGCCGTCAGATATGTGTGGAGCCATTCAAATCCGGTCTGACGCATAACGGCCGGCGCCCGTTTGATCGTCCCGGCCAGATAGTCGAACGTCCGGCCGACGCCCATGGCGATTTTAACGTGGTGCAGGGCCGGGCGATGGCGGTCGATCCACAGCTCCTGTTTCGGCGCGCCCAGGGCGACCAGCAGGATGTCCGGTTTAGCCAGATGGATTCGCTCAATAATGCGATGATCTTGTAGCTTCGACCAGTGCCCCCGCGATCCGGATTCAACGCCGACAATGTTGAGCGCCGGCCACATGGTTAGGAGCTTCTCCCCGGCTTGTTCGGCCACGCCTGTTTTTCCGCCAAACATAAACACTCGCGATCCGCGCTGGGCCGCCAGTCCCATCAGATCAAGCACAAAATCAGCGCCCGGTATCCGCTGGCGTAATTTCTGGCCGGTTAATCGCGCGCCGAGATGCAAACTCATACCGTCCGGCAACGACAGGTCAGCGCGATTGAGAATATCGCGGAATTTAGCATGAGCTGTTGCTTCTAACAGAAACTCCGCGCCGGGAGTGACAATGTGATGGAACCGAGTTTCATGGAGCCAGCCAGCCGCGCGGGCCAGCGCCTCCGGCCGGGTGACATTATCAATCGTGACGTCGAGCAGTCGCAATGTTTGCCGATGCATGGCTTGAAGTGTACCATCGAATATGCTATACTACAAACCTATGCGAATTTTTGCGGTTGCCGTAATTCTGGCCCTGCTGATCGGCTTGGCTGGCCCGTTTGGCACGTCGACCGCGGCGGCCCAAACCGCGGCTGAGGCGGGGTTCAATATCAACACAATTATCGGCGACGACCAGATGACCGATTATTTAAGCATGAGCGTCGGCCGAGTTCAGGAATTTCTCGACAGCCAAACCGGCATCTTGAAATCCTACCTCGCGACGGATGGTCGGACGGCGGCCCAAGTCATCTATGATGCGGCCCAAGCCTCCCAGATCAATCCGAAAGCTCTGCTGGTAACCATTCAAAAGGAATCAAGCATGATCACCAGGTCGGTGTTCAACACCACGACCTACAGCGGATCACAACAATATTACCTCGACTGGATTACCTTTTACGGCTGGTGCGACACCTGTTCGACCGGTGTCAATAAAGGATTTATCAGTCAAGTCACCTCCACCGCCGCTGCTTTTCGTCGTTACCTTAACCTGATTGCATCTTCCGGAACTTCTATTTCCGGCTGGGGTCCGGGGGTGACAAAATCCATTCCTTGTATTACGTCCGATTTTTCCAATGGACGGGGTATCTGCACCCCCGGGACCACGGTCGATATCACCCCCACCAACGCCGCCACCTCGGCGCTTTACACCTATACGCCCCATCCCGGCGGAAATTACGCTTTCTTTTTGATTTGGAAAAATTTCGGTTTTAATATGCGCCGCGTCTACCCGGACGGGACGTTACTGCAAGCTAAAGGGTCAAGCAGTGTCTACCTCCTCCAAGGCGGCATCAAACGGCGCTTCGCCACCCAATCGGCCTTGTTAGCAACCTACACCCTGAAAAAGGTGATCACGGTTACGGCCGATGCCTTATTGCAGTATGAAACGGGTAAGACGATATACTACGCCAACTATACGCTACTGGCGGCGCCGAATCGCGGCGTGTACTTGCTGGCCGACGATACTAAGCGCCCGATTAAGTCGAAAGCCGCCTTGCTGAAAATCGGGATTGATCCCAAAAGCGCCGTCAAAGTGACCTGGGATGTCTTGAATGAATTCCCTAACGGTTTGGCGATCACCACTGACGATATCTACCCGGCCGGCGCCATTTTACAGAACAATAAGAACGGCATGGTCTTTTACGTCAAAGACGGCGTCCGCTACCCCGTTCCGAGCAGTGTCATTTATAAGTCGCAATTCGGCACGCGCAAACCGTTGAAAGTCACGCCGGAAGAATTAAATACTTATTCCTGGGGTCCATTTGTCGGTTTCCGCGACGGCGAACTGGTCCAGAGCAAAAACGGCGGACCGGTATTCTTCATTTCGAACGGTTATCGTCTACCAATCGCCAGCCGTAGTGCGGCGGTCGCTTACGGCTTCGATAAAATCATGAAGAATCTGATCAAAGCCGACGATAAATCGGTCAACGTCCATCCCGAAGGCCAAACGCTGGACGTCGATACCGGGATGGTGTCATTGGCCAGCCAGTAGCTGCCACGATGCCGATCGTTGCCGCCGCCGTCCTGCCGCATACCCCGCTCCTCCTGCCGACGGTGGCGAAAGAACACGCCGCCTTATTGGCCGTCACCACCAGCCAGGTCCAGGCCGTGGCCGCCGACTGTTACGCGGCCAAACCGGACGTGCTGGTCATTCTCACGCCCCACGGAAGTACATTGCGCCAGGCAATTGTCGTTCATGCCGCCGAGGTCTACCGCGGCGGCTTTGCCGATTTCGGCGACCTGGTCACGCACCTTGACGCCCGCGGCGCATTGGGTCTGACCCATCAGTTGAAAATGGCGGCCGAACGGGAACATTTGCCGCTGGTCCTCCAAACATTCCCGGAACTCGACTACGGCACGAGTATCCCGCTGATATTCCTGCTCAAATCTCAACCTCAGGCGCCGGTCATTCCGATCATTGTTCCGCCGCGTCAACCCGACCTCCTGTTGCGGACCGGAGCGGTACTTCATGATTTTCTCAGCGCCACTCGCGCTCGATCGGTGATCGTTGCGTCCGCCGACCTCTCGCGACGTCGGGAACGAATTCCGGACGCTCGCCGCCGTCCGAGCGGCGAAGAACGGCGGTTATCTTCAGCCATCGTGGCCGTCGATCCGGCTCAGGCCGCCGCGGTCACGCCGCGGCTATCAACCTGTGGTTACGATCCAATCGTGGTTTTACTCAGTACGCTACAGGGCTTGGCATCATCCGGGCGAGTGATGTCGTTTGAAGCGCCGTTTGGCGTCGGGCTGATGACCGCCACCTTCGACCTCCAGCCATGACCTACGCTAACGTGGTGCCGCTCCGCCGCCTGCCGCCCGATCGGCAGTGGTTTACGTACCGCGTCCCGTCGAACCTTAAGGTCGCGCCGGGATCGCTGGTGACTGTTCCGTTTCGCCGGCAGGCGTTACTCGGAGTGGTCTGGTCATTGACCGATCTCTCCCCCGCCGGTTACGCCATCCAGCCGGTTAGCGCCGTCCACCTGAAGCAACCCGTCATGACCGCCTGGCAACGCCAGACCTGCCAGTTAGTCGCGGCCACGGGGGCCACATCCCTGGGCGATGTGCTGTTCGGCGCCTTGCCGAAACTCTCGCTGAGCACCTACCAACGGCTTGTGAATACCGACCACGCCGCCGTCCCGGCCACGGTTACCGGAGCAACGTCCAGATCGTTTTTTTGGTACCGCGATCGGCGGTCAGCTTTGGAATGGATATCAACCTGGGCCGATCGCCAAGGCCGAATCCCCGCGGTGGTTATTGTCCCCACCGTCCAAGATGCCGAAGAAATTTCCGGCTGGTTGAACACGACCGGACGGCGCGTCGCCGTTGTCCACGCCGCTATCCCCCCCACTACCCACGCTGAGGTGTACCGCCGGGTGCTGTCCGGCCAGCCGTTCCTGGCCGTAGGGACGCTTCGCGCGCTGACTCTGCCTTTTCACGGACCCCCCGGCGTATTGCTGGACCAAGAAGAACACCATGCGCACAAACAGACGGCTCAACATCCCCGGTCCGATGTCCGGATCGTACTGGAAAGTCTCCGCTTGCCGTATGCATCGACTACCCCGGCGCCTCGAGTGAGCACCGTCATCCGACGCCGTCCCGTCCCGCCGCCGCCCGCCGGCGATCGACAATTGGTTTCACTCGACCGTCCAGGCGGCGTGAACTGGATTACCGATGAAGTGGCCGCGGTCGTCGACCAGGCGCTTGATCGGAAACACCGGATTGTCTGTATCGCGCCGCGACGCGGATACGCCAGCACCACGCGGTGCCGTTCCTGCGGGTACGTCCAAACCTGCCCGACGTGCCAACGCCGCGTCGCGTTGTTCCGCGGAACGGTCGATGAAGCAATCTGCCGTTACTGTCGGCAGACGGTATCTCTCCACCTGACCTGCCCGCGATGCCGCAATCAGGAGTGGTCAGTTCAGGGCTTGGGGTTGGAACAGGTGGCGGCGGTGTGGCAACGCCGTTGGCCGTCAGCGCTGGTCGCGCCGGTGGTCAACGCCCTGGTCCCCGCGGATATCGCGGTTGATTCTTACCTCGCTTACCACCAGCTTCGAGGACTTCCCCAACTGGGGCCGGTGGTCATCATCTGTGGAGACAGCCTGCTCAATCTGCCTGACTACGCGACGAGCGAACGAGCCTGGCAGTTTTTAGCTCGTTTGCAAGCCGAACACCCGGCCGGCCCGATCATTGTCCAGACTTTCAATCCCGACCACGTCTTCTGGCAACGCTGGCTCCACAGTGATGACCAGGCTTGGTATAAAGACGAGATAGCCGAACGGAAACGGTTACGCTTGCCGCCATTCGCGATCCAGTGGATCGCCCGAAACCGAGAATCTCTTGACGAAGTGGAGCAGACACGTCAACGGCTGACGCGGAGTTATCCGGCCATTCTCGAGACCCGTCTTCTACCACCGCTCAGTCGTCCCGCCCGCCGCGCGACGCATCGTCTATTACTGTCCTTCGCCACGGCCGCCCAGGCCCGTCGGTTCCCCTGGCGGCGGGAATTTCCGCCTCCCTGGCAGGTCGACCAATACCCGCAATCATGGCTGGACTAGACGCGGGCTTGACTTTTGCTTACACTCTCCCCCATGAAGCGAACGACGGCCTTGCATCTCTGGACCTTGTTTAACGAGCGCGAGGCCAAGATGCTCACCACGCCGGCTCACCCAGTTGATCTCAACGGTCTGGCCGATTCGGCCACTCAGCAACTGATCGACAATATGCTGGCGACCATGCGCCGGGCTGAAGGCATCGGCCTAGCCGCTCCGCAAATCGGCCAATCATTGCAACTGGCCGTCATTGCTCCGGAAGTCGATGCGGCGCTGGCCGAGCCGCTGATTGTGGTCAACCCCAAGTTAGTCCACCTCAGCGCTGAGACGATGACCGGTGAAGAGGGGTGTTTATCAATCCCCCGTGTCTTCGGACTGGTGGTGCGGGCGACGCAGGTGACGGCCAGATTTTTTGATCGGCACGGCCGCTTGACGACCCTCACCGCTGGGGATTTACTGGCCCGCGTCATCCAACATGAAGTCGATCACCTCAACGGTCGGCTGTTCATCGACCGCATCACCAGCTACACTCGTGGCCAGGAGCTACTGCCGTGAAGTATCGAATCGTCATCTTCGGCACCAGTCCATTCGGATGCCCTTCATTTGCGGCCATCGCCGCCGATCCCTTATGCGACGTCATTCTGGCCGTGACGCAACCAGCTCGGCCGGTTGGCCGTCATCAGCAACCGGTTTCGTCGCCGGTAGCAACCTGGGCCGCCGCGCGCAATATTCGCGTTCTTGGCCCGGCCACGCTTAAAACTGTTGCCGTCCATGAACAATTGGCTAAGTTTCGGCCCGATGTTTTTTTGGTCGCTTCCTACGGCTTGATTCTCCCGACCGCCGTTCTTGATCTGCCGGCCCGCGGAGCACTTAATATCCACGCCTCGCTCCTGCCGCGGTATCGCGGAGCGAGTCCCGTCGCCGCCGCGATCGCCAATGGCGACACCCAAACCGGCGTCACCTTTATGGTCATGGACGCTGGGTGCGACACTGGCCCGATTATCGCGCAGTTTCCCCTGGCGATACACCCGGACGACACTCGGCCGGCGCTGGAACAACGACTGGCTGAACTCGCCGCTGAACAGGTCGGTCGAATTCTCAATCAATGGTGCACCGGTCATCTCCAAGCCCGACCTCAACCCGACGTTGGTCAGTCAAACGCGCCGCGCTTGTCCCGCCAATCCGGCCGTGCCGGGTGGGATGAGGCCGCCGGTCTGGAGCGAAAAATCCGCGCTTACCAACCGTGGCCTGGGGTGTGGACTGAATGGCAAAACCGCGAAATCAAAATACTGGCGGCCGTCGCTACTGACGAGCCGCCGTCAACCAGCCCGACGGGCACCGTCGTCCCCTACCGCCGCTCCTGGGCGGTAGTCTGCACCCAGGGTATGTTGGTGCCGACGGTCGTGCAATTTGCCGGTCGACGGCCACAGCCAGCCGGAACAATCCCGGGGAGCTATCCGGGATTTATCGGCGCGGTGTTAGATTGAGCACCCTGAAGCCTTTTCTCCGACACCCAGAATCCAAGGTATTTCCCGACCATTAACCGAGTTTGCGCCTCGATGGCCGGAAGCGATCCGAAAACGATCATCGTGATCGGAAGAAAAATCCACTGGCCGACCATCATCACCCATTGATACCACCGCACCGCCCGGGTCGGTCGCGGGAGCATGGCCGTACTGATGACCGCCGAGACGGCCAAGCCGACCATTGCTCCTAGCATCAGCCGTTGCAGAACGACCGGCGCATTTTGGGCCAGGATCGAATGCGCCAGGGAGGGATGGTCAAACTGGAATGGTAGCCACCCCAGCAGGCCAATCAGCAATGGCGCCGTGGCCCAGGAATAGGTGCCCTCAAACTGGTTCCACAGGTGGCGGGCTTTGGTCCACCTGGGCATGGCGGGGTTCGATAGGAAATTCCAGGCCATAAACGGAAAATTCTCCACCCCGTACGCCCAGCGGCGAATTTGCTTGTATTGGTTAACCAGGCTACGCCAGATCGACGGCGCCTGAATGGTATCCATGGAAATGGGGATAAACATCGGCGTGACCGCATAGTGCCCGTCATAACGAATCAAGCATTGCAGGAAAATGCGTGAATCTTCGGACACCACATCCGTCTGCCAAAATCCGACATCCACCAAGGCCGTCAACGGCATACTGTGCGACGAGAAGGTGAACAGGCGGTCCGGGCGCATGGCCTCTCCGAGTAGCCAGAAGGTCGTGCTGGTAGCCACCACGCGCATCAGCGCCAGCGCATCCCAGACGTTGTTGTGAAAGAGCGGAATGGGTTGGTAACTGGTGTGGTAACGATCCGGATGAGTTAAAAAAGCGTAAGTCAAATAACTGAAGTACTGCGGGTGGGCGATGGAGTCGGCATCAAAGGTCGAAACGATGACCTGCCGGTACGGAATGCCGGCCTGATCGATATACCGCTGCGCCTGCCGACCGGCCCAGGCGATGTTCGCTCCTTTACCGGCTATTTCGCCGTTGATATCGGCTGGATGTTCGGTCACCAGCATGGCCCGAAACGCCGCCGCGTACTGTCGGCGTAACCGCTCGGAAATGGGGCGAATATTGACGGCGTCTCGTTCCTCTGTGGCTAGTACCACGATTAAGTTCTGATGCGGGTAGCGAACAGCCAGGAGTGATCCAAGGGTGTCACGGAGAACATCTTCAGACTCATGATAGGTGGGAACGACGATCAAATGTACCACCCGCTCCCAGTCCGCTATACCCTGTACTTTTTTCAACCAATCGACGGTGGCAGCTTGACGGTACTGGCGGTAAGCGAGCACTAAGTAGCTCATCACATAGAGCACGCGGATGACCCAGTAGACATCAAACAGCAATACGAAACCGAGCGCCCAGAGCGGCGCCAACCAGGCCGCCGCCACGGCCCCGACCAGGGTCAGCCAAACGCAGGCGCCGGGTAGCGCTTCCAGGCAACGGTACCGACTGTGTTCGTTGACCCGCACGAATGCTGGCAGGCGGCCACCCATGGTCAACGGAGGTGGAGGATACGTTTGAGCGCTGGCGACCGGCGCGCTAATGTGATCCGATCTGGGCTGTGACTGGACAGCGTCAGCAGTGGTTGTCCGACCTGGGCCCGGCCGCCAATTTTTTGGTGCAGGTAGAGACCACCGAGTTTATGGTCGGGCGCCCCCAAGGTCCGAGCAATATCATCAATCGCCCGGTTATCGATTTGGTCGACCGTCCCGCCATGGGTGGCCCGGATATCGTAAGTCACCGCTCCGCTAGTCACGTCCTCAGCATCAACGTTCGGCTGACCGCCTTGAAGGCGGATGATATCTTGCATTTTTTTCCAGGCTTGACCGCTCCGCAATGCTTCGGTTGCCAGCCGCTGACCGCCGCCGCGACGACAGGCGCCGCTCAGTTCTAAGAGTTCAGCCGACAAGCCGATGGCTTTCGTCTCCAGGTCACGCGGTCGCTGAGGTTTCCGTTGCAAGACCCGCAATACATCGCGGGCTTCCAGCGCCGGCCCGATGCCGTTGCCGATCGGTTGCCGCGCCCGATCAAATTTGACCCGGACGCGCATATCAAAGGCCCGGCCGATGGTTTGAAACCGCCGTTCAAGATTCCGGCCGACGGTGCGATTCGGCACTTTTGTCCCGGGACCATACGGTAAGTCAACCACTAGATAGCGCACCCCCATGGCTACTTTTTTAGCCAGGATACTGACCAGCATCTTGTCATACGGCTCCAGCGATAACGGTTTCGACACGCGGATGATCAGGTCGTCGGCCGGCGCGATACTCAACCCGCCGCCCCAAATCAGGCAACCGCCGGCGCGGTTGACGATGGTCTTCACTTGCGTAGCCGAGAACGTGACCGGGGCCAGGACTTCCATGGTGTCGGCGGTACCGGACGGCGAGGTAATGGCTCGGGAAGAAGTTTTAGGAATCAGCAAACCGAGCGCCGCGATGATGGGGATTACCACCATGGTCGTTCTGTTTCCCGCTAGTCCGCCGACAGAGTGTTTGTCGACCACGCGCCGCCGGCCCCAGCGGAAAACGTCCCCGGTTTGGGCCATGGCGGCTACCATGGCGATTAATTCACGATTGGTGTACGGCTTGACGTAACCGGAGGCCACGAAATAAGTGGTCTCGATGGTACTGAGCTGGCGGCGAGTGATATCGATGATGATCGAGCGGATATCAGCCGCACTGATCTCTTGACCGAGCAGTTTACGCTTGATGGCTTCGACCGATAACGGCCGCGCCATAATGCCGATCGTCACCGGCGCCCCGTCACGAAGCTTGAGCAATCGCCAGACGTCGGCAAAAATCCCGAGTTCGCCGTGGCGAATGGAATTATGGGTGATATCTGTCGCCACGGTGATGGCTTTCCGGCCGGATCGCAATTGGATGCGGTCGCCGGGAGCAATACCGAAGGCGTCAGCATCGCGTCCCCGCAGCAAGACCACCTGAGAATCACCGCCGGTGTCGATATCGATACGCCGGGCGTTAAGCAGAAAGGCCATATGGATCAACGGCGGATGACCGTCACCGGGCGGCGGAGAGTCCGCGAACGGAGTAAGCCAGCTTTGGCCCCGACGCGTCGAATGACGGATTCAGCGTTGGCGGTGGCGAACTGCAAAGCCACCGGGATGCGGCCGCCACAACGAAGGTAGGCCGCGACAAAACCGCTGGTAAAGGCATCGCCCGCTCCAGTCGTGTCAACCGCTTGGACCGAGTGGGTGGCCGACCGCCAGCTCTCCGTGGCCGTTCCGGCCAAAGCTCCTTCCGTCCCGCCGGTGACGATGGTCACTCCGCCGACTAACCGTCGAAGTCGGTCAAAGCTGGCCTCGTCTTGTTCATAGCCGAAGCCCATCAGTTTGGCCGCTTCTTCCTGATTGACATGCAAGATAGTCGTTTGCGCCAATAGCGGTCGGAGCGTCGACAATCCTAAAGCCAGTTCACCGACACCAGGATCCCAGGCAATGTGAGTCCCAGTTGACGCGGCGTGTCGCCAAATACGTTTTAAAATGGGAAGTTTCCCAGCTAAGGACGAAACGTAGATCCAACGGCTGTTTATGCCGGTCCACCTAAAATCACGCGGGTGAAAGTCAGCCGAGGCGCCGCGATAGACTAAGGCCGTCCGTTCGCCGCGGGCGGTCAGCAACAGGACCGCATAGGCGGTTGATTGGCGCCGATCTAATACCACCAGGCTGGTGTTAACGTGTTCACGGCGAAGCGCTGTCAGGATTTCCCGTCCGCGCGCGTCGGTGGCCCCGATTTTGCCGACGAAGGCGGTCCGTAGGCCCTGGCGAGCGAAGCTGACGGCGGCATTGGTCGCTCCGCCGCCAGTTTCGAAGACGATATCGTCGACGTCGATTTTCGATCCCAGGGCGAAACACTCTCCTTCCCCGGTGGAAAAAGCGGCATCGCGAACAACGCGAATCTCTTTGCTCCGGAGGAAGACGTCGCGCGTGGCGGCGCCGATGGTGATGACATCAAAAGGTTTCATTTGGCTTTGTTGTTACTGCCAAAGAGCATAATCTTTTCCATCACGACTTGATACACCGCGATTCTTGCCAGCTTCAAATAGACCCGCGGATCAAAATCATCGGTTGTTTTGAGCGCTTGCCGAACTGCGGCCGTGAAAGCTAATTGTAAATCGGTATCGATATTTATTTTGCAGATTCCCAACTTGATCGCCCGACGAATGCTTTGGGCGGGTGTACCCGATGCACCATGGAGCACCAACGGCACACGTACCGCTCGATGAATGCGTCGCAACAAATCGAAATGAAGATGTTCTCCGGGGACCGGTAAACCATGACTATTTCCGATGCCGACCGCTAAAGCGTCAACCTTCGTCTGTTTGACGAAGTCTACTGCCTTTTCCGGAGTAGCCAAAACCGGTTTGGTAGATAGGCGTAAATCTTCCTGATACTTAACCTGGCCGATTTCCCCTTCAACCCCGACCCCAAAACTACGAGCGAACTGTTTTACCGCCGCAGTTTTACGAATGTTCTGGCCAAACGGAAGTTTTGAACCATCGAACATGATTCCGGTCCAGCCATCGCGTAAACAGCTTTTTATCTCGCGTATATCACGGCCGTGGTCGAGATTAAGAACGACCGGTACGGAAACTTGACGCGCGAGTGCTTGAGCGATCGCGGCCAGCTCTCGTCGGCCGCCGTACCGCAGAGCTTTTTCGGAAGTATTGAGAATAACCGGAGAACAAAGATCAGTAGCCGCCGCGACTACGGCCTGTGCTTGTTCGAGGTTAGAGACGTTAAACGCCCCGACTGCGTATTTCCCGCGTTGAGCCTTGGCCAGGACAGACTGCAATGTCGCCAACATGAGCCTAGTATATCATATCGCGGCCGACCTCGTCAGAGCGCGCAATTTCTTCCATTCCCGGAGCGGATCATTGCTGAGCATGACTGCTGAGCCGACGATGATTCGCGTTGCACCGGCGCGAACGGCCCGGCCAATGGTGAACGCATTCATACTGCCGTCAGCTACGATCGGTATTCGCGGCCATTGACGGTGGAGCTTCCTGATGCGGGAAACGGCCGTCGGCTGTAGCGGCGCACGATACCGGCCAGGCTCAACAGCCAGAACGAGTATGGATTCCGCATATCGTACATACCGCCGCAAAGAACGAATCGAGGTCGTTGGCTTTATCGCTAGCCCACACTGAATATTTCTCGATCGTAACGCGGCCATGAATGGGCGTAGCGCTTTCCCGCGCTCAACCGGCAAATACACCCGCTGCGGCTTGACGACGTCAAGTATCGGCCACAGCATGGCGGCATCATTGACCATGGCATGAAGTTCGACCTTCCGTTTCCAGGTTACGGTTGACAGCCCATGGACATTAACCGACTTCGTGGGTACGAACTTTCCGTCCATGACATCCAGGTGCACCGTCGTCGACAACCGCTGGGCGAGCGCGGCAAAATGCCGTAGTTGCTTGGCGGTAGTAACCGTTATCGACGGAATAAGTTCAACGGCCATGGTCCAGAGCGCGCACTTCGCGCAGTCGGCGCTGAAAGCGGACGGTCGGTTTGTATTTGGTGGTCAACCAGGCCCGGACGATGGCCCGCAGTTCGCGCTGGGAATGGTAATCCGCCGCTAACGATAAAATATTCGTGTCTTCATCCCGTCGAGACTGGGCGGCCATGGATGGGGTGAATGCCTGCGCCGCGCGAATACCTGAAAACTTGTTGGCGACCATCGCCATTCCGATGCCCGAACGACAGAGGGCGAGGCCCATCGATTTTTTCGTCTTTTGCACCTGCCGGGCCAAACGGGCCGCCCATTCCGGATAATCATCGCCAGTTTGGACGCACGCCGGACCGACATCAACCACCGGCACGCGATGCGATTTCAGCCAGCGCACCAAGTGAGCTTTGGCGTCAACCCCGCCGTGGTCGGAAACGATGAAAATCATGCCGATAGTATACCATAATCAAAACTACGCCTATCAACAATCGCTAGCTACTACAGCGGCGCGGTGGATGTGCTATTGAACGATGATCTTCCCCGCCCAAGCGCTGTTGGCCGGATCAAGGTGGTCGTGGTAATCGAAGGTCCCGGCGGTGGCGAAGGTGAAGGAGTACGACTGGCCGGGTTTGATGCCGCTCAAGCTGTCAAAACCGGGTAAACCGGTGTAAGCTGGGTGCGGGTTCGAGGAAATCTGATGCAGTCCGGAATCGTTATTGACGAACGTCACGGTCGTCCCGGCCGACACGGTCACGATCAGGGGATCGGCGCCGGACGAATTGAGCGTCACGGTTGACGTTTGAGCGGGCCTGGTAGTAAAATCGCCGGTGGTCCGCGAGTTTGTCGGCGTCAGCGCGGTGTTGACCGTAGTGGTGAAGGTGGTGTTCTTATTACCGCTCGAGATGGTCGTTTTTGACGAGCAGGCCGCGCCGAACAGAATGAGGCCGGCGGCCATTATGGATAAACTGATTAATCTTTTTGGCATAGGTATAGCGGTTAGTAAATACTACACACCGTCTTAGCTGTAAGATACATTACCCCCGCACCATCGTCAATTGGGCTTTAGCCGCCGGCGACATTTTTGCCGGCGACCACGGCGGATCGAAAGTCAGGATGATCTCAACGTCCGCCACCCCCGTCGCCTGTTGCACTTTGTCCACGATCGTTTGGCGAAAATACGGCACCAACGGACAGCCGGGCGTAGTGAGAGTCATCGTAATAACAACCTTTTTTCCTGGCACCGCGATATCATAAATCAAACCCAGGCTGACGATATCAATCCCGAGTTCCGGATCATTACACTTGGCCAGGGCATTTTCGACCGCTTGACGAGTTACCGGTTTCTGTTTTTTCACCTTCGGATTAACCATTTAGTCCAGCCAAATATTTTTCCGCTTCCAGCGCCGCCATACATCCCCAACCGGCCGCTGTTACAGCTTGGCGATAACGCCAGTCTCCGACGTCGCCGGCCACGAACACGCCAAGTTTAGAGGTCATGACTTGGTTCTCCACTTTTAAATATCCCGGACCGACTATTTCAAGCTGGCCTTTAAATATTTCTGTATTCGGCTGGTGACCGATAGCGAGGAACAGGCCTTGACAGAAAAAAGTTTCTTCGTCGCCGTTGACGGTATCTTTCAACCTTAACCCTTCAACTTTATCCCGACCCAGTACATCAATAATACTTGTATTGTATTTGACCGTGATTTTTGGATCACGCCGGGCGCGGTGGATCATAGCTTTACTGGCCCGGAGCTTTTCTTTTCGGACCAGTACCGTTACCTTCGACGCGAACTTGGTCAAAAATATTGCTTCTTCCATGGCCGCGTCTCCCCCGCCGACCACCACCAGCTCTTTGCCCTTGAAAAAAAATCCGTCGCAAGTCGCGCAGGCGGAGACGCCATGGCCGCGCAGTCGCTGTTCATTCGGCAGACCCAACCACTTGGCCGAAGCGCCGGTGGCGATGATGATTGATTTGGCGGCCTGAGTTCCCGCGTTGGTCGTAACCGAATACGGTTGTTTTGATAAATCGACGGCCGTGACCGTTTCCTCAAGATAAGTCGTGCCAAACCGCACCGCCTGTTCTCTCATGTTGTTCATTAATTCCGGACCGATGATCCCTTTCGGAAATCCCGGAAAGTTTTCGACCTCCGTTGTCCACATCAGCTGGCCGCCTGGCTCCGGACCCGCCAGCAACACCGGCTTAAGATCAGCTCGGGCGGCGTATATCGCCGCGGTTAGCGCCGCGGGACCCGAACCGAGAATCAGTAGATTTGTATCCATAAAATGATTGTACCATACCTTGGAATGCAAAGAAATTGCTAATGTTAGCGAAATTTCTGGCCTGTGTATGAAAACATCGTCATTCCTTAATAAATCTGCTATACTCTTTTGGCATAACTTAGGTTTTATTAAGTAAACTAACGTCTACGCCTATGGCAGACAAACCGATGACCAAGTCCGGACTGATCAGCTTTCTGGCTGAAAAGTCGGGCATGAGTAAGAAAGACGTGGCCACCTTCTGGGACCTGCTGGTCGACACGGCCTACAAACAGGCCAAGCTGGCCGGTGAAATCACCCTGCCGGGGCTCGGCAAGTTGTTGAAGAAGAACCGCGCCGCGCGCATGGGCCGCAACCCGGCCACCGGCGCCACCATCCAGATTCCGGCCAAGACGGTGGTTAAGTTCCGCGTCGCCAAAGCGGCCAAGGACTCGATTCTGAAGTAGTTTTTCTGGATTTTACCGCCACCCGCGTCTGATCGAGTCTGACTCGACTGACGCGGGTGGTTTTGTTCACAACGAAAATACAGTCAAAACTCGTCAATTATGAACTTTAGCGTTTTGAACGGTTAGCAACTTGCAAAAACTTTCCGACATCATTCGTCGTCATGAGCCGAACACCCAATGAATCGGCAACTAATTGAATTTTCCTATTAGCCATAGTCTTGCTTCGTGCGGATGAAATGAGTATTTCAAACTCAGCATGATATCCCCAGGTTCGACTGTACTTTAAGGCTATTTCTACGCCGTGCCACAAAAAGTTTTCGCGCCGCACTATGTCATGATAAAGTTTCGTGCGAGGTATGGATTGGACGAATTCGTTGGCCTTCTCAATATCGCTTGGAGAAATCGATATTTCTGTTTCATCAAAACTGCTAGCCCGCTCAATGCGATTTTTCTTCAGAACCAACTTGGCGGTACGTTCCGAAATATTTCTCACCACCTTGTACAGAACTTTTGGTGAAACATAAAAGAAAACCTCTTTGTCATCTTGACCCAAAGAGCG
>JBBTRH010000031.1:0-5157 GCA_038065275.1 Patescibacteria group bacterium | reverse complement strand
CTGGATGCGTCTGTTTCAAACTGGCTTGTAACCCAGCGGCGCGATCAGGTTCGCCGTGGACAAGAAAGATATTCTTCAAGCCCGGAACGGAAGCGGCATATCGTTCCAGTTCAGCTCCATCAGCGTGGGCGGATAAATCGTTAAGTATCAGCACCTGCGCGCGCACCGGAATTGATTGGCCGAACAAGTGAATCCGTTTTGCCCCGCTGACAATCGCGCGACCAAGCGTGCCGTTCGCTTGATAGCCGGTGAACAAGATCGTGTTCTTTCCATCGGCTAAATTATTTGCCAGATGATGCATCACCCGGCCGCCGCTGGCCATGCCGGAAGCGCTGATGATCATCATCGGTCCCGGCGTTGAATTGAGCGCTTTCGATTCTTCAACTGTGTGAGTGTAACGGAGATTGCTGAAAGTCAGCGGATCTTCGTTCGGCCGGGTAAAATCCCGTTTCACCGCCGCGTCGTAGTCGCGCTGATGACGGGCGAAAACTTCAGTAATGCGGCTGGCCAGCGGACTATCAACCACGATCGGAAAACGCGGCAGTCGGCCGGCGTCGGTGAGTTGGTGCAAAAGATATACCAATTCCTGAGTTCGACCGAGTGAAAAGGCCGGCACAATGATTTTTCCGCCGCGATGAATATTGCCCGTGATCGCATCGACCAATCGGTTCGTGACCGAGGCCACCGGATGGTGGGAACGCGTGCCGTAGGTTGACTCGAGGATGAGCGTTCGGACCTCGTCAGTGATCGGGTCAGGATCGCGGAGCAACGGGGCATCATTCCGTCCCAGATCACCGCTGTAGGCCAGACGTTGATCGCCAAGATCAACCACCGTCACCGCTGATCCTAAAATATGCCCCGCATCGTAGAGCTTGACCTTGATGCCCGGCGTCACCTCGGTCCAGCCCGGCTGAATGAACTGGTAGGGAATAGCCGTCCATTGCGCCATCACGTTCGGAATATCATTGGTTGTATACAGCGGTTGCACTGCTTCATACCCCGGCCACTTTTTTTTCTGCGCGTAAGCCGCGTCCTGTTCTTGTAAATGCGCAGAATCAAGGAGGATCAGCTCGCTCAAATCGCGCGTGGCGCTGGTGGAGTAAATCCGGCCGCGGTAACCTTGCTGAACTAAGACCGGCAATAAACCGATATGATCGAGGTGCGCGTGCGAAATAATAACCGCGTCTATGGAGCGCGGATCAAACGCCAGTTGGCCTTGGTGCGGCGACGCGTTTTTCCCCTGTTCAAGACCGCAATCTAGGAGCAGTCGGTGCGAACCGGTATCGATCAGATGTTTCGAGCCGGTCACTTCGCCGGCCGCGCCGTAAAAGGTGAGACGCATAGTCACTCCCGGGCGGTCAGACGGCTGAGGCGCTGGTCATGTTGGCGGAGCTGGTCAAGCACGCGCAACGTCCGGTCGCCGGCGATAACTTTTCCTAGGTACTGTCCGGAAGACAGTTGCGGTTGGAGCACATAGTCGGCGCCGCGGCGGTACAGGGCTGACGCATCGGTGTCGGTTTCGGCCCGTAGAACGATTCGCCGCTGACGACTGGCGGGATGATTCTGCAGGTAGTCCAGTAAACTCAGGTTATCTTCAAAATTCGGCATTGTAGAAATGACCAGGGTCATGCGTTTGAACGGCAACTCGCTCAGTAAGTCGTGGTCACTGCTGTCGCCGAACAGGGTGGTGAATCCGTTCCGCTTCAAACTGGCCGCCACGTCCGGATCAGAATCAATGATGGTCAGTTTGCGCTTGGGCAGGCTGAAGGCGATACTGCGGCCGATTCGATGAGCGCCGATCAGCAAGATTGGACGATCAAACGGCGACTTCCCGATCGGCTCCGTCGGCCCATGGCCGCGATGGAAAAAGGCGACCACCGGTATCAGCCGTCGGTACAGTTGGTCGCCATAGACGATCAAATAGGAAGAGCCGGCGATGGTAATCACGCCGACGGCGGTAATGACCGTCACCTCTTGGCCGGAGATATGCCCCAGCTGTAACCCCAGGGCGGCCAGGATCAAGCTGAATTCGGAAATTTGGGCGACGGTCACGCCGGTCAGAAAACTAGTGCGGCGATGGTAGCCCATCACGCCCATAATGACTATCACAATCAACGGATTACCGATCAGCACGAACAACGAGAAGATAATAATCGGCGCGCTCAATCCGCTTAGGTTCGCCACGGCGATGGTACTGCCCAGCACGATGAAGAACAGGGCGACGAAGAAATCGCGCAGTGGCCTGATCCGGCTGGCAATCTGGAAATGGGTCGCGGAATTGGCTAATGAAATACCGGCCAGGAATCCGCCGATCTCAATGGAAAAACCTAAGGCTTGGACGCCGGCCGCCAGGGCCAGGACCCAGGCGATGCTGGTCAGGAACAACAACTCTTCCGACCGGGCAATCAATTGGAACAGTTTGGGCATGATGGTCCGCCCCAGCCAGTAGGCGAATCCGAACAGTAAAATAGCTTCGCTGACAGTCAGGACGATCGGCGCGACGTTCAACGATTGGCCGGGTCGTAATCCAGCCAGCACCACCAGCAAAACCACGGCCACCACATCCTGGACCAGCAGAATGCCGAGCGTCAGTTTACCGTACAGGCTGTTGAGGTCTTGCCGCTCCGACAGCAACTTGACTACGATGACCGTGCTGGAAAACGTCAGGGCCATCGCCACGTAAGCGGCGGAAGCGGGCGGCATCCCCAGGAACAAGCCGATAAAAAAACCGCCGACGAAGGTAATGACCACCTGGCCCAGGCCGAGCACGATCGCGGCCAGACCGACTTTGCGGAGGGCTGTGACGTTGATTTCCAGACCCACCAGGAACAGCAACAACGTCACGCCCAAAGCGCTGAAGGTCCGGTAGAGCGGATTGTCAGCCAGCGGCAATAACCCCAGGCCGGCGACCAATCCCCCGACCAGTAAATACGCCAAGATCATCGGTTGCTTGAACAACCGGGCGATGACTCCGACCACGGCGGCAATCGACAGCAGGACGGCCAGTTCAGCAATGGAATTACTCATGGGTGTTATTTTTCAACCCTCATAATACCACGACGGTCGCCGGGCCGACAATCGGCGCTATTTGGTATTGGTCAGCAAATACACCGCGGTAATAACCATGGCGGTGAAAATGATGACGACGGCGGCGCGACTCATAGATCTCGGTTCAGACTAGATGTCTTTCCGTTCCATACCGGCTCGACTTCTCGATCTTCCTTGAATAACAAAAAACGATACTTTTCGGGTAAGGGTTTACCTGCTTGTATCAGCTTGAGAGCGTCACGTTTTTCGTTACCGGTTAGGTTCATACAATATAAATTGTTCCGATAGACAATCGGAGTTTACCTGATTTTGACCGATAAATCAACAGAAGCTAATACGTTCGGAGCTTCAATCCTTCTATCTGTATTGTTTGATAATACTTGTCGTTTGAAATCAATATAGCACCATTTGTCTTAGCTGTAGCACCAATCATTATATCAATCGAGTGTATAGCTGCGCCTTTATCTTTTTGTGCCTTCTCGATTTCACTTGCTTCTATCGCTTCCCTTTCTCCAAACGGCAGAACCACTAATTTCTTTCTTAATTCTTCAAATTTATTAACCTTCTCTTGGTTCTTTTCCTGACCTCTAAGAATTTCAAAAAGAGCCATTGAGGCAATGGATGTCACAGTGAGCCTTGAGTTTTTAATCTCTTCGAAGACTTTGACTGCGTTTTCCTTACCATTGAGTAGATCAATGATAAAGTTACTCTCTAAACAGAATTTTGTTCCTTCTGGAGAGGTCATCGTCAAAACGTTTCTTGAATAAATCAAGTTCGACTTTCGCTTTGTGAGCCTCCTCATCAGAAAGAATCCCGTAGAAGATTTCCTGATGTAATTTTGAGAAAGACGGCAAGATAGGACGAGGGTATTCTAATAACCATGTAGGCCACACATTTGCACTTGAGCTATCAAGTCCCCAAAATGATTCCATTGGCAAAACCAAGTTACTTGGCAATACGTTAGCCAACGCATTCGTTGTATATGTTCCAAACGTGAGAGACATGTTATCGCTTCTTAATCCAAGACTGCGAATTAAAATTCAAATCAATTGCAGCTTGATTATCTTTCATTACCTTTTGAACCTTACCTGAAAATACGAATTCATATAGCATGTCCGAAGTTTCGAGATAAGCGCCAGCTCGTGCGACATCTGCACTTTCCTGACCATTGAGTAATTCGTTCGGATGGAATGGCTGTCCCAACTTCATCTCAGTGGCATAAGTTTCGTATATTGATCGTATGCTTTTATCAATTTCGTCAGAGGCCTTTTCGACCTTCAATCCGAGACCAACAGCATCATCACGGTCAATCGGAAATGCATGAATAGTGATATCGCCTGTAATTTCTTTAACAATCTTATTAATTTTCTCCCCATCCTTTTTCTTACTCATATGAAGCATCAACAATCTTTCGGTTAGTAACCGCGCCATTCGATAGGCACGATATGCATTTCCTATTGAAAGTGGGTGTAATTTATCAACCAAGAGCTTATAGACCTCTATCATCTGATCGTCTTTGACTCCCGCCTTATCTTTGGCAAAAAGGAAATATGAATTTAAGTCTTCAACACTGATTTCAAGAGGCTGCTGTGGATTTGATGGATTACGAGGGTTAAATGGATGACCTGTCGTTGGATCAACTGGCGTTAACTCGCCGAGACTCCCCATTACAATACTATCAGCACCTAAACAAATCAGCGTCCCTGCGCTGTGGGCTTTATATGGAACCAATACCTCAAACTCATCACAATGATTGCGTATCAACTTAACAATACGAATTGGTGCGAGCATATCGCCACCACTCGTATAAAGTAATAAACTTATTTTCTTTACCTTTCCGATACTTTCAAGGATATCCCCAAGAAGAGGTATAACATCTTGAGCGATTTTTGCCGCAAAAGGTGGCCTTTCGCTCGTAACGTAGGCAATCACACGGGAGTTGCGATCCGATTCGAGTTTTTTCAATAATTCAGTTCGAGTCATAATCATGCTCATATTGAGAACCATATCCTAGCATTTTTAACTATATTTTGCAAGGCCGGGTTTTCGCCAGCACCATGCTCGGGGACAGGGACTCTCCGCCTCCGCTATTTTCGGAATAGCTACGGC
>JBBTRH010000030.1:0-1440 GCA_038065275.1 Patescibacteria group bacterium | reverse complement strand
ACGACTCGGTGAAGCCGGAGCAGTTGAAACAGGCGCTGGACAAAGAGGGGTATCCGGTCGAGCAGGAATAACAAGCGTCTTGGAGCGAGTAAGAAAAGGACCAGGCGCCGAAACTAGCCGCCTGGTTCTTGAAACAAGAAAGGGCTACACGTGTGTTGGTTCCATGCCGGTTGAAGTGGTATGAACAAACTCCTTCTCCAGATGCCCGAGCATGTGTTCGGCCTGCTGATCCCAGCTATTCCGCGTTAGATCCTCGATGCTGGCGATGCCGAGACCGGCGATGAGCAGGTCTTTGGCGTGACCGGCGATCTCTGCGCGCTGACGCTTCTTGGTGAGATCGACGTAGTAAGTCACCGCTGCGATGGTCTGCCCGAGCGTATCGCACATGACGCGTGTGTCTGTAAGTTGCGTCCGGCACTCATTCAGTTGACGTTGCAGACCATCGTGCTCCATTGCGTCTGCAATGACGTACTCGACAGAAGCCGGCGGGCGTTTGTTGCCGTGCGAGAACATGCGCATGACGCAGGACGGGTACAGGGTCATCTCCTCGTCGAAGGTGCGCATGCGAATCATGCCCTTCCGCGCCCGGCTGAACTTCCAGCTGTAGGTTCCCACGTTGTGAACGTGCACGCGCCTGAACCAGCCGCAGTCCGGAGATTGCAGGATCAGGCCGCGGATTTCCTGGTCACGATGATCGTGGAACTTGATGCCGACCCGGGTCGGCATGTGCGCATGGTCGTGCTCCACTTCTCCGTCGCGGTAACGGACGGACGACGTGCCGATCACGTTCCGACGGACATAGACTCCGAACCAGATCGCGACGGCGATGCCAATGAAGTAGAGGAGCGCGAATACTGCCCAGAGACCATCCACGCTGTGCTTGGTGATTCTGTCGGGCCCCCAGTTGGCGTTCCAGAACCCGAACAGGTAGGCCAGGGTGACAATCCAGGCTACCGTTGCTTGTTCCGATGAGAAGGGGCGCATTTTCTTCCGATCGCACAGCCGACACTTCTCCTGCTCCGACATATTTCCTCCGCGCGGGTAAGCCTGCCATGACGAATCACGGACTCTTACCAACCAGAGTGCCCGGGCCAGTCATTTCCAGGAGTTTCCTGGAACACTCTAACCAAGGCGATTGTGAATGAACGGCGGCATCTTATAGGTGACGGGGTAAAGTGTCAATGACCCAAAAACCGGGTGAAAAAACAGCCCTCCGTATTGAGCAGGATAGAGGACGGCGCACCCGCGGACGGTAGAGCGCGGGCTCTCCCGCCTCCCCTATGCCCCTCGCGCCGTCGCCAAAGCGGCTTTGGCGCGTCGGCGACCTCGGGCAGGAGGGGTGCGCCCGCGCGTGTTGGATTTATTAGAAAAATTATTCCGTCTCGACAGTCGGTGCTGCTCGCCGATGCAACATCATTGCCACGATAATCATCACGAACC
>JBBTRH010000029.1:0-17346 GCA_038065275.1 Patescibacteria group bacterium | reverse complement strand
AGGAATTATTATCTGACCGCCTCTTCCCCGGTAACAGTTATTTCTATCTAAAGCGTTTTTTTGACCGCCGTCCTAATTTCTGGTAAACTAAACTTCTATGCGCCAGTCCCAGCTGTTTACCAAGACCCGGAAGGAAGCGCCGAAAGACGAAGTCTCGAAGAGCGCGCAATTATTATTGCGAGCCGGATTTGTGGCTAAGGAAATGGCCGGGGTCTATTCGATGTTGCCGCTCGGTTTGCGGGTGCAGAATAAGATCGTTGGCATCATCCGCCAGGCGATGGATGCCATTGACGGCCAGGAAGTGTCGCTGACGGCGCTCCAGGATCCGGCGCTGTGGAAAGCGACCGACCGCTGGGACGACCGGAACGTCGACAACTGGTTCAAGACGAAGCTTAAGAATGAAGCTGAAGCTGGCTTGTCATTCACCCACGAAGAGCCGCTGACGAGGATTATGAAGCAGTATATCGGTTCGTACCGCGATCTGCCGAAATTCGTCTACCAGTTCCAAACGAAATTCCGCAACGAGCTCCGGGTCAAGTCCGGTCTGCTCCGCGGCCGTGAATTTTTGATGAAAGATTTGTACTCGTTCACGACGAACGCGGCCGAACTGGACGCCTATTACGACCGCGCGGCCGCCGCCTATAAAAAAATCTATGACGCCGTGGGCATCGGCAAACTAACACACCTGACCTTCGCCAGCGGGGGAGTGTTCTCGAAATTTTCCCATGAGTTTCAAACATTGACCGCCGCCGGCGAAGATACGATTTACGTGGCTAAGGATAAATCGCTGGCCATCAACAAAGAAGTGTTTACGGAAGACGTGCTGAGGGATTTAGGCAGGAAGAAAGATGATTTTGAGGAGGCGAAATCGATTGAAGTCGGGAATATATTTAAACTTGGCACGCGATATTCCGAAGCGCTGGGACTGACGTACGCCGACGAATCGGGGAAATCTCACCCGGTCGTGATGGGCTGTTACGGCATCGGCATCGGGCGCCTATTGGCGACCGTGGTGGAAATAATGGCGGACGAAAAGGGCATCGTCTGGCCGGCCGCGATTGCGCCGTTTGATTTCCATCTGGTTGAGCTGAATCCAACCGGGAACCAGACGGTTAAAAAAACCGCGAATGAATTGGTTCAGCAACTGGAACAGCGCGGAAAAGAAGTTTTACACGACGATCGCGTTGATCTGTCCGCCGGACAGAAGTTTGCCGATAGCGATTTGATCGGGATTCCGACCCGCATTGTGGTCAGTGAGAAAACCGCGGCGGCGGGGAAGCTTGAGATCAAGGATCGGTCAAGCGGGGAAGTGAGATACGAGACAGCGGGTAAAATCGGATGACTCATTCACCGGACTTCATTCCCGGGCCGGATAACTCTGGCGTTGTTTTTCCGCCGCCGCTGTGGTACGTCTTGGGATTGTTCCTCGGGTCCGGCTTACAGCGGCTATGGCCGATGAACTTACTGCCGTCAACGGTCCGCGCCGCGGGGGTGGTCGTCATCGTGGCCGGTTTTTTGCTCGGGTTCATGGCGATCGCGGCGTTTCGGAAGCATGGGACGAGTGTCACTCCGGGCGGCCCGGCCACCGCCCTGGTCCAGACCGGTGTCTATCGGTTCTCGCGCAACCCGATGTATCTCGGGCTGTCGCTCGGCTACTTCGGATTTGCGCTCCTGCTGGGGAACGTCTGGATGCTGTGGCTGGGCGCCGTGATCGTGGTCATCATCGACCGGCGGGTAATTACCGCTGAAGAGCGTTACCTGAGCCGAATATTCGGGCCGGCATATACCAGTTACACGACCCGCGTGCGGCGGTGGGTCTAATGAGCACAGCTTGACCCCGTTAGAGGCGAACGTGTTTTACCGGGTTAACTGGCGCAGTTCAGAACGCTGAAAAAATTAATCATTCTCTTTGGGGTCCGCGTTCGTCTCTAACGGGGCACCGTCGCCCAAACGCGACTTTTCGTGTACCATACTTTCATGCGCCGGACTCTCCGTGTCTTACTGCCACTGCTGTATGTCGCGCTGGCCATGGTGCCGGGGTATGTGTTCTTCTCGGTTCGTGGGGGAACGGAATTTCTCCAGGGCCTAAACACCGAGCGGCTGAGCATTCGATTATTCCCGCTGGTCGGGTTGTACGCCTTTTTCTTTGTTTGGGCGCAGGTCATAATCGGTACCACCCGTCGCCTACTGCTCCGAGTTTTCCCGCGGATCGTTTCTTGGCACCGAGTGGCCGGCGCCGGCGCCCTGCTGTTTGCCCTGTCTCATCCGACGATGATCATTGTCGGCTACGGCCTCCAGGCGTACTTGGCCAAGACCTTTGTGGCGCCGGAACTTTGGGGCGGCGTCTACTTAGGGATGGCGTCGCTGTTCGTGTTAGTCCTGACCGCCGGCAGTGCCTTATTGATGAAACTGCCGTGGCTACGGCGGCGATGGCGATATATCCACTACGCCAACTACGCCGTTTTCGGCCTGATCTGGGTTCATTCCTGGTGGCTTGGCTCCGATGTCCAGTCGACGAATTTGAGGTATGTGTGGGTATTTTACGCGGTGACGGCGGCCATCGGGGTGGTGATCCGCCTGACTGCCAGGCGCCCCGCCGTTATCAGACCGCCATCGCCGACGGCGGTGGCGACCCACCCCAGTTCAGCCGTCCTCCAGCCGACGCCGCCAACCGGGATCGCTCATTCACGACCGACTTAAAACGATGACCATCCCGACCCTCCACCGTCCGGCCAGCCGCGCTTTTTTCTTTTGGACCGGGATCGTGGCCACAATTGCCTATCGCGCCATCATCTTCTTTACTGACGCCGACCCGGTCATTCTGCGCGTGATTTGGTACATCGGCACGGTCGGCTTCGTCGTTTACTTCCTCCATCGCTACGACATTGCCAAGCGCCGGACCCGCGTTATCCGCGAACTGAATTTAGCCGAAAAAATCCCCCCGCTGAAGGAGCTGTCCGACGCCGACCGGGCGGGGATGCAGTACCTGTTCGCTACCCTGCAGTCGTCGCGGGAGAGGTGGAACTACTACGTTATCTTCGCCAGCTCGGTCATCGCGCTCCTGGCCGGGTTGTGGATGGATTTCGTGAAGTAGCGAACTGTCCATTGACGCCCCAGGCCGGGAGGAGTAGTTTAAGGCCGTATGACCGATGAAATTTCCATCAAACCCGGACTGATCACCGACCACGGCTGGGAATTTGAAGTCACCTTTTTCGGACGGCGTCACCAAGTATCGCTCAACCAGCGCTACTGGCATAAGCTGACTCGCGGCGACATATCGCCGATGGACTTGGTCCGGCTCGGCATCGGGTTAGCCAACCAGCACCGCGTCAGCAACACACTGCCGGCGCAGTTCGATCTCGAATTTCTGACCTCGCGGGTAAGCGACTTCGAGCGCCACATCCGGGCTGAAGCTCGAGCCGAAGCGGCGGCCAACCCGCGGTAGGACGGTGTAACAAGGCCGGGTTTTTTATGAATGGTAACCGATGAACAACCAAACTGAACCACCGGCGATGGCCAGCGGATGGCGCGTGTCGAACCGTGTTTTTCTGTGGTTAGCGGTAATGGTCATTGTTCTTACCTGGGCGATGTTGATCATCGCCTATCCGGCTTTGCCGGCGCGGATTCCCGGTCACTTCGACCTCAGCGGCGTTCCCGATGCGATGGTGGCCAGGTCATGGTGGATCGTGTTCCTGCCGGGGATGTTGCAGATCGTGTTGACGATCGGACTAGCTTGGCTGTCCGGCCATCCGGAATACAGTAATCTGCCGATCGGCTTGGCGCTGAGACTTGTGTCGGAACCGACGCAAGGGAAAATTAAACGTTTAATCGCGCATCTGCTGGTCATGACCAGTCTAATCATCGACTTGATCATGGCTTACATCAGTCTAGCTGTGATTCAGGTCGGGCTTGGCTTAGCTGAACGCTTGAACAGCTGGGCGGTGCTGAGCTTAATCGGATTCCTGCTCCTGCTGGTGATCGTCTATTCGGTTTGGGTGGCGCGACTGACGCGCCGGGTGCGGTCGGTCGATTCGGACCTGTCGGGTCGAATGACTCGATGACCGCTCCGGTGGCGACCGGGTGGGCCGGCTCGGCGTTGAGATTTCTCTGGCGACTCGTCTGCCCTGACCGAGCCACCGGTACTCAAGTCGACATTATTCCTCAGATAAAAAAGACCCACTGCCGTGACAGTGGGGTGGGGGAAAGGGCTAGCGGCGGCGGCCGAAGGTGAGCTTGTGGCCGAGGCTACGCTCGGTCGGGGTGTGGCGCAACTCCGAGAAGGTGCGCAAGCCCATAGTCCGGGGTTTGACCCGCGAGATGGGGTCATCGCCGGCCAGGAGCATCGACGCATCGCGACGGGGAGCAGTCTCTCCGAGGTGTAATTCTTCGACCTCGTCTTCCGGTTCCAGTTCCTGATCACTTCCCCGGTCATCCATGAGATCAATCCTTTGAATAGGGTTTACCAGGACTGTCAAGCGGTCGGTAAGCGCAACGGGCGCGGTGGCCGTCAATCCTCCTTTCGTTGGCCGGTGCGCGACTATACTAGAGCATAGGCTGACCGGCGACTTTCGTCAACTCTGCCCCGTTAGAGGTGAGGATCGCTAGCGGTTGGAAGCAGGCTTTTCGAGTGTGTTGGCTATACAGCGGTTAGCTCCTATTTCGATTTCACCTCTAACGGGGTCAAATGACGGGGCTTGATCTTTTCTCGATTTGTGCTATAAATAATATAGCGCCGTCGTTATTTATGGAGACGGCGCTATCCACAGCCGAAGTTGTTCGGTACCGCCGACTTCGGGGCGGGCCAGCCGCTTTTGACCAGCATTTACTACCCTCGGTTAAGAAATACCTAACGGAGCATGGCCACTCCTCCACGAAAAACGGTCGCCCTCCTTTTTCTCGGCGGCGCGACGATCGATGAACGTCACCGGTTAGGCGATACGGTGACCAAAGCCTCGCACGTCAAACCGTGGCTCAGGGCGATGTCGGAAATGGATATCATCGCCGAAACGGAAGGCTTTTTTATCGCCTCGGGCATTGGGGCGATCGGCCTGCCGGAGTGGACCGCCGTCGGTCGGGCTATTCGGGAACGGTACGATGACGTTGACGGCTTTGTAGTCGTTCACCAACTCGCCACCCTGCCGGCCGCGGCCGTCGCGCTGTCGCTGATGTTGAAGAACATCGGCAAGCCGGTGGTCCTGTGCGGATCGCCGCTCGTCAGCGCCGACGGCCGGCCGCGGACGAAGCCGTCAGTCACCGACTTCGGCGCCAAGGCCGGTTTCATCAACGCCGTCCAAGTAGCCGTGTCGGATATCGCTGAGGTGGTGGTGGTTTACGGAAGCCACATTTATCGCGGCGAGACAATTGTCGGACCGATGGCGAACATCAGCGGCGACATCCTTGGAAAAATCGACTTCGGCATCCGGTTCTTCGGTCAGCATGCTGGCCGCCGCGATCGGTCGTGGAAACTCCGGGCCTCGTTCGAGACGAAAGTGGCGGTCGCCGAATACCTGCCCGGCGTCGATTTACGTCATCTCCTTCATTTGCCCCGCGGCACCCGAGCCGTGTTCCTGTCGTCGCCGGAGGGCGCCGGAGCGGTGACGGCGGCGGTTGAACAGCTTGACGGACATCTGCCGCCCGCCACGCCGATCGTCGTTTACGCCGGGCCCACCGCGGTTGATTTCCCCGGGACGCTGGTCGTGCGCGGACCGTCGCGGTCGGCGGCCCTGTTGCGATTGATGTGGGCGCTTGGCCAAACGACCGATCTCAAGCGCCTGAAGAAACTCTTGTCCTAGCCATGGCCCGTAAAGAAATTATGTCAATGATATTTTTCTCAAGAACCGATTCGGAATCGAGAGGCATAACACAGCCCCGTCTTTTAGCCACTAATTTCTAACGGGCCGTGCACGTCTACTTCTACGCGCCGCCGACGAAACAGAGCGACCTCAAGCAGGCCTACCGCCTGGTCAAGGAGACGCTGTCGCAGACCGACTTGTACGTCTCGACCAACACCGAAGCGGAAGAAGTTCAGGTCTCGGCCGAGGTGATGGCCGACAGCCGCGAACACGACGTGCCGCTCCTGGAACAGATGGACGCTTTCATCATCGAAGGCACGACCAGCGATCCGGAAATCGGCTTCCTACTGGCGCACGCCATCGCCCTTAAGAAACCGGCCATCTACCTTTACCGGCGCGGCACCGTGCCGCAAATTTTCTCGCGTCTGAGCAAACGCGAGTTGCCGAGCTACGTCAAGGTGGTGGCCTATGACGATGAAAAACTGGGGGCGACGATCCTGTCGTTTCTGAAATCAATCGAGGGCGTCGTCATCCGCGAAGTTCCGCGCATCAAATTTACCCTGCGGGTGACGAACACGATTGAGGAGTACCTGCATTTCAAAACGCACAATACCAAGCTGAGCAAAGCCGACTACTTACGCGAACGGATCGAGAAATTGATGGAGCAGGATGAAGGCTGGGAGGAGTACCAGCGCAAACGACGCCGCTCCTAGCGCTAGGAACCAGCGGCCAAAGTTGTATCATCGACGCCGACCGTCTTACGGAACCCGATCCGATCCGGCACGTCCCGATCATCGAGCCCCCAAAAACTGCCGCGGATGACCGTGAAGTCGCCGTATTTGTCGTTGAGCGCGTCCAGGGCAACGGCTAAGGCGAGTGGATCTTTCTTTCCACGCGGCCACCCCCGCACCAATCGCTCCGCTCTGGTGCGGGGTGTCGCTCCGTCTTTTTCTGGAGGCAGGTAGCTCCAAAGCTCCAGTTGATCACTGCATGGCTGGAGTCGAAAGAGCGTTATGTCGAGGTAGTTCGGCAGTGCTCCGCGCGGGAGGTCGCCCATAAGCATATCCCAACAAACGCGAAAAATGTCTCGTGTGTCGATGATGGGCGAGGGGAGTGTTACCGCGCCGCCGCCTCCACTCCGCCCGTATTGATGACTGAATCGGTCAGGTAAACCGTATCCAAGCCACAGGCCGTGAGCTTCTAAGTCTAACGCGCGGAGGCGGCGGCCGGCTTTCTCACATAGTTTTGCTAAGACCGCTTTTGGATAGTCGAGCGACGTGGCTTTGTGGGCAAAAACATGGGAATGACCGATTGACTTTGGCAGGCGCTGGGGCTGAACGGTGGCGTATTCGATGCCGTTGACGTTAGCCCACAGTTCATATCCGAGAATGCCGAAGATAGTCATCATATTAGCGACCGGATACTGCCGTAGATCACCGAGCGAGTAGATGTTCAGCCGATTGAGGCGGCGTTCAAGCGCGTGGGCGATGCCCCAGGCGTCCGTCAGGGGGCGCGGGTCGAGGTGCGCAGTGAGATTACCATGATGGAGGACAAGCGTGGTGCCTTTCGAGGCCGTGTCGCCGGCGAACTTAGCCAGCCACCGCGTCGGGGCGATGCCAATCGAGCACTTCAGCCATTCGCCGACCTCGCCGGTGATGCGCCGGCGGATCTTTTCGCTGATCGCGGCGGCTTCGTCGAGTGAAGCGAAGAAGCCGGTCAGGTCGAGAAAGGCTTCGTCGATGCTGTAAAACTCAATCTCCTCGGTGTAGGAACGCAAGATGCGCATGATGCCGCTGGTGACCGTGCGGTACTTGGCGGCGTCGTTCGGGACGAGGATGACGTGCGGGTCAATCGCCCGCGCATCACGCACGCGGCAACCGGTTTTAATGCCCTTGGCTTTGGCTTCAATCGAGGAAGCGATGACGCACCCATTCGCCGTCATTGTCGCCACCACCCCCACCGGTTTCCCACGCAAAAAAGGGTTTGCTTGCTGCTCGACCGAAGCGAAATACGAATTCATATCCAGGTGTAAAATGATTCGGGGCATCATAGGAGGTTTTGCGAAGGGTTACGCAGGCGCGGGTTTAAACCCGCGCCTGCGTGGCCGTAGTGAAGGATAACGCGCGGTGGTCATAGGGTATACACCTCCTCCAACGTCCACCGCATATCCGCCGGATCGTAGAGCAGGACGTAGCTGTTGGCGGCGTCGGAAACGGCGAAGCACCACAGGTCGCGGGCGCCGTCGCGGCGCTTGTAGACCAGGTTGACCCTCTCGACTGCGTACTTCTTGCCCGACCAGACAAAAGCTAGCGGCCGGACCTTTGTTCTTTGACCCTGCCTGCTGGCTGGCAGGAAATCGACGGCTACTCGAATGGGCTCGCGGATTTTGACCGGGGTGGCGGCTGGGAGAGGGGAATGGCGCTGGTAGGCAGGGAGAGGCATAGGTTCTAGTATAGACCCGAAGAAATACCGAAGTCAAGATACCCTCCCCCTCGAATGAGGGGGAGGGAGCGAGCGATTGATGAACGGAGTGAAATCAATCGCCGCGGCAGGGGGGTAGCCGACTTCGGTTAAACGGTACTGGATTTCCTATTTAGACCTTGTTACCATTGGAGAAGCCATGGACAAACCGCTACCGCGATACTACCCCTACCTCTGGCTCCCGGTCTGTATCGTCGGCGCGTATTTTCTCGGTGGGCCGGTGCTGATGATCCCGGGCGGCATTATGTTCTACGAACTTCTCAAACCCGAGGCCGGGATATTTCATCAGGTTCAGTGGATTCGACGGATAACGCCCATTCTCCGTATCGCGCTGACAGCGGTGGCGTTAGAGATACTAAAATTCGTACTCATCCTTCCGTTCCTTTTCGGCGGGGGAATGTAAACTGGAGTTTGCGAAAAAGAGGGATAGTTTGTAAA
The DNA here is from genome assembly GCA_038065275.1 of Patescibacteria group bacterium. Lineage (GTDB taxonomy): Bacteria > Patescibacteriota > Patescibacteriia > SBBC01 > CAIJZX01 > CAIJZX01. The sequence goes on along the minus strand of JBBTRH010000029.1, from coordinate 8,635 downwards.
AGGTCTTGACGACTGGTTTGATTTGCCGTATCCTTACCTCAGAACAAAGCCGTCGCGAAAAAGAGCGCCGTCGCAATAAGAGACCAAAACAAACCCCGGCGAACCTTAAACCACGGCCGAATTTGTGCAAAGTAAATCCGAAATGTGCGCCGTCGCGCTACAGCGCCGTCGCGAGAGAGGTGGATAACCTGAGAATAATTCCGATGACGAATCATCAAGACCATCTACGGTATCATAAAAAGCGCAAACATCGCGCGGGATTCTTTGAACATGTCGGCTGGCGGTTGATTATCAGCCGCTTGACCGCCGCAACAACCCAAATTTCCACCGACCCCGCGACAATGTTCCGGGGTCGCGCTGTAATCCAGGGTGAGGAACGCGATCGCGGCTTGGCCCGCGGTCGGTGGAAAATATTGATTCCATAACCGATGTAAATCGTCCTTTCCCATCCCCCCAACAGGCGGCGCCCCTTCCATCATCAAATCGCCAAGCCACCAAGATTTGTCTATAACCGCCTGGTGGGGGACTGGGGGAGGATGAACGAACGAGTCTTCTCTGGTGAACGTACCTTACAACCGAAGGGGGTGGACCATTCCAACGAGTTCGAAGCGCCAGATCGCAGTGTCTCGCACTGTGAGGAGGTGATTCCTCACGCCGTAAACACTCGCGCTCCTAAAAGGAGCAGAAATGGATGTGGAACATGTTGAGCAAGTTCGGAGTCTTCCGGCTTGGCATCGCGCTGAGTGCACTCTTGCTAGCGCTGGTCATCTCGAGCTGTGGGAAGGATGCCGACCATTTGACCAGTCCATCTTCCGGTACTGTCCATGGCCAGTTGTTCGGGGTCATTCATCTGCCGGCTGACAGCATTCCGGAATCCGTGCGTCCGGAAAACATCGACTTCATGCAAGCGCCGGTCGCAATCGAACACGGAGTGACCACCTGGAAGCGGATCGGGAACGTCTACGAGTTTCGGACGACGTATCCAACCGATAGCCTCGAGGTCTTCGTCGGCGGTGTCCCAGCCACGGTTTCCCTGGACGGCACGTTCGAAGCCGTAGGCGTTCCAGCTGGCCAGCAGCAGATCGAGTTCAAGATTCGTGGGGCGGTTGTCCGCACGACTGATCTGACCGTGAAGGTGGGCATCAACCACTTCATGTATGACGTCGTCCACGATCTCTGCCACGATGGTGAGCACCATCACAGCGGAATGAGCGTGAAGGGCACAGCCGAGGTGTTCCCGTGCCTGACGAACAACGGCCCGTACTACGGTCGGTATTTCAGTGACTGCTTCGTCAGCCTCTTCTATGGTCCGTGGCAGTATCGCTGGATGTGCTGGGCGGAGTCGATGGATCGCCTGTCGATCTGGAAACCCAGCAACATCTGGTGCAACGGGACACACAACTGCTCGCTCTGGGTCCACCAGTGGGACTGGAACAAGCAACGGTGGCACTATCACCCCTATCCGTGGCGCCCGTAGTGCGTCGGGCGGCTGGGAAGTTAAACTCTTCCCAGCCGCCACTATTTCTATTAATATTGTATAAAGAGTATCTTCTTATGGACATGAGGTTACTTCGAAAAAAAATATTTATTCTGGCGATCGGGATCTTTGTTGTTACTTTGCTACTAGCCTATGGAGTTTCAGTCGCAACACTATGTGGTTTTGGTATACCAGAGAGCTTTGCGTGTCTTACTCGCGAGAGCGGATCAATCTTCTTCACTCCCTTGGTGACGGTGTTCTCTGGCTCAGGATTGGCGACTGAATGGTTCATCGCGGTCGGGTTGCTGATTACCACCTTGATAGCGATTGGATGGGTACAACGACGGTCAGGCCGATGGTTTCCGATCGGGGCGATAGTTTTTTGCGTCGTGGCTGGTTTGGTGGTCGCCGGTCCGGTTCTTGGGCTTCCATTCGGACTGCTCCTGTATGTCATGACGAAACTCGCGAACGGTGACCCGCGTTCACCGTTAGAAATATTTCGGAGACAGCCGCTCATTTTTCGATACGCCGTTTGGTTTTTTTTGACAAAAGTCGCCGTTATTGTTTCTGTTTCGTCCTTATTTTGGGGCGGAGGGATGTAAGTGTTACTGTTTTTCCTGACCATTCTTTTATTCATGTTCAGACAGGAGGGAGATTATTTAAACAACGGCCACAACAGTAATCATGATCCTTTTATATACCGTAATCCCTGGTGACATGAGATTGATTCAAAAAGGCCCCCTTTCATGAATAACCGTTTTTCGAGGTGTGTTGCTCGTCGTAGCAATATCGAATCTGCATGTGTCCATGCAAGCGCTCATAAAACATTCGCAACATATAGGCACCGCCCCAAGCTTCGGAACCTTGCTGAGATTATGTCCGACGGTGTTGATATTGTGGCATAAACATCATCCCTGGGCTGGCGGTCGCCCCTTCTACTATCAAAATCGCCAAGCCACCAAGATTTGTCTATAACCGCCTGGTGGGGGACTGGGGGAGGATCTAAGGAGGGAGTAACGTTCCTTACAACATAACCTAGCACCACGCGCTTCGCTTGGGTGCTGGGCAAGGGAGGTGATAGCACTCGCCGTGAATCAGATGGCCGTGTTTGTACCGTTCATGCTGTTTCATGCTCAACCGCGAGGTGAAACGATGAGGAAGCATTGGTTTTATCTGCTCATGGCGACCGTCGGACTGGCGCTGGTGGTGTCGGTGCAGGGATGCGGCAAGTCTACTCAGACCACGGCCCCAAATGTGGTGAAAGCAACGGCACCCGCAGACAGTGTTCTGACGCTGGTCTTCGATACGCCGGGGACTATCTCGGAGCTGACTCAGTTCGCCCGTGATAACAACCTGAAGATCCTCGAGCTGAGGATCAAGCGGCCCGAGTACGTCGCTGGATTCCGTCTCGACGGTCGTGATCTGACGACTGCTGGTGAAGTTTTCGCTAGCGAGCACCGCAAATTCCTGAATCTGATGCTGTCGCAAAAGGCACCCGAGATGGCAACAATGCGTTCAGCGGCAATGTCGGAACTGTCAACCTTGAGCGCGGCTACGATCAAGACCCAGGCGGTGACAGTCCAAGCGACGTCAGCCATGGTCAAAGATCTGCCGATGGTGCGGGTGGTTGAACAACAACTGACACCGGATAATCCTGGTTTTCCGGTCAATTCGGAATCGCTCAAGAGACGGGTAGAGCCGAATTCAATCTACCACCCCAGCCAGATGTGGGCGTCATATGGCGGCTCGTCTGAAGTGAACAAGTCCTACTCGTACCAGACCTTCATCTTCAACAGCGTCTCAAAGTTCTGGCCGTACGACGCAACCTACGAACACGAGACGCACATCATCGACAAGAACTACGCCAATCAGACCGGGTATTGGTCGTCGAACTTGCCATACGCCTACCTTGACTGTGGCAATTTCGATAGTGTCGATAACTTCGCGGTGGGCTCGATGCTGGCGAACCAGATCAGGCCGTATGTCTGGTACTACGCCTATATCGGGCTGTATGGTCAGAGTGCGCCGTCATCGACAGTGACCATTTTCGCCCAGGTCGGCCAGCGCTATGCCTGGAGTTGTTGGTACATCTGGTCTAGAGAAACAGCCGGACCGCTCATTCGTCACTATACTGGGGGCGGGATTTCTTGGCAGTTCTAGTCTCCTTCAGTGTGGGAGAGTGCGACGCGTACTCTCCCACCTCTTTTCTTTATCAACATTACCATCTAGACTATTATCATGATTTTGAAACAACCCACGCTCATTACTCTCCTCTGCTCATCAATATTTGCTTTTGCAGGGATTATTGAAATCGTGTACCCCGCGCCAAAACTAACTGACTATTGTAAACAACCATCGTGCTACATGGATGCTGTTGATATTCTCGTCGGCACAAGTGAAGACTACTTCGGCGGACTTGCCCCATGGTTACTTGGTGCCTTTCTACTTGGTATGCTGAGTATAATCATTACTTTTGCATTTCGTAAAAATACTGGCCTGCTCATATTCGAGATAATATTCATGCTGGATGTGATGGTTTACACGATAGTAAGTCGTTTTTATCATTTCTTTAGCCGGTGGCCCGCACAGTCATGGATTGTTATCGTAACGGTTCTCATCGTCTCTGGACTTGTGATAACGTACCCATTTCATCGACAATCACAACAGTAAAGTAGCCCTCTCCATCCCGCGCTATTGGTGGCCGGGACGGGGACAGATCTCGATGATAGTACTTCCGCTCATGGCGAATCCCCATCACGGTTTGACTCAGCACCACTTTAGTTGGCTCACGGGTATATGGGAAATTACTGTCTACCCATAATTAAATGGCTGGAGGTTTAGTTAAAGTGGTGCTGGGTTGACAGCCGTGACGAGAGGAGTACTCTGAAGGCAGAGAGAACCGGTGGCTTGTTTACCCCGCCAAAGCGACAGCGTCGACGGGGGTTGATCAGCGCGTTCGCGCTGGTCGTCTGGGCCGCCGGTTTTCGTTAATATCAGTCGTCGGTCACTAGGGCCTGTTTCGTGTTGCTTAAATGAGCGACACAATGTTCCTTACAACTAAAGGAGGTGATACGCACAAACGCTGTGGCTTATTCAGAAGAACAAAGGTTGTCCACCGGGTTCACGTAGTTCCACCACTGCTCTGCGCCGTAGGCGTAGAGCTTGGAGTACGATCATGAAACGTTTCATGTTGTGTCTGGCGGCGGTGGTCGTCGGATTGCCGCTGATGATGTCGGTGCCGGGATGTGGGCAGAAGTCGCCGGTGGCGCCGGACGTGCAGTCCAACGGACAGCCCGAGTATCGCGTCATCCGCGTGTCGCCGGAGTTGGAGGTGAGAGTTCACCGTTCTATCCCCGATTCGAGCACATTTATGGTGTTCGTCGGGGATTCGACGTCCAGGGAGGCGAAGCCGACGCAGGCGCTCGCCAGCTGGCAGGACGGTACCCGCATCCGTTACGGGTGGGACTCCGATCGGGATTTCTACATCGATTATCGGACTCCCCGTTCGTGCTGCTACCGAATCTCCTACACGTATGCGTTGTACTACGCACTGCGGGCGGCCGGCAAACCATTGATCGTTTACGCTACCGGGGTGAATCCTGATGGGACGATCAACTGGCACATCATCATCGGCGCATCTGTATTGCGATACATCAGTCCCGCGCTCGACTGGTTCCTTGCTTATCAGGCGAAGATGCAGTATTACCTCTGATCGGACGTGACGGGAGTCGAGATGCATTCTCGACCCCGTCACATTTTTCATTATATACTCTATCAGTAATCTCTTACTCGTTAATACTATCACTATGTGGTTACTCGATGTCGAAATACTAATCTTCTGCGCCTGGCCACTGCTTATCGCTTTAGCATTATGGTTGGGATGGAAGCTGTCGGGCCGAGCGGTGTGGAAGAAACTGAGCGTGGGAATGTTCGTCGCCGAAGTACTCTGGCTAGTGATCATCGCTATTATCGGCTTCACTTCTCGTTGATATGAACCCCCATGTTGAGTTTTGACGGTGATTTATTCAGTCGGTTCACGTGCATCAACTACTTGCCATGGATTCTATGGTTCAACGGCTGGCAGAATCCGGATCCGAACTCTTGGCTCAGCTGGAACCTGACTGGTTTCTCTGCGCCTTGGAGGGGCAAGTTTTTGGCAGTGCCGACCCGTTTGCAGTGGTGGCACCAGGCGTACTACGGGTACCCAATCCAGCGAGCGCTGTACCTGATCGCGATTGGGTAACCCCCTTCATTCGCGAAGGGGAGAACACACCTCTCCCCTTCGCGCCGTTTTCCATTTATACTCACTATCAAGTCACATATGGTAATTACAAAACAACATGTTCGTCAGGTGGGAACGCCAAGTATCATTGGCGCGATACTAACAATGGCACTTCTTCAGCTCCCCACTCAAACATCAATCATGATCTATGGTTGGGCACCATTTGTACTAGGAATCATGATCGGATTATTCCTTGCCCGGCAGACTACGCTTTCCATTCGGGATGTGTTTCGTGTGTGGACGGTGGCGTCAGGCATGTATTTTGGTTTACTGGTTCTCTATGAAGTGCTGAAATATCAACCATGGCGCATCCTGGTGGCAGAAAACGGAATGCGGTATTCGTTGTATGAGTACCGCAGTGTCTATGGTTCGTCGCTGATTATTATTTTCATTATCATTCTCCTGGTTGGTATGCTCGTGCCGTTAGTTTTTTCTCGTCATCTGTGGAACAGATTTCGTCCGTTTGGTGCGTCCCGCCATGGGTAACGGAACGGTACCAAGCACTGCGCCAATGAAGTGGCTGTATCGCACCTCATTTGTCATTGCCGGAATCATGGTTATTGCGACCATGCTCTTCGGCTACTTCTTCAATCTGACGTGGTATTGGTTCCATCAGCGCGGTTTTAATATCAATTGGGGATATTTCTTGACGACGTCGTTCAGTATCTTTGGCGTATTCGTTCTTTTTGGTATGACCTTCGCAATTTTTCACCGCAGACGCCGACCACTAACGCGGCACCACTTTGTTTCTTTATCCGCGAGCATAATGGCGTACTTTGCCGTCATGGCCGGATTTGAGGTGCTGTGGTTGGAGCCGTGGACAGTCCACACGTATACCGATAATGTGGGAATGAATTTTACTTACAATGCGTACAAGCTCGATGCGGTGTATGGGACATCTATGCTTGTGGCGATGTTACTTATGATTCTACTGAGTTATCTTGCGACCATGGGCATCATGGCTTTTTGGTCGCGATTACGGCTCGGTACCCATCAACAGGAACACCTAAAACTTTCTCCATAATCTTTTCTTTGTATCCCTCTCCATCCCGCGCTATTGGTGGCCGGGACGGGGACAGATCTCGGTGATAGTACTTCCGCTCACGGCGAACCCCGCCAAGTCCTTGACGTTTTCCCCAGGGGGGTGTAGACTGGATTTAGAAACCGCCAGTGGCTTGGCTGATTCCCTTCGCCGGGAGTCGTTCGAGCCGCTGGCTTTTGCATAACGAAAGCCTGTCGGCGGACAAGGCATGTTTCGTGTTCCTTACAAATGAAGGAGGTGAGTAAGTAGTTCCGTGGTCCCCATCGTCGGTCAATAGACGGTTTCACCTACACGAAAGGAGTAAGCTGTGAAACGTTCCCTGTTGTGCTTGCTGGCGCTGGTTGCGATCGGCGCGTGGTCCACCCTGTCTCTGGCCGATCCTGCCGCTCCGTAGAAGTTGAGCTGGGGCCGAATCAAGGTTCTGTACCGCAGTCCGGTGGTTGCCAACACTTCAACGGTCGTACTGCCGCTGGCCGAAGAGAACCAGCCGTCGCGAATCGCCAGGCCTGGGGTCAGCTCGGCGGCTATCCCGCCATCGTTCCCGGGCTGGTCAGTGGTCAACGCCTATGATATTGGCGAGATCTATGACCGGAACGAAGGCGACATCGACTGGCTGGTGAAATTCCGGATCCCCGGTCGTACCACTAAACCGCGGTACTACATCGTGGTGGCCAAGAACATCTGGGGTGTCTGGAACAATTGGAGCACGAACAACTATGCCCAGTTTTACACCGGCTTTCCCGTGGGGTCTTTCTACGAGATGCAGTTCACCGTCGGAAAGTGGAAAGCGCGCGTTCTCAATGTGAGTATGAACCCCGGAAACTGGGCGTTGTACTACCACGACTAGTCACCTCGCTTCATATGCCGGAACGATGGACACGCATCGTTCCGGCATATATCATCTTCGTGTATACTTAGTATGTCATAAGTTATGAATAAGCAATTATTACAAACTATTAAAATAGGGTTTTCAGTCGGCTGCACTACTATTCTCATGGTCGTTGTACTGACCTACGTTATCCCAGGCGTACTTTCCTCTTTGACTGTATCACAATGTACAGCCGGCTCGATGAGCAGAGATTTTCTAGAATGTGTTCCGAAGTATAATGGGTGGGGCTGGATTGAACAGATACTTGGTTCTGTAGGGCTGTTGCTTATGCCGCTCATCATCGGTGTTGCGCTGGGACTTGTTTACGCGTTCAAACATGACTGTCGATACCTGGTCGCGCTAGGTGCCGAAATACTTGCGATTACGGTATTTATTTTCGGCATGGTTACCTGGGAAATTATTCATTTTCGCCCGTGGGATTCTGTGCCATATAATCGCTATACGTTAAACGCGCTCTATGGTACCTCGGTTTCAATAGCCTTTTTATTTCTGAGCTTAGTCGCGTTCAGTATAACCGTGGTGGTGTCAAAACGATTCTGGTCAAACTTTAAACCACTCGGCTTTTTTCACAAGAACGCTCCACCTGCATAATCCTTTCTCTTTGTACCCCTCTCCATCCCGCGCTATTGGTGGCCGGGACGGGGACAGATCTCGGCTTAGGCACCCGGCCACACTTGTTCCGTTGTCGAACGGATCGAGCGCCGGGTCAAGAAAGGACAAGGGTATGGACTTAAACAAAGTCACCCTGATCGGGAATATGGTGCGGGATCCGGAGTCGCGGAGCCTGCGGACCGGCGCGCACATCACGCGCTTCAGCGTCGCCACGAATTACGCCTGGCAGGACGCTAAGACGAAGGTTAAGAAGGAAGCGGTCGACTTCCACAACGTCATCGCCTGGGGCAAACTGGGCGACATCGTCCAGCAGTACGTCAAGAAAGGGAGCAA
>JBBTRH010000028.1:0-1319 GCA_038065275.1 Patescibacteria group bacterium | reverse complement strand
CCCTATGTCCCAAGACAACCTGATCAAACTCCAGTGTACGGTGTGCAAGCACATCAACTATCACTCGAAGCGAAACAAGAAGAAGCTTAAGAATAAGATTGAGTTGAAAAAATATTGTAAGTGGGAAAAGAAGCACACCTTGCACAAAGAGGTTAAGTAACCCTAAGATGGAGCTCATGGGGGTATGGTGAAATGGTATCACGGTGGTCTCCAAAACCGCTATTCTAGGTTCGAATCCTAGTACCCCTGCCATCAGCGGAGAATAGACGGTCTCCCCTCCGGGCCTATCGGCCCGAAGGGCCGGAGGCAAAACCTTTATTCCAGGTTCGAATCCAAGCGCCCGTGCCAAGAATTTTAAACCAATATTTCTGGCCCTGTACAAGTAGGGGGCAACGTTGGGTTAGAACCGTGGTATAATATCCGGGTTATAGATTATATGACAGCCGAAATGTCTGGAGAATCTACTGAGATGAATGCTAATCTGCAGGAATTGCAGAGTGAGATCGTCGAGCGAGGTCTAGGTTTACATGTTAGACTTGCTGACTCGGACGAAGACCGCGCCCGAGTTAAATCGCTCGACGATGTTGCTTTTGGGCAGCATCATGGGATTTCTCTTGAAGAACTTGGCGAGATTCATGATCACGGTGCCGTGGTGATGTTCGAAGACGAGCAGGGAAATGTCGTTGGAGAAACGCAAATTCTCTTTGAGCAAATTCCTGCCCTAGGGAGATATAAACTTGCTAAAAATGAAGCCTATGCGTATGGAACGGCGGTTGATCCTGAAAAGCAAGGGCAAGGGATTGGTCGACTTGCGAATGAATCTCAAAAGGTTCTTGCTCGAGCGAAGGGTAAGGACACATTGGTTGCGACGGTCAGAGTAGAGAACTACCCAAGCCTGCGATTGCGAATGAAAAACGGATTTCGAATTGCTGGGTATGACCCAGAGTTTTACGGCCCTCTAGAAGAAGGTGGTGCGCGTGCGGTAATTAAAAGTACCACTGAATCAGTTGAGTTAGCAGACAAGGACCTTGGCATCGAGTTTCATCAAGTGTCAGTGTTTGATGGACAACATTTCGACCAGGAAACCTACCTAGTACCTGTTCAATTCGGCGATTTGGTTGACGTCGATGCCAATGAAAAGGTTAGAGCATTATTAACCGCTGGGTATGAGGGTGTTTGGATTATTCGGGAGGAATCCAAGGAGTCTGAACAACAATCAAGGGGGTATTTAGTGTTCCGCCGCCGACAAGAAACCATTACTGAGTAATAGCTTCTTTAGGTAGTAAGCTCAAATGAACGGCGGTTCTGGTAAGCTCCAC
>JBBTRH010000027.1:0-36850 GCA_038065275.1 Patescibacteria group bacterium | reverse complement strand
CTACCAAAACATATCGACCATGGAAGCTGGTCAAGACCGAAAGTTTCAATACGAAGCAAGAAGCGCGGAAGCGAGAAATGCAATTGAAGAAATCCGGGCGTCTGCGCAAAAACCTTAAGCAACCCGCGGCCTCATCGTCTAACGGTTAGGACATCAGCTTTTCAAGCTGAGAACAGGGGTTCGATTCCCCTTGAGGCTACCAGGATCGATAATAATTTTCATGCTTTTTCCGGCCCCGGCCGGATCCGGCCTTCAGGCCGGACAAGCCGGTAACCCGGGTTCAAATCCCGGTGGGGCTACCAAATGAAACTTTTTCGGAAATCGCCATGCCGCCCGAGGGGTTCGTACCTCGTTACTACGGGGTGCGCCGCCCTGTGGATAAGCGTTTGCCCCGCCCTCCCGTGCGCGCGTTTTGGGACTCCCCGCTTTGACTCAAGGCTTGAATGAGCTTATGATTATAATAAGTTCAATGAAAGGTATCTACTATAGTAGGTTTACTATAATGGTATAAAGAAACAATAACCGTGTCAAATACAGTTAGCGGCAACATAAGGAAGTTGCGACAAGAAAAAGGAATCTCCCAGGACCGGCTGTCTAAATTGGCCGACCTAGCCCTGAACACTGTCGTGAAAATTGAAACTGAAGAAAATTCAAATCCTACTGTCGAAACGTTGGAGAAAATTGCGAAAGCTTTTGGTATTTCGGTTGCCGAGTTATTCAAGAAGTAAATCGCCTATGAAAAAGACCAAGGCATCACAGACACAAGAGGAGTTACAACGGATACAACAGGAATCCGAGAAGCAAGCACTTCCCGAACAGAGGCGCGTTTTCAGTATTCCGGATAAAATCCGCAAACGCGTTCATAATCTTCCTGACCCAGCACGTCCGCCTCTCGGTTACGATGAACACAAAGCATTTGATCTTGCCTTTCCATATATCCGACTACCACGTCTTCATCCGGTCAACCACGGCGATACGGTAATTTTCAACGCTCCCATTCTTCCCACAAATCAACTGTTTCTCGGTGACAACTTAGAAGTACTTAGAACCCTGCCTTCTGAAACAATTGATCTCATCTATATTGACCCTCCTTTCTTCTCTGGAAGAAACTACAACGTGATCTGGGGCGACTCAAACGAGGTTCGCTCGTTTCATGATATTTGGGAGGGCGGGATTGACTCTTACCTTATTTGGCTGAACGCTCGATTGTGGGAAATGCGCCGAGTGTTAAAAAAGACCGGCTCAATCTATGTTCACTGTGATTGGCACGCTAGCCATTATATTAAGACTGAATTAGATAATATTTTTGGTTATCCGAATTTTAAGAACGAAATTATTTGGGGTTATGAATCTGGAGGGAGAGCAACGGAATTCTATAGTAGAAAACATGACATAATATTTTGGTACACAAGAAGTTCTGAATGGACATTCCGGCCGGAAGCTATTTCCCTGCCTCGGGATATGGCTAGACACCATCACATGAAAAAAAGTGTTGATAAAGATGGAAGGATTTATTATTCCATAAAGTCAGGAGATAAGACATATAAATACTTTGCCGATGAAGGGGTGCCGCCCTCTGACGTATGGGTTGATTTAAGCCACCTTCAACAGAAAGACCCCGAAAGAATCGGCTACCCAACTCAAAAACCCGAGGAATTAATAAAACGAATTATTTTAGCTTCTTCAAAGGACGGCGACACAGTAGCAGACTTTTTCTGTGGTGGAGGAACCACTCTGGCGGTATCACAGAAATATAATCGTCGTTTTATTGGTTGCGACTCATCGCGAATTGCAATAGCAGTAACACTGGATCGGTTAGTAAAAGCTGGTGAGGAAATGAGTGGCGTAAAAACAAACATATCCGCCCCCGAAGGTTTTCAGTTGAAGTTACAGGCCGAGGGAGCGATTTCCAAAATACCCAATATCGAGGTTGGGTATCTCGGTGTATATCCAATTGATAAGTTTGAAAACCTGCCTCAAGAAGATTTCATTGGGTTTGTCTTAACCTGTTACGGAGCAAGTAGAAATACCGCTGAAAGCGTAATTGATGGTTTCCGTCCGCCTGCACACAGCGAGCCAATACTTATCGGTCCCTCAAATCCGAACGAATCTATTGACGCGAAACAGGTCAAGAAATTCTTCGATGAAATAAAAGCAAATCTCGAACCTAACAAACCAGTGCACGCGAAAATTATTGGATGGCGGTTTAGCCCAAAGGTTCAGGAATACATCAAAACCTTGTCGAAGTACGTTTCCGAAAACAAACTTTTCGCAGAAGACGAGCAAACGCCACTTATTGACATCGAGCTCGTTCCACTACGGTCTAACCGCTTTCGTGAACGCGTTCTTAGCCGTTATCCTGAAATTCAGGAAGCGGAATTCTTCCTACGTTTTCCGGAAGCGCCTGTTATTGGAGATATTCGGGTAAAGAAAGTCAACAAACTTGAATACAAACTTGAAGCAATCGACGCGCTATCAACCGAAGAAGACGGTTGGCTAGTGAATTGTCAATGGGATTTTGACTACCAGGAGGGACACTTTTCCGCAAATAAAGAATACATACTATCTCGTGGAAAGGTTCGAGATAAACAGCGCGGCGAGATCTTTAAGGCTATCTTGGGGGCTCGCCATACATTCAATAAGCCCGGGAAATATACAGTTGCTTGCAAGGTTCAGGATAATTTGGCAGGAGAAATAATATTTAGCAAATTGGTAAAAATATGAGCTTTTTTAAATCCAACAAAGAAATAAAAACCGAAGATCTTAAACTTTCAGATTATAACCAAATCTGGACAAAGTTTTGTTTTCTGGATGAAACTGGGACATTAAGCGATCGGCAGGATCAGTTCTTCACCGTTGGGATGCTAAAGATGAGTCAACCGTATTATCTACAGAGCAAGTTGTTTTTCGAAAGAAGTAAAATTAGATTCTATGATGAGGTAAAATTTAATAAACTATCAAAAAACAATATCGGTTTTGCAAGGACGGCAATTGACGCTCTTTTTGAGACAAGGAGTATAAATTTTTATTCTTATTCCATAAGCACTAAAAGCGATTACTATCTCAAAAATTTTGACCAGAACCCATGGTTAGCCTATGAACAAATCACGCTAAAATTATTAGAAGCTGCACTATCACCACAGGAAATCATCATCCTGATCGCGGACTATGTAACAACACCCAAAGATATCCGCTTTGAAGTGGAAACAAAGAAGAAATTTAATAGCAGAAAACAACGACTCGCCTTAGCTGGAGTGTGTCGCTTTGATTCAAAATCGAACGATTTACTCCAGCTCGTCGACCTATTAATTGGCGCCGTCACCTACGATATAAAATTTACAAAAAAGTTAGTTGACGGAGCAAAACATAAACTCGAAGTCGTTGGTTACTTAAAAAATAAGCTGGGGACAGATACCTTTGTAAGGGGATTTAGGAATCACAATTTTAACATTTTTGTAGACAAAACAGATCATATAAACACGCCTCCAAATAGCAACAAAAATGAAAAAGGGCTATCGTCCTAACGGTCGACGCCCTCTTTCGATACTGTACTAGCAGTATAGCAGGTGCCCGCAAAAAGTCAATAGTTTATACACAGCCCAAAATATGCACTACTTTTTCAAACCACACGAAGAAAATTTTAGGGAATGGCGAAGTGCTGGATACCAAGGTATACCAGAAAACGGCATTTTGTTTTTGAACCATTTAAAATCATCTCATTTTAAGCCAAAGGTTAAACTCTGGAACCAAAATCAATGGGAGAAAGTACAGCTAGAAGCCATTGAAAGATGCGTCTATTCTTTTGAAGTGCTTGGCGAAAAGGATGTCCTTACAAACATAGTTACCGGCGGAGGAAAAACAACCATCATCGGCGCGTTGATTGCGTACATGATGATTACTCATGATCAAACAAAGTTTTTGATTCTGACACCGAATACCATCGTCCGCGAGCGGTTAGTCGATGAATTCGATCCCAACTCGCCAATTTACATGTATGATGTTTTCCCGTTTTTCTTTAACTCGTTTGAGGCGCTGAAAACCCGCATCTCACTTCATGTAATGAAACCAACTGAAAGTTCGGCTGGTGTGAGAGCTGGGTCGATTATCCTTGGGAACATACATCAAATTTACGAACGTACAGCCAACCGGAAGGTCCTGATGGAAAATGTCGATCAACTTTGTATATTCAACGATGAAGCACACAACACAAAGGCGGAACAATACAACGACCTAATCAACAAACTCAAACCAAAGCGTTTCTTTCGTTTAGATACCACGGCAACTCCGGATCGACTCGACGGCTTCCATCCCGATAGCAAGATGATCTTCGTTTACGGCATTGCGGAAGCCATGCGCGACAAGGTGATCAAGCGAACAGTGGTGTTTCATCCCGATGTGCGCAAAGTTAAGCTGACCTACGAAGACACAGAAACCGGCAAGACAATTTCTGCCGAGGAAGTCCCGTGGGAGGAAATAGAGCGCCGAAAAATACCGGCGAGGCGCTATATTACCAGCACCCACCCGATGCGTCAACAAATTGCTATTGCCCTAGAGTTGCTAAAACAGCAACGAATTCGAACCCCTAAACCCTTCAAGCCTTTATTATTTGTGGTTTCGCTGTCAATCGTAGACGCGGAAAGAATCAAAAAAGAACTTGAAAGTGTCGGCGCCTCCTACGGGATCAAAAAAGTCCTTTTGGTAACGAACGATTCGGAAGAAGAATTGAAGGAAGCGGCTCGCGACCTGAACAAAGACCCACAAACTGAATGGGATGCCGTTGTTTCAGTGTTAATGCTCCGTGAGGGGTGGGATGTTCGAAATATTTCCGTTATTTTGTTATTTCGAAAGTTCAGCTATAAAGAAATCGACGGGCAAATTTTCTCAGTCTACGGGCCACAGGTCATTGGCCGCGGGCTACGACGGATGAGTAAGAATCCTGAAGAATGGGAATCTCTTTTTGTGGTCGATCACCCAATTTTAAAGCATTCTTGGCTTTGGGATCACTTGAAAGCAACACGCTATCCAGACGCCATTGACCCTGCCGATATTATTGTAGATGTTGAAAAAATCCCCGAAGAAAAGACTATTGAGAAAATTGATGAAGGCGGGAAAACTTTAGCAGAAGCCGAAAAACTTCATTTTGATGATTTACCACCTACGCCAGAGCCACCGGGGGCAGTTGAGCCAATTCGTGAATGGCAAAAGTATTTGGACAACTATAAGTATGATTTTCACAAACTTACTATAACCGAGGAATTAGCAGGGATAAAAAGCTACAATATTGACCCAGACCTCGTGACTCTAGAAAAAGGAAACATTCCCGAGGTTCAAGTTGAGCAAATTTCCAAGGTTACTAGGACCGAACACTGGAGCGTTGATGAAGTAAAAGAGAGGCTAGTCAAACAGATTCACCAAATCGCTCGCGATGCTCTGGTTGAGTTCGATAGAAATCCTGACGACCGACAAGTTACGATAGTAAAAATTATTAGAGAGCACCTAAAAAAGCGCTTTTTGGCAGGAATGGATGTTGAGGAAAGTACTGACGAAGCAGCCTTACGACGCTTGTGGGGGATCGTTGATCAGGTTCACGATCTCTTTCTACGCCCGGAACTAATTGAGGGTATTTTTAGTAAGAAATAACTATGGTTAGCAAGAAGGGGAAGCTCACTAATTTGAAAAAGAGTCCTTACGGCGAAGAACAATATGACTCCGCCCTTGAACGTGAGTACATGGTTGAATTAGAGCGCGACCCAGGCGTGGCCAAATGGACGAAACGTCATGGCATAAAGATTCGTTACTTCATTCTCGGGCTCCCGAGGAATTATCTACCAGACTTTCTTGTTGAATACAATGATGGTAAAAAAGAACTTCACGAGACGAAAGGCCTGCCTTTGCTTCTCTGGCTATCTACGAAAATGAAAGGTCAAACTGCAGAAGAATTTTGTAAGGAAAAGGGCTGGCGATACAAACTTATTACAAAAGGCAAACAAGCGTTTTATTCGAAGATAGAAACATGAATTCAAACGTTTGGTTTTACACATTAAGCACAATCGCTCAAACTTGTGGCACTATACTTGCCCTAGGCGGAACCTTTGTTATCTTTAGATTCGATAAGCTTCAGACAGCATTAGGAAATTACCGCGGTAGAATCGTTAGGATTGTTCAGACCTGGCGAGGAGACAGTAAAAAGCCAGACGCTTTCTTTGATGAATCAGATCGGGACGTTCGTGATCAATACTTAACAATCGTGAGAGATAACGAAGAACAACTTGATAACCTTTTTAACGAACACATCGATGGCCTATACGAGGCGTTCGAAGGTAGACCAATTAAACGTGGGTTACAAGGATCACAGCAAGAAATTATTAATCAAGTTCGCGCTGAAAGAGAAAGATGGTGTACTAGGATGGTTGATCTATACAGTAAAAATATTGAAATGAAGCAAACAATCCACAGTTATCTCAAATGGGCGTTAATTTTATTAACTTTAAGCATCCTTTTTAGCGTTGTTTTGCTATCCGTAGGTTTCGATTCGAGCATTATTAAAGTAGCCGCTTTTTTGGTAACGGTAATCATTTCCGCGATATCAATTGTTTACACTGCTATTGCTGTTTGGAAAATCGGTTCGAAGAACCCCATTATGTAGGCGGCGCGCCGGCGAACGCCGGCACGAACCCCTCGGACGGCTGGAAAAAGAGGCGCGGCGAATCGGGTTTTCAAAGAAGATTCGCGCGAAGTGTATAATTTCCCTACCAATCGAGATTTTCCACCGCCGTACCCCATATTCATCCGATAGATTAGGGAAAGTTTGGCGTTTCCAAATTTTTCACCGCCGCAAATATAAAGAGAGCTTACAAAAGTTGGTCTGATCTAGAACCGAAAAGAGGCAATAGAAGGTATTCTCAAATTGCCATACAGCGGACCCGCAGCATCTACGTTCTAGCCGACCCTATAAGAACGGCCCTCTGGGGCCTCCTTAGAATCGTAAGCGCTCTTGACCAATGGCCCCCCCGCTCTCTGAATCATAAACTCAACGTTTTCGTTGGCGCGGGTCGGCACGAGTTTAATGTCCGGATGTCGGCTTTGCCACACCCTGAAAATTTCATCTGCGAAAGCCTGGCCCACCGTTTCAACCTCAGAAAAATCTAACTCGATGACTTTAAAGTTTTCTAAATTCATTGTGACTCGTTTGGCCTCTGAACGAGAGGGCAGATCACGTCCAAACTGAAAAAGTTTTACCGTTATGTGTGTCCTATCAAACTTGGCACCCCCATCAAAATTACCAGTAAAAGCATCAAATACATCCTTCATGCTACGCTTTGATGCTAAGTGGATACTAAAGCCCACTCGTGTTCCTTTTAGTGATTTACGATCGGAAATAAAAACGTCTGGGAGCAGGTTATTTACCGTGAGGCGCTTCTCGTAACTATCAATCACAAACACATCAGCCATTTTTGATGTGAAAAAGACGCCCTCGCCAGTATGCTTCTTTGGCGCCGTTGTTGCTTTCCCCTTTAAAATTTCTTGTATAGCGGCGAGAGTTCCTGGCAAGCGAAATTTATTTCGTACGTTATTGAAGATACCAATACCGCTATCACGCACAACGAAGGTTAGGGCCGTTTCCGTTTTACGACAATCAACCTCAACATACCTTGATCGTGAGTGGTCAATAGCATTATTCACCATTTCAGTAAACCCGTGGCGAACAAGCTGGTATACGTTACCTTTTACATCTATGAAGATGCCCGTCTCTTGTTCAATTCTTTTAAACACGGCATCCTCGTCGAGATCGCTGTTTTGAAGCTTGAGGAATAGATGTCGAATGTCCTTTTTAGCGTTACGTACGGCTGTTTTATTTGACGCCAAAACGTATCTTGCTTGATTAGTCTTACCAATAAGAAACACGGCCCCTTCTTGTCTGAGTTCTTGTAGGACAATGTGAGCGTAATTTCTGCTAATACCAAAATCCTTTGCAACTTGGCGAGTTGTTACTGAACCGCTTCGCCTCAGCTTAGTTAGAATGTCGTCTTTTGTGCCCATAATAAACTAGTTGACAAGTTCATTTTACAGGAAGACTTAAAACTTGTCAACTAAGTATCAATAACATACCCCCTTAATAGTGGTTCTACTGCCCAGAGGAAGTATCTGTTGCTTTCTTTACACAACCATTTTAGCCTCAAAAATAGGAGCTTTATGATCCCTGCTATAATCTAACCAGCCTCTCAGCTCGTGGATTAACCGATTCCACCGCTCTCCCGCTGGGGCCACCAAGACAGGCCCTTTCGGAAATCACAGCGCCGCGTGAAGTGTATGAAGTGTATAATTTCCCTGCCAGACATTAGCGCCTGAAGCCCAGGACAAACTCCGTTTTTTTGTGTACAATACATAGGGCTGGTGCCTAACTAAGCTAAAACGAAAGGACTCTATATGGCCGAAGAAAAAAAGTCCGGCGGAGCCGGATCCCGCCCCGCGGGAAAGATTAAAAAAATCGTGGTCAACCGCGATTTATGTATCGGCGCCGCGAGTTGTGTAGTTAACGCCCCCGGCGTTTTTGAGCTGGACGGGGAGAATAAAGCGGTGATCATGCAAAAAGGAGGGGCTAAAAATTCCGGCCCGACGGAGAGACCCAATTTTGAGGACGGCACGATTGACGACGAGGCGCTCTTAATGGCCGCCCAATCCTGCCCGACCAAAGCCATTTTTGTTTACGACGAGGACGACCGGCAAGTCTACCCATGATTCAAACGAAGTACCTGATCATCGGCGGCGGAGTGGCGGGCACGACCGCAGCCGAAACCATTCGGGCTCAAGACAAACAATCCGGTATTCATGTCGTGTCCGACGAACCGTACCGGTTTTATTCCCGCATCATGCTCTCGAAGCCGAGTTTTTTCCTGGAGAAAATACCCTGGGATTCAGTTTTTTTGAAAACCGAATCGTGGGCACGGGAAAATAATATCGAATATACATTAGGACAACCAGTCGTCGCTCTGGACACGACCAACAAGACCGCCACGCTCCAAGATGGCCAACAGATCAGTTATGAAAAACTGCTATTAGCGCTGGGTACCAATGTCCGGCGGTGGGACGTTCCGGGGGCCGATAAAAAAGGCGTGATGCATCTTCGCACGCTGAACGACGCTAAACAGGTCATCGCCGCCGTCAAGACAGCCAAGCAAGCGATCGTCATCGGTGGCGGATTTATCGGCTTCGAAATGTGCGACATGCTCAAGCTGGCCGGGGTGGACACGACACTGATCATCCGCGAAAAATATTTTTGGGATCCGCTGCTCGATGAACCGTCGGGGCGGATGATCGAAGCCGCGCTGAAGAAGGCCGGAGTGAAAATTATTTACCAAACGCTGGTTCAAGAAGTAATGGGTCAAGCGGCGGTCGCCGGGGTTAAACTCCAAGACGGGAAAACATTACCGGCCGACATGATCATCGTCGGAATCGGGACGTATTGCCCGCTGGAGTGGGTCACTAAGGCGGGGATCGCCTGCAATCGCGGCATCCTGGCCAACGAATATCTCGAGACGAGCGCGCCTGACGTTTGGACGGCGGGCGACGCGGCCGAATATAAGGATCTGATTTTAAATGAAAATATCCAATTGGGAAATTGGGTGAATGCCCATGTGCACGGCCGGGTGGCCGGATTGAACATGATGGGGCATCGACAGCCGTACCGCCAGGTTTCATTTTATACCGCTCAAGGCCTGGGCATTACGATCGCTTTCACCGGCGACGTCCGGACGACGGCCGACCGGCAAATTATTTACCGCGGTTCGCCGGAAGCTAACGCCTACACGCGAATTATCGTCCAAGACGGCGAGATTGAGGGCGCGACCATGATTAATCGGACGACGGACCTGGCGCCGCTAACCAAAATTATCGAACAGGACATTAAGATCGAGCCGTACCGTCAACAACTGCGCGACCCCGCCTGCGATTTACGAGCCGTCATCAAGCAACAAGCATGACCCCCCAGCCAACCTCGCCTCCCAAAAAGAAAATCCGCATCGGTTGGTACTCGTTCTCCTGTTGTGAGGACAGCACCATTATCTTCACCGAACTGCTGAACGACCATTGGCAGGAATGGAAAGAACTATTCGATTTCCGGGACGCCCGCGTCTTGCGCAAACAGCGTCAGGACGGCGACCTCGACATCGCTTTCGTCGAAGGCGCGATCGCTTCGGAGAAACAAGCGGCGGAACTGAAAGCTATTCGTGCCCGAACCAAGAAACTAGTGGCCATCGGCGCTTGCGCCATCGTCGGCATGCCGTCAGGCCAGCGCAATACGTTCACCGATGAGCAAAACAAGGAGATTCAATTTCTGATTGACCGCTTTAAGGCCCTGCCGAAGGTGCTCAAAGTATCCGATGTAGTCAAGGTCGACGCCCAGGTCCCCGGTTGCCCGATGAACCCGAAACTTTTCCTCCAAGCCGTTGATGCTTTAGTGAAAGAATTTTCCCGCGATTCCGCGGGATCCCGCCGAATAGCGGGAACCACCACCTAAACCCCTATGCACACCTTCGACCTGACCATGGACCGAATCTCGAAGATCGAAGGTTCGGCATCGCTCGATTTAAAGGTCAAAGACGGCAAGGTCGAATCCTGCCACTTCGGCATCACCGAATATAAGCGCTTTTACGTCGAGGCCATGAAGGGCAAACCGATCATCGCTTTGCCGCAGCTACTGGCGCGCATCTGCGGCACCTGCTCGAATGCCCACCTGCTGTGCAGTATCGAAACAAGCGAAAACGCGCTCGGCATCATCCCCACCGAACAAACCATGCGCCTGCGGTTCCTGACCATGTACGGGATGATGATCCGCGACCACGCCCTGCATCTTTACCTGTTTTCCATGCCGGATATTTACGGCAAAGACGCCTTCCTTGATTTTGACGAGAACGACGCCGAACAGCATCAGCATCTCCATGACGGATTCGAGATCAAGGCCGCCGGGAATTTTCTGGCGACGCTGATCGCCGGCCGCAGTGTCCACGCGCTGTACCCGACCATCGGCGGCTATATGCACTTCCCCGACCAAGCGGGCATCGAAGAAGCCATTGAAAAGCTACAGGCCGCCCGCCCAGCAGTCCGGCGGCTGATCGATGTTTTTGCCAACAAATCAAAGTTCCATTTCGACCGGAAAACGCACTACATGGCGCTCATCCCCGACGGTTATGGCTTTTTGACCGGTTCGATCTGCCGCACTGAACACGATGACATCCCGAAAGAAAAGTTTCGCCAGCACCTGGAACACGTCGTCCTGCCATACTCGCAAGCCTCGGCCTATGAACGCGAAGGCCAGCCGTATATGGTCGGCGCGTTGGCGCGGATGAACATCGCCAAGGATAAGCTCCATCCGAAGACGAAAGCGACGCTCGGAAAACTTCTCGACCGTTTTCCTTCGACCGACATTTTCGATAACAACCTGGCCCAAGCCATCGAAGTGCTACATTCGCTTGATGATGCGATCGAGATTCTGACCACGAAAAAATTCTCACCTGAGCCGGTCATCAAGAAGCCGTATCGCACCGGTACCGGCGTGGGCGTGATCGAGGCGCCGCGCGGCACGCTTTACCATAAGGTCGATATCGACGACAAAGGCGTGGTTAAGAGCGGCGAAGTTATCGTTCCAACGAACCAGAATCAGGTCAATATCGAAGAGGATATTGCCACGCTGGTCGAACAGCTTATTCCCACCATGCCGCCGGCCAAGATCGAATTCGAGATCGAAAAACTCATCCGCGCCTACGACCCGTGCATGTCATGCGCGGCGCATTTCTTGGAAGTAAAGTGGAACCAGGGATAGTTTCCGACCGCGCACCTTTTGTGATCGGTATTCAAGGCCGGCAATCTTTACTGAAACCGCCGTTTTCGGAGCGACTGCGATCGGGCAGTGTCACGCTCGCGCCGAGCGAGGAAGTTGGCGCCCACCGCACGGACAATCGCGAAGAAGCGATTATTGTCCTCCGCGGCACGGCCACGGTCATCTGCGAGGGTGAACAATTTATGGTGAAGGAAAAACAGCTGGCCTATATCCCGCGCGGCACGGAGCACAATGTTATTAACACATCGGACGCGCCAGTTGAATATGTGTACGTGGTGACGCCGGTTGGTGATGGCGGCGCTCACGATCACGACGGGCACGCACACCAACACTAGCTAACGCTGGACCATTTCATCTTCTCCAACAACGAGTCAGCCCGTCTTTTTTCAGGCGACTGCTCAACCAGGAGTTGACCGGAGCACCACTTTGGTTGATTCGTAGATTTTCGTTAGTCAAGCTTACCCACGAGAAAGAACAACTTGGTGGAAAACCTGTATTTAAGCCAAAGCGGTGCTGGGTTGACACTACATTATAATAGGATTATAATACGAACACATTCCCGTTAGGAAGTCGTACACCGAACATGGGCAGTCTCCCGACGCGGAACCTTGCCTACTAATAACTCTCTCACCAGATGTCACAAAAAGTGCTACAAGTCGGCACCTCTGCCGCCATCACCATTCCCAAGGACTTTCTTACCGCTCTGCAGTTGAAGGTTGGCGATCAGGTGACCGTTAAGCGCGATGAAAAGCGCGGCGGGATTATTGTTTTACCGGTTCGGAAAGTGAAAGATGAAAAAGAATTCGTCGTCTGGACGAAAGAGTTTTTGTCAGAGTACGGCCCGGCACTC
Organism: Patescibacteria group bacterium; assembly: GCA_038065275.1. GTDB lineage: Bacteria > Patescibacteriota > Patescibacteriia > SBBC01 > CAIJZX01 > CAIJZX01. The sequence goes on along the minus strand of JBBTRH010000027.1, from coordinate 24,164 downwards.
AAGGCGCTGGCCAAAAAATAGCATGATCTATCTGGATGGTGAAGAGGTGCTACGTCTTCACAAGGTTGTCATTGACTATGCCGGCGGAAGCCACGGCGTTCGCGACGCGGAACTATTATTGTCCATTCTCGAATCGCCAGGGCAATCGTTTAGCGGGGAAGCTTTGTACCCCGATGTGTGGTACCAGGCGGCCGTCTATATGGAGAAACTGGCCAAGTTTCACGTTTTTACGGACGGCAACAAGCGAACGGCCCTAGCTTCAACCGCTAGATTTCTAGGATTAAATGGCTACCGATTATCGGCGACGAATAAAGCGGTCGAAGTATTTATTATTTCGGTCATCATTAAAAAACTTGATGTTCCAACAATCGCCAAGTGGCTGCGAAAATACAGTCGGCCGACATAGCGCCGTTTTAGTTTTTATTTCATCCTCTCCAACAGCGGCTTGATTTGTCGTTTTTCAGGCGATTGTTCAACCAGCGGTCTTTTCGCTAATACCGAGAATCCATCTTCCAGCGTCGGTTTTTCTTGCTGATAAAATATCCCGATCGGCAACTTTTCTTCGTTCTGCGCCTGTTTCCAGGCGGTATCGCGGTTGGTCGGATCATGTTTGAGGGTTTCGAGCTTGACTACTTTACCGAAGAACCACCTGAAAGTGTTAGTGGCGTTGAACGTCACGCACGGCTGGAAAACATCGACCAGGGAGAAACCGCGGTGCTGAATGGCTGATTTAATCAAGCCCGTCAAATGACCGGCGTCACCGGCAAAACCGCGGGCGACAAAGCCAGCGCCAGCGGCGATGGCCAATGAAATTGGGTTTATCGGCGAGTCAGGGTTGCCGAACGGCGTCGACGGTGTTTCGAATCCGTGTTCCGAGGTGGGCGATGTTTGGCCCTTGGTCAAGCCGTAAACTTGGTTGTCGTGGACGATATAGGTGATGTTAGGATTGGCGCGGATGGTATGGATGAAATGGGCCATGCCCTCGCCGTAACCGTCGCCATCACCGCCGATAGCGATGGTGGTCAGACCGCTGTTCGCCAGGGCGACGCCTTCCGCCACCGGCAACGTGCGGCCGTGGAGGCCGTGGAAACCGTAGGCTTTGACGAAATTCGACTCATTTCCCGAACAACCGATGCCGAAGACGATGACGGTCCGGTGCGGCTCAATGTTCAATTCTGCCAGCGCCTGTTTCAGCGCGGTCCATATGCCGAAGTTGCCGCAACCTGGACACCAGGTGGGAAAGTTGGGTGAGGCAAAGGCGTTGTGCGCGGGAGCGGTCATTGTTTTACTGGTAGCTCATTGGCTGGTTAGCTCGCTAGCTTGTTAGTTAGATAGCTTTTTAGCTCGTTAGCCTGTTAGCTTGTTAGCAAATAGCTCTTTAGCTCGTTAGCTAGATCAATTGGGTCGAACGGGCGGCCGTCGTAGCGGTTGATGGCGTGGTCAAATGTTAATCCTGTTTGCTGACGAATCCAGCCGGCCAGTTGACCGCTCTGGCTGGCTTCAACGATCACCGTTCGTTTCGTTGATTTTAATTTCGTCGTTACTGCGGCGGTCGGGAATGGTGCAATCATGGTAATGATGATCGCGTTCGCTTGCAATTTGTGTTCGCGGTCGAGTATGTCTAACGCCGCTTCCACCGCGCTGGCGCTCGAACCCCACGTTACCACTGTTAACGGCGCTTTGGCCGGTCCAACATACCGCGGCGGGATGCTTTTTTTACACAGGGTCGCCACTTTACGGGCCCGGCGTTCCATCTGAGCCAGGCGATTCGGCGCATCCTCGTTGGAATACCCGTAGTCATCATGCTCATCGGAATTGGCCAGGAATAATCCGTTCGGCGTACCGGGAAGTGACCGCGGGACAATGCCGTCGGCCACGTCGGCCTGATAACGTAAGTACGCCGCGGCTGTTTTACCGCCCGTGGCGGTCCAAATTTTCCCCCGATTGATCGGCAACAACTTCAATTCGCCGACCGAGACGTTTCGCTGTCCCTCGGCCAAATATTTATCCGTTAGCACAATGACTGGTGTCTGATATTGTTCGGCCAGGTTGAACGCTTCTTGGATCATGGTGAAACATTCTCGATGCGAACTTGGTGCTAACACGACCCGCGGGAAATCTCCTTGGGAAGCATGGAGAACCTGCCGCAGGTCGCCCTGCTCGGTCCAGGTCGGCAAGCCGGTGGACGGACCGCCGCGCTGGGCATCGATGACCACAATGCCGACCTCGGTCATGGCGGCCATGCCGACGGCCTCGGTCATCAGCGAAAATCCCCCGCCCGAGGTGGCGGTCATGGCCCGGACACCGGCATAGGCCGCCCCGATCGCCTGGTTAATGGCGCCGATCTCATCTTCTGCGTGCCGGACGACAATCCCATAATCCGGTCCATGCTGGGCCAGATAATGCAAGATCGAGGTGGCGGGCGTCATCGGGTAGGCTGAGTAGAACTGACAACCGGCCTGGATCGCCCCGAGGGCCAGCGCCTCGTTGCCGGTCAGCAATACCTGCTCAACGATCGTTTTTGCCGGTTTAACGTCCCAAGGACACCGTTTTTTCTGCACCGCGCTGATCGCGTTGTAGCCCGACATTAAAATTTTAACATTGAGCGCAATCACGATTTCTGTTTTTTCGTGAAACATTATCCGCACGACTTCAGCCAGGTGATCCGGCGGAATTTCCAACAAGGCGCAGCTGGCGCCGAGCGCGACGGTGTTGCACATGAGTTTCTGGCCGCCGGCATCCTTGGCCAGTTTTTCCAGCGGCAACCCGATAATCTGCAGATCGCGGCGCTGTACTGACGATGGTTTGAAGTCAGCGAATGTGCGGTCGGTTGCGTCGTAGATTATCGATGCGCGCGGACCAAGTTCCGGAAGATGGAGACCGATCGATTCGCGATTCAGCGCGACCAAAATGTTCACTTGCGCGCGGTGGGCATGGACCGGTTGAGTAGAGGCGGTCACTTGGACAGTATTGTGTCCGCCGCGGATGAGCGAGGGATATTCCGGGTAGGTGAAGACGTTCAATCCGGCCCGCATGCAAGCCCTGGCGAACATCTCGCCGGTCGACATGATGCCAAAACCGGCTTCGCCGCCGATCTTCCAGGTGATACCCTGCACCCGATCCGAGCCCGAGCGAGGGCGTGGTGCGCGGGTGATGTCGTTCAGCTGCGCGGTCATAATGGCAGGGCGCTGATCATCGCCTGTTCCTCGTCGGCGGGAACGGTGAGGTAAGGAATTTTTCGTGCGGCGGGGAGATCTTTAATCACTAGGCGCTGAATATCGCGGTTGGCACCGACACGACCGGTGAAAACAATAGCTTTGATCTTTTCCGACATACCAATATAACCGGCCAAATTGTGGCGGATATAATAAATGTAAATTTCCAGCGCCAGTTTCGCGTTGGCCCGCACCGTTGCCGGCCGGTGTCGGTGCGGCCAACCCTTAACCGGATAACCAGCGGTAGACAGCACGTCGCGCATGTCATTCAGGCCGCATAATCCATGGATCCCCGATTCGAACTCCAGCATATGCCCGACCCTTCCCGCTGACCAACGAAGTTTTTCCTGAATATAAACAGGAATGGCCGGGTCGATATCACCCGCACGGGTAGACATCACCAGTCCGGCCAGCGGCGTGAAGCCCATGGTCGTATCCATTGGTTTCCCCCTCCGCCACAGCGTCATGCTGGCGCCGGCGCCGAGGTGGATGGTGACGGCTGACAGCTTGCCCTGGGCCACGCCCAACTTCTTTGTTGCTTGGCGGAAGGCCCAGGCGTGCGAGGTGCCATGGAAGCCATACTTTTCGATGTGTAAACGTTTAGTAATGCGCGCGGGAAGGGCATATATTCGCGCCCGTTCCGGCAGGGCGCGAAAAACTGCGGTATCGAACACACCCCACTGCGCCGCTGGCGGCCAGGCTTTTTTTGCCCAAGACACTCCCGCCAAGTTGGCCGGTTGATGCAACGGCGCCAGCTCGACGAGCCCGTGTAAATATGCCAGGGCAGTCGGCGTCAGGCGGGTTGGCTTAGAAGATCGTTGTCCGCCGTGGACGATCCGATGAGCAACTGCATCGGGGCGGATGCGATGAATAACCAACAGCCGTCGAATGGTGCTCAGCGCGGCGCGCAGGGTCGGCACCGCCATCGTTTCTGTGCGCCGGCGCCCGTTGACGGTAGTAATGACTTCCGCCTGGCGCCCGAAGTGCCCCAGCAACCCGCGCAGAAAAATCTTCCGGCCGCGAGCGACCGCGAATTTAACTGAGGAAGATCCGGTGTTAAGAATAAGGACCGTCTTTCTCATAGCGGCCAGGTTATCCAGCGTTTTTTTGGGCACCGCGATTGACGCGCAACCAAAGGTGGAACCCCGCCAACAGGAGTTGGCGGCTCCACTTGATACCGGGCGGGGCCACGTAGAAGCGAAGCGCTGTACGCGTCGGGGCGGAACCCCACATCCGTCCCGACTGCGAAGCACGTCGGGACCGGTGCGCGGATAAATATTTTTTTAGCATGTCCGTATTGTATAATCAGCCTAGAAAAAGTATAGCATGCGTCAAGTGATTTGACGAACCAGACCAACTATCGATACACTAAAGGAGGTGAAAAAATTGTGGCACTTCGAAGGGTTGCGTTGCATTCTCGTAATCGTTGTCTTTCTTCATCATTTCGCCGCCGCTTTTTATCCGGCCATGATTTTTGGTCTACAGCAGTTCGGACACTCACCCTGGGAGCGCTGGGTCTACGCCACGCCGCTGGCGGTGGTCCTGGACGGGCGGTTGGCGGTTTTCGTCTTTTTCGTTTTGACCGGGTTTTTTATCATCCATGAACGCAATACTTCGACTCGAAATATTACCGTCTGGCGATTTACCGTCAGTCGCTATTTTCGACTAGTGTTGCCTTCTTTGGCCTCGACAGTGCTAGCATATATCTTCATCCGCTTGGGGACCGTAGCGAACGTGGGCGCGGCTCAGATTACTCGCTCGCCCTGGTTAAGCAACGTTTTGCCTTCGCACCCAAACCTCGTGACGGCGATAACGGAGGGCGTTCAAAGCCCTTGGTCGACTCAAATAGTCACCTATAACTTTAATTTATGGCCGATCCAGATGTTTTTTATCGGATCTTTGGTGATTTTTTTGTTATCACGATGGTGGAAAAGGGGTACGGTACGCACCTTGGGCTGGGCCGCCATCGCCCTGATTAGCATCGGAACCCAATTCGCTAGTTTTTTCCTTGGCGCGTTGTTAGCTGACCTCTTCAGCGCGCTAACGAACCGGAACCGGCCAACGTTGAGCTGGGCGGCAGTAGCCTCCGGCGTCATGCTGGGTTTTTTCACCTTACTACTCGGAAGTGTGCCGACGATGTTCAACAGCATCTTTGCTCCGGGAACCTCTCCGGCCACCATGAATGTAGTTTTCAATACGGTCGCCGCCGGCCTGATTGTTAGTGGCGTGTTACTTAGTCACGGGTGGCAACGCATTCTTTCCCGGCCGCCACTGGTGGCTATCGGCCAGATGTCGTTTTCTCTGTATGTGATACACCTGCTAGTCATTGCTACCGTCAGCACCAATATTTTTTTGGCAGTCACCCCATATCTCGCCTATGATGGCGCGGTGGCGGTAACGTTTGCCCTAACCGTAATAGCGGTCGCCATAGTGACCCCGCCTTTTTACCGTTATGTCGAGCGTCCGTCACACCGCCTGGCTGAAAAAATAAAAATCCCTCCTGAGCAAAACAACGCGCCGGATCGATAGCAACATCTGGGCAGGTGACCGGCTACCCTTAGGCGATCAATTCAGCACTCATCCCGGCTGTCACTCCGCACGTATTCCCCTCGTCAGTATCAAGGTGAAGCCGGCCGGTGAAATCATGATGCACGCGAACCAAAACATTGTCTAACTGTGCGCCGCGCGGTCCGGTGATGCGCACTGATACTGTTTGGCGGTCGCGTAGGCCAGCCGCGGTAGCTTCTTTGGGACTGAGGTGGATATGCCGTTGGGGCACGATCGCGGCGGCGCGGACGATTTCACCTCGCGAACCGACAATGATTATTTCCGCCGCCTGGTCGAGCTTTCCAGAATCGCAAAGCGGCGCCGCCACACCGAGCGCCCGGACGTCGGTCATGGCCAGTTCAACCTGAGTGTTCGGGCGAAACGGCCCGACCACGGCCACCCCCTTGATCTCCCCCTTCGGCCCGCGAAGCGTCACGCGTTGCTTGGCGACGAACTGCTTTGGTTGTGAAATTGCATGATCGCTGATAATTTTCGTATCGCCAAAAAGAATATTCCAATCAGCTTCGGTGAGATGGATATGGCGGGCGGATATTTCGATGGGGACGGAGGGCATGTTTTTGCTGTTTTTCAATTGAAATCTTTGCTTATCATACCGCTTTTTTCCGGCGGCCGCAAAGGCAAGAGAGGGCTTGACAGAAACATCAAAAAAGCGTTGGATAACGGCGAAGCTTGTCCTTAGGCCGACGTTCGCACATCCCGTGCGAATGACGTCACTAAGAAACTAAGGAGAAGTTAAATGAAGAAGCTCATTTACATCTTCGCGATCTTATCAGCCGCGCTCTTCGCCACGAACGTGCGTGCTGACGTCCTGTTCCAGGACAGCTTCGAGCAGGGCTTCGCACCAGGGTGGCATGGTCGCTTCGATGTGTTCACGGTGACCACGTCGAACGCCCACACTGGCCAGTACTCAGCGACCACCAACGGCATGTGGCACTGGCTTGCCCATGACCTCGGCGCTGCACAGTCAAACACGACGTTCGAGTGCTGGTTCTACGATGCGGGCGCGAATAATGAAGAACACATGATCGGCGTCTCGACCTCCGATCCGTGCTGCGGTTCCCAGTCGATCCTCTGGATTGGCCTCGAAGCGTACTTCGACAGGTATCGATACATGTACGGTCGTGGCTGGACCGAGATCAGCACTGAGATCCCAAGAACTATCGGCTGGCACAAGGCGACCTTCTACACCGATGGTACAACCGCCCAGTTATTCATTGACGACCAACTTATCGCGGTTGAGGGATTCCAGGCCGGATGGCGGTACATCGTCATCTGGGAGAATTCCAAGATCGAAGAACCGCACACTCCTAACTTCTGGGATGACGTCAAGGTCTACACTGACCTGCCGGTTCCAGCGATGAAGCAGTCCTGGGGGCACCTCAAGACCCTCTACCGATAGGAGCGAACATGACTCCTTACGAGAGGCGTCACCACCGAATATTATTCTGGTGGAAGCGATTGACGCCGCAGCAACATGAGCGATTCATCGTCTGGCTGTTCTCCATCGAAGGCATCGCCGAGGCGCTACAGAAAGCCTTGAGATCGAATACTGCTCGACATGAGTTCCTCACTGTGTACCTTCCTGAAGTACTCACCGATGAGGAGAAGGCTGAACGGGCAGACGCCTTTCTCAAGGCCTTTAAAGAGTGGCTCCAGCAGGAGAAAAAGAGGAAAAGGCAAGATCCTGACGAGTGAGTAGCTGCTTGTTTGAAAGGCGATCCCAAGGCTCGCTACCGCTAGAAGCACGGAGATGAACAACACGGGCCAATCCTCTCGGATCGGCCCGTTCTTTATATTCTCAAACAATTTTCTTTAACAAGACAGTAATATCTTTAAGCGCTTTTTGTTGTTCCATCTCCGGCGGGACGCCGACAATCGTCACCTCTTTTAACTTCCCCAGCTTCTGCAAAAATCGTAATTGCGTCAATGCGTCGAAATCATGCATCGATACGCGCGGGGCGCTCGCGAACGAATCTAAACCGTGGAATTCCTTGACCTGGTCAACGCCTTTCACGGTATCAATGACGATCAGGCGCTCCGGCACGTCCCATTCCTCGTTCGGATCCTTGATGGAAAACGTGTGTTGCGGAAATTTAGCCCGTAGTTGCGGCACAAGCCGAAGCGGCAGAGCATCTTCTGGCAAATCAGGATTGCCGAAGACGAAGACGGTCATCCCATTAGAAGTGAGTTGCTATACCAAAGACTCGCATCGCCGATGAGCCTTTGCGTGTCTTTGGTTTGAAGGGTAGCCCATGGGCTTATGTGATCCGCCATACGATCAAGCGCGGTATGGTTATTAATCAGAAATCTCATGGTAGAATTTGCCTCACCTCTAACGGGATTAAATGGTTTCATTAGCGAAACGGATATGGTCTAGGGTGCGACGTTTTAGTTCGGCGGCCTGCGACTTCGTGATAACTTCACACGGCACGCCCCAGTGGATAGTGATGATTTGTCCCGGCTGCAGAGACTCAATGTCATGCTCGGCGCCGAGACTGCGGACGATTCTTTTATTCATGACCGGCCCGAGCGCCAGTTTGCCATTCCGGAGGATCAGCGACTCGGCGGCTACGTCGATGTGCGGACCGTCCACCTTCGACACGGTGCCCCAACTGATCCGGCACGAGTCCATGCTCTCGAGCGTGTGCTCCTGCTCCAGGTGGCCGGTGCGCTGCCAGACCTCGAGCACGTGGAACGAATGATGAGGCACCGCGCCGCGGACGATTTTCTCGCCGAGGACATTGACCGCTTCCCACCCCATCCGTTTCCCGAGCCGCTGTTCGTCGCGGAGATGAGTGTAAAACTTTTGCACCTGGACATGGTCGAGCAGCCGGTTGCCGATCCAGTACGCTTCGACCACCCGTTCGTCAAAAGCGTCGCGAATGCCGTTGGCGTCGGCGATCAGACGCAGATAAGGGTACATCGTCCGGAAACCTTTCAGGAGGTGTTCCAAGCCGGGGTCGGCCACCTCGTGATCGATGTACGACCAAAGTTCCTGATTGGCGTCCGGTCCGCAGTAATGAAGACGATTAGGCCCGAACGCGTACCGGCTGCAGCGCAGTAAGCCGTCGCCGGCCATCAACGATTTCCGGCGATCGATTGTTCGGCTGGAGTAAACCCCGTTAGAGAACATAGTTCTTTAACGAATAAAGATGGTAGAATTGAACCACCATCTTTAAGGAGTTATTTATACCACCGACCGGAGTCGGTGGTTTTCTCTAACGGGGTAAATGTTCCCGGGGTCGGCTTGGACATTGCTTGATGGGCAAATCTGATCAGCAAGAAGGCGCCGACCGCGACCAGCGACGCGTTCATGAGCTGAACAAGCGGGAAGGCATGGGTGATAAAAACCGCCGACAGGACATTAGTGATCAGGGTCGCCGGCACCAGCAAAGTAGCGACATAAGTAGCCGGCGCCCGCTTCAGTGCGGCGTACCAGGTCAGCACGTATCCGATCAGCAGGGCGCTGGCCAGCAACGTCCAGCCCCATTGGACGGCAGTGAGATACATCACCGCGGAACCTCCACCGCGCCAGGTCACGAACGTGGCCAGGATTATTGACCCGAACACCATCCGAGCCGCGGCGACGGTCAGGCTGGAGACGTCCCGCAAGGCAATTTTAGCGATAATATTTTCGACCGCCCACAGGATTGTGGCGGCTAAGATCATCAGTTCGCCGCCGTTCAACTTGAATCCTTTGAAACCGCCGACAAAGAGGTTGGCCGCCGCGACCACGCCGATACCGACCCACTGCCAGGCGGTCAGCCGTTCCTTCAGGATAGGAATGGCCAAGAGTAGCACCCACAGAAATAATGTTTTATGAATCAGCGACGCGTTGAGCGCCGATGTTTGGCTCAGGCCGGTGAAGAACAGGGCGAAAGGAACGGAACCGCCAATGACGCCGATGGCCGCCAACTTCAACCACTGCCGCGGCGATAGCGTACGCATCTCCCGCCATTTTCGGAAGGTAATGAAAATGCCGACCAGGAGCAGGGCGACGACTGCGTTCTTCAGCGTGGTGAACACGATCGGATCTTTCACCGCCGTCACCCCGATTTTTCCGATGAAATTACTGAAGCCGGAGATTAGGGCGGTTCCTAGCGCCAGGCCGGTAGCGGTAATCAGGGAGGATCGTTTCATAGGTAATGACGATAGTAATAATGGAGAAAGAATACAACATCAGCGGAATATTGACTACCCCCCTGAGGCCATCCTAGAAAACTCGGCAAAAAAGCGTATCTGTTATACAATTTGATTCTGCCACGCTCTCACCAGGGCTCGCGCGTTGATCAGAAACGATTTTTGTGGTAGACTTCGTCCATGGCTAAAACGAAAAAAGCTGTCACCACCGACGAATATTTCGACCAGCTGGCCGCCGCGACCGACGAACAGCATGAGCGCGGCTGGTCCGACGACTATGGCGGCCAGCTGGCCGTCGACGTCTACCAGACGAAATCCGCGATTATCATCCGCGCCGCGATCGCCGGCGTCCAAGCCGAAGACATCGACATCAGCGTCAACAACGACATGGTGACCATTAAGGGCCGACGGCACGTTGATGATGACGCGAACCAGTCCGGCTATCTCTACCAGGAGTGCTATTGGGGCGGCTTCTCACGGACCATCATCCTGCCGGTCGAAGTTAAAGCCGACAAGGTCGCGGCCAGCCTGAAGAACGGCATCCTCCGCGTCACCCTGCCCAAGAATGAGCGGCCGCCGGCCGGGCCGATTAAGGTCGTCGACCAGGACGAGGAATAATCCGATGCCCCCGTTAGACAATCGCGGGCAGCAAACACCAGGCAAACGGCTCGGCGCCTCTAACGGGGTGCGTATTTCCGTCGTGGCCGTTCATCCGACGGTGACTATTGTTCGCACGCCAAACGGCCAAACAGAAATTCCCACCGACTGGTTCCCGCACCCGCCGAAAAACGGGCAGGAATGGAACGTCACTCTCGAACACCAGCCGACCGAATCGGAAAAACTTGACCAGCTGAATGCCTATCTCGCCCGCGACTAGTTCACGCCGCCGCGCTGGCTTCGGCGTCAGCCGCCGTGTTTGGTGGTGGTTAGGAACCGGCGTCGGAGTAATTGCGCTGGGGCTCGCTGGTCTGAGTATTCTAGCCTATGCGTCGGTGGGGACAAACATTGTTCGCGGCGTCACGGTCGCCGGCCAACCGGTGGGCGGACTCGATTCGCTGACCGCGATCCATAAACTCGAAGCACGCTGGACGACCTTCAAACAACAAGCGTTCCAGTTCCAGGCCGCCGGGCGGTCAATGGACATCCTCGTGACTGCCGATACGAGCACGGATGAAGAAGTGGCGTTGGCGATGGTTGACTTTGATCCAAGCGTCTCAGTCAGTGCGGCGCTGTCCTTCGGGCGGCGCGGTTCGTGGTGGCAACGGGTGCGTGAACGAACAAGCGGGTTCCTCGGCCGACCGCATGAATTCGGCATCGTCAATGTCGACCGCGCGTCGCTCGCCGCGACGCTCCGGGACAAGTTCGGCGATCTGGAACAGCCGGCGACCAACGCGTCGTTAAAATTCGGCTCAAGCGATGCGCCGAAAGTGGTTCCGAGCGTCGATGGAAAAACCTTTGATTACGCGTTGGCCGTCCGCCAAGCCGTATCTCAAACGCGGCGACTTGAGGCTAAACCGGTGGCATTGCCAACGACCGCCGCGGCGCCGGCCATCGCGACGTCGGCGGCGTTGGCGAAGCTGGCCCAGTCAGGCGTTGGCGCCCTGCTCGACCGGGCGCCGTTCTCCCTGACGCGCGGCGACAAAAAATGGACCATTAGCCGCGACCGGTTGAAAACCATCCTCGGCTTTGCCGGCACCACAAACAATCCCCGCCTGGGACTTGACGTGGCCGCGACCACCGACTACCTCGCGACGATCACCAAGGACGTCAACGTCAAAGCGCAGAACGCGAAGTTCGCCATTCTAAACGGCCGCGTCCAGGAATTCCAGGCCAGCGCTATCGGCGTGACGCTCGATATTCCCGCGACGATTACGGCCATGCAGAATCAGTTGATCGACCAACAACAAGCCGCCGTAACGCTGGCCGTGACGGAGGAAAAACCATTGACGGACACCGTCAACACGAATAAGTTGGGCATCTCCGAATTAGTGGCGCAAGCGACCACGAGCTTTAAGGGCAGTCCGACCAACCGCCGCTATAACATCGGCGTCGGCGCTAAGTTGCTGAACGGGCTGCTGATTCAACCCGGCGAAGAGTTCTCGCTGGTCAAAGCGCTGGGGCCGATCGACGCCGCGCACGGCTGGAAACCCGAGCTGGTGATTAAGGGACCGAAGATCACTCCGGAGTATGGCGGCGGCCTGTGCCAAGTGGCGACTACCTTGTTTCGGGCGGTGCTTAACGCCGGCCTGCCGATCGTGGAACGGCGCAACCACTCGCTCCGCATCAGTTACTACGAGCCGCCAATCGGCCTGGACGCCACCGTGTACGAACCAAAACCCGATCTTCGATTCACGAATGACTACAAGACGCCGTTGCTGTTACAAACCGCCGTTGATGGCAATAATCTAACCTTTAGTTTTTATGGCACAAAGGATGGCCGCACGGTGAATGTCCCCGAACCGAAAGTGTATAACCGGGTGCCGATTCCGGCCACCGTTACGACCGAAGTCGACGATCTTAAACCGGGCGAGAAACAGTGCCAGGCGCCCGGCCATCCCGGCGCCGATGCCACCGCCACCTACACCGTCACCAAAGCCGATGGCACGTCGGTCACGCAAACGTTCCAAAGCCACTATCGCGCGCTCGGCGTCATTTGCCGCGTCGGGAAGAAACCGGCGGCGAAGCCGAAACCGGCGACAAACACAAATACGGCTACCCCACCGTCTAATACCAATGCCGCTTCGTCTGAACCAGTGCCCCCGAATACCCCCTAGGGGTATATTGAGAAAAAGAAGCAGGCCCCGTCGCGTGAAACGGGGCCCTGGTTAGTCCCACCCCCGACTGCCGGAGCGGAACAAGCCGTGACAGAGGTACTCGCCGACGGACATGTCGGCGCTCTTCGCCGCGTATCGCAGAAGCGTGGCGAAGGCGACGACGCCCAGCAGACCGAGAATGGTCCACTGCGCCCCCTTCGACGCCGCGTCGAAGGTGTTGAGCAGAATGTTGACCGCGAAATACGCGGCCAGGAAGATGATCACAAACGCGATTCCCTTCCACCACGACAGCGGCTTCGGATCGAGCTCACGCTCGACCCGCACGATCATCGGACTGCGCTGACGCCACATAATAATACCTCCGTGTTGAAAGGTGCTACAACGCGCCGTGAGTCGCCTCACTGCGCATGGTCGCTCAGCATTTCCGCCGAGGTATCTGTGGGCAAGAAGGTTGTTCGATGGAGTACGCCAGGTACGAGACCCGGATTACCCACGGAATAACCTCCATGCTTGTCGTGCCCACAGGTACAGCGGCACAAAGATGGCGGCTGGCAGACAAAGAGCATGACCGGAGAGGCTATCACGGAACGGCAAACTTGTCAACCTCCGTGTACGGCAACAGGCCAAAAAATTGATTTCTTGGCCGAAAACAGCTACCCTGGTTCTATATGGACGCGACCGACGAAGCCCGTATTCTGACCAGCAAAAGCGGGGGCGAAGATGCCGACCTGGACGTGAATTTGCGTCCCCGGCGCCTGGCTGAGTATGTCGGCCAGAAACACCTTAAAGAAAACCTGCAAGTTTTTCTTGACGCAGCCAAGAAGCGAAAACAGCCGCTCGACCACGTCCTGCTCCACGGCGCTCCGGGCCTGGGCAAAACCACCCTGGCTCACATCCTGGCTAAGGAAGTCAACGTCAACATCCGGGTCACGTCGGGACCGGCCATCGAGCGGCCGGGCGATTTGGCGGCCATTCTCTCGAACCTGGAAACCGGTGACATCCTCTTCATTGACGAAATCCACCGCCTCAACCGGACCATTGAAGAGATCCTGTATCCGGCGATGGAAGACTACCAGCTTGACATCATCATCGGCAAGGGGCCGTCGGCTCGCACGGTCCGCCTCGACCTCAACCAGTTCACGCTGGTCGGGGCCACCACTCGCCTGAGCCTCATTTCCTCGCCGCTCCGCGACCGTTTCGGGGTTTCCTATCGCCTCGACTTCTACGACGACGATGAACTGGTGGAAATTCTCAAGCGCTCGGCGGTTATTCTGGGAGCCAAGCTGGACCCGGCCGCGGCCCAGACAATCGCCGGTCGGGCGCGAAAAACCCCGCGGGTAGCCAACCGTCTCTTGAGACGCGTGCGGGATTACGCCGAAGTAAAGGGCAACGGGAAGATCACAACCAACCTGGCCGAGCGCGCTCTCCAGACGCTTGATATTGATCCGCTCGGGCTCGACCAGGTCGACCGCAAAATCCTCCGCTTCATAATCGAAAAATTTCAGGGCGGGCCGGTCGGACTAAACACCATCGCCGCCGCCGCGGCCGAAGAACAGGAAACGATTGAAGACATTTATGAGCCGTTCCTCCTCCAACTCGGTTTTCTGTCCCGCACGCCGCGCGGCCGCACCGTCACTCCGGCGGCCTATCGCCATCTCGGATTCCCCGCTCCGTCGGTGGCGGCCCCGAATCCAACCCTTAATCTATGATCGAATTTCCAGCGCTGTGGCTCAAGTACGGATTCTTCGCGCTCGGCGGCCTGTTGTTGCTACTAGCCTTCGTTTATCTGCTCAACGGGTTGCGGTACGGGGCGCGGATGACCTTGACCGTTATGACCAGCGGCCTGTTCATCGCTGGGGTGGGGATCATCGCCTGGCTGACCAACTCGATGCTGACCGCGGTCGACTGGTCATCGACCTTTAGCGTCCCCCTTCCCGACGTTTCATTTTTACGCTTTGGTTTCTAGATATGCCACACGACATTGATTTCCCCGGCCGCCAGTCCGATGAACACGTTGTTATCGTCCTACACCGGCACTGGTTTATCTTTGTCCGGTCAGTCGCCACTCTGGTTCTGCTCGGCGGCGCGCCGGTCGTGGTAATGTTGGTCTGGTCGCGGTTGACTGACTGGCAGTTGGCCGACGGCTCGCTGGGCTATGCGCTACTGGTCATGGCCGGCGCCCTGTACTACCTGTTCCTGTGGATCCTGATTTACGGCTACTGGCTCGACTACTACCTCGACACCTTCATCATCACTAACAAACGCGTGGTCGATATCGAACAAGCCGGCCTTTTCGGTCGGACCGTAGCTGAGGAACGGCTCTACCGGATTCAGGACGTCACCAGCGACACCAAAGGCATTTTGGCCACCAGTTTGCGGTACGGCAATGTCTATGTGCAGACGGCCGGTAAGACCGAACGGTTCATTTTCGAACAGGTGCCGCACCCGGAACTGGTCGCGCGGAGCATCCTCGATCTGACTGACAAAATCGACGACCGTCTCGAGCGTCCGGACGGAGATTCGCTGCCCGCCGAAAATCCAAAACCACTGTCCCCGGCTACTCGATCTGGAACTGTCGGGAAGCTACGGCAATAGCTCCGGCCGCCCGGCCAAGGTCACCGCGGCGTGACAAATAGCGCGCCGTTTCGTGGCCGGCAGTTCACAGAAGAGTCGGCCGGTGATCATGGTGCTTAACCGGTTTAACCACCGCTCACAGCGAAGGGGCCAGGCGTGGGCGGGTTGTTCGCCGACCTCAGACGAAAATGATCGCGAATCGTTCAGTAACAAGGCGAAATTCGCCGACGTCAAGGGCGGGATGCGAAGCTCATCATTCGTGAAGCCGTCCTGGACCAGCTGTTCCCATAACGCCCGCGCTTGATCGGGGCGCGTTTGCGGGACGGTAATGGAAGCGGAAAATCCCATAGATGATGTAACGAGATGCTGTAGCGCGTGTCGCAAGGCCGGACTCACATATATACATGCCAGCCACAGAAACGCCGATCGCCATCTCGAACACTGGTATCCTACCACCTTTTTTCTATCACGTCAAGATATGTATGCCGAAGCACGACGGTCGCGCCCGATGAACACTAGAAGTGTTCAGTATCTAATGCGAGCGGACATTTTCATTCCCCGTTGACAGATGCCAAGTATTCATTGACGCGAGCGCCTCAACGTGGTATAGTCGGTGAGATTTTTCAATATATGCGCGCGCTATTTCGACTCATTGGTGACGCGACATCGCTCGGGCGTCATGGATAAGAAGGATAAGAATTTGTCATCATCGCCAAACCTCGCTCGCGCCGTCGGACGGAACACCATTATCCAGTTCGGCGGCAAGCTCGTTGGAACAGTCTTAGGTTTTGCGACCAGCGTGCTCATCCTCCGCTACCTTCACCCCGTCGGTAACGGCGCCTATACCACAGCCATGGCTTACCTCGGACTTTTTTCTGTCACGGCTGACCTGGGGTTGTACTTAATTCTCGTCCGCGACCTTAACAAACCCGGCGCCGACCGCGAACACATTGTCGGTAATCTCCTGGCCCTGCGGTGGCTGTCGGCCGCGCTCATTCTGGGCATTGGCGCCGCGCTGGTGTTCGTCCTGCCGCTCAGTGCGGCGGAAAAAATCGCCGTGCTGATCGGCACCGGTTCGTTCATCGCCGTGGCGGCCAGCCAGCTACTGGTCGGAATTTTCCAGACCAACCTGGCCATGGGCTACGTGGCCGGCGGAGAGCTGGCCGGCCGGTTGGTGCTCCTGGGCCTGACCTGGTGGGTGGTTCGGGCGGACGGCGGGCTGAACGGCGTGATGGTAGCCGTGGTCAGCGGCAGTGTCGTCAATTTACTGATCATCTGGGGTACGGTTCGCCGTTTCGTTCGCGTTCACTTGCGCTTTGACTGGACTTACTGGCGCTCCACCTTGAGGCAAGCGCTCCCCATTTCGCTGTCCATTGTTCTCAACCTGATCTACTTTCGTGCCGATACCATCATTTTGCGCGCTTTTAAGGGCCCGTATGACGTGGGGTTGTATGGGGCCGCTTACAAAATATTAGAAATCCTCAACACCTTCCCGATCATGTTTGTCGGCCTGCTCCTGCCGGCTCTCGGCATGGCTTTTGCCGGCCGCGATCCAAACGCTTTCCAGCGGATCTTTCAAAAAGGATTTGTCCTGCTCTTGATGGCCATCGTGCCCCTGTTGGTCGGCGGGTGGTTGCTGGCCGAGCCGCTGTTGGTGCTGATCGGGCAAGCGGAGTATGCTCCGGCGGCGCCGGTTTTCCGACTGCTGTTAATCGCGGTGGGGGCGCTCTTTCTCGGTTCGCTGTCCGGCCACGTGGTGACGATCATCAACCGACAACGACAAATGGTCTGGACCTACCTGGCGGTCGCCGTCATCGGACTCGGTTTGTACCTGACGCTCATTCCGCGGTATTCGCTGTACGGCGCGGCTTTCGGAACGATTGTGACCGAAGCGCTGACCGCGACGGTCGGATATGTCATTATCCTGCGCGTCATGCGGTTCCGCTTACAACTTGGCGCGCTACCGCGGTTGATCCTGGCCGGGGCGGTGATGGGCGGGTTCATCATCCTGACCAGGCCGATGAATTTCTGGTTGGCCGCGATCGGAGGGTCAGCAGCATACATCGGTATTCTTTTTCTCACCCGCGCCCTATCGCCGGGCATCGTCCGTGACCTCTTGTCTCGCGCCCCGACGACCGTGCCAACCCTTCCCGAATGACGCTTCCCGCCCCACAATTGTCGATCGTCATTCCGACCCTCAACCGCAAGCAGGCAATCGTTGACTTGATTCACGACCTTCAGGCGCAGGACCATCCGTCATTTGAAATCATCGTGGTTGACGCTGGCCGAGAAGAGAACTCGGTTCTCCAAGCGCTGGCCATGACGGATAAACGCATCACGGTGTTACGAATCACCTCGGGCGGAACGTGCTACGCGAGAAATACCGGCGTGGCCCAGGCCCGCGGGCAGATCGTTGTTTTTACCGATGATGACGTCCGCCTCAGCAACCGACAATTCCTAAGCATCCATGCGCGAAACTACGCCGATCCGGCGATTGGCGGCGTCGGTGGGCGCGTTTTAGACGCCAATCAAGAGCTCAACCGCGAACAGTCGGGGCCGGTATGCAAGGTGACGACCACCGGACGCGTCTACCCGAATGCCACGTCGCGCGTCCGGCAGGACATCAACGCCCCGCGCGGCGGCAACATGTCTTTCCGGAAGCAGATCATTCTTGACGTCGGCGGATTCGATGAACAGTTTCGCGGCAACGCCATGCGCGAGGAAACGGACTTTTCTCTGCGCGTCGTTAAAGCCGGATGGCGAATCATCTACGAACCGTCAGCCGCATTAACGCACCTCGCTTTAACCGGCGGTTCGCGCACCGCCGACCGGTTACAATGGTATCGCGATTTCTTTTTCAACGAAAGCTACTTCTTCCTTAAACACGTCCGGCCAGCATATTGGCCGCTGTTGCTGTGGCGAAAAATGCGCCCGTTGATCGTCTGCTGGTTGTATTACGGTCGAGGCCGGCCGGCGTGGTTCATCGCCCCCTGGCAAGCGTTCGCCGACGCTCGGCGACTGCTCCAAAAAAAATCTTCAATCACATGACCTGGCGGCCACACTTCACCACCCAGCATCGTCAAACCCTTTTCATTGGCGGCGCAATTGCGGTCATGGCCGGAGCCGGCTGGATTATTGGCAGTCACTTTTTGCTCGGGTCGGTGCTCATCGCCGGGTTGGTCGTCGGGGCCTTAGTTTTCGGATATCCCGAACTGGCGTTGGTGGCCAGTATCGGGTCGCTGGTACTTGGCCAGCTGGTGCGCTTGCCGGTCGGCGACAGCGCCATCCTCCCCAATGACATCATCATTCCCGTGTTGGTTGTCGCCTGGGCCCTGCGGCGCTTGGCCAGCCGGCGATGGGAGACCCGCCGGCACAGCCTGTCTCTGCCGATCATGTTGATGGTGTTGGTGATGGGGCTGTCGCTGATTCTCAACCGCGGTCGGGAAGACATCAATGAGTGGCTGAACGGAACGCTGTATTTTGTCCGCTGGCTCGAATACCTGGCGCTGTTCTGGATCGGCCAGGACCTGTTCCGCACCCACCAACGGGCAAAACGCTACTTGACGTTCCTGATCGGCACCGGCGTAGCGCTGGCCGTGCTCGGATTCATTCAACTCAAGCTTTTCCCCGACTTCTCATTCATGGTGCCGAAAGGCTGGGACCCGCACGTCGGCCGCCTTCTGTCTACCTGGTTCGATCCAAACTTCTTGGGCGGCCTGTTCGTTCTGCTGACCGCCATCGCGCTCGGCATGGCGATGTCGGTGCCGTTTCGCCAAGGACGGTGGTGGTGGGTAGCGGCCCTGACGATGATTCTGGCGACTGTCCTGACCTACTCTCGAAGCGCCTACGTCGGGTTGGTTGTCGCCTTAGGGATTGTGACCATGGTTCGGTCGCGCCCGGCGCTGTTCATCGGCTTGCTGGCCACGATCTCGGTCGTACTCTTCGTCCCGCGGGTCCAACAGCGCGTGATTGGCATTCGTAGCATCGACGAAACGGCGCAACTCAGATTACTATCCTACCGTAATGCCCTGACCGTAATTGGCGATCACCCCTGGAATGGAGTGGGGTATAATTTATATAAGTACGTTCAGGTCGAGTATGGTTACTTCAAGGATACCCAAGAACATTCGGCCAGCGGTTCTGATTCAAGCCTATTAACGATCTGGGCGACGACCGGGACGGTTGGTTTAATAGTGTATGTCTGGCTGTTTGCCGCCATGATCCGCGAAACGTGGCGGACGTGGCGCGACCGAGCACTGCCGCCCCTTTGGCGGGGGTTCGGCCTGGGCGCCTTCGCCGGCCTGGCTGGTCTATTTGCCCACAGCCAATTCGTCAACGGTCTCCAGTACCCGCACTTGATGGAAGCGATGTGGTTACTGGTAGCCATGACTATTGCCGTGCGGCAACCGTCAACGACATGACAATCATCCCGTTCATCGCCTTGGTTGTACTACTGGTCGCCCTTTGGCGCCTTGAGTTGGGCGTTGGCGCCGTGATCCTTCTCTGGCCGGCGTACCTGATCCGCACAACGGTCGTCGGTATTCCGATTACCGCTTTAGAGCTGTCGTTGTATGCGCTGGCCGCGGCCTTCGTGATTCGTAGTGTTGCCCGACGGCGCATGACCTGGCCGCAGTTGCCACGCCCGTTAATGTTTTTTATCGGTCTTTGGATTATCGCTTGGATCTTAGCCACGATATTTTCCGTTGATCATCGCGCCAGTCTCGGCGCGTTCAAGGCCTGGCTGGTTGATCCGCTGTTATTCGGCTGGTTGTTACTGTCATGCATCCGGACGGAACGACAACGGACGACGGTTATCTCCGCGACGATGCTGAGCGGCGCCATGGTGGCCATGGCGGGGTTGGTCCAGCTGATCTGGTTCCGCGATACGCTCGAAGACGCGCGGCTGAGTTCGTTCTTCGCGCCGGTAGCCAACTACGCCGCCATGTTTATCGGACCGTTATTGGCGCTCAATATCGGACTATTGCTTTGGAAACAAATGTCACGCTGGTGGTGGACGGCAGTTGCGATCATGGCATTGGCATTAATACTGACGGTGTCTTTCGGCGGCTACTTAGCGGTTGGAGTTGGAACGCTGATGCTGTGGTGGAGATGGCCCGGGCGACGAACCAGAATGGTTGCTCTCCTGGCCGGTATCGTCGTCGCGGGAATCGGTTTGCTGGCGCTGTCACGAACCCCCTATCTGGCCGAGAAGTTCAAGACTACGGATCGCTCGTCGAGCCTGGTGCGGACGCAAATTTGGCGGACATCGTGGGAGATGATTAAAGAACGGTCGTGGTTCGGCGTCGGCCCGAACGCGTATGAACCGATCTACCGGCAGACAATCCCCAGGCTCTACTGGTCGCCGCTGGAGTGGCTAGTCTCCCAGCCGCATAATTTATATTTAGCGCTGTGGCTGGAAACGGGACTGCTCGGCCTGATCAGTTTTTTTGTGCTGGTGATGCTCTGGACACGACGTCTGTGGCGGCGGGTGCTCGCTCGTGACGCCGTCGCCATTGCCTGCCTGTCCGCCATGGCGGCTATCCTGGCGCACGGATTCGTTGATACGCCATTGTTCAAAAATGATTTGGCGTTGTTGTTGGTGTTTGTGTTATTGTTGCCCCTTCTAGAAATTGAGGAGTAAACCCAGCACCACCCCCTCCCCCCTCCCGTCGTTCAGCTCTCGCTTCGCTCGGCCTCACTTCCTCCTTCCCCCTCTGCGGAGGGGGGACGGTATTACAAACTAACCCGCGATCTGCAGGTTAGCTTTAGGTTCCGTGTTGAGGCGCGACTAGCGGCGCTTCTTGCCGCCCTTGCGGGCTTTGCGGCGCTTGGTCGTTTTCTTCGCCTTCTTTGCTTTTTTTCGTTTTGCCATGTCGACACCCCCCTTCGCGTTTGTCGAGTGATGACGCGCGTTGGCGTCAGACACTCGTGATCGATAGAAATTTTTTAACCAGTGTTATCCACAACGTCTAACGCAACGATTATACCATTTTTTTTCGTCAAGCACAACAAAAAATATTTTTTACCCGAAGCTTGTCTTTTTTTTCTCACTCTGCTAACCTAATCACGCTCGACAAACGCTAAGAGGGCGACTAGCTTCCGCCTACACTTCATCCAGCACCACAACAGGCATGTGGTCCCGAAGTCCCGACGTTGTCGGGATTCGGAATCCCGATTTCCGCCTTCGGCGGAACATCGGGACTCAGATGGTTTCCGGCGGGGCCGGATCCGCCTCTGGCGGAAGAGCGTTCACCCAGCGCCAGAACGGGCATGTAGCTCCCGCCTACGCCATTGCTTCGGCGGGCAGGCAGGTGGTTAGCCCGCATAGCTTCCTTCGGAAGCACGGGCCGCAGGAGCGCGCTGTGCCCCGTAGGCGAGCCCCGCTATATAGCGGGAGAAACTCCCGCGAGCCCTTCGGGGTCACTGACCCGCCTGCCGGAGTACGGAGCGTCTACAGCACATTACAACTGTATTGTAGGAAATGAGTTTGTTCCAGGTTTTCTTTTGGTGGGCGCGTAGCTCAGCCCGGTTAGAGCGCGTCACTGATAATGACGAGGTCGATGGTTCAAATCCATCCGCGCCCACCAAAAGGATGTTTGATAAACTTACTCCGTACGGCGGGCAGGTAATGACGAGGTCAGAGGTTCGATCCCTCTCATGCCCACCAAAGCATAAATGCCCGTTCTGATGCTGGGCGGAGCTGACAATGACGAGGTCCCAGGTTCGAGTCCCCGCAACGGAAGGAGGACGTAAGGATGCTCGCAAAGAACGTCAGCAAGATGAGGATCGTCAAGCGGTCCCCAGGCCCGGACTCCTTGACGATTCAAGAGGTGGAGGTTGGCGATTCCTCGCAGCTTCGGAAAGCCGTCGCACTTCTGATTCCAGGCGAAAGGACTGACTACTACGTTCGATCGCCGTACGCGCCGACCTATTACGTTCAACTCTTCGATAAGCACGGTATCATGCTTACGGAACAGCGAGTGGTCGGCGGGAAGATCGTGGTCGACGAGAGTGGTAGTTATCTCTTGCAGAGCGAGGGCGTGACGTCCCTGCTCGACAAGCTCCTTGACCTCAGCGTGGGGCGGCGCAAGCGACAGAAGCTGGCCGACCTGCGCCGGCGGTTCTCGTCACAGTCCGCTCATTGATTCTGGAGGCCCCGAAGGCCTCCTTTTTTCTGCGCGGTTGCCGAGCAAATCTATGTCAGGCAAGCGATAGCGATGGGCGCGGTGCGGAAAAGCGCCGCCCGGCGCGTAGTCGGAAAACCGCGAATGGCGTATACTAATGTCATCTATCAACCGACCATGCCGATAACGCGCTTCCGTCCGGCACAAAGACCGGGTTTCACCTTGATTGAACTCCTGGTGGTGATTGCAATTATCGGCATACTGTCAAGTTTCGGAGTCTACCAATTTGACCTGATGCGGAAAAAATCGCGGGACGGCGAACGGATCGCGTTTGTAAAAAATCTGCAAGTCGGAATTGAGAAATATTACGCGAAAAACGGAGCGTACCCGAATTCACCGTGTGTTTATAGTGATGCTACTAATACTAGTAGAGTAAGACGGGTAGGGTGGGCCCCGCTTCGTAATATGCTAGCCACATTATTTGACCTACCAGAAGCTCCGCCGGAGCCCCTGATTGACAAAGAAATTCCGGGGACACCAACGCCTCCGCTAGTCAACGGTGCATATCCAAATCACACCTCGCACTGGCACTACATCGTCAGCGGCGACGCCGATAAAAATCAGCACTATTTGTTCCAGATTTTTCTCGAATCTCCGAGCAAAGAACAGACATCGGGCTCGGCCGGCATTCCCGCCGGCGGTTACCATGGTTATTTTCCTGACCCAAGTTCAGCGGACGCCGAAAAGGGACTACAATCGTTTTCTATCCAGCCGGACACTAATGGTGACCCCTGGGAGTTCGGTGCGAATTGCAACAATACTCCGCCCGGTGAACCGGATGACGGCAAACCAATTCTATGCGGAAGCCAGACATGGCCAACTAACCCAGCTAACCCGCCCGCAGGAGACATTAATATGGTTAATATATTGTGCCTGGGGAACGTTCAGGAAGCGGCGACGGAACCAGAAGTGACGCCGTTAGGAATTTGCGACGGTATTCTCGGTCTCCCGGTGAATGCAGTAAGCAGTACAACCTGTTGGCCGGATGATAGTTACAATACAGTACCGTAGACTATATATTTTGTACGTACAAAAACCGCCCACGCGGTTGGTGTTATTGAGAAAAGTTAAGCGGCAGATTCCTCCCCGTACCCGCGGGTTTTCCGGCGGAGCCGGACAAACGAAACCCGCGGGTACGTTTGGTCTACAACAAAACACAACCACTGCCAATCGGCGGTCTACCCAATGATCGCTAAAAACGGCCCAGAAGCCGCTTTTTGGGATCATTGTTCAATCAGAACGTGGCCCCGCACCACTCGTCGTTTTGCTCCTCGGGTGCGGGGCGAGCATATAAACAACGACTACCAAAAAACAGTATCGCTACTGCTTTAATAATCATTCTACAATCAGAACGTGGTAAAAACAAACGCTTTCTGCTTTGAAATTCGAATTCTAGTTATACAACGTTTCACGTTGCCTGATCCCGTAAATCCCGAAGTAAATTCGGGACACGGGATATAGCTCAATCCTGTCCACCACGCGATCCAAGTAAATGGATGGTGATGGCTGAAGGGTTGAACGCGACCATCTAGGTGATACCCAGTACCGGAGCGCGAAACGCGACTGGTGCTGGGTTTCTATGCGTCCCTTTGTACACCGAGTACAGACGCGACCTTGTCCCGACGCGCTTGCGCGGTCGGGATCGTGGTACTCCCTAGAAAGGAGGTGATCCATGCACAGCTTCCGCTACGCATGCCTTGTTACGACTT
>JBBTRH010000026.1:0-2390 GCA_038065275.1 Patescibacteria group bacterium | reverse complement strand
CGACCCGCTGGCGCTACGACCACATGACGGTGGGCGACGACACCTACCCGGTGCGGATCGACCGCATCAACGGACACGCAGATGTCCTGCTGCCGGGCGAAGGCTGGACGCCGGCCGAGGATGCGTCCGACGTGGATTCGGACGGGCAGGGGCAGCCGCAGGGGAACCGGACCTGAGACGGCCCTCGTGATGACACGTTCGACGACGAGAGCCGCTCATCACGCGAGGATCTCATGAGCATCGTCCGTATCGGCGCCGGGCCCCGCATGAGCGGCGCCGTCGTGCATGGCGACACCGTCTATCTGGCCGGCCACGTTTCGAAGGAGCCGGCCGGCAGCGTGCGCGGCCAGACCGAGGCCATCCTGCGCCGCATCGACGCTCGGCTCGCCGAGGCCGGCACCGACCGGTCGAAGCTGCTGTCCGCGAACATCTGGCTCGCGGACATCGCCACCTTCGATGAGATGAACGCGGCGTGGGACGCCTGGGTGGATGCGGAGCATCCCCCGGCGCGGGCGACCGTGGAAGCACGGCTGGCGTCGCCCGACTATCTGGTCGAGATCTCCGTCATCGCCGCACGGTAGCTAGCCGCGGGGCCTCGCGTCCTTTGCAACCGCAGCAATGGCGTCCAGCTTCGCCGAAACCTCCCCTGGGATAGCGGCCCTTGGCACTAACCCAGCCAATTGGTGGTAGTCAGCCTTCCTGAAAACCAGGGGAAGGCCGAGTTTCTTGAAGAACGCCTTGAAAACTGGGTCCAAGAAATCATCCGTCGCCTTGATTTCCCCGGACCACGGATCTGATTTCCCTAGGGTCAAGAGGGCGGAACTCACTTCTTCAATTGCCGCCCGCATGCTTTCTTCCCGGCGGTCACCTTCCGCAATGCCGAACAAGTCGTCGGGTTGACCGTGTCGCGCATACTCAACGAGCACGTCCTCCCTGCAGAAATAGTTCTCAATCTCTCTCCGCTCCCACATGTATTCCCAGAGCGGTGGTCCTGCGTTGAGTGGCTTTTCCAGTCGATCAAACAGCGCGACGCCGACTAGGTCCGGCTTGGCCTCTCGGAGTCCATAGAAATGGTCCCGGGCTCGCGTCGGCAGATTCGTCGCGACGTAGTGAACGAACGGCCGCTCAAGGAACTTCTGTGCCGGATGGTTGAGAGTTCTCGCAAAGGCTTCAAGGATAGCCCAGTCTGTCGGGCCCTCCAGATAGAGGACCCATCCGGCCAATTCTGCCTGATAGTATTGATCCCAGCCGACGTCCGTTAGCGCCTTGATGAGCTGGCCGCCTTGGTCATTCATCGGATGTGGCCTGCCCACGAAAGCAATTACCTTTCCGCGCCCAGCCGCCTCGGCCATTACAACTTCCGAATGACTCGCAGCAATGATCTGCGATCCTTGCTGGTCAGCCAGATCGGCAATAAGCCTAAAGGACTGTCGCTGTCTGAGGATTTCCAGGTGCGCGTCTGGCTCGTCAAGGAGTAGGACCGTTTTCGGATTAGCATACAAATGCGCAAGGAGCAGGAGCGTCTGGAGCAGCCCTCGGCCAGAGGATGAAAGGTCGAGCCGTGTGCCGTCGCGGTCCTTGTACTCCATCGTGATTTCACCACGTTCCGGGATGTAGCGCGGCGCCATGAGCTGTACGCCGAATAGCGACTTGATCTGCCCGGTCAGTTCATCCCACGCCGCATGGTCTGGCGTCAGTTCGTAGATATAGTGGCAAAGATTGCGGATAACCTGAGCCGTCTGCCCCTCGCCTAAAAGAACGTTTATCCGACCCAATTCCCACTTTGGCTCTGTCGCAGCCAAGCCCGACATCGGCGGTAGGAAAGCAACTTTAACCGACAATGCTGCTTCCGGGATTTCGCTGAACTTCGACTGCGGCACCGGCTGGTGCTCGAATCCCTTGAGTCTTAGCGGACGGCAAATCAGAGATTCCTCATTGCTGTAGTCAAACTCCAACGCACATGACCATGGAACCTCATTGGTGATGCCATCGACAATAATGTCGATTCTAATGTTCTCCGTCTTCTGTTCTCCTCCAACGCGACGGCCCTTGCGGACGTCCGTTCCTCGCCAAAGAAGAATCGCACTTGGGATTGGGATCTGCGTCAGGTCGCGGCGGTTGATGTTCACTCCGGGGCGTTTTTCTGGGGACGCCTTTCCACCGCGCTTGGCGTTCCAGGTTCTCAGACCGAAGTCCCACAGAGCCATGGCTTGAAGGGCGGTTGTCTTGCCGGAGTTGTTGGGACCAATCAAGACGACGGGCCGTCCGAGCTCAATGTCCGCTTCATCGAACAACTTGAAGTTTCGGACGCGGATTCGAGTGAGCATCTTTGATCCCCCTAGAAGATCCGCTTCCCCAGGACACCCTGGGCGAGCTCGGCGGCCAGCACC
>JBBTRH010000025.1:0-32370 GCA_038065275.1 Patescibacteria group bacterium | reverse complement strand
GCCGCCATGGCCGTCTTGAGCGTCGGGTTGTCGTTTGTCCAAGAACACCGCGCGGCGAACAATGCCGCCAAGTTGCAGGAAATGGTGACCATTACCGCCCGCGTCATCCGCCAGGGCGGGGTGGTCGATGTCAAACTCCGCGAGCTCGTGCCGGGCGATATCGTCGAGCTGTCCGCCGGCGACATGATTCCGGCTGACTTGCGGATGGTTAGCAGTAAAGACCTGTTCCTGACCCAGTCCGCCCTCAACGGCGAATCGTTCCCGGTCGAAAAGTGGCCGGATCAAACGGGCGGGACCGACGGGTCGGTTTTTGATTTGCCCAACATCGCCTGCCTGGGCGCCAGCGTAGTCAGCGGCACGGCCCGCGGCCTGGTCATCGCCACCGGGCGTCAAACACAGTTCGGCCAGCTATCGCAACACCTGCTGACCGGTGAAACAGCCACCAGCTTCGACCGCGGCATCAAGTCTTTCACCTGGCTGATGATCAAATTGATCGCCGTCTTGAGCCTGTTCATCTTTGCGGTCAATGCGATCTTTAAACACGATGTCCTGGAAGCCTTGCTGTTCGCCGTCGCCGTGGCCGTCGGTTTGGCGCCGGAGATGTTGCCGATGATCGTCACCGTCAACCTGTCCAAAGGCGCCATCGCCATGGCCAAGCGGAAGGTGATCATCAAGCGCCTCGACGCCATCCAGAACTTCGGAGCGATGGACGTGCTGTGCACCGACAAGACCGGGACGCTGACCAAAGACGAAGTCGCCATGGTCAAGCATTGCGACGTCGCCGGGCGCGAGGATGAGGCCATTCTGCGGGACGCCTACCTGACCAGCGCCTTCCAAACCGGATTGAATAACGTGCTCGAACAGGCGGTCCTCAAGGCGGCCAAGCTCGACCTCAGCGGCATTACTAAGGTTGATGAAATTCCCTTCGACTTCACGCGGAAAATCCTGTCGGTCGTGGTCGACATCAACGGCCGGCACCGCCTAATCACCAAAGGCGCACCGGAGGAAGTTTTCAAGCGTAGCACGCAGTTCTTCGACCATGGCCAAGTCCGTCCTTTCAGCGGCCTCGAGGAAACCAAGATCATCGCCCTCGAGCAAGACTTCAGCCGCCAGGGGTTCCGCGTTTTGGCCGTTGCCTACCGCAACGTGTCCGACCAGCAGGCGACGTACACCGCGGCCGATGAACACAGTCTTGTCTTCGCCGGTTTCGTCGCCTTCCTCGACCCACCGAAGGACACCGCCGTCCAAGCCATCCGCGACCTGGAATCCCTCGGCATTACGCTCAAGGTGCTGTCCGGCGACAACGAGCTGGTCAACGCCAAGATCGGCCGCGATGTCGGCTTGCCGGCGGACACAATCCTGACCGGTCGAGAAGTTGACGCCATGAATGACGATGAACTCCGCCTGGCCGTCGACCGCACCACCATTTTCGCCCGCGTCACGCCGATCCAAAAAGAACGCCTCGTCAAGGCGCTCCGGCAAGCCGGCCACACCGTTGGTTACATGGGCGACGGCATTAATGACGCACCGGCCTTCAAAGCGGCCGACGTCGGCCTGTCGGTCGACAACGCCGTCGACATCGCCAAGGAAAACGCCGATATCATCCTAATGGAAAAAAGCCTGCTGGTGTTGAGCCAGGTCGTGACCGAGGGCCGGAAAACTTTCGCTAATTCGCTGAAGTACATCAAGATGGGCGCCAGTTCTAACTTTGGCAACATGTTGAGCGTCACCGGCGCCAGCATTTTTCTCCCCTTCCTGCCGATGTTGCCGACGCAAATTTTGCTCAACAACTTCCTGTACGACCTGTCGCAGGTCGCGATCCCGACCGACAGCGTCGACACCGACTACCTGAAGAAGCCGCGTCCGTGGAACATAAAATTCATTCGGGAGTTCATTTTTACTCTCGGCCCGGTCAGTTCACTGTTTGATTTCCTGACCTTCGCGGTGATGTGGTTCGTCTTCCGCGCCTCACCCGAGCTGTTCCGGACCGGCTGGTTTGTCGAGTCGCTGTTCACCCAGACCTTCGTCATTTACATCATCCGCACCCAAAAAATTCCTTTCCTCGAAAGCCGTCCTAGTCGGACTTTGTTACTCTCGACCCTGTCGATCGTCGGCGTCGGTAGCCTCCTGCCGTTCACCCCGCTCGGAACTTTCTTCAAGTTCGTCCCGCTCCCGCCGCTGTTCTTCCTAATTTTGGCCGGGATGGCCGCCGCTTATTTGCTCCTGGCGCAAATCGTAAAATCGCTATTCATCCGGAAGTACGGGTTTGATTAATGGTGCTGGATGTGCTGGAGAAATTGTCACTTCCCCCTATATCCCCCTTCTGAATTCAGAAGGGGGATACGGCGAAGCCGAGGGGGAAGTGAAAGTAGTAACCAACGCCAATTATGATCTATCCGCTCCCGGCCCGGTAACATTATTTGTGATCTATAGCGGGGATATCAGGAAAACCAGCAGTTGTAGTATCATGTAGCTACACCACTCACATCAACACCTATGCCCATGTTCAAAGATTTTAAAACGTTCATCACCCGCGGCAATGTAATGGATCTAGCCGTCGGCGTAATCATCGGCGGCGCCTTCGGAAAAATCGTCAGCTCGCTGGTCGCCGATATCCTGACGCCGGTCATCAGTTTGCTCACCGGCGGCATTGACTTCAGCGGCCTGAAGGTTCGGGTCGCCGGTACCGACACGGCACCAATATATTTGACCTACGGTAAGTTCATCCAAACAACGATCGACTTCCTGATCATCGCCGCCGTCATTTTCTTCATGGTCCGGGCAATCAATAAGTTGCATAAATCGGTAACGGCGCCGGTGACGACCAGGGCGTGTCCGCGCTGTACCATGCCGGTCAACATCGCCGCCACCCGCTGTCCGCACTGCACCTCCGAGTTAACCTAACTACGGCCACATCGCTACGCCGGTGGAGCCCCGCATCCGTCCCGACCGCGAAGCGCGTCGGGACCGGTGCGCGGGTGACAGATTCTTTTTGCTGTTATACTACCGGCATGGAAACAAAGGAGTTCGAGTCAGCCATCATCGAGGCCGTGGCCATGGTCCCGGCCCATATCCGCCGCCGCATCGAAAATGTCGCCTTCGTAATCGATGACACCGACCGCGGCCACCTGCTCGGACTGTACCACGGCATTCCGTTGCCGCGTCGCCACCAGGGCTACTCCGGCGTTTTGCCGGATAAAATAACGATCTACCAAAAAACCATCGAGGCGGTGGCCGGCGATAGCCCCGCCCGTCTGCGCCAACTGATCATCGAAACGGTACATCACGAAATCGCCCATTACTTCGGTTTCAGTGAAGCCGAGGTCCGTCGGTGGGAAAAGGGACGGCGGAAAAGAACGGGGGGTCGCGATGCTTGACCCGGAACATCATGACCGCGACCTTTATTCGCGTATCACGGCTGAGGCCGCGCAGTACTACGATGCGCGATTACCTTATCACAATTTCGAACATGTGCGTTCGGTCCTGGCCCATGCGGAACGAATCATTGCCGACTGCCGGAGCGAGGGTGTGCCGATTGACGCCGAGGTGGTCCGTTACGCCGTCCTGTTCCACGATGCCGACTACGCCGAGGATCACCGAGCCAAGGGATATGATTCGAAGGAAGCCTACGCCGCCGCCCTGGCCACCACCGTACTCGAACCATTTGATGTCGACCCGCATCTGATCCAGCGCGTTCAATCCACCATCATGGCCACACATCACGCTCAACCATTCTCCACGAACGAAGAGAAGGCTATTCGCGCCGCCGATCTCGCCAACATGGCCGGACTATATGAGGATTTCCTTGAATCCAACCGCCGTCTGAAGGCCGAGACGGAAATATTGAGCGGAACAACCATGTCGTGGGCGGAGTGGAAAGCCGGCACTAAGACAACCGTGGAATGGTATCTGAACCAGGACATTCGCCTAACATCACATCATGATGATGAACACGGATTTTCGGTGTTTCACCAACAAGCACAAAAAAATCTTCAGCGATTTCTCGCTGATGAGACAACAGAAACAACGTAGCCATGCCCCGCGGCCAAAATATATATTTCCGCATTTACAACGTCGTCCGCCGTATCCCAAAAGGGAAAGTAGCGACCTATGGTCAGGTGGCAACGCTGGCCGGTTCTCCGCGGGCATCGCAAGTCGTCGGCTGGGCATTGCGCGCTTTGAAAGCAGACACTAAACTACCCTGGCACCGCGTCGTCAATAAGGAGGGGATAGTTTCGATCGAGAACTTTGATGTGCCGAAGGAACAGCAAGCGGCGAAACTGCGGGCCGAAGGGGTAGCGGTCGACTTCCGCGACGGAAACTACCTGGTCGACCTCGAACACTTCGGCTGGCGCCCCTCGCGGAGCCCCGCCAATCACCGCTGATGGCGGGACCCCGCTGGAAGCGGTGGCAGGAGTTGACGGCCCCACTTGATACCGGGCGGGGCGGAACCTCCCGCACCACGAAGGGTGCGGGACAAGAACCCCGAACCCCCTGTGGTTCGGGGCCGCATCCGTCCCGCCTGTCCGGCGGGACCGGTGCGCGGGTGACAACAACAAATACCCATGTTCAGGACAGGGGGCCTTTTAAGGGGCTTGAAAAGAATCAGCCGAGACGCTACGCTGTAGGTCGTTCACGCTGGTATCACCCGCCCGTGCCTGGCCGAGTCAGTCGAGGCCTGGTGGGCAGGCATTATGGTGTTACCCCGCCATGCGGCGGGGCAGGCCCTCAGCTTTCTCCCGCACCTATTAAATAATCAACATCTGGCGGGATCCCGCCGCGACACATTGGTCTTTTCTTGACGCAGGTATCGTATATCGGTATTACCTCAGCTTTCTCCCGCCGCGCCGCGCAATTGTACTTTCCATTTTTCTTTCCACTATCCTGGTGCAGGTATCGTATAATGGTAATACCTCAGCTTTCCAAGCTGATGCCGGGGGTTCGATTCCCCCTACCTGCTCCAAGATTGTGGCAAGAAACTAGACTCGGCGCGGCGGGATCCTCGTAGCCAGACGGATTCGTTTCGCTCATCTCGTCGCTACGGGACAAGCTGATGAGAGGGGTTCTCCCGCCCCTACATTGCTAGAAAAGCAGGCGGGATCCCGCTCTGCGGGAGACTCCCCTCACCCGCTCATCGAGCATAACCAGCGGGATCCTCGCAACCGGACGGGCTCATTCCTCGCCTCGTCGTTGCGGGACAAGCTGATGAGAGGGGTTCGCCGGGTCATTCGACTCGGCGACCGATCGGATGATCGGTCGACTCCCCTTACCTGCTCCAAGAAAAGACCAAGTACAAAAGCGTTTGGCCACTCGTCGCGGCGGGACAAGCCCCGCTGGATAGCGGGACAAGCTGATGTCGGAGGTTCCCTGCCAGCTTCAAATAAATCTTTTTTCGAAATATGCTGAAGAAACTCCGTCTGCCAATTATCGTCTTCGTCGTCGCTTTCGTATTGCTTCCGATTCGGGTGACCGGCATTGATCCGACGAACGGATCGGCGCTTGGTACGACGTGGCAATGGATCGGCGGCGCAAAAATGCTTATCTACGCCTGGCAGCATGTACCCCAACCGGGCGTAACACCGGCCGTTCCGTCTTCGTATAACATCAATTTCCGGACTAATCTCATCCTCCTCTCCATTCTGTCTCTTATCACCGCCGGCCTATCGATCATGTTCACCAGGTTAGCCGCGTGGAAAAAGACTAATAGTATTGCCAATCTAACATGAAATCAGTCGTCCCCCTCCGCCCCCGCAACCTCCTGCGCCGCGCGTTCTGGTGTTACCGCGCCTGGTCACTCCGCGGTGATCGATTCGAGTGCCCCTGTTGCGGCGGTTATTTCCGGTCGCTGTTGCCGGCCGGGGTAGTCAGGAGGCCGAACGCCTGTTGTCCGCGCTGCGGTTCGCTCGAGCGGCACCGGCTCATCTGGCTGTATGTACAGCGTCGCACGGATCTGTTGACCAAATCGCATCGGGTGCTGATGGTTGCGCCGGAAGAAACTCTTCAACGCAAATTGCGCGGGCGGCCGAACCTCGAGTTTTTGAGCATCGATCTCGAATCGCCGCTGGCGATGCGCCGGATGGATATCACTAAGCTCGAACTGCCGGACGCCGGTTACGATGTTATTTTCTGCAACCATGTGCTCGAGCATATTTCCGATGACCGCGCGGCCATGCGTGAACTGCGACGGGTATTGAAACCCGGCGGCTGGGCGATCCTGCAAACGCCGGTCGATAAGTCCCGCGCCGCCACCGACGAAGATCCGGCCGTCGTCAATCCGCCGGAACGGTTACGCCGGTTCGGACAAGCTGATCACGTGCGGAAGTACGGTCGAGATTTCTTCGATCGACTCCGTCAAACCGGATGGACGGTTGAACGCAACCAGTTCGTTCACGAGCTCCGCCCGGAGGAGGTCGCCAGGTACGCCCTCTGGCCGGACGAAGAGCTGATCATCGGCCGCGCTTAGGATCGGGGGTTGACCCCGTTAGAGGCGGGTGCTGTTAGCGGTTGTATTGCCGATTTTTCCAGCATCCTGAATCGCACCAGTTGACCCAGTAACCCGCTTCCGCCTCTAACGGGGTTGACAACCACCGCCAAACGCGGTACACCACAGGCGCCGCAGTTGTCGTCCACGCCGTTATACTCGGTAACCTCACAAAGGAGAGACTCCATGTTCCGCGAGTGGTCCATCGCGGATGGACCCGCGGATCTAACTAAACATGATGTTGGCCAGCAACGCACCTTCACCGTCGTCCAGCCCGACGGCTCACAGACGTCCATAGTCGTCACTATCACCCAGTTCGGTCCGATGTTCGGCGGCGATATCCGTTCTTTCGGCGGAACGACCCAGGTCGATGGTCAGGTCATCGAAATCTTCGGGACCTACCAGCTCCGCGACCGTGTCGGGCACTGCCAGACAATCAACTCCGCTGTCTAAACCACAGCGGATTTTTTATCCGCGCTCCAGCCAGCCGTTTGGCGGGACCGGTGCGCGGGTGGAAAAAACGTTGTCCTAACCGCACGGTTATGCCCGCTCGAGGTTGAGCCGAAACTTCGGGTCGTAATGGCGATACGTCACGCCGGCTAAATCAAACATTTTCCGCGCCGCGACCCACAGGTCCCGGTCATGGTACTTGTCCTCGTCGTAAATGACTTCGACGATGCCGGTTTGGATGAGCGTCTTAGCGCATTCGCCGCAGGGGAACAGGGTGCAGTAAATCCGACAGCCGCGGGGCAGGAGGCTGGTGTTGTAGACGGCGTTCTCTTCGGCATGGACGATATAGGCGTATTTCGTGTCCGCCGACCGACCGTCCTTGCCCCAAGGCAGGGCGTCATTGGCGATGCCGCGCGGCCAGCCGTTGTAACCCATCCCCACCACCACCTGGCGGTCATTGACGATGACCGCTCCGGTTTGCGTTACCGGGTCCTTGGAACGCTTGGCGATCAGGCGCGCCATCTGCATGAAACATTCGTCCCAAGAAATGGCGTCGGGGCGGGGTTGGTCGGGCATGGCTGTAGTATAGAAGATTTCCAAGACTTCGTCAGGGGGATCCAATTTTCTTCAGTCTACTTGATTATCTTCGTCACTCAAGGTACAGTATTATCTCTCGGCGCCCAATTCTTTGCCCATGCCTGAACTTATCAGCGCTCTCCTCCACCCGACCGCCTCCATCCAATCCGCCGGCACCATCGGCGGCTACATTCTGCTGACGGCCATCATTTTCGCCGAGTGCGGCTTGTTAGTCGGATTCTTCCTGCCCGGTGACAGTTTATTGTTCGCCGCCGGCGTGCTAGCGGCGCAGGGGTTGTTCAATGTTTGGGTGGTGATGGTCTTGCTCCTGGCCGCCGCCATCGTCGGTGTTAGCGTCGGTTACGCGGTTGGGGCGCGCTGGGGTCGGCGCCTGTTCCTACGCGATGATTCCCGTTTCTTCAAGAAAGAAAACCTGCAGAAAGCCGAGGCGTTCTATGACCGGCACGGCGGAAAAACCATCATCCTCGCCCGGTTCATTCCGATCATCCGCACTTTCGTCCCGGTAGTGGCTGGCATTGGGCGAATGTCTTACGCCAAACTGGTGCTGTACAACGTCATCGGCGGGGTGGTTTGGGTCGTGGGCTTGGTTGGCGCCGGATACTGGCTGGGCGAGAAGGTCGCTAATATCGACAAGTACTTGTTACCGATCATCGCCATCATTATTTTCCTCTCGATCCTGCCCGGATTTATCGCCATGCTACGCACGCCGGAACGCCGCCGTAGCGCCTGGGGCATGATACGCGGGATGTTCTCCCGAAATCCTCGAACAGAAGCGAGAAGAAAAGAATAATTTCGTCAACGGCGGGTACACCAATAGTCATTAATTTGGCTAATTTTAGCCATTTTATCGCATCTGGCTAGGTCTTTAGCTTGACAGAGACACCCCTCTCTGCTAACGTGCCGACTCCCAGCACCCCTAAGTCAAGGGTGTTTTGTATTGGCCGCCTGGCTGGGCGTCGGTCACCGTAGCTTCGGGGCTCGTCTGTTTTCTACGGACTCATCATTGACCCCCCAACCAATGTTCACCCGCAAACAGCAACAGCGCCTCCGCCGAGTCCTCACCGTGGCAGTCGTCGCCCTGGTGATCAACGTCATCGTCCCGGTCAAGGTCCAGGCACAAACCGTTTCTCCGTCGGACACCACTGAAAACAGTAACGCTGTTATCGTTCAGCCAAGTCCGACCGACAAACCGTCCATCCCGCGTACTACTCTTCCGTCAGTCACGGACAAACGGATGGTGAAGACTATCGTCGTCCGGGCCAGCGCCTACTCCTCAACCGTCGACCAAACCGACGGCGACCCCTTCACCACCGCTTCGGGCACCAAGGTTCGTGACGGCGGCATTGCCATGAACGGCATCGCCTTCGGAACTAAAGTGCGTATTCCTTCGCACTACGGAGATGAGGTTTTCACCGTCATCGATCGCATGAACGTAAAGTGGGGAACCAAACGTATCGACATCTGGATGCCGTCTCGGTCAGCCGCCAAACAATGGGGCGTGCGGACGGTCATCCTTGAGATTCTGTCCTAACTAAACAAGCATGAACCAACGCCACTCAAAAGAGTGGTGTTTGGTTATTAGACAGCGGCGCACCACTCCTTCACCAGGGGTTACCCAGCATCACTTTGGCCGTAACGGATGTTTAAATGTCCTGGCAATTGTATCGGGATAAACTGTAATTTTAGAAACACCCGGCAACCAACCAAAGTTAAGGCATTCGGAGCGGGGTTGACCCCGTTAGAAGCGGCTAAGCCACAGTTTGTTGATTAAGCATTGTTATGCGGCTACAAATAAAGTACATTATTTTGGCGCAGGTTTCCCCGCTTCTAACGGGGTTGACAAGAACGCACCGACCGCGTACATTGGGGAACGCTCATACCAAAGGAGGCGCTTGATGAGCAAACTTCCGGTCAAGTCGCGGACTCGACGGAACGTCAAGCGAGTCGTTGACGCCGCTAAGCGACGGGCAAAAAAGGCGGCTCGCCGCCCGCCTAGTCGCATGGGAATCTGGGGAATCGAGTTCCTGTGCGGCCGGATCGAACGAGTCGAGCGCGCCTCGACCAAGACCGTCCGCCGGAAAGCCATTGCGATTCACGCCCGGCACTGCACCAGCCCGCGGTGCCCAATCCAAAACGAGACCTTCCACGGCTAATCGATTCTCCGCCCGCTCTCCGGCGTTACGTTCCACCCGCTACTTGGGGTGCTCAACGTAACGCCGTTTTTCTTTTTTCACGGGGTGGTAAAATTCCATTACCATTGACTTGCCAACTGAAGTTTCAGCCCGCCTTCGCGCAGGCAGGCGTAGGTTGGTAGGCGAGGTGGGAGTCGAACCCACATGTCCGGTTGGACACGACATTTTAAGTGTCGCGCGTATACCATTCCGCCACTCGCCCACGAATCATCGGTTATTCCTGCCGCGATGTATGTTTAACCCACGATGGGTAGTTTGTAAACTGTGGCAGTTTGGACAGAGGATTCTTAGGTTTGACAGCCGATTATCGTTTCTTCGGCCGTTGATATGATCCAGTTCGAGGGGAATTCGATCACCAGGGGCGTATTTGGCCCATCCACATAATTCGCAGCGCGGTCTTTTCAGGCCGGCGCTGAAAAGCCGACGTTTTAGTTTGTAACTTTGGTAGTTGCTGTTCCGAACGAGTATGCGCTCCAGCGGTAATCTTGGTTTACCAATGCCACGTAGACCCTTGTTCCACCCCTGACCTTTGAAGTGTTTAGTTGATACTCTGAAATGTTTCAACGAAACAGTGATGTGGGTGTAATTACCGCCGGCGGGGCGAAGGCCGAGTTTCAGCAAGACCTGTCTGATACTTGACGAACCCTTTGCGGCTTGTCGGAGCTGTTGAACTGTCCAGTTTCGTAGTTTCACGAAGAGTAGCCTATCATTTTAGTAGACACAAATCAATACAGATATGAGTGCGTATACCATTCCACCACCGCGGCATGTAATGCTGAATTCTGAACTTTCAAGTTTTCTGGAGCGGGCGACCCAGCACCATTTGCTCATAGAATTGCCCTGGAGCGGGCGACCGGGATCGAACCGGCGACCTCTTCCTTGGCAAGGAAGCGTTCTACCACTGAACTACACCCGCGAGAAGCAATACTCTATGCTAACCCACAAGGTAGGACATCCTATTGAGCAAATGGTGCTGGGTGCCACTGAGCTACACCCGCATTATTTCTCCTGCTTGCTGGAGGCCACGAGGGGAATCGAACCCCTGAATAGAGGTTTTGTCCCGCAACTCGCACTTTGGAGGCCGAGAGGGGAATCGAACCCCTGGATAAGGGTTTTGCAGACCCTTGCCTTACCACTTGGCTACTCGGCCATCAGCCTCCAAAGTGCGAGAACGGGATTCCGCCAATTCTTACTGACTACGCAGGGGCGGGACAGACCTCTGCCTTACCACTTGGCTACGTGGCCATATGTAAGTAATTTGGTTTAAGAAGCTAGCTGTTGGGTTTTGTCCCGCCCCTGTATCCCCTTAAGAACTCTGGCGGGATGCCGCCAATCGCGACGGCACAGACCCTTGCCTGGACTTTACGCTACCGAGTCGAGCGAGGCGGGGCAACGTGGCCGCGACTGTCGGCGCCGGCTACCATACCACAGAAATTTACAGTCATCAAGCCGATTGAATCTTTTTCAACACCAACGGAATCTTCTTAAAATCATACAACAGCGTCTGCCGCATCGAGCCGTTGTACAGCGCCGCGGCCGGGTGATAGAGCGGCAAGACAACCTGGCCCCGAACGCGTTTCGGTTGACCGTGAATCTGGCTGATCTTCATCTCGGCCGGGAAAAACAGGCTCATTGAATATCGTCCCAGTGTGCAAATCAGTTTCGGGCCCATCAGTTCGATCTGCTTCCACAGAAAAAGATCGGTACACGTTTTTATCTCGTCCGGCTCCGGGTCGCGGTTGGCGGGCGGGCGGCACTTGACGATGTTGGTGACAAACACATCAGCTCGGGTTTTGCCGATGGCCGCCAGAAGTTCATCGAGAAACTTGCCGGCCGCCCCGACAAACGGCCGTCCTTGTTCGTCTTCTTTCTGCCCCGGCCCTTCACCGACAAACAAAACCTCGCTGTGCGGATCGCCGTCACCCGGGACGGCCGTCAGCCGACCCACGGCCAGCGGGCAAGCGGTACAGTCGTGGACCGCTTGTTCAATCGCGGTTAGACTGGTCAGTGTCGTTTCGTCAGGAATAGACATGGGCGGCCAAAAACTGTTGGAAAATGTTTTATTGCACCTGGTAAATGATAGCCTCGTTATCCTGATAGATAGCTGTCATCAGGGTACTCTGGTTGAGCTGTTGAATCAACTGCCGATGATTTTGAATGTTCGGCTGATCAACCCAAACGTATTCAGCGTGAAAGTCCGTTTTAATGCGTGATAATTCCGCTGCCCCCCGCCCGGAACTGATGGCGTACCATAGTGCATACCGACCCGGATTTTCAATATAGGTAAACGTCGGATCAAGTCCGACCAAATAATAATTACGACTATCATGATAAAACATCAATGGGAACATATCCCATGAAACATTAAAAACTATTTGTCCCGGTTTCGAATGAGTTTGTAAAAATTCGGCGGCCGGCTGTCCGTATGTGTGGGGATAGCCATGCTGTAAGAAGTTTGTCGCATTACTGACAGAATATATTCCGCTCGCCGCGATGAAGAATCCGGCGATCCAACGCACCTTAATTGAGCCACGTAGACGTTGAATGACTTGTTGGAATTCTGCGATCATTGTGCTCCGGGTAAAAACCAGGGCCGAAAAAAATACCGCCACGGGTATGAAATATTCGATATTTCGGCGAGCTTTGAGCGTCGCAAAGAAAAAAATAACCGAGAGCGTAAAGAAGAATTTTGTGGTGAAATCCATTTTTTTTCGGTAAAAACCGAAAACCACGCCGGCGCCGAGCAATACTGAGAACGGCAATAGGGAATTTTTTATCATGGTAAACGGTTCGTACGGATACCACTCCGCGCCGACACGCACCTGGTCCTGGAGATTGATCAGACCGATTTGGACAACCTGGACCCAATAAAATTTCAAGTTGAGTGGGAAATAGGGATTGACGACCAAGCCTAGTATTAAGCCGGCGATAACGATTGAGATGGCCCGCACGTGTTGGCGGCAGAACAGTGCCCGGAGCATAGCGGGCACCGCCTGTTTACATTTCACTACCCATGACTGAGTTGCCGGTGGCCATGACGACCCAACTGTCATGAACGAATCAACCAGGACGTACAGCATGGAAACAAACAGAATCATGATCCACCCGCCATACGTCCATACGTACACCCAGGCTAACGGGAATAACCACCAATGCTTTTGTTTAATCAACGCGTACATCGCGACAAAAATAATCAACAGCGACAGCGGTTGCGCTTTCACCAGGTTGAGGCGGTACACGAAGCTTTCCGACCAAAGCAGTAATAAAGTAAACCAAACGGCCCCGCTTGCGCGCCAGCCCTTGAGGAGCAGATAAAACACGGCGATAAACATAACTCCTAAGAGTGCTTGAGCCACTTTCGCGCCGATCCAGTCGGGGAAAAACTGTATGAATGGCAGTAAAATAACATGATAAAGGAAATGTTGATCAACAAAATTGTGCTGTAAGAAATTAGATTGTAAATAGGGAAAGTCACGCACCACCAACGTGTGCGTCATTAATTTTGCCATTTGGATGTGATAAAACGCATCGGGGTCGCCGAAATTTGGCGAGGCTTGAAGCCAGCCGAAATACCCGGCGGTGATAACCACCACGAACAGCAACGCGATGTGCGCGTGCTGTTCAAAATAGTGATGGACTGATGTCAGTGGCTTCATAACCATGCCCAAGCTTGTGCCGCTGGTTGCCCTGGTTGGTTCTCCCGCCACCCCGAGCGCGTAACTACCGTTTTCGTTGCGATTTCGGTAAGAGTCTCCAGTTAATCGCGTCGGCGGTTTCGAGGAGTTTGAATCGACGGCGTTTGTGCCGACCGTACCAGATCAGCGCCCCCATGTCTTTCGGAAAGCACTTGCCGCTGTAGCCGCGGTATCCGTCGAGGAGAACCTTCATCATGCTGGTCGTAATCCGCGGATCGTGACCGATGCCCTCCTTGACGGCTGAGTAGTCAGCACCAAGCCGGCGGCTGACATCGTAGATCATGTTCGAAAAAACGACTTTAGTGGCCAAAAATGCGTTGGCGAACAGCTTGATCAGCTCCGCCTCGGTGGCGGTGGTGACGGCCTGATACGGCGCCCGCGGCAGAAGTCGAAAGATGCGTTGAGCGGCACGGCGATGAGCGACGGTGTGGCGGGCCAGGCCGATGATTTGTCGGTCCGGTTGACGAAAATCCTGAGCGGCTGTTTTGTCGCGGAGAAACTCCGGATTGAAGAGCCAGGTGTGTTTCGGGAAACGTCGCTGTAGAGCCGCGGTCGTGCCGGGCAGAACGGTTGACTTGAGGACGATGATTTTCCGTCCAGTCAACTTCTTCGCCGAAGAGATGATGGGGTTGAGATCGTACCCCGTCTGTGGCGAGTACGGGCTCGGCGCACAGATGAAGATGATCTCCGCGGCATTCACCGCCGCAAGTCCGTCGGCGCGGGAGTGGGGACTGTAGATCGCCGCTTTCGGAAACCATGCTCCGACCGCCCGACCAACCATCCCGAATCCAACAATACCGATGCGCGCGTTGTTCATACCGTCACTTCGTGAAATTGACAAGTCATGGCGGCGAGATCAACGGTGGCGAAACTCGGGTACTGGAACATCCCGCCGGCTGTACCAGGATTAAGAATCATCGTAACCGGATGGCGACTGGGCTTGCCCAGCACCCGACGAGTCGCGCGAGGAGTGGTGCTGGGCTCCCAGCGCTTGAGATGGGTGTGCCCATGACAAGCCAAATCGACGTCACCGCTCAGGGCTATTTCTTCGGCTGGCCCCGGAAAGTGGTTGAAGAAAACACGTTTGCCGTCGAGCGCCACCAGGCCGCGGTCGCCGTGGTGAGTCACGTTCGTCAGTTCTTTGACAATTTTTGTTTCTAATTCCCGGTCAGCGACATTGCCGAAGACCGTATTAATGTGCCCGTGGTACGTCGCCGACATTTCTTGGAGCATCGCCGGCGCGCACGTATCGCCACAGTTAATGAGGAAAAGGGCCTGTTCGTTGTTCAGATATTTCACGATCGACCGCCAGGCGGCAATATTGTCATGGAGATCGGACATTACGGCGATAAGCATAGAGTAATTATATCACGACCGGCGCGAACTAAAGCCTGCCTTGTACCAGATTGTAAACAAGCGCCCCATACTCGCGAACCACCGACCGGAAGTCCGTCAGGCGCTCGTAAACGGTGTCAGTCGGGATGGTGCTCAGCGACGCGGCGATACACCGCACGTCGGCCTTGAATTTGCGGAAGATGGCGCAGGCGCGGAGCGTGTGGTAGGAGCTGGTCACGACCAGGGCGCTCTGCCAGCCGTTCCGTTGCATGACCGCCAAGGAATTGACGGCGTTTTCCCAGGTATTCTTCGA
Organism: Patescibacteria group bacterium; assembly: GCA_038065275.1. Classification (GTDB taxonomy): domain Bacteria; phylum Patescibacteriota; class Patescibacteriia; order SBBC01; family CAIJZX01; genus CAIJZX01. Next base: position 17,307 of record JBBTRH010000025.1, on the reverse strand, counting down.
CTGGTCTTCGGCAATAATCTGGGCGGGGGCGATTCCGCGGCTGACGGCAAACGGTTTCATGAGCTGAGCTTCAACATAGCCGCTCTGCTTGCTGTATCCGCCGGCCACGATCATCGCCGGCGCGTACCCCTGCTGAATAAGACCGGCGCCGCGGATAATCCGTTCCTTGGCTTGCGGCGGCAGTGGATCGCGAGTCTGTTCTCCGCCCGACGAAGGATGTTTCCGCGCCCCGGCGCCAAGGACAATCACCACGTCGGCCGGTCGGGGCGGCTGATAGACGGTCAGGGGTAGGGCTAACAGTTCCGCCGGCCAAGTGGTGAAACTGACGGACCAAGCCGCGACGACGGCCAGCGCGCCGGAGACGATCCACTTGATTTGCGGCGGGCGCGTCATGATCGCAGTTTTTTCAGCGTCGCCAGGTCCTGTTTGACGCCGCCGGGTTCGGTTTCGAGGTACCAATTGACTACTTTGAGCGCCGGGTGTTTGGCCATCGCGGCGAAACCAGCCAGGCCGATTTGTCCTTGGCCGATGTGCTCGTGCCGATCCTTTTTCTCGCCCAATCCGAATTTAGAATCATTAGCATGAACTATTTTCAGCCGATCGAACCCGATATATTTATCGAACTCATCCATCGTTTTTTTCACCGTCATCGCATCGCGCAAATCATATCCCGAGGCGAAGGCGTGGCAGGTATCGAAGCAGACGCCAATCGTCCCTGGCAACTGTTTGTCCTTTTTTTCGACCGCGGAAATATATTCGCCGATCTCTTCGAAGCTACTGCCAAGAATATCACCAGCCCCGGCCGCGATCTCGATACAAAAAACGGTCGAGCCGGTGTAACCATCGAGCATGGCCGTTAAACCTTCGACCACCATGCGCTGGGCAGTTTCGTGGGAGACGTCTTTCCCCGAACCGAGATGGGTCATTAGGAACGTTGCCCCGAGTTTCGACGCCCGTTCGAGTTCTTCGCGCACGACCGTGATTGAGCTGTGCTTGATCCGCGGGTTAGTCGAGGCGAAGTTGATGTAGTACGGCGTGTGCACAACCCAGGATGATTGGTGATTATTCTTTACCGCGGCGCTGAATTTTTTTAAGATCTCCGCGCTAAGCATCGGCGCCGGACCGCCTTGGGGTGACCGCGTGAACATTTGGAACACTTCACAGCCGAGGTCGGCGGCGTTGATCGGGGCGTTAAAGGCTCCGCCGGCGATGGAGACGTGACAGCCGATCTTCATATAGCCATTGTACCACAAAGAAAAACACCCCGGGATTATGATTCTGGGGGTGTGCTGTCTTCGATGAATGCGGCGATGTCCTTCCGCCGGTCGAGCCAGACCGTGGCGATGATGGCGGCCACGAAAGCTAGAAGGTCGAGAACAACGAGCGTGATGCCGAGGTCGATGGGCATGCCGAGTGTCGGGAAATGATCCGGCACAAGGTACAAGAGCAGAAACAGCAGAAAGGTGGCCGTGGCGATGACCGTGGCCGTGGTTTGACGTTGGTCACAACCGCTTCCCCGGCACTGCCGCCTGACAAGGAGACTGCATCCGGCGCAGATAACCAGACATACTACCAGGAGCACGACCTGAACCCAACCGGGCATGGCGACCCTCCGTGGAAAGAACCGTCGGCAGTCCCGACGTCCCGAATCCCGACAGGGTCGGGACTTCGGGAATCGGGACTACGGCGCGGCCGCGCCGGTTTTCGATTTCAAAAACTCAATCACCTTTTTATTGACCTGCAAACTCTTCAGGTAATCGCGGTAGTCTTCCGAATCGACCCGTTTCAATATATCTCCCTGACCGGCGTACATCTTTTTCGTGGACGCGACTTCTTCTCCAATCTGCTTCGGGTCGGCTTCGATATTCTCGACTTTGGCTATCTGGCGGATCAGCAACGCTGCCTTGACCCGTTTCTCGGCCGGTAATCGGAATTCCTGCTTCAAGTCGTCGGCGGATTTTTTGATGCTGGTTAAGTAATCCTCCCACTTCCCGCCTCGCTGGGTAACCTGCTCCTGGAGTTCGTGAAGCATCTTGTCTAGTTCACCGTTGACCAAGAGATCCGGCAAGTCGCCAAAGGTCGAGCGAGCGATGAGTTCGTCCATGATCGCCCGTTCGAAAACGGCGTCTTCTTTGTCGTCGGCTTCCGACCGGAGGTTCTCTTCCAGCTTACGACGCAGTTGCGGCAGGTTCTCGAACTTCCCCGCTTTTTTTGCCAATTCGTCGTTCAGTTCGGGTGGCGTCACCGCAAAGACGGATTTAACTGTGACTGTAAAGTTCCCGTGTTTTCCGGCCAGTTGTTGGTTATGGTATTCCTTCGGGAAAGGCAGGGAAAAAGATTTCGTGGCACCCTTCTTCAGGCCGACCAGCTGGTCTTCGAAACCGGGGATGAAGTGCCCGGAACCGATGACGATCGGGTGATTCTTGGTGGAACCGCCGTCGATGGCCACGTTGTCCTGGCTGAGATCGATATCGACCTCGGCTTTATCGCCGTGCTTAGCCGCGCGGTCAACCAGCACTTCTGTTTGGAACATCTCCCGCAGGTCTTCCAGGGCCTTATCAACTTCCGCCGGCGTCACGACGGCCGGATTTTGCTTAGCCTTGAATGATGCGTAATCACCGACGGTAATGGCCGGCAAAACCGCCGATTCAGCGGCGTAGACGAGGGGGTTGTCCGGCGCCAGCTTAAGAATGTGGACGTGCGGCTGGCCGATGGTCGGCAAGTTTTTCTCGCGGATGGCTTGAACGAACGTCTTCCGCACCGCCAGCTCGGCGGCCTCTTCCCAGACCCGCTGAGCGCCGACTTTCTGGGTGACGATGCCAAGCGAGGCTTTACCGGGGCGGAAGCCCTCAATCTTAAGTTGCCTCGACAGCGCCTCAGCCGCCTTCTCCAAATACGGCCTCATCTCGTCCGGCGACAGTTCGATCGTCAGCTTGACCTGCGACTTTGGTTGTTGCTCAACTGTGATCTGCATCGGCGAATAAATATTTCTCAAGGCGCATAGTGTAGCTGTTTTGGACCACCCTGTCAATTAAAAATCCTTAATATTGCCAAATGAGTCAAAAAGAGCGATACTGGTACGACGATAGTTTATTCACTCATCCCCCGCGCCCATGTCCATGCGAAAAATTACTACAGTCTCGCTCGTGGTCGCCGGCTTAACTTTGCTGGGCGCCAGTTGCGGGAAAAAAGTGGCGGAAAAAACCGTGGAAAACGCCATCGAAAAATCAACCAACGGCCAAGCGGATGTTGATATTTCCAATAAGCAGGTGCAAATCAACACCAACGGTACGAGCTTAACGGCCGGTGAAAACGTCAAACTGCCAAGCGGCTTTCCAGCAGACGTCTATGTTATCGACGGTACGTTGAAGAGCACGTTGGCCCTGGCCGAAGACAATGGGTACTCGGTCACGCTCACCACATCGACATCCGCCGCCGATGTGAAAACGAAATATGAATCACAGCTCAAAGCCGACGGCTGGACGATTATTAGCACCCTGGCACTGCCGGAAGGTTCGATGTTGACTGCGGAAAAGGGTTTACGTACGACGTCTGTTACCATGACCACACCCGACGGTGAAACTATGGTGTCAATTTCCACCCGCGAAAAAAGTTCGTGAGTTAATCAACGCGTCCTTGTCCCACCGCCCGGCAACAACCAAGCGGCGGGCGATATCTAACGATTTTGTCCCGCACTCAGGTTCGGCAGTTTTCCTGACAGCGGCGTGAGGGCCAGGGTAAGCGATGTTCGTAGTTTTTTTCTTGACTGCGCCGCTAGCGCCACCGCGCAGGCGCGATGCATGCCCTCAATGACCACGATCTTCCCTTTCTGCCTAACGCCGAGCAGTTGCGTCGTTCGCGGAAAACTTTTTTCCAAGCCGAGCACATACGTGTGTGCCCGGATTGAGCGGCGTGAAACAAGCGTCTTGAAGGTGACGGCTCGGCCACGGTAGTGTTTCCGCCAGCCACGGAATGGCCCGCCGAACCAGGTCGGTACGACAATCTCAGGATGCTCAACTTTGTATAGTATCCATTTCCGGCGCTCCGGATGCAAATCTTTACAGGCGGTCATCCGCCATTCGCGCCACGAAGAAAAACCGCGGCTACGATAAAGTCGAATCCAGCCGGCGCTCGTTGCTTCTCGCCTTTCCCAGGCGCGGAAAAGCTTTGGCCAACTGACTATGCCGATTTTGTGGAGGTTATCAGTAGCTTGCTTCCTCATGTTCGTAGTATAGCAAATACTGCGCCAGTAGACACTGTGTAGCCCGAACAGACTAATTGCCTTTTTCATGAGAGCTATGGTACTGTGTATCCACAATTCAACTATCAAGAGTGCAGATTAGGGTTCTGGCCCGATGTCCCGCTTCGGCGGGACGAAACCTGCCGACAACCTATCCCGCCGTATGGCGGGACAAGGTGCCAATACCAGCCTCATCAAGTATTGATGGGGGAGGATAGCTTTCACCCGCCGCCTTTCCCATCCGAAAGGCGTGTTCTATGTTCGTCCCATTAACGTATTCCGTTGAGTCCGTGACCTCCGGTCATCCGGATAAAATGTGCGACCAAATATCTGATGCCATTCTCGACGCGATTCTCGTCGAGGATCCAACTGCCCGGGTGGCGATCGAGACGTTCGGCGCGCACGGCCAACTCGTTATTGCCGGCGAAGTCACGACGACCGCTACCCCGGACTATGCCGCCACTGCCCGCCGGGTGTACCGCGACATCGGATACGACGACAATCTCAACATCACCGTCCATGTCGTCCAACAATCTCCGGACATCGCCCGCGGGGTCGATATCGGCGGCGCCGGTGATCAGGGCATTATGTACGGTTTCGCTACCGATGAAACGCTGGAACGATTACCGCTCGGTGTCGTGTTGTCGCATCGCCTGGCGCAAGGACTGGAAAAGCTCCGGCGGAATGATTCACGTTTTTCCTGGCTCCGACCCGATGGAAAAACACAGGTTACGATCAACAACGGACGAGTGGTGGCGGTTGTGGTTAGCGCCCAACATGACGAATCAGTGGCGCTGGAAATATTGCGCCAACGATTGACCGACCAGTTGATCATGCCCACGGTCAGCCAGTATGGGATACCGGAAATGTTCATCAACCCGGCCGGCGAATGGCATCGCGGCGGTTTCGCCGCCGATACCGGTTTGACCGGACGAAAAATCATGGTTGATGCCTACGGCGGCCTGGTCCCGCACGGCGGCGGATGCTTCTCCGGTAAAGACGCGACGAAAGTTGATCGCTCCGGCGCGTATATGGCGAGGTACGCGGCCGTCGAGGCTATCAATCAAGGCCTTGCCAAGCAATGTTTAGTCAGCGTCGCTTACGCGATTGGCCGTGCTGAGCCAGTCATGCTCGAGGCGTCTGATGCCAACGGTCGCCGCCTCACGCCGTGGTTACGAAAAAATTTCGACTTTCGACCAAGAGCGATCATCGAACGTCTCGACTTGCGTCGACCGCAGTTCAAGCGTCTAGCCGCGTATGGACACTTCGGAAGATCGGAGCGTTGGTAGAAGCTACTTTCTGGCGACTGACAAAAACTCGTTCCTGAAACGGCGTGGGAACTTCTCGATGGCATACCGGAGCATCGTCCGAGGCATCTGTTCAACGTGTCGCTGTAAAAACCGTTCGGCGACGATTCGATTGCGATTACCCACCTCTCGTAGCATCCAACCGACGGCTTTGTGGATCAGGTCTTCCCGATCGCGGAGCAATATTTTCGCCAGTTTCAACGTATCGTTAAACTGGCCGTGGCGAATGAGGGTTTGGGTGGCGACGATCGCGATCCGCCGCTCCCACAGGTTTTTCGACCGCGCCAGTCTAGTCAGGATGCCGCGCGGGCGAGTCAAGAGATAGATCCCAAGAATGTGCGGTGCCGACGAATCAACGATGTCCCAGTTGTTGATTTGCTTCGTCGACTTCAAATAGGCGCGGACGATCTGCGCGCCGGTCTTCGCCTCGGCCCGTCGAAATTGGTCACCCAAAATCAACACGGCCGTCAGGCGATGTTCGTGGTATTTTGATTTCAACAGTTTCAGGACATCGGTCAGCGGCAGGTCGCGGTATTTTTTTGCCAGGCGTCGTTGCTCTGGAACCGTGATACCTAAAAACACGTCACCTTCGCCGTACTGACCGCGGCCGGTTTTAAAAAACCAAGCCGAAGACTTAGCCTTGGCTGGTGATGACAAGCGTTTCAGGTCGCGACGGAGTTGAGAGAGGCCGGTCATGGACGAAGTATATCACCGGGCCGACCAATCTGCATAAAAAGAGCCGCCGGTTGGGGCCAGCGGCAAACGTTAGGTGCTCTGGGCCTCGAGGTCCGAGCTGAAGTAGAGGTCAAGCAGGACGCGAAGGAGCGGGTCACTGAGCGGTCGATCGGGGTGATCGACCAGGTCCAGGCCGACCGGCGGCACCGCTGGCGGCGGGAACCGCTGGGGTGAAACTTCGGGTCGCGTGTTCATCGGGCACCTCCGTGGTGGGACCCTTCGTTTACCGCCTAGTGTACTGACCAGGGGTGAAGATGGCAAGTCTTGGCCTACGCCGCGTACACTCGCAGGAATTCCCGTATCGTCACCACGAATTAATCTTTCAGCTTAGCGAAGTTATATATTTCTTGATTGCTGATCTTCATCCGGTAGCCGTTGGTATACAAGAAGACCAAAAGTGTAATCACGGCCATACGCCTAACAAAAACCGTGTGCTCCCCTTAGTGCTCCGGCCCCAACAACTCTCCGAGCGTGAACCCCAAAAACATAAAGCCGATCAGCATGGCAATGTACACGAGTACTGACCGTTCGTGTCGCTTAATCACGGCGATCAGACCGATGAAGAATGCGGCGACACCCGCTATGCCGGCACCGAGCATCGTCAGGGCCAGGGGAATATTATCGAAAAACGTCTCCCCGCCTCCACCGGTGGCAACGGCAACAACCCGCCCAGCGCCCAACAATACAAAAAACAGTACAATCAACCCGACCGACCATTTTCCCAACAGGGTTTTTGGCATACGATTATCATTTCATCCCAATTGTGCGCTTCCGGCGGGAGCTGTCAACCCAGCACCACTTTAGCCAAAATACGTATATTTATCCCGGCATTATTATCGTGGTTAAACATTTTATGAAATAACCATAAACCAACCAAAGTGGTGCTGGGTCAACTCCGTTCTTAATAAAATATGCCGATATTCCGCTTCTTCATGAAGTTATTGCTTCAGCCGATCGGTGTGGGGGGGGTTACTCCGTCGTCTTCCCGTCAAACTCCGGGCCGTCGGCTTCCGCCAGCTCTTTCGTCGCCCGGACCAAACCGTCTTGGTGGTGCGGCGGAGCGTAGATCGTATACAATTTCAGCGCTTCGGTCGGTGACGCGTTGATGATGTTGTGCCGCGCCCCGGCCGGGACAATAATCGTATCGCCGTCGCCAACCGCGTACTCGGTGTCGTTAATGATGACTTTCCCTTGTCCGCGTTCAAAACGGAAAAATTGATCGCCGGCGGGATGGACTTCCGACCCGATCTCCACCCCTGGCGGGAGGGACATCAGAACGAGCTGGCAGTGCTTGGCCGTATAGAGGACATGACGATAGTTGGCGTTGGCGACGGTCAGGCGTTCGATATTCGCATGGTAGCCTTTGGTCATATAGGTGAGGGTTAGTGAATGGGGTACTACATTGGTCAATTGGCGGCCCCCACACCTTACCCGTCCTGAGCTAGTCGAAGGAAGGTGTGGGGGTGGGGGTGGGGGAAATTACTGCAACCGATTATTGATCGGCGGCCAGGGGATTACAGATAAATGATCATTAACCGGTTTTGCCCAGCCGTTTCAGGGCCCGTTGCAGAATCGGGGCAGCCGCGTCTGACCGGTTGGCGCTGATGACGGGGAGGATCGCCCGCACCGAAGCGTTGTCGGTGGGCAGTAATTCGACCTGGCCGCGCATATATTCCGCCAACAGCGTGATGAACTCATCAAACCACGACGGGGTGACGGTCAAGACTCCGGTAAAATCGATTTGTACGGGCGTCGCCGGGTCAAGCGTCGGAACAATCGCATTGTATGCTTCGCGTCCGGCGGGACGTGAAACCAGGACATTGCCGAATTTCTTTAAATGGATGGTGGTCATAGGCATTCGTTCTTGTTTAAAAAGAAATCACCGCATATGCCCCGCGCACGTTTTCGGTGGCCATGGTAATCTTCATCGAACCCGGTTCGGTGGGGATGCGCACGACGCCCAGACCGGACCGAAATATCAACCCGATCGACTTCGTCTCGGCAATTTGTCGGATCACTTTCAGCCCATTGCCGCGTTTTTCCGGATCGCGACCGGAAATAATTTCGGTGAAAGCAATCCGTAACGCCTCGACGTCGCTCGCGATCGTCGGCCGAACCCGCTGGAGCGTCGCCCGGACACCCTGACCCCGGTCGGCCAGCACGATGATCCGTTTGCGCTCATCATACCCATAAAAGACTCCGGGCACATCCGGCCAATTTCCGGCATTATGGGCAAACGAGTTATCGCCAATCTCTCCGGCTACTAGCGTCAGCAATGAAACTAAGTCGGTCGAATCAACGCCCAGCGACGGCTGTAAAACGGTTCCCATTTTGACCAACCGACTGGTGAATCGATCTGACCGCTCGCAGTAATAGTCGGGCGGAAGTACCGGCGGTTGGGCGCTCGCGGCCCACGCCCACCCCAGCCCGGCCAGATCAACGGCCAGACGCGCGATATCGGCCGCGGCATAGCACCGTTGTCCGCCAACTGTGCGTTGAGCCCGCAGCCGACCGGACTTCTCCCAATTCCGAAGTGTTTGGGCTGTTACCCCTAGTATTTTGGCTGCCTGCCCGATACGAATGGTATCTTCTCCCATATTCATAAGTTTAGCCTAAATACCTATAAATGTCAAGTATCTTTTATAGGTTTATGGTAAATACTTATAAATTCTGCTTTCAATAAAAGGCTTCGATTACAAGCCTCTATAAACTAAAAAGTCTAGGAATTTAATTAGCATCCCGCCGCATCCGCTCCTCTCCTTCAGCGGGTATGACAAATAGAAAAGAAAAACCGGCCGCTCCGCTGCTCCTCAAGAGAAGAAACAGGGAACGGCCGGGGTCAGTAGGTTATTCGGGTGCCGGACCAGCCTACGCTCGCTTTAGCTTGGGCTTTGGCGAGCTTCGACTGGCAAGTCAGACCCCGCCTTCACCCGACGAGCGTGTTTGAGCTGACGGCAGTGGATCGCCGGCCAGTAGATATCCTCCGCCGTCCGCTTGCTGTTCGGATCGACCAGCAGCTGGGTGCGCAGAATGTCCGGCTTCCCCCGTCGTTTGATCGGCGTACGGATGCCGCGGATCCGGCCGCGCTGCAACGTTTTCTGGTTGTAGACGATCAGACCGATGATCAGGGCGGCGATACGGGCGGCGCTACGCTTGAGCCGGATGCCGCCGTAACACCCGCCGCAGTAGCCGTCGACGTGGAGCGGTCGCTCACGGCCGCACTTGCGACAGCTACCGGTTTGCGACGCCCATTTGCACATCCGACAGACGTGCTGGCCGTTCAGGCGATTGGCCAGCGTTCGTTCATGACCGCAGACCGGGCAGATCCCTTTTTTGTCCTGCTCGGCGCAGGTCCGACAGAAGTACTGATCCGGTCCGACCTTCTTCGCCATCGGCTTGACGAGGTTGCACCGGACGCAGGTGATCTGCCGGCCGAACATCTGATAGCAGAGGCTGCAGATCGGATCGCCGTCGGCAGTGTGGGCGGTGACCATCCGCTTCTGGCCACAGATGCCGCACTTCCGCGCGTTCCGGCCATGACGCAGGCATTGCGTACAGATCGGGTGTCCGGCGGCATCATGCGCGGCCACCACGCGTTGGCACTGGCACTGGCTACATGGTACGCGCGGCTGGCCATGCCGCTTGTAACACCGGCCGCAGGTCAGCTGGCCGGTTTGCTTGTTCCGGTAGACGTCTGGCCGTTCCTCGCCGCAGACGCCGCAGGTCTGCCGTGGACGCGCTCGTCGCTGGCACCACTGGCACAGCGGTTCGTTGGTCAGCTGGTTCGGAAAAACGGTCTTCTCTTCCTGACACTCGGCGCAAATGCCGATCACCACGATCGCCCCCCTTCTCTAGAGAATAGAATGAGCTGCCTCGACCCTAGCATTTCCGATGAAAAATGCCAAATGCAGTCAAGCGCGGGCACGAGCCAGTTGTAAGGGCGAAGCGACAGAAAAACACCCCCGCCCCGCACTACTCGTATTACTCGAGTGCGGGGTAACGGGGGGTGGAATATCGTACGCCTTCATGACCCGCGCGGGATCGGCTATTAATACAAACCGCCGGTGTGAAATTCCGGCCGGGGATCAGGATCCGGACGAGCCCGGCGCCAGGCGAACTCGGCGCGCAGCGCCGCTTGATCCTTCAGCCAGCTCTCGTAGTTCCAGCTATGACTCTCCGGAAATTCCCGGACCGTTACCCAGTATGATCCGTGTTCGAATCTCACCGACCTGACGGTGACCCACCCGCCGCGGCGATCATCCTCACCGTGGCCGATGTAATAGGCCGATGTGATATACAGGCGCTGGCCGACCTGCGGCACCGCCGGGGGCTCACGCGGCGAACCATGCCGCCACTCGTCCCAACGCAGCCAGATAGGATTGAGCCGGCGCATCATCATATGGCCCAGCGGAAAGTACAGATACGTGGCGACTTGCCAACGTCGGCGGATGATACCGACCAGTCTGCCGGTGGTGAACCGCGGTCTGGCCGACCCGTTAAGGCGCCGGCAAAAATCCGCTTCCCCTAGCTCATCTTCATCGTACTCTTCGTCCACGCGTCACCTCCGAGTTGGAGCCGGAATCTATCTTACGGAAGTCATGAAAGGTACAACCGGATGGAATTGATTCGACCCTATACCTGGTAAGTCGAAAAGTCAACCCCGTTAGAGGCTTGAAATGAAGCTCCGCCAGTCGCCCCGATGCGCTTGCGCGATCGGGGCTGGTGCGGGGGAAAATAACCCCCACACCGAAAGCGAGGGAATGAAAGCAAACAAAAGAATCGGCCGCCTCAAGTGAAACGACGTCATGCCCTCTGGAACATCTCGTGAAACTGGCAGAACTGCGCCAACCCGCGCTGGCCGGACCCAGTCTGGCGCTTCACCAGCCGGAATATGCGTGATACGAATGTGCGTTACCACGGCGTCCTCCTTTTGAGTGGTGTTTCTGGCGTATTCCCAGAACCAGAAAACTTCAATCCCTGCGTAGCGGAAAGCAACTAATAATTAATTATAATGCGTGTACAGGAATGAACGAGTAGTGATTACTCGACGTTCGGCTTCTTGGCGAGTTGTGTGACAGGCGGCCGCACAATCGTATGCTACACCCGCCGGCAAACCATGTATAGCCCAGGATCGGAAGTCATCTGCGGCTGGCGAAACGCTGGTCTTATTCGTGCCCGCCGCTGACCAACCATACGCCGAGAACGGCGATGGCGATGATCAGGCCGGCGTGGATCCACAGCGTCGTCCGCAAACCGCCGGCCGTGACGGTCTGGCCGCTGGCAAGGGCCGCCGCGGTGGTCCGCGCTTGCCGCTGCAGCAGTTGTGAGGCCAAGGTTCCTTCGACGACGTAGAGTCCGATTTTCGTCCAAAACACCGGATTGTGGTCGAACTCGCCGCGCTCCTGGAGGAAAAGAATGGCGCCGGTAATGAATTGCCAGGCCGACCCCCACATTCCGAACCGGCCGACGAAGGCCAGTCGGTCGAGCGCTTTCGTCATCATCGGCGGCTTGATCACCGCGAACACGCTTAAGATGACGATGCCGAGAACGAGTCCGGCGCCGAGAACGTGGAGGATGAGAACGAAGAGGTGAAGGGACACGGGGGCGCTTATTTAGCTTAGTTGATTATCAGTGATTCGCCTCGTCTCCTGCCGGTAAACCACGTATAACCGGCTACGATCAGGGAAAAGGTGCTGGTGCGCCCTGATCTTTATACCGACCGCGTCGCTCTCTTAATGGATTCCGGCACATCCCGACAACCGCAGTGTTTCGTGTGCTGGATATGCCAGACAACCCGCTGTTGGAGCGTCGGGTTTTTCGGCATGTGGTGCCGGGCGTGCCAGGCGGCGTTGATGGTACGTTTCATGTCTTCGGCCGACTGTCCAGAATCCTCTTCTCTTTCAGTTCGGTCTCCATCCCCAAACTCTCAGTCAACTGCGCGGTTGTTTTCTGCTCGACGATCACGCCGACTTGCATTTCGGCGTGCATTTTTTTCTTGATCTCGTCTTCAACCTGGGCGAAGTTCGCGCCGTCTTTCGGCGAGGCAGATATCACAATTTCATCCAGGTCGAACTGATCATTGTTTCGTTTGCGGATGACGAGTTGCCATTCATCAAGCCCCTTAATGCCTGACATGATTGGGAAGACGTTGTTCAGATTCACCAATTCACCCTTGACTTTCGTCAGGCGGAACTCTTTCATTTCACTGCGCCGCTGGATGTCGGGCAGTATTCTCGGTACGGTCCGCCCGCAACTCGGACAGGGATTGTACTCGATGCCCTGGGCCAGGTCGCCGGTGCGGTACCGCACGACAACCGTCCCGCGCCAATCGAGGGCCGTGTACACGATTTCGCCTGGTTGCCCTTCAGCCACGCGTTTTCCTTCGTCATCGACCAGCTCGATGAACTCAAGATCGGGGTAGAGATGGTAACCGGTGTGCTCGGCGCACTGAATCCAGGCGGTCTTGGCTTCGGTCGAAGCGTAGGTGGCCAGGATTTGCACTTCCGTCGCGCCGACCTGCACTAGCAACTCTTTAACTTTCTCGCGGAAGGCCGGCGAGACGCGCTCGGCGCCGAAGACGATGTACTTCAAGTTGGAGAAATCGCGCCCTTGCTTGACCGCTTCACGCAGGAGGTGGTAGCAGTAGCCGGGAATCATCGTCACCACGTTGACTTTCAACCGTTCCATGCTGTCCATGATTTTCTGCGTGCCCATCACCTTCCCGCCGCCGGTGGCCAGAGCGGTAATGCCCGCTTCGAGCAACCCGTAGTAGGCCAGCCAGAACCCTAAATGCGGCGAGTATGGAAAGGCGTTCAAGCCGACGTTCGAGCTGGCGAAGCCGGCCACGTTGAAAGCGCGTCGGCCGGTCTCGCGGAGCATATCAAGGTCATAGGCTGAATAGGTAAACGGCGTCGGCAGGGCGGTCCGACCGGTGGTGAAATGGAGGTGGAGCGGTTTGTATTCTTTTTCCAAGACAGCCTTGGCGTCCTCCTTCATCACTTTCATTTTCACCAGCCGCAGTAATTCGCCTTTGGTGGCGTGTTTTTTGATTAGGTGTTCATCGGGCTGCAGGATGAATTTCCGCGGCCGAGCCCGATCGTCTTCGGTCGGCGCGATGTCCGCTTTCGATATCAGCGGCAGTTTCCGGAGGTCATCGGTGGTTTTAAAATCCGACCAGCGGAGCTTGTTTTTCTCGAACATAGCGCGGAAGTACGGCGAGTACGGCAATTTGTGCCGGAAAAACCAGCGCAGTTTCTGGTTTTGCATTTCCCGTAACTCACCGGCAGACATCCTAGAGACTTTTTTCCAATCGAGATACATAGAAGTATTATTACACCCCGTGGCGCCAAATGCGCTTTACGGGGTTGTTTTACATCTCCCGCAACTCTTCGCGGGACATTTTCACGAGTTGGGACCAGGGGGTGTACATGGGAAGAAAGTTAAGCCCGGCCGGCCTGCCGACGGGCGGCCAGGGCGAAGTGGTCGAAATAGCTCTGGAGATTTTGCGGCGTCGAGCGATAAACGTTGTCACCGACCAGGAAATCGCATAACACTTCACGGGCGCGAAGTAATTCGCGGCGGCCGTTCATCCAGCGCGGATCGGCAATGGTAAGATCAAGAAGTTCAAGCATGCGCTCCAAAGCCAACTGGAACCTTGGCTGGTTGGTCTGCTGTTTGGCCCGGATTGCGCGGTATACTTCACTGCCAACATTACCCATTTGTTCGGCGAGGGTCATCCTTCGCCAACGACCGGTAGCCAGTTCCGGGTGGTGCACAACGCTCATGGCACCAATCGGTCAACGACGGCAATAATTTTTTTTTGGACACCCGGGTCTTCGACCGAACGGGAGCGATTTCCTTGAGCCGGTCGCACGTTAATCATGGAATCAAACTCGATCCATTCGTTTCGTGGTTGTTGTGGATAGATGTTAATGCCCCATAAATCTGTCTGCTGAGAACCCTGTTCAAGTAATTTTTGTTCGGCATCAGCATGAAGCTCGCCGCCGACTGCCATGATGCCCTGCCGGACATCAACCACGGCCTTGACCATATCGCCAAATCGCTCCTTGGCCAAGACGGCTAGTTCATCTTTACTCACCTGCTGATTGATGATTTTCATCGGACTCATATTATCAGAACATCAGGGTATTCATACTGTTTTTCCGCACAACGGCGCGATGGCGCGCATCAGGCGATTCGTGGCGCCAGCCAGCCATTTGCCCGATATACCCCCGGGGGGTATATGGAAGATGAGGGGGGCGCCGAATTTTAACGTCACGGTGTGGAGGGGGGAAAAAAGAAACTGTAACGATTGTCCCATATTCCGCCCGGCGTCGCAAGTAATTCCGACTGGAATCACCGGTACGCCGGCGGCCAGCGCCATCCGGACCGTACCGGTCTTTCCGGGTAGCAGTTGTGACGAAGGGTTCCGCTGGCCCTCGAGGAAGTTGCAAATTACTTTTCCGTTCGTCAGGAACTTGGCCGCGGCGTCAATTATCTCGCCGCGGTGGCGGGGAATTTTCAGCGTCAGCGTCGTCCACCAATAATTGTTGGTGGACGACAGGAAATGGACCGGGAGGCCGCGCTCCAGTCCGACGGCCACGGCGATGTAAAACCCGTCGAGCCAATCGACGTGATTGGCCGCCAGCAGGAACCCGCCCTGGCGCGGCAGGTTCTCCAAACCCGCGACGTCCGTCAGTTTCGGCTTGAACAGCGGGTAGGCCAGTTTTGTGACCGTGGTGTAAGCGACCTGTCGGGGATTCATCTGAAAAATAGCGTCAGTAAGGATACGTCATCGAACAAAGTTCGGCCACGCGCCGCATGATCGTCCGGGTCATGGCCACTAAGTCTTCCTTCGACGGTTCTCCGGCGGGTAGCCGGTCGAATGGCACGGCCGGCCCGAACTTCAGGATGACCGGTGACCAGAATTTCAGGAGATTAATAAACGTCTGGATCAGAGAAATGCCGGTCGGGGCGACAATGCCGACCGGAATGACTGGCGCGTGAGCGGTCAGATACAGCCGGGCGGCGCCGGTTTTGCCCGGCAACATTTCCGTTTGCCAGCGCGGATTGAGGGCCGGCTTGTTCCGCGTTCCTTCGGGAAAAATGCCGACGGCGCCGCCCGCATGCAGATGGGCGATCGCCGAATCGAGGACGGTGGCCCGATTAGTGGGGTCAATCGGCAACATGCCCATCGCTTCGAGACCTTGGCGGCCGATGAGTTTCTGCCAGGCGGCCGCGACTGACGGCTTGGTCGGGTATTGGAGGAAAATTTTTCTGGTCAAGAACAGGGTCAGGCTGAGCGCCGGCGCATCAAAGTAACTGCCGTGGTTTCCGGCCACGATGAAGGCGCCGCGCGCCGGCAGATATTCTTCGCCCCTGACCTGGATGCGCCAGCGGAAAAGCGGCGCCAGCACTCGCCACAAGAACCATGACCAGAACGACGGATTGGGGAGATAGTTCGCCGGCGGTTCCGCCGCCGCGTACGGTTTGGTTGAGACGTTGCTGATCGCCCGCATAATGTCGTCGGTGGCGCGCAACAGGACATCCTGATCCCGGCCGGTCAATTCAGTCTTGGCGAACCGGATCGGCTGGCCGATGGTCACCCAGACCGGTTTCCACCAACGAAAAAACCAGATGGCCGCCTGCCAGGCTTTAACGCCGCGCGTTCCCTGGATGCCGATCGGCACCACCGGCAATCCGCTGCGCAAGGCTAGCCGGGCGGCGCCGGTCTGGCCGCTCCGGAGTTCCGGATTCCGGTTGCTGTTTCCTTCGGGGAAAACCATAATCGGGTGGCCGACCTGCAGGTAGCCGGCCGCGATGTCAAGCACGCGACGCTTGTCATATTCATTGATCGGAATGCCGCCGAACAAGCGGTACTTGCTCGACTGGGCGATAAATCGCAAGGCTTTATCAATGTGCCGGTACACCGCGCCGGCCACGATCGCCGAATCAATCCAGCTCTGGTGGTTGGCGACGATAATGTATCCGCCGCGCGGCAGGTTGGCTAAGCCGACCACCCGCTGAATCCGCCAGCGCAGTAACGGCAGGAGCGTGAACGCCAGGACGCGGTAGGGGGAAGACATACGACTGCAGTATAACGGGAAAGCTTGACAAAATCCAGGTTTTTTGCTATCCTCTCCGGTCATTCTGCAGTGGTTTCCGGTCATTCTGCAGTGGTTGTCACGACTGTCCCTTTCATGAATTTTTTCGACGCCCCATGCATCTCGCCAATCGAGGTTGGTATGCCGATACGTCAACATCTGCACAACGCGATCCTCTTCATCGTCGGGCTGACAATTTTCAGTAATTGCCTCGACGATCAGGACGTTGATGACGAACGGTCGGAAGATGAAGGCTACCCGACTGAAAGCGGTTGGTTTGAGGGCGATGTCGACTAGCGCCGCCTACCACGGAGGATTAATGAACCCGTATTTGTACCTTGCGATCGTCGCGGTGGCGCTGGCGATTCTCATCATCAGCGAGAACCGTTCGCGGCGTCCCCGCCACTACTTCCGCGGTAACCGGCTGAACGCGGCCCAGCGCCGCCTCATTGCCCGCGATCTGTCGGCCGCGCCGACATTCCGGCCGGAGTGGGCCTCCGGTGACCTCCGGCGGACCCGCCGCTCCGGCACGCAGTAGCCCCGCCGAATCCGCCAGGCCAGCTTTCCCCCGAGCTGGTCTTTTTTCTTTCAAGTCGGACCCTTGACCTCACCCCTCTCTTTTTTTCCATCCTCACCACAAACACACCGCGGGTTTCTCCCGCTCCTTGATTTTTTTCGCCAGGAAGACGGGATCCCGCCATCGAGGCGGGAGAAACCCGCGGTGTGTAAATAATTTCTCCTTGGGTCAGACAAACAACGCCGCCAAGACGAGAGTCGGTGTCGCCAGAAGTTTAATCAGCACGTGCAACGACCCCGCACCACAACCCACGCGGATCGTTGTGGTGCGGGGCGGGACTCAATTAGACGAACAGCGCGGCGAGAACCAGGGTCAACGTAGCCAACAGCTTTATGAGCACGTGTA
>JBBTRH010000024.1:2591-44852 GCA_038065275.1 Patescibacteria group bacterium | reverse complement strand
TCGCCTGGGGCAAACTGGGCGACATCGTCCAGCAGTACGTCAAGAAA
This sequence comes from Patescibacteria group bacterium, assembly GCA_038065275.1. Taxonomy (GTDB): domain Bacteria; phylum Patescibacteriota; class Patescibacteriia; order SBBC01; family CAIJZX01; genus CAIJZX01. The sequence goes on along the minus strand of JBBTRH010000024.1, from coordinate 44,805 downwards.
GGGAGCAAACTCTACGTCGAGGGTCGGCTCCGCAACCGGTCGTACATTGCCAAGGACGGTACCAAGCGCTCGGCGACGGAAGTCGTGGCCGACAATATGATCATGCTCGGCCATCGGACGGCTAAGGCCGGCACTGACCAGGTCAGCAAGAAACTGGTCAAGGAGGACGTTGACGTCGACGACGTCGAATAGCTTCACCTCCGCCCCGCACCTTCTGAGCTTGTCGAGGGAAGGTGCGGGGCCCCCTCCTCTCCACTGTACCGCCGGTCCATAGTCAGTGGTCCATACTTTACTAAGTCATGGGTTGCCACCAAAATTTGTCTAAGCCACGTGGTTGAGCAATAGCGAAACTATACGTGGTATCGGCTATGGGCTTAGGCGGGCAGCGGGGAGAAGGGAGCACTGCCGCGCTGTACCACCCCTTCCGCTCACCTGTGGTGAGCGGACCCATCCTCAACTAAGGAGGGGTTTTCACTCGACCCCGTTAGGAGTGGCGAGCGAGTTCTCTCTCGGTCGTTCGAAACCCCAAATCCATAAAGTTATCCACCTCTAACGGGGTTGACTGCTTCTGTACAAGACCTAAACTAAAGACAGAACCAGTGGCTTGGCCTGTCCTGAATCCCGCGTAGCGGGATGAGGGATCTGGGCCAGACGTTGTAATTAAACTTTCCACGCGGCCCAGTGTCGGGCCGTTTGTTGTGAATATCATCAACGGCTCACCAGGCCTGTTTAGTGTTGTCCCGACGTCCCGAATCCCGACCGGGTCAGGACTTCGGGAGTCGGGACATCGGGACTCAAATGGTTCTTTGTACCTTACAACCGCCACATAAATCCCGAAGCGAATTCGGGACACGTGGCTAATAGAAGGTGATCCACCGACATTTCTGCTGAGTTGTACGCATCACTGCTGTCCACCGGGTTCATGCAGTTCCTCGCAACCACAGGAGCCGTAAAATGAAGCGCTGTACCGTGCTGTTCGCGATGGCGATCTTCGCCGTCACTGCGCCCTACCCGTTCACGTCGACCGTCCAGGCCGACACCCTGCAGTCCACTCTCACCCTGCTCCAGACCGTCCCGCTGGCTCAGACTGACACGCCGGCTGATGTCACTGCCAAGCCGGCGATCCGTTCCACCTGGGGCGCGATCAAGGCGCTTTACCGCGGCAACTCCATGGATCCGAACGCCATGACCCAGGATTCCACGTCCGCTGGGATGGTGAAGCCGGGGGCGGGGACGATGGCCACCTACGGCGGGGACTGGAGCAACAACATCATCAGCGAAGTGTATTACTCGCTGAACAAGTACCGTACCGGAACCTCGGGTGTCGTTTACCAGGGGTTGGCGTTGAGTGACTGGGGTTATGCCCGCGATGATACTGGGGCACTCAATGCCATGACGATCTACATCGGTAGCGGAAACCGTGGTGGAATCGACGGCACCTGGAACCGTGGATCTCGCGGTGGCTACTGCAAGTTCTTTGTCGATCTGGTTCTGTACCGCTCATCGTACGGAATTGGTGGCGGATATCATCTCGTTCTCCCGGCTGGAACGTTCAATTACGGCAGTTATATGCCGGCGTATGGCGTTCAACAGGCGACTCGAGGGATGGTCATCCAGCGTGGTGGTACGTACCCGCACACGGCCATCGTGGTCGCCAATCTTGGCTGGGGTCTTGACCTCATCGATTCCAACTTTACCGGTGGCGATGGGAACTACGTCATCTCCCGTCATGCGCTCGCTTGGACCGATCTCGCCGGTTACACCGCCTACCGTGCAACGTACATGAGGCAGTTCTAGTTCTCAGGCGGGCACCTTCTCAACCGTGGGGGAACCGAGTATTCTTACTCTCAGTACCCCTCTTTTTATCACCCCTATGTATATTGGATCTCATCGAAAACTTGTTATTACCGGCTTACTACTTGTCATTGCTACAGGTGCTATTGTATATACCTCGTTTATTTTTCAAACGTCGAAAGGTGATGTACCGGAGTCCACCACAAAAACCCTACCTAACACTTTATTGGAAACACAGGCGAGTATTGAAAAAATATCGTTAAATGGTTTGTCATTTCTTGTTGCTTCATCAATACATCCGGTGCTTCGTCCGGGTGCCGAAGCTTCAGCAGAAACTATTGCCGTCAAAGATGGATGGACTAATCAGTTTGCCGGTGTGATGGGAAATGTTTCACATATGTATCCTGGTTCAGACCTGCTTTCACTGCGTAGAGATGGAACCCGGTTGTATCTTGATCGCATTAACATAAAAACAAAAAATAATTTACCTTCAATAGTGCTTGGAATCCTGAGCGATAGCACCAATACGGATGAATCGCGTACAGTAGATGAGGTGAAAGATTTCAGTATAAATACGGATACCCGGACCATTTCGTATGTTATACGTCGAAAAATTTTATATAATGACCCGATCGGCATCGTTCAGCCCGACTCAACCGCCGAAATTTGGAGTTTTACGTATCCAGACCAGCCACCCCAAAAAATTACCACATTGCAACCGCTTGATATTGGAAAATCACTTGCCTCCAATACCGAAGAGTATGATTTGCCCGAGCAGGCCTACCTGCAACAAGGGCAATTTGTTTTACAGTACGGTGCTGGACTCGCACAATTTAATCCGGCCACCAAGAAGCTCATCATGATAGATACTGAAGGTTGGAATAGTTTTATACGGTATTCGGCGTCGCCAACCGGAAAATACGGCGTGTTGTACGTATATCGTGATCATTCTACGTCGGAGAAGACTGCGTATGAAAACCATATCTACGTCTTGGATACCACTTTTGCATTAAAAGAAGTTGCATATCCTGTCGATGATACTGTCTCAACCATGAGCTGGTCGCCGCAAGAGGATTTTGTGGTTCTCGGCTTTAATTTGGGTGAAATTGCAAGTGTAAATATCGGGATTAAACAACTCAAACAGCTAAAATTACCACAAACGACCTCCGGCCGAGTGGTCGATCTCTATGATGTGCTTTCGGAAAATACGATTCTGATCGGTAAGCAAGATGCTAATGGTCAGCTTGATGAGGTGCCAACGTACGATCCAAACGGGTTAACTCAAATGGTTGTTTGGAATTATTCCAGCAACACTCTTACTCAAGTCGGTAACTACCGGACACCTCAATATATCGGCCCTGTTCAATAGTACCTCCTCCCCAGGCGCACTATATGACGTTCAAGTTATCCACTTGACGCTATCCCCGACGGGTATATTATGAAAGCATAATCAGTGGCTTGGCCTGTCCTGAATCCTGCGTAGCGGGATGAGGGATCTGGGCCAGACGTTGTAATTAAACTTTCCACGCGGCCCAGTGCAGGGCCGTTTGTTGTATAGATCATTAACGGCTCACCAGGCCTGTTTAGTGTTGTTCCTTACAATCAAAGGAGGTGATACACCGGCATTTCTGCTGAGCTGTACCGCACCACCCGCTGTCCACATGGTTCACGCAGTAATTCCCAAACCGGTGCTTAGGCACCAGCCCCGCTACCGGATGGTGCGGGGCAAGGAGTTGCACGATGCGCCGCTTCATCTTGCTGTTGGCGATGGCGATTACTGCCATCACTGCGCTGTACCCGTTCACGTCGACCGTCCAGGCCGACACCCTGCTTCCCACTCTCACCCTGCTCCAGACCGTCCCGCTGGCTCAGACTGACACGCCGGCTGATGTCACTGCCAAGCCGGCAGTCCGTTCCACCTGGGGCGCGATCAAGGCGCTGTACCGGGCCGAGACCGCCATCGAGCAGTCCCCGACGCAGTCCACCGTTCAGAAGCCGGGGGCGGGGACGATGGCCGCCGCACCGTCATGGTGCTGGAACTGGAAGTTCCCGTTCTGCGGAAGCTGGCAGATTTCATGCAAATACGGCTGCTTCCTGCACACCGGCCAGGACCAATACGCAATCGACTGGAACCTCCCCGGCAACAGCGACCTCTGGCAACCCGTTTTCGCGCCCGCATCTGGATGGCAGGTGTGGAGTGGTCGCTATGGGGCCTACGGTAACTCCGTAGTCGTGTACACAGGCAATAGCACTTACTACCGTCTGGCGCACATGGTCCAGTTGCGCTGGCCGTATCAGACGCGCTACGTCTACCAGGGGCAGACGATCGGTTGGTGTGGGGGGACCGGCGTGACCGATACTCAGTATCCACCGCATATCCACTTTTCGGTGCATTACCCCGCGACGTACGCCGGTAGTGGCAAAATCAGTGGGTCGAGCGTTCCCCAGGAAGGCATCTCGAACCAGTGGACCCTGAACACTGGCGCGTACTACCCTTCTGGCCAGACGTGCCAGAGCTGGTAATCATCTCAACCACCGGATGCGGAAAAACCGCATCCGGTGGGATCTTTCTTCCCCTTGAAGATTTACGATATACTGAATTCTATGCGGCAAAAGTCTTTATTAAGCATTTTCACTACGTCTCTCATTGGCTTCGTTATAGTTGCTTGGTTTGTGCTGGGTTCCCAAAGAGGCCGGCAGGTATTCAATCAGCAGCCGACCGTGACCATACGCGATCTTTGTCAGTGTCAAATAGTCTCGTATGATCAATCAGCACTTCAACTGATCGACCAAGAGTCTGGGACGACGAAAACGGTTTTCAATATTCCTTCCGCTGATGGCGTAGCATCCAGAATCTTCGTCGCATCGGTATCTCCTTCGTTACGATATGGGGTCGTGTCTTCCAGTGCTTCGCAAACATTCATGATTCGACTTATTTCTGATGAATTAAAGACTTCGCAAGAAATCGACACTCAGGGCGGCTTGAGGACAAATCAGTTTGGTTGGTCACCAAATGAAAACTGGTTGATGTGGAGCGAGTTCTCCCAGCGAGCCTTGACTTTCGAGGATTTGGCCAACAACCCCGAACGCATTTTTCTGCTGAATAGGGAATCCTTCCAGACTACCGACATAACCCCGACGGATCAGTTGATCGGCGTCCGATCCTTGGTGATTGATGATAGCGGCCAGCATGCTCTGGTGGTCACTCAAGACGGGACAAACAGACGATTTTTCCTTTGGAAAGGGGACCGTCGCTGGATCCAACTAGAATTGCCCAAGGAATATACCGACAGCGCAACATATGAGTTGGATGTAGTCATCGTTGACGAAAACCAGTGGGTTATAACTATCCCAAATAAAATCGCTCTTTTGAATCCTGCTACGGGGAATTACGTTGAAAAAAATATCAGAACATGGGGAGACCGAAGCGTAGTAGTCGTTCAAGGGAAGGCTTTTCTCTTTCAAAGGCATGATGAGTTCGCCTATGGACAAATCTACCGAGTCGACAAGGATTTACGCCCTATTGAATTGATTCTTGATCGTTTAACGACGAGCACGCTCCGGGACATCACTTCAACCCCGGACGGGAGATTTCTGATATTCCCCGATTTCTACCGCGACCGATGGCTTGTTGTTGATACAGCAAAGAAAGCGCAACAACAGCCAGCGATCTTATTGGTGCCGGGGAAAACCCCAAGTACTTTGACGATCACCGGCTTGTTGCCAAAATGAGCTACCACCAGAGAAAGCTGGTATAGTTCATTTTCACGCCCGTACTTTGACGAGAGCATCCGTTGCGTTCAAGCCGAAGACGTTGCTCAACGCCACTTCTCCCTCCAATAGTCTAAAATAAGCTCAAATAAACTTGAGGTCCGGAAAAGCAGGGTAGTACGAACGTATCAGTGCAAGGGCAATTTTACCCTCTGTAAATATAGACACTTCGGCCTAGATTGGAAGGAAAACGCAGAAAGGTTGCGCTCCGGGCAACTTTGTGCTATAATTAGCGTAGGCTTTTTATCCACGTACCGGTCACGCTGGACGGGCGGGACGGATGCGTGATTTCCTGCCTGTCGCCTGCCTGTCGGCAGACAGGGCAGGCAGGCGCTCCGCAAAAGACTTTTAGGAGAATCGATGGTTTATCTGTCGGAGCTCAATTACCTACGCCGTGAATGATTTTAAGGCGATATACCAAACAAAAGACGTCAGTGACAATAGTTTTCAAACTCTCTCGGGAACGACGGGAGGGGGAGTTGTTGTAACTTAGCCTATGTTGATTGGCTACATTCTTATCCTGATCAGCCTGGCGGAATTGGTTCTTGGGATATTTCTGATCTCCCGCTACCAGCGAAGCCAGGCGAAAATTTGGTATGGGTTGTTTTGCATAGCTATTGCTATCTATGTCGGTGGTAATGGTCTCGGATATCTACGTAACAACCTCTATATTGCTGAACGCGTCGGCTGGGTGGGCGGAATACTAACGGCTATTTTCATTTTACCGTTCAGCTTCACATTTCCCTTACCGCGTAAAAGATTCAGTGAACTCTGGCCGCTGGTCATCTGGCCGGCGATCATTTTCGTTCCGGCTATTCTGGCGACGAATATCCTTCTCAATAACAATGGGGAGATCAGTTATCGCCTTGGCTACTCGACCCTCAAAGGACCGTATTTTTGGGCGATGCTCGGGTTATTCGGGGTTTATTGGGTCTGGGCTCTGATAAATCTTTTTTGGAGGCGGAGTCACAGTGACGGCATTCATCGGTGGCAATTAAATAGTTTGTTACTTGGAATCGTTGTTTCGTTAGTTGTATCAGTGACGACTGACATTATTTTTCCGTTGGTCACGAAAAGTACGATTGGGTATGTCGGTTCATTATTTTCTGCCGTGTGGTTAGGGTTTACGGCCTATATTATTTTGAGGAAATGAAGTCAATTCTCTTATCATTGACTTACTTAATCGGAATAAGCGAGGTTTTTTTAGCCTTTTATTTTTGGCGAAATAGTTCAAAGAACGAAATCCGGAGAGTGATGGCATTCTTAGCCTTAGTCACCGGTCTATGGGTTATTACTACAGCGATAAACTCGTACTCTGTATCACCGCTGGCTGAGTTTCGAGACAAATTTACTTACACTTTTGGAGTTTTAATTGTAACCGCCTTACTGAATTTTACCATTGTTTTTCCGTACCCGATGTTCCGTTTAGATCGTCTGCATTATATCTTTTTATATTTGCCGGCGGTAATTTTTACGCTCGTTATTTTCGGTAGCCACGATGTAGTTAGCCGTTATATTTCCAGTCCAACTTTGTCTGGTCAATGGTTCGGCGGACCGTTGTATTGGATGTATAACGGTTACCTCTTGGTACTATATGTCTGGGCCATGGCGGTGTTGTACAGCAAATTCAAAAAAACCGACGGTATACACCATCGCAACTTGATATTGGTTTTTTGGTCCATTTTTTTAGGCGGAGCACCAGGGATTGTCGTTGACGTGATAGTGCCGCTTGTGACAAACCAAGCAAAGTACCCACTAATCGGAGTAATGTCGTCGGTGGTGTGGTTGGGGCTAACCACTTATATTATTTTGAAGAAATAATGAAAACTGTTTTACTTACATTAACCTATTTGGTTGGTATCGGAGAGTTAATCTTAGCGATATATTTTTGGGTGACGAATTCGAAGAGTGAGATAAGAAGGGTGATGGCTCTGCTGGCGTTTAGTACGGGAATGTGGGTTATTGCGAGCGGTTTGACATCGTATGTACCGCAAACGCCGCTCACGACGTTTTACATGAGACTGGTATTTATATTTGGTGCTCTATTAATTACTGCATTGTTACATCTAACGTTAGTGTACCCGACACAAATGATAAGATTAGATTCCTTTCATGGCTGGTTACTTTACTTGCCGACGATATTTCTTTCACTTATCATGGTCACATCAAATACTATAGTCGCTGGGTTCACTGGATCAGCCACTGATTCTGGTCGGATTATCCCGGGACCGATATACAACCTCTATAATATGTATGTGTTCGGGGTGTATATCGTGGCCGTGGTATTGTTGTTTTATCGTCAGCGGCGAGCCGACGGAATGTTCAAGAAAAACCTACGACTTATTTTTTGGTCTGTAGTTATCGGCGGCATACCGCCCGTGATAATTGATCTACTGATACCAGTTTTTACAAAAGGTATTTATCCGAACGCAAATTACGGAGCAATTTCGACTATTATTTGGTTGGGGGTGACGACGTATATTGTCTTGAGAAAGTAATGAGAAACTTCACCGACTTTAAAAGCCTTCCAGATTTTAATAACCACAAATTAGTGGTGGAGGTTTCACGTCCAGATGTGAATCTTCACGGATTTGTCGCAATCCACAATGACACCCTAGGTCCCGCTGTTGGCGGCACAAGAATGTATCCTTACGAAACTCACAAAGAGGCTATTACAGATGTATTACGCCTTTCAAACGCTATGACTTACAAATGCGCTTTAGCCGGCGTGAAGTTCGGTGGGGGTAAAGGCGTTATTATAGCTGACCCGAAAAAGAAAAAAACTGAAGCTCTTCTCATAGCTTACGCGGAAGAAATCAATAAACTCAAGGGTCAGTTTTATACAGGCGAAGACGTAGGTTTGCAAGAAGAAGATGTGGCACTAATGTTGAAAACTTCGAAATATTTCATCGGCCGATCTGGCCAGGCGGGTGATCCGTCCCCATACGCGGCGCTAAGTACTTTTGTCGCCATGAAAGCGGCTTGTCATTTTGTCTACGGAATGCCATCACTTCAGGGTAAGCGAGTAGCTATAAAGGGTGTCGGGAAGGTTGGGTCGGAACTGGTACGGCTCCTCATATCCGCTGGTGTGAATGTAGTGATCTCGGATATCGATCAAGAAGCGGTCAACAGGGTGATTAACCAACACCCACAGGTTACTCGTGTCGAGAACGAAGCTATTCTGAGTCAACAATGCGACATCTTTTCACCCTGCGCGCTCGGCAGTGAATTTTCTCTTGATACCATAAAAGATCTTCAAACTAAGATTATCTGTGGGGGTGCGAACAACCAACTGCAAAACAGCGGCGTGGGTGAGGAGCTCTTCAAACATGGCATTGTATTTGTTCCGGATTATTTGGCAAACGCAGGCGGGCTGATCGACGTGGTAGATGAATTGCATCCACTAGGGTACAGTAAGGAGCGCGTCCGGTCGTCAGTCGAATCTATCGAAGAGACGACGTTTAATATTCTCCAACGATCAGCTCTAATCGGTATCCCAACTAACATTGTATCTGATACTATGGCTGAGGAAGTACTTAAAAACGCTACAACGAACGCTGTCTGGAAAGAAAATGCACAACCAGCACCTCAATTTACACAGTGATTCCGCGATTTGGGTTAACCGTGGTCGACGGAGCACGCTGAAGTTGTTTCATGAGGCGGCAAAACGTGTACCGGCCTACAAAAACTTTTTACTTCAACACCACGTCCGACAACATAAGATCAGAAGCTGGCAGGATTTTTTACAGATTCCGGTCATGGACAAGAAAAATTACCTTAAGAAATATACTTTAGCTGAGCGTAGCTGGGATGGCCATCTTCGGAAACCGCTTGTTTTTACCTCGACGTCTGGGTCTACGGGTGACCCCACGTTCTTTCCGCGAGGAAGAGTTCTTGACAATCAGTATTCAACTATTCTCGAGCAGTACATCAGACAAAGTTCGTATGGACCGAATGAACCCACATTGGTTCTAATCTGCTTCGGAATGGGCGTCTGGATTGGGGGGTTAATTACCTACCAAGCCTTTGAAATAGCCGCTAACCGCGGTGGGTACCCAATTTCTATTCTGACACCTGGAATAAACAAGAAAGAAATTATTAACGCATTGAAGATTCTGGCCCCATCTTTCGACCAGGTTATTATGGTCGGCTATGCTCCATTTATTAGGGATGTTGTTGAAGAAGCAAAAATGGAAGGCGTGAACTTTATTTCAATGCGTGTGCGTTTTCTTTTCGCCGCGGAAGCAATTTCAGAAAAATACCGGGATTACTTAAAGAGTTTAGCGCCGCGGATGAATGTTTATCAGGACACCTTGAACATCTATGGGAGTGCTGATATAGGGGCTATGGCTTATGAAGGTCCAGCCGGAATATTAGTTAAAAACATCATTTCGCGATCGAAGAGGACAAAAGAAGCTTTAATCGGTCAAGTGTTAAAAACGCCGACCATCGCTCAATTCAACACCTCATATATTAATTTCGAGTCACTAGACGGTGAAATCGTGTTGAGCGGTAATAACGAGGTACCTCTCATTCGATACGCTATTGGCGACCGCGGTGGAGTTCTGTCCTACGATGAGGTCTCTAGCCGCTTGTTAGGTACGAGCGTGAATTTACAACATGAAATAGAGAGTAAAAAAATTCGTCCGATAATTTGCCGACAACCATTTGTGTATGTTTACGAACGTTCGGATTTTTCAACTACACTTTACGGAATAAACATTTACCCAGAATTTGTACGTGACGCTTTGCTGCAGCAACCGATTCGCTCGAAGACGACCGGGAAGTTCACGTTGGTCACGAATCACGACAAGAAACAAAATCAGTATTTGCAAGTTAATGTTGAACTGATAAAAAACGTAAAGCGAAGTAAACAACTTGAATACAAGACTCTCGGAGTTATTCAACGATACCTCTCGAAAAGAAGTTCTGAATTTAGAGAGCTGGTTCAATTTGTAAAAAATAAGAAGATTCTTCAAGTCGCGCTTTGGCCATCGGCCCACCCGACCTATTTTAGACCTGGAGTGAAGCAGAAATGGGTAATTAACAAAAAAAGTTGAAAAACAATTATTCAGGTTGGAAAATAATTATTCCCGATAAAACTACGGGCACATTGCAGGAAAAAGTTGCCGCCGTTCTTAGGTTTGGAATATTAGCACCTTCTACGCACAATTCTCAGCCTTGGCTTTTTGATACAAACAGGGCCAATAGTGTTTTGTTAAAATTTAACACCTCAAATTTGTTACCCGCAGCTGATCCAACAAATAAAGACGCGTACGTTAGTCTTGGGTGTCTAGTAGAAAATATTGAGTTAGCGGCAAAATTTTTAGGATTGGCCATAACAATTAAAAGGCATTTTGATAGCGATATATCAGGAAGCCATTTAACCCTCAGTTTCAAAGAAGCAGTTTTTTCAAATCTTTCCCCCGAAGAAATTGATTTGTTCCACGCAATCACAAAACGTTGGAATGCGAGACTGTTTTTTGACGCAAACAAAAAAATCCCTGCTGAAGTAATAGGCAGACTCGGGAGTTTTGCTATTGAAAACCCCAATGTGACCTCTAATATTATTGAAAACGAACAAGACATCGCGTATCTAGCCTTTGAAACTGGGGCAGCTGTTGAAATGGCGCAATCAAGAAAAGATTTTCGTTTGGAATTTTCGAGGATTGTTCGAAACAACTTTACATCTGCATCGACAGGAATGCCCGCGTTCTCTTTCGGTATCCCAAATGTTTTTTCGCTTTTCATTCCCTTTATCTTTAAAAGATTTGACGTTAGTAAGCCGTTGAGACGAGTGAATGAAAAAGCGATGTTGGCTTCTAGCGCAGTTGTTGTGCTGTCATCGAAAGTCAATGATCAAAATTCATGGTTTGAATGTGGCAAAATCCTTGAAAGACAATTGCTATTTTTGACATCAAAAAGCGTTGCTTCATCCATACATGTTGCAATGGCTGAGATACCAGAATTCTCAGAGAAATTAAAGAAAAGAATTGGCTCCTCTGATACACCATTGATGGTGTATCGAATAGGGTATTCTGACAAGTCACCAAGACATACTCCGAGGAAATTGCTTGAACAATGTCTGATATCTTCGCACTCGAAAAATTAATTAATGCTAAGACACCTATAATACTTTTCCCAGAAAGGGAAGAGGATTTAAAATTAGTTCACGAAATCATCGAAAGCAATACTGTTACTGTCGTGGATTCACTAAAACAACAAATTGAGGACCTTAAAAAAATTCCACAAATTAGCGATGTATTTGAAGAAAAAAGATGCGATGTCTGGATTTTCTTTCCATGGAAAAATACAATATTGCATAGTCTAAATCAAAAATGGTTTTTACAAGTTAAAAGCTCAAGAAATTTGTTCATTCTCTCCCCTGAAGAACAGCAGAGATATTATGACTTGAAAGTAGGTATTGCTGGATTAAGCGTGGGTGCCACAATTGCAAGCCTCTTGGCGCTTGAGAATGGCGGAAAATACTTCTGCATTGCGGATAAAGACTCATTAAATCTTTCAAATCTGAATCGAATAAATACAAGTGTATTAAACCTTGGGAAAAACAAAGTTGATATCTGCAGTGAGGTCCTATTTGAAATTAACCCCTTTCTTGAAATAAACACTTTTGAAAGTGGCATTACCAAAGAAAATGTAAATAGTTTTTTTTGTGATACTAAACTAAACCTAGTAATAGAAGAGACAGATGACCTAGAAATAAAATATTTACTTCGGAAATACGCAAAAAGATATTCAGTGCCTTTGATGATGCTCACTTCAATAGATTCGAAATTGCTAGTTGATTTTGAAGATTATAGGGACAGCACAACCAAGCCATTCCATGGTAAACTTTCCCAATCTAAGTTAGAAGATTTATCAAGTGGCAACCTGAAAAAAAAGTCAGAAGGCGCAATACAAATTCTTGGACTTGAGCATTTTTCCGAGAAGGTAAAATATACTTTTGGTCAACTCGGCAAGAAAGTGAACGCATTCCCACAACTTGCTTCTGGTGCATATTTAAGAGCCGCGGCCACTTCTCTTTTTGTTCGTAGTATTTTCGCTTACAATTTCAAAATCCCCTCGGGAAGGTACACGCTTGATTTGCAAAAAATGATTGACAACTGACGATGACTTTTTCTTTTATTTTTGCGACAACAGTAATTTCAGTAATAGTTAGCATACTGCTAGGGCTACTTGTATTGAAAAGACTGAACAAGGACCAAACAAAAATCACCTTTGTATTATTAAACTTCTCAATTGCACTGTGGGCTACAGCCAACTATTTCTCAGTTAGCGTTGAACCCGCAGAATCACTTAAATGGATCAGATTAGTACTTTTCTTTGCGGCGCCACAGGTACTATTTTTGTTCTTATTCGTAAGAACGTTCCCACAGAAAAAAATTCAATTACAAAAGAGGAATTTTGCATTCTTGGTCCTTTATACAGTCTTCGTGATGGTACTAACCCTCACGCCAGCAGTATTTGAGTCGATTGAGATAAAAGGCGAAAGTATCTCAACAATACCTGGACCTGGGATACCATTATTTGCACTTCTCGTGTTTGGCACATTATTCGGTTCCATACTGACGGCTATAAAAAAACTTAGGCATTCAGAGGGCATTGAACGAACTCAATGGAGATTTATCAACCTCGGGTTAGTGACATGGGTGTTATTGCTTGGCCTGGTATTTATCCTAAATGCATTTTTTGGGATTAGCACATTTGTTACATTATCTCCTCTATTTTCCTTAATTTTCCTAGGCTCTACATTCTATACCATTGTAAGGCACCAGCTATTAGATGTACGGCTTGTTATTACAAGGTCGATCATCTACGCGGTTTTACTTACCGTTGTCGCATTTTCATTCATATTTATTGCTTTCCTGTCAGGCCATGTCTTTGATAGCACCAATATCAGTAGGTATGTAATCTCATTCCTTGTCGCAGCAATGATCGTCTTTGGCCTCGACCCCCTCAAGCGTTTTCTTTCCCGTGTCACCGATAAAATCTTCTTCAAAGCCAAAGTTGACTACGCCAAACTCCTCCAGCGTCTAAGCGGAATTGTCAGCGTTGAACTCGATCTGCAGAAACTAATTGATGAATTAGAACGCGGGTTGATTCAGGGGCTGAAGGTTAAAAGCAGTCTAATACTTCTCCGCGATCAGGATAACGGCCAGACGACGAAGTTTCGCGCGACGACGGAACACGAGGTGCAAAAAATCGAGGTCATGCTTGATAATGCCAGTCCGCTCGTTCAATTCGTTCGCGAACGCCGTCATCTTTCGCTTCTTGAATCTTTAGAGCGGAGAATTGAAGATACGCCGGAGGGATCGGCCAAGCAAAAAGAAGAACAATCGAGAGCGGAATTCGAGCGAATCGGCGCCGCCCTAGTCGCGCCGATTTTTTCCGAAGACCATCTGGTCGCGATTTTAACGCTCGGTCCGAAACTGTCCGGCGATTCGTTTTCGAATGATGATATCCAGTTAATTGACGTACTCGCGCCGCAAATCGGCTCGGCCATCCAGAAAGCCAACCTGTACGAGGAGGTCCGGCAGTTCGGCGAAAGTTTGAAAGTTAAAGTCGAAGAAGCGACCGCGGAGTTGCAGGAACGTAACGTCTCCCTGCAAACGCTCCAGACGATCACCAAAGATATTACCCGTACGCTTGACTTCGGCAAGGTCGTTCAGAACATCGCTAACGCCGTGTCCACCGAACTCGGGTTCCTCGGCGCGATTCTTGTTTTCCTCGACGACGACGGCAAAACCCTGCGGGCCCGGGCGGTGACCGAAACCTCACTGACAAAAAAAGCGATCAAGTTGCTACCCAAACCCTTCACCGAGTACGCGACGGACTACACTCAGCTCCAGTCGGCGAATTTAGGCGTAGAAGTCATCCGCACCGGCGGAATTCGCTTTACCGAGAGCATGGCCGAGGTCATCAGCCCGCCGATTCCGAAGCCGATCGTATTTGCCATGCAGAAATTGATGGGGATTAAGACGATGATCCTCGTGCCGATCGTGTCCGAGGAGAGAGTCATCGGCGTGATTGAAGTCGGCGCGAAACGAAAGCGTGAGGAGATTAGCCGGCGCGAAATTGAAACTTTGCAATCCATGGCCGACGAGCTGGGCGTCGTGGCTCGCAACATCACCCTCTTCGACCGCGTCCGCAAGACCAACGACCAACTCGAAGTGGCGAATAAGCACCTCCAGGAACTCGACCGCGCCAAATCCGAATTCGTCTCGATCGCTTCGCACCAACTGCGGACGCCGATGACCGGCATCATGGGCTACCTGTCGATGATGACGCAGGGCGACTTCGGCGCCATTAAACCGGAACATCAGAAAATCCTGGTCGACCTGCTGAGCGAGTCTCAGCGGATGATCCGCCTGATCAACCTATTCCTTAATGTCTCGAAGATCGAAGCCGGCAAGTTCACTTACACCAGGAAACCGACCCAGCTAACCGACCTGGTGGCGCACGAAGTGAAGGAAATCGAGAAAGCGGCGGCCGACAAGGGATTGAAACTGACGGTCAAGTCGCCGAAAACATCGTTACCGCTGATTCAAGCCGATGCCGACAAGCTCGAAGACGTGATCTTGAACCTGCTCGACAACGCCATCAAGTACACGGCCAAAGGAACGGTGACCGCCACCGTCAGCCAAGCTGACGGCATGGTTCGTTTCGCGGTTAAGGACTCCGGGATCGGCATCAAACCGACCGACGCGCCGGAGCTGTTCAACAAATTCGTCCGCGGGAGCGGCATCGCTCAGATTCATCCTGATGGTTCGGGATTAGGATTATTCATCGCCAAGTCAATCATCGACGCGCACGGCGGTCGCATCTGGGCCGAGTCCGAAGGCGAGGGGCAGGGGAGCACTTTTCAATTCACCCTGCCGATTAATCCGCCGGCCGAAGAAACATCGGGACATGACGCCGCGGCGCACGTGACCAGCGCAAAGCGGTTGTAGCAAATACTTCCAGGTGGTTTAGCGCCGTCGCCTTGTTAGGGGCTTTTTGGTATTTAGGCGCTGAATGAGCAGAAAAAAGGCACTGTGAACTTCTAGCGGGCCGTCGCGACGGCGCTTGACTTTCTCGATTTTTCCTTTTAGGGTGTTCCTAACAACCTGAGGAGAGTTGGTCCTAACTGTCCGTTGACAACCAGGGAACGAAAATTCCAAGCCGGTAACAGGGTATCCCATGCACGCCATCGGTCAGCGCGCGGTCGAGGCTCCCCTGATGTCTCCTGACCAGGAAGAAGCATAGGAGCACCGATTGGGACGCTTCAGTATCTAATAGTAGGTCATAGAGTTGATCAACCTACGAAACGCTTCCAGAAGGAGAAGGATTATGTCGAACGAAATGATGACAGGAGCCGGGTGGGAATTCCCAACCCGGATTTCGATCAACCTCACTCGCCGGTGTAACCTGCGGTGTAAACATTGTTTGAGCAGTTCCGGCCACGCTGACCCGAATGAGCTCACCACCGCCGAACTATTCGGACTCGTCGATCAGCTCGGGGAAGCGGGGAAACCGACGCTCGCAATCGGTGGTGGAGAACCGCTGATGAGGACAGACCTGTTCGCGGTAATGGCCCGCGCCAGAAGGAATGGTGTTCCAGTTTCGATAGTCACCAACGGCATCTTCGTCAATGACCGGATTGCCAAACGCATGAACGATCTGGGGTTGGCCAGTATCACGGTGAGTGTCGATGGATTGAGACAGAACCATGAACTCATTCGAGGTGTAGGCAGCTTTGAAAAGACCATCAGAGGAATCGAAACCCTCAAGAAGTGGGTGACTACCGCCAAGCTCGGTGTATGAGTAACGGTGAACAAACGGAACATTGGAGAATGTCCAGACCTTATTCGTCTGGCTGAGCAGCTGGGAGTTTACAGCGTCAGATTAACTCCAGCCCTTGCTCTGGGACGGACGCTGAATAACAGTTACTTACTTCTCAGCCAAGAAGAGTACATGCGATTCCTGGCGGATTGCCATTCGGTCACCGCGAACATTGAGGTTGTTCTCCCCGATGACAAACCTGACCCGAAGACATTCAAGCCCGGAGAGTTTGGCAGACATTGCGGCCGGGAGGTCTGCTGGATTACGCAAACTGGCGACGTCTACCCGTGCATATTCTTCGGCGACAAGTACGTAGCAGGGAACATCCGGGAAACCAACTTCGTAGACTTGTGGAATCGATGCCGGGAGATGTCTCAGTTCCGCGGCAACGAATTCTGCCACAGTTGCGCGATCCTCAGAGACTGTCGCGGAGGGTGTCGATGCCGGGCCTTGCGGCAGTATGGGGATATTAATGCCATTGACCCGTACTGTCCTTTGGGTAAGAATAAGGAGTATGAGAGAGCCCTACCAAGTCATCGTGATCCCGTACACCAAGACCGGTAAGGGCTATCATTACGCCGTCTTCAGACGAAGGGACTTAAGGTTCTGGCAAGCAATCTCGGGTGGCGGGGAGAATAAGGAAACCCCTGTTCAAGCCGCCAAACGAGAGGCGTTTGAAGAAGCCAAGATCGGGAAGTCGTCGAGGTTCCTGCAGTTGGACTCAATGACGACCATACCGATAGCCGACGTCGGGACGTATAAGTGGAAAGCTGACGTTTTCGTCTTGCCAGAGTATTCTTTCGGGGTTGAGGTATCAACCAAGGATCTAACCATCGGAAAAGAACACTCCCGCTTCCTGTGGTTGCCCTATGAACAGGCAAGGAAGCGCATGAAATACGACAGCAACAAATCAGCTCTCTGGGAATTGCACTACCGGCTGACCAGACGATAAGGAGGTGGACTGCCTTGAAGCGCGTATTCGGCTTGCTGAAGCCGGATTGCTTAAAACGGGGGCTTGAAAACGAGGTCATCAATCTCATCAAGACGGCCGGACTGAATATTGTAGCGATGAAAATGGTCCGGCTTACGAGGGCGCATGTAGACGCCATCTGGCCCGGCTGTAAACCGATGGAGTTCTATGAGGAGATGGTTGCATTTTCAACCTCCCACGACTGTATCGTCTTCATCGCCGAGGGAGAAAACGCAATCGCCAGGCTCAGCGCCTTGGTCGGCCACCATGATCCGACGCAGGCCGAGGGAGGAACGATACGATCCCGATTCGGCACGTCGTTCATGGAAAACATCGCCCATAGCAGTTCCGACACTGAGGCGTATCAAAAAGAGAGTTCCCTGTTTTTCTGATTGTTCCCACAAGTAAACATGACTAACCAGCCGCTCGCAGTCGCTCCTGGAGCTTTACGGGTTCCTGGTCCGCGGGTGGGGCTATCGCTTAAACAGCTCCACCCGATTTTTTGTGGTATTGTTCATCCGCGGGAGCGGCATCGCTCAGATTCATCCTGATGGTTCAGGTCTCGGTCTGTTTATCGCCAAGAGCATTATTGACGCCCACGGTGGCCGCATCTGGACCGAATCGGAGGGCGAGGGGCAGGGGAGTACGTTCCAGTTCACGTTGCCGATCAAACCGCCGACCGATATAAAGCCGCCACCGTTTTCGGCAGGGGCGCATGTGACCATCCCGAAGGAGACGGCGGGAAAAACGAATAACGACTTGGGTTAGCCATTTTCACGGGCAAGCGCCGTCGCCTGTCCTGAGCTTGCCGAAGGGCGACGGCGCTTGACTTTAATTTATAACGCGTTTAAGGTAATAATAAGCTCGTTGACAACAAAAGTCCTGGTACTCACCGATAGTTGTCATCCGGGCAACTGTTCGTAAGTTCTGGGTGGGGAAGGAGGAACTCTATGGCGAACCAGAAGCTCGCGGTATCGGAAGCGAAGGTGGTCATTCCGACGCTTGAGGATCGTACTCAGGTCATGGGGGTGCTCGACAAGCAACAGAACTTTGACCTGAAGTGTTGCTTCACCACTTGCACGCGGTGCTAGAAAGCGCCAACTGCGGTAAGGACCGGGTGGAGGGGGAGGATACTTCTTCTCCTCCACTATTTTCTTTTGGAGGGTTCGATGGTTCATCAAGAAGTTTTCCGCCTTTCTCGTTGGTGCAAACAACTAACCCAGGTAGAAACCGTCGCCTTCTGGAACGTATTGAATCTCGGTGTTACCTTTTGGCCCAAGCAATCAGCAGATCACTTGATTCAGCTGGTAACATCTCACTCAACACGGGATGAGCTGGAACGTGCCTTTGGAGAGGCTGAGATAGCATCGATGATTCGAGAAGGAATGCTCGTGCCATTGGCCGCAGATGAGATGGAAGAATTGTATCATCTTCGCCAGCGGCTCGTTGATGACATTCACCTGGAGCTGATGTATCTGCTCGTCACGGATGCCTGCAATTTCCGTTGCCGATACTGTTTCGAAAACACTCCCGTGGCTCCATCATTTCGACCAAGCATGATGACGCGGGAGACGGTGGAACAGGCACTCCAGCGGTTTGCGGATTGGACAAACTTGTACGGTCGTCCCGGAGCCAAGCGCGTCGTGCATCTCTACGGCGGTGAACCTCTCTTGAACCGTTCAGCTGTCTATCACGCAGTTGTCACCCTGGCTCGCTTGAAGGAAAGCGGCCGGATGCCGAACGAGTGCGAAATGGTTATCATCACCAACGGTAGCCGTCTAACCGAGGAAGACGTCACATTATTTGCTCGGCACCACGTCTCGGTTGGTATCTCACTAGACGGACCGCGCGAGATAAATAACGCATATCGGGTTGGTACGCATTCGCAACTTGATGCATTTGCGCTCACCCGTGAGGCGTACGAACGTGCGCGGCGGCATGGGTTGCGTGTCGGACTATCGGTAACCGTTACTCCGGACGTGGTTAAACATTTCGATGAAGTTCTTGATTTCTTCCTGAACGACTTGGGGGTTCAGGATGGCGTGAACTTTAACATTCTCCACTACCACCCGGCTGTGCCCACCGACAGCACCTACTATGAACGTGCCGCTCAATGCCTTCTTAAGGCCTTCGAACGATTTCGAGTCCTCGGCATCTATGAGGAACGGGTCATGCGGAAGGTGAAGGCCTTCGTTCGTCGCGAACCGATGTACGCGGATTGCGGAGTCGTTGGGAACCAGATTGTGGTGTCTCCGGATGGACGGATTGGCGTCTGCCAGGATTTCGTCAAACCGCGCACCTACTTCAGCGGGAACGTTTTTGATAGCACCTACGATCCAATACGCTCGAGACTATTTGACGAATGGCAGATGCGTTCGCCGCTGAACATGGAACAGTGTCTTGACTGTGTAGCACTGGGGATGTGTGGGGGAGGATGTCCGGCTTGTGCCGAACTCCAGACGGGTAACCGCTGGAATGTCGACCAGCGGATCTGTCCGCACAGCCAGCTCATGGTCAAGTGGCTCATTTGGCAATCATACACCTACGCTCTCGGAAGAACATCATGAAGTGGTTCTTCCGGAGACATGGGTAAGGGGCAGGGCTCGCGCTCTGTCCTTTTCTCTTGTATTATAACATCATGCTACCTCGCATACGATTCGTTATTGATATCAATCAGGACATCCGGGCCTATGATCGTTTTTTTGCCGAACGGTCATACGACCATGGTCGCTCCTTCCGCTGGGCGGTCGTTGACTATTATCCTCGTTTTCGTTCGTCTTGGCGTCATGGCCATTTCGTTGTGCCACATCGTACGATGGTGCACTTTATCCATCAGCAGTATGAAATTCTGGTCGGCACAATGACGTCGAATCTTTATCAGACGGAAAGGGCCTGGCGGCGGAAGGAGCAATCCTACGATCGTCTGGTGCACACGCTGTTTTTCGATGGGGACTGGCCTCGAGGCAAGTACATCGCTTCACCGACTATTTGGGGTCTGTGTCCAAAATTTCTCGAGGACAAGACATTCCTCGTTCCGTATCGGCGACGCGGCGGACGGATGGTGAATGTTGTCATCGCTCACGAACTATTGCACTTTATTTTCGACTATCATTTTCGACGGTGGTATCCGCAGTACCGGCAAGATCAATATGAGTTGTTGTCATGGCATATCTCTGAACTGTTTAATACGGTCGTGCAACATACGAAACCCTGGATTCGGGTATTTGGAATAGGGAGCACTCTCTATCCAGAACATCGGTCGATGTTTCGTTCTCTTCTTTCCGCGTATGCTGATCATCCGCATTGGAAAGCCAAAGAGCTCACCGATGAAATTGTCTGTCGGGTTGCGGCCTGGCCGCAGTTCCGACGGAGTTAAGCTCAATTCCCATCAGCACATGGTAATGCATACAAATTATCTCTCATATAGCTCGTATGCAACTCGTCCCTCGGCGTCGTTATTGGGTGCATTTCAATTTTTACATTTGCCAAACCAGCCCCGGTCAAGACGTGATGTTCGTAAAATATTGATCGCCTTACGTCAATTAATGGAAACCGGTCCAGGAACAATTACCAAATCATTTCAGCAATCTCGATTTACGCCTACGGCGGTAATTTGGCGCAAAAAGCAACGCAGTTGCGGTTCGTACACCACAATTGTTGCTTCAGTTGCGCGTTACTACAAATTACGATGTAAGCTGATTGACGGGTACCTGGGACCACGTCGGGTGGGATACCACCATGCCTGGAATGAAATATATATTCCCGTTGAACACAAGTACGTGGCCTTTGATATCACCCAGCCGTCCTTTCGGGTCGGCCGACAGCACCAACGAAAACGCGCCTGGACGGATTGGCATGATTTAGAAAAAGTGTACAACCCAAAAAAAGTTTGAAGTCCCGCGAGGTCACTACCTTTGCTTGTTTGTGTTATACTTCCCACGATGAAACTCATCGCCCTCTACGGTCCGCCCGGAGTCGGGAAATTAACGATCGCCCGCGTACTCGCTAAGACAACCGGATATAAAGTCCTACACAATCACCTCACCATCGAGCTACTATGTGCGTTGTTTGATTGGGGAAGCAAGCCGTATAACGAATTGGTAAAAAAATACCGGTTAGAACTTTTAGAGATGGCGGCTATACACGGGGTCAAAGGAGTTATTACGACTTTTGTTTTCGGGGCCGAGGCAGATAACAAAGAAATGAGTGAATTGGTACGGAGGATGAAGCAACTCCGCGTTAAAGTCTGCTTTGTAAAGTTGGAATGTTCACAACGCGAGTTAGAACGTCGGATAAAGCATCACTCGCGCAAAGCGTTTACCAAGATTCGCCATGTTAAAAATTTGCGAGACTTGATGAAGAAGTACGATACTCTAGCGACCATTCCGGTCGGAGACAACTTAATTATTAATGCAACCTCGCTATCCCCGGTCCAAGTCTCTAAGACGATTATTCAACACTTTTCTTTGTAAAATGGTGAGAGAGGACAATTTCGCTTGCAAGTTTTGTAAAAAAACAAAAGTTAACATTGTAAAATGCTAATAAATTACCATAGTGAGTAATCTAGATTTTACAAATACATTCTTAGATTACCTTAAACCCGGTCATCACGTACTCGATCTTGGCGCGGGGGAAGGAAAATTTGCCCAAATGTTTGTTGAACGTGGCGCAAGCGTAACGGCAGTTGACATCAAGCTTCCCGCACTACCAGACACTTCGATTACTACTAAGCGGATGCGGATTGAGGAGTTTGTGGGTACATCAGGAGTTGACCATTACAACCTGATATTCACCAGAAATATTTTACAGTTTCTTGATAAGTCTTGGGTATTTGAAACACTCTGGCCGTGGATGGATGAGCATGTCACTGAGCAAGGAATCATCGGCATCGAAACATTTTATCAAGACCCCAAACCGCCATTTGGTCACCCGGTGCGTTCATTGTATACGCTGAAAGAGTTAACTGCCTATTTTATGACCTGGACGGAACTTTATGCGAGAGAATATAGTCATCTTGGTTTAGACATGAACGGCCAAACTCGAAAGTTTTTTGTGAGCGGGTTGGTTGTGAGAAAAGTGTAAAAAATGAAAACTTCCAAGGCCACCGTCCGCTTCTCCATCAACCTCCGCCAAGACGCGACTAACTGGGTTCGACTTGGTCAGATGAAGCGTATGCAGTATGGGCGCTCCCTGGCGGACTTTACGCGGGAAATTCCGGCGCCGGTTCTAAAGCGAATCCGCTCATTGCCTCGAGCCAAAGCCATTACGTATGTTCACAAGTATTTACTGGGCCGTCAGGATACTTTTATGGTCGATCTTCGGGCCATGAAGGTGTTTCTTGAACAGTACATGAAACAGTACGGCTCAGGATTATTGAACGAAGTCGCCAAGCTGACGGATCGACCGCTTTACCGACGAACGTTTTATGCGACATTTACGCTATTGCACACGTGCCCGTATGATGTTCATCGACATTGGTTCATGATTTCTGCCAAACAAAATATGGCGAAGCAGGTCAAAACGATCGCGCATGAGATATTTCATCTGCAGTTCATTCATTACTACTATGAGTATTGTTTAAAACGGGGATTGAGCGAAACACAATTTCAAGATTTAAAAGAAGCGCTGACGGTCTTACTGAACGAACCGCGTTTCCGAAAATTCCATATCGCGCTTGACGTTGGATATCCGGCTCATGTCAAGTTGCGGAAAGCAATTCAGCGGTTGTGGAAAAAGAAAAAGTCATTCGCTACGTTTCTCGATGCTTGTATTGTGGCTACAAAGCGAAACGCTTGACGCACTGGCGGGGTTCGTTTAACCTGGAAATACGGCTTGGCGCGAACGCGCCCAAGCTATGTTTTTATCCCCACCAGAGCTTCTCAAACGCCGACGACAACTGCGAAACTATCCGACCGAAGCCGAACGGCGACTGTGGTTGGTGTTACGTAAACGAAGTTTATGTGGTTTGAAATTCCGACGGCAGTATAGCGTCGGAAAGTATATTGTTGATTTTTACTGCCCGTCACACCGTTTAGCGATTGAAGTCGATGGCGGACAGCATTATACTTCTGAACGAATAGCCTACGATGCACAACGGACGAAATTTTTGAATCAGCGGAATATTCGCGTTGTCCGGGTGACCAATGCGGAAGTGTATTGGCATCTCGATGAGGTGATTGACTACCTCACAACGATTATCAGTAAACTAACATCGGTCAAGAAGTAGCGTCATCCACCCCGATTCGTTGCGACGAATCTGCCCCTCCCTTTGGAAGGGAGGGGCGGTGAACGAGCCACGCGTAGCGTGGCGAAGAGAACGGGGTGGATTTGATGTTTAACGATAAAGGTATATAATACCCCCATGGCCACCCGCATCCTCCTGATTGAAGACGAACCGCTCCTGGTGTCCCTTTACACCATGGTTTTAGTCAAAGCCGCCTACGATGTCCAAAGCGCGCTGGACGCCGAGACGGGGGAGATGAAAGTGGTGACTGAAAGGCCGCATGTCGTCCTGCTCGACCTGCTGATCCCTAAGTCGGCCGGCGGCGATACGCACGGCGAAAACATCCACGAGCCGATCGGCTTCCAGATCCTTCGCCTGGTCAAAGGGACGCCGTCCCTGCAATCGATCCGGGTGATCATCCTGTCCAACCTCGACTCCGACGAACACCTGCGGATGGCCAACGAACTCGGCGCTGATCGCTATTTGGTCAAGGCCAATCTCGATCCGCACGATCTGACGAAGAATGTCGAGGAAGTCTTGCATAGCACCGCCGCGCCGAGGAAGCCGATCAAGGTGCCGGTCAAAAAGGAGTAGCGCGTGTCCGGGCGCGACGGAGCCGTAGCGGCGCGGGACGCGGTTCTTGGTTTTGGCTACCGTCGGCTGGTTAAACCGCTCGCCTTTCGCCTTGATGCGGAAACGGTACACGACCGGGTAAGTAGCCTCGGGACGGCGCTTGGTCGGTCAGGATTGACCCGCGGCCTGACGCGGGCGATGTTCGGCTATGAGCATCCGGCGCTGGCGGTGGAAGTAGCCGGGATACGCTTTCGCAACCCGCTCGGCTTGTCGGCCGGCTTCGATAAGGAAGGACGCCTGCTCGACATTCTTCCGAGCGTCGGGTTTGGGTTCGTGGAAATCGGGTCAATCACCGGCAGTCCATCGTCCGGCAATCCGAAACCCCGCTTGTGGCGCCTGCCGAAATCCCGCGCCTTGGTGGTGAATTACGGACTCAACAGTTCCGGCAGTGCGGTTGCGGCGCAATGTTTACGAGGTAAACGCTTTGGAGTGCCCGTGGCGATCAGCATCGCTAAGGCCAACCACCATGATTTTGATACTATCGAGGCCGGGATTGCCGATTACGTCCTGGCGGCCAGAAACCTGCGCGGACTCGGAGCGGTGCGGGTAGTGAATATCAGCTGTCCGAACACGACCGGCGGGGAACCGTTTTTGGATGCCAGCCACCTTGATAATCTGTTGACCGCGCTTGATCCGTTGCCGGCCGACCAGCCGGTGTTCATCAAACTCCCGGCCGACGCGACCAATGCGGAACTAGACGGCATCATTAAAATCAGCGTCAAGCATCAGGTGACCGGTTTTATCTGCACGAATTTAAGTAAACGGCGCGATGCGCCGGGAATCGTCGATACAAATGTTCCTCAGCAAGGCGGCATCAGCGGCAAGGTGGTGGAAGCCAGGTCAAACAAGGTGCTAGCCTATGTCTATCGGCAAACCGAGGGTCGGATGCCGCTGATCGGGGTGGGAGGCGTGTTCACGGCCGACGATGCCTACCGGAAAATCCGCCTCGGCGCGTCGCTGGTGTCGCTGATCACGGGCATGGTTTACCGCGGCCCGACCGTGCTGAGCGAGATAAAAAGGGGACTGGTGCGCCTGCTCCGGCGTGATGGGTTTAAAACGATTTCTGAAGCGGTGGGGGTTGATCATAAAGGCTAGTTTGTTCCTGCAGCGAATGAAAATAAGTTGCTCCGCCTCAACTAACCTTTAATTAAATTCCTGAACGGGTTCCAAAGTAGTTATCAAATAGACATGCCACCACTCCTTGTAGGAGGTCGGTTCCTTGTACTGTAAAAACTCGGTGAAAACTATTATGTTCCACAATTTAGTTCCAGGAAACTCTAATTTGGGCTGACATCGGTCATCCGTAATGTGGCCTGTCATCAGCTTTCTTCAGATAACAAAAAACAGGCGAGCCGGCGCTACTGAAACCTTAAATTGTTTTAACGCGGCGAATAACGACGAGGCCGGAGACTAACAGTAATATTCCGACCAGAAACATTACCGCCGGCGACTGCCCCGTCTCCGCCAGCTGGTCGCTCGCCCCCAGCACCTGGCCGTTGGTGATGTTTAGGGCGGCGTCAGTCTGGACGCTGTCGGCATTAGCGGCCGAGGCCACCGCTTCGTTGACGTAACGGTTGGTTTTGACGGAAGCCGGAATGTCGACGATATAGTTCTTGGTGATCGTATCGCCCGGAGCCAAGTTGCCGAGCCGGGTCAACTGCTTGGCGGCATCCGGGTCGCGGTAGCGAAACTCGACCGGCAACAGGTTATCAATCGCCACGCCCTGAGCCGCAGTCGCACCGGTGTTGGTGACAATAAAAGTGAGCTGGACGGCGGACGGCGGGGTGACGGTGATTTGGTCAACAGTCACCTGTAGTTTCAATTCAGCACGGGAAACGGCCACCGGCGCGGACGGAGGATTGATCGAGACCGGCGCCGCGGCGCCCGCCGGGCGGAAGAACAGGGCCAGGCCGAGAACGGCGATTATTAGGCTGAAAATGCGGGGGGGCATAGGATGTGGATGGCTGTGTTAAGCCTAGCAGACGGGCGGCACTTTGTCACTACCCCGTGCCAGAGTTAAGCGAGTTGCGTGTTCGAACCCGGTATGTTGTGGTATACTGTAGTAGTATGCGACTTCGCGACATTCGCTCCGTTAATGTTCGAGGAAAACGCGTTTTAGTGCGGGTTGATTACAATGTCGAGCTTGAACCCGGTGGCCGGTTGCGCGACACGACCCGCTTAACTGCCACGCTCCCAACCATCCAGTGGCTCTTGCGCCGCGGTGCGCGCGTCGTCCTGGTCAGCCACCGCGGACGGCCGCGAGGACGGGAGGCGAGACTCAGCTTAAAACCGCTGGTCGGACCGCTACGGCGGATGCTCAAACGCCAAGTCGCGTTTCTTGACGCGCCGGTGTTCAGCCGCCGGCTGGATGAAGCACTGCGGACGGTGCCGCCGACAACCATCATCTTATTGGAAAACATCCGCTATGAAGCGGGAGAAGAGGACAACAGTCCGGCTTTGGCCAAACGCTTAGCCGGGCTGGCGGACTTGGCGGTCAATGACGCTTTTGCCGATTCGCACCGTTCTCATGCTTCGATTGTCGGGGTCGCTAAGTACCGGCGGATGTACGCTGGGTTGTTGCTCCAGGCCGAAGTGGCCGCGTTAACCGCGCTGTTGACGAAACCGGCCCGGCCGTACGTCGCTATTATCGGCGGGGCGAAGATTTCGACTAAACTCCACCTGCTTAAACAATTACTGCACCAAGCGGATATGGTTTTACTCGGCGGCGCTTTGGCTAACACTTTATTGCAGGCCGAGGGGGTAGCCGTCGGCGCGTCGCTGACCGAACCGACGATGCTCAAGGCGGCCGAAGGCTTAGTCTCGACGAACGTCAAATTAAAAATCCCCTGCGACGTAGTGGTGGCCACCTCCCGCCGCGCTCGCGTCCCGACGCGGGTAACGGCGGTCGGCCACATCGGCCGCCGAGACATTATTCTGGATATCGGCCCGGACACGGTCGAGCTGTTCCGCCGGGTAATCAAGACCGCCCGCACGGTGGTCTGGAATGGACCAATGGGCGTCTACGAATTGCCGCCGTTCGATCGCGGCACGGTCGCCCTGGCCAAAGTTATCGCCGCCCAACGATGCTCCAGCGTCGCCGGCGGCGGGGAAACGGTGGATGCCATCCGCCGGTCCGGCGTTAGTCGGCGTTTCACATTCTTGTCGACCGGCGGGGGAGCGATGCTCGAACTTCTCGAAGGCAAAACTCTGCCCGGCGTGGCCGCCGTTTCTACCCGCTAATTATTTCCCGGACTATGACCATCCAGTCCATTACCAGCCGCCAAATTCTTGATTCTCGCGGTCACCCGACGTTGGAAACGACCGTCCATCTTGATACCGGCGTCAGCGGGACGGCCGCCGTGCCCGCCGGCGTCTCGACCGGCAGTCACGAAGCCTGCGAGCTCCGCGACGGCGACGCTAAGCGCTACTTCGGCCAGGGGGTGCTGAAAGCGGTGGCTAACGTCACCGGACCGATTGCCAAGGCCTGGCAGGGCCAGGATGTCCGCGACCAACGGGCGCTCGATCGGATGATAATCGAGCTCGACGGCACGGTCAATAAGTCGGCGCTGGGGGCCAACGCCATGCTCAGCGCCTCCTTGGCCGCGATGCGCGCCAACGCGGCGTTGCAACGACAGCCGCTCTACCGCGGCATCCAGCAAACGTATGACTTGCCAGCCATCGATCCCCAGCGCCTGCCGCGGCCGATGATGAACGTCATCAACGGCGGTCGACACGCGGCCGGCGGTTTAATTATTCAAGAATTCTTGGTGGTGCCTAACGGCGCCACCGTCGCCGAACGTATCGCTCGCGGTGCCGCCGTCTACCACGCTTTGGGCCAGCTCTTGCGCGACCAGCAACTGTCGACGCTGGTTGGCGATGAAGGGGGTTACGCGCCGCGGTTACCGGAAGATTCAGCCGCGCTTGATGCCTTGTCCAAGGCGATTCTCGCGGCCGGCTACGCGACTCCGGCCGATGTCGGATTGGCCATTGACTTCGCCAGTTCCACGTTTTATGACCCCGCCACCCAACGCTACCAATTCGGTTCGACCAAGGGCGGGTTGACGGCCGTCGGGATGGGCGGCTTGCTGGCCGAATGGTTGGACCGCTATCCGATTATGTCGTACGAGGATCCGCTGGCCGAAGACGACTGGGACGGTTGGGCCGACCTAACCAAGAAACTCCGTCAGCGGGTGATGCTCATCGGCGACGACCTGTTCGTCACTAACCGGAGTCGGCTCGCTCGCGGCCAGGCTGAACGGGTGGCCAACGCCATCCTGATCAAACCGAACCAGGTCGGGACGCTGACGGAAACCATTGACACCATCCTGGCCGCCCAAGAGGGGAAGTACACGATCGTCGTTTCCCATCGCTCCGGCGAAACGCTTGATCCGTTCGTCAGCGACCTGGCGGTGGCAGTGCAGGCGCCGTTCCTCAAGGCCGGCGCGCCGGCCCGCGGCGAACGCGTCGCCAAGTACAACCGCTTGCTGGCGATTGAGGAGGAGCTAACGGGATGACCCCGTTAGAAGCAACTTTTTGTTTAGGTCGAAATTACCCACATGTTGTATGCTCGACAAACGGGCTTCTAACGGGGTGAGTCTGCGCGGTCCGCTGGTGCTAGCCATTCTTGACGGCTGGGGCATCGCCCCGCCTTCGCCGGGGAATGCTGTGACGCTGGCGTCAACGCCGACGGTCGCGACCTGGCGGGCAACCTACCCGCAGACGCAACTGGTAGCCAGCGGACCGGCGGTCGGTTTGGCCGACGGTCAGGACGGCAACTCCGAAGCCGGCCACATGAACCTCGGCGCCGGCCGGGTGGTGACCCAGGATGGTAGCCGTATTTCGCAGAGCATCAACGACGGGACATTCTTCCGCAACCCGGCTTTCCTGGCGGCCATTCAACACGTCCAGAAACACCACTCGACCCTGCACTTGATGGGCATGTTCGGCAACACCCAGAGCGCCCACGCCAACCCCGACCACCTGCTGGCACTGCTGATGCTGATCCACAACCAGCGCTTGCGCCAAATTAAACTTCACTTGTTCACCGACGGGCGGGACTCGCCGCGGTTCTACGCCCGCGAGATCATGACCCGCTTCATCCCGCATTTCGGCGACGCCCGGGTGGCGACCGTGATGGGTCGTTTTTACGCCATGGATCGCAACAAGACTTGGTCGCGGACCCAAAGCGCCTACGAGGCGATCATCAACGCCGCCGGCGTCCACCGCGTTAATGAACCGCTCGAAGCGATTACTCAGGCCTACAACCGCGGCGAAAGCGACGAGTTTATCACCCCGACCGTCGTCGGCAACTACCGTGGCGTTCAGGAGAACGACGCCGTTATCTACTTTAATCTCCGGTCCGACCGGGCCCGGCAATTGACGAAAGCCTTCGTCCAAACTGATTTCGAAATCCGCAACGCCGCGACGAAATGCTTCACCCGCTCCCGCCTGGTGCCGGGGCTGACTTTTGTGGCCATGACCGATTTCGGACCGGACTTGAACAGCGTCCTGACCGCCTATCCGGCCATCCAGCTTCGGAACACGTGGCCGATGGTCTGCCGGGACAAACGACAACTGTACATCGCCGAGAGCGAAAAATATGCTCATGTGACCTACTTCTTCAACGGCGGATACGCCGACCCGGTCGGCGGCGAGGAACGGGTGATGGTGCCGTCGCCGGCAGTGCTGACCTACGACCAAGCGCCGGCCATGAGTAGCGCCATCATTACGGACCGCGTCGTGGCGGCCATCACTAACCGGACCCACGACGTGATCGTCCTCAACTACGCCAATCCAGACATGGTCGCCCACACCGGAAACTTGCCGGCCAGCATCAAAGCGCTGGAGGCGACCGACGTCTGTCTCGGTCGGTTAGCGGCGGCGGTGCTCAAGGCGCGGGGGGCGTTGGCCGTGACCGGCGACCATGGAAACGCGGAGGAGTTGACGAACCTGCAGAGCGGCGAGGTGGATACGGAGCACTCTTCCAATCCGGTGCCGTTATTCCTGATCTCGGACTCCTGGCCGCGGCTCCGCCTGCGGCCCGGGAAGCTGGGCGACGTGGCGCCCACCCTGTTGGGCCTGATCGGGTCGGCTGTGCCGGCGGATATGACCGGCGACAACCTGGTCGTGCGATGATCGCCCCGACGCGTCAACCAGCTGTGCTGGTCATCATCGACGGTTTCGGCGTGGCCGCCCCGTCTCGCGGGAACGCTATTGCCATGGCCAAGACGCCGGTGCTGGACCGGCTGATGACGCAGTACCCGACCATGACCCTGCAGGCCGCCGGGGACGCGGTCGGTCTGCCGTGGGGTGAAATGGGAAACTCGGAGGTCGGCCATTTGAGCATCGGGGCCGGCCGGGTTATTTATCAAGATTTACCGCGAATCACCCGCGCTATCGTCGACGGGACGTTCTTCACCAACCCAGTTTTTCTCCAAGCCATCAAGGCGGCAAAGCAGCATCAGGCGGCGGTCCACATCATTGGCCTGTTCAGTTCGGCCGGCGTTCACAGCCTCGACGAGCACGCCTTCGCCCTGCTCGAACTGTGCCGGCGCCAGGGGGTCAGCCGGGTGTTCGTTCACGCCATCCTCGACGGACGCGATAGTCCTTACAACAGCGGCGTCGAGTTTATCAGCCGGTTGGAGCAGAAGATTGCCGACCTAGGAGTCGGTCAATTGGCGACCCTCAGCGGTCGGTACTATGCGATGGACCGCGACAATCACTGGGACCGAACCCGGCTGGCCTATGAAGCCATGGCCTTGGGTCAAGGACCGACCGCCGCCCAAGCCAATGACGCCATCCACGACGCCTATGCCCGGGGAGTGTACGACGAGCAGTTTATTCCCACCGTGATCGTTAAAAATGGCCGGCCGGTGACCACCATCAGCGATCATGATGCTGTGCTGTTCTTCAATTTCCGCAACGATCGGGCCCGCCAGCTGACTAAAGCCTTTGTTCTTCCGGGTTTCGAAAAATTCTCGCGGGCTGAATACCTCCGCCAGCTCTCGTTCGTGACCATGACCGAGTACGAACAGGACCTGCCGGTCAGCATCGCCTACCCCAAGGAGGAGGTGACCGAACCACTAGCCAAAGTGTACAGCGACGCCGGACTGAAACAACTGCACGCCGCCGAAACCGAAAAGTATGCGCACGTCACCTTTTTCTTCAACGGCGGCGTGGAGTCGGCTTTTCCCGGCGAGGACCGGGTCCTGGTGCCTTCGCCGGCGGTACCGACGTATGACCAGAAACCAGACATGAGCGCCCGGGTCATCACCGAGCGCGTGCTCCAGGCGATAAACACCGGGCAGTATGCCCTAGTGATAGTCAACTACGCTAATCCCGACATGATCGGACATACCGGGAATATGCCGGCCACGATTCGAGCGGTCGAGATCGTCGACGAATGCCTCGGCCAAATCGTGGAGGCGGCGCTGTCAATTAACGGTCTGGTACTCATCACCGGTGACCACGGGAACGCCGAAGCGAAAATTGATCCGCAGACGGGCGAAGTCAGCAAAGAACATTCGGCCAACCCGGTGCCGCTGATAGTGGTCGCCAATGACCTGCCGCCGGCCGTTCTCCAGTCATACCGCTCACCGGTGCGCGACCTATCGACCCTAACGCCGGTTGGAGTCTTGGCCGATATCGCGCCGACGTTGCTCGGTTTGGTCGGCCTGTCGGTTCCGGCCACCATGACCGGACATGATTTATTCGCCATTCGATGACTCCCCGCACCTGGACGATCGCCGATCCGCCGCCGACTGATTTTCGGACCGGATTCAGCCACTTACCCGTC
This sequence comes from Patescibacteria group bacterium, assembly GCA_038065275.1. Lineage (GTDB taxonomy): Bacteria > Patescibacteriota > Patescibacteriia > SBBC01 > CAIJZX01 > CAIJZX01. The sequence goes on along the minus strand of JBBTRH010000024.1, from coordinate 12,777 downwards.
TTAGTCCAGTACGTGCTGTGGCGGCGCGGATTGACAACACCGGCGGCAGTCGAGGCGTTCCTACAGCCCGAATACCGTCGGCTGGCTGACCCCTTCGCTTTTCGACAGATGCGCCCGGCGGTTGACCGCATCCGGCGGGCCCTGGAGCGCCAAGAACCGATCATGATCTACGGTGACTATGATGCCGACGGCGTGACGGCCACCGCGGTGCTCTACGAGACCTTGTCGGCCCTCGGGGGGGCGGTCCGTTGGTACTTGCCGGAACGGTTGACCGAAGGGTATGGCTTGAATCTTCAGGCCATCGAAGAATTCGCCCGGACCGGAACGAACATCCTGATCACCGTCGATTGTGGCACCTCCAATGTCGAGGAGATTCAACGGGCAAAATCACTCGGCCTCGACGTCATCGTCATCGATCATCATCATCAACCCCCGATCGTACCGCCGGCCTTGGCCATCATTAACCCGGTCATGGCCGGTGAGACCTACCCCGATCGCGGACTGTCCTCAGCGGGAGTGGCTTTTGCCGTGGTGCGGGCGCTACTAACGTCAACCGATTACGGCGCCCAGTTGGGACATTCCTTGGCGCCGGGTTGGGAAAAGTGGTTACTTGACCTGGTGGCCATCTCGACGGTGGCCGATATGATGCCGCTAAGGGGAGAAAACCGGACGCTCGTGCACTATGGACTGCTGACCTTGCGGCAGACGCGACGACCGGGGTTACGGGCCCTGTTCGCCATCATGGGCAGTCCGCTCGAACGAGCCGACGAACTGACCATCGGTTTTACCGTCGCGCCTCGACTCAACGCCGCCGGCCGTCTCCAGCACGCCTCAATTGCGCTGGAGCTGTTGTTAACCCATGATCCTGATCGCGCCCAACGCTTGGCGGAACAACTCCAATCGATCAACCTCGACCGGCAACGGTTAACGACCATGGCCGTGGCGGAAGCGTTGGAGCAGACCGACCTTGCCAGCCGGCAGGCCGGCCAAGAACAGCCCCGCTATGGCGGGGTGACCGCTTTTGCTTCGCACTGGTCGCCGGGCATTCTCGGCTTGGTGGCCGGACAGTTGGCCGATCGGCTGTGGCGGCCGACGGTGGTGATGGCCGAAAACGACGGGCAGATCGTCGGTTCGGGCCGGTCCGTGCCGGGGGTGAACATCATGACGGTCATGGACGAAGGCCGCGAATACTTTCTCCGCTACGGCGGACATGCCGGTGCTTGCGGCTTCACTCTGCGTTCGCCTGAGCAGCGTCTGATTTTTGAACAGTGGTTTCGTGACCGGATCGCTGACGGCTGGCAACCGGCCCAGGCGGCGAAAGAGCTGATCATTGACGGCCGGGCGCAGTTGAGCGACGTCACGGCCGACGCCTTGGATATGCTGGCCACGCTTGGACCGTACGGCATCGACCACACGCGACCGGTGTTTCTTCTGGAACGCGTGCGGGTGCTGGACGTCGGCACCGTCGGCGCTGAACAACAACACCTGCGCTTGACCATCGGCCAAGGCCGCGACGTGGCGCGTTGCATCGGATTTCGACAAGGATCGCGCCTGGCTGACGCTGCCGCCGGGCGGGAGATCGACCTGGCCGTCGAAACGACCTGGAATGAATGGCAAGGACGGCGCGAAGCGCAATTGAAAATTATTGACTTGCGTTCGGCCGGATGATTAATCGGTCCCTGGTCATCCATACCGACGGCGGCGCCCGCGGCAATCCCGGACCGGCGGCGATCGGCGTCGTCGTTGAGCAGGACGGACGGGTGGTTGAACGTCTCAGCCGGGTCATCGGCGAAACAACTAATAACCAAGCCGAGTACCAAGCCGTCCACGCCGCTTTGGAGTGGGCTGAACAACACCGCGCCCGGCGCGTCGATCTCTACGCCGACAGCGAACTGATCGTCAAACAGCTGCGTCAAGAGTACAAAATAAAGAATAAGGAGCTGGCGCCGTGGTTTCTCAAGATTCACTCCTTAGCCAATCGCATCGGCGCCGTCCGCTTCCATCACGTGACGCGCGAACACAACGCTCATGCCGACGAACTGGTCAACCAGGCCCTTGACCGCCAGACCCTTGGCGGGATAGGGTCGTAATATGACTGCCGAGCGTCGAGAACTGGCGATTGATCGACAACGCGAGGAACGGGCGGGCGTTCGCTCCCAATATGTCATCCTTGAGTACTTGCGCACTCATCCGCAATCGGCTTGGCGCGAGGAAGTAGAGTCCGGGCGGATAACGATTGAGCGGGCTTACGATTTAATGAGCGAGCTGGCTCGCGATCCGAAGACCGGCGTCCTGCGCGCCGATTTTCTGCCGTATACTTTGGAGTACGAGTGTTTGCAATCCCGCGAGTCCGATGAGCCGCTGTCCATCGCGGTGGTGGACATTGATGATTTCAAGCACATCAACAGTGAGCTCGACCACACCGGCGCGGATGAGGTCTTGCAACAGGTGGCCCGGATCATCGCCCAGGAGGTTCGACGGAGCGATGAGCCGGTCGAATACCCGGCGTCCGTCAATCCTGAGTCCGAACCGGCCGAGGCGGTCGATGAAACGACGGCCCGCGCGGGCCAAGATGATGCGGTGGTCCGTTGGGGCGGGGAGGAATTCGTGGTGGTTTTTGCCGGGGCTTCATCGGGTCAAGCGCGGGTGGCGGTTGAACGTATCCGCGAACGTATCGCCACCGCTTTGAACGGCGTGCGCCCGAATGGCCGGTCGGTAACCGTCAGCGCCGGTTTGGCCGAGTACTCGAGCGTCCGGCACCAGGATTGGCCGGCTCTGCTCAAAGACGCCGATCAACAGCTCCTGAGGGCTAAGCAGAACGGGAAGAACGTCGTGTACCCTGAATAACGGGCGATAGTCTGAACTTAAGCTTTCAGTATTTGCGCTAGTGGTTTGAACCGAAGGGGCATTTGTGTTGACAAACAGGCTTGGTTGTTGTACGTTATTCAAGCCTCATTGACAGACCACCAGATGACTGGGACGTGGTGCGCAAGCACTTTACGTTCAGGAAAGTCCGAACACCATGCCTACGCTGAAGCTTCGGCATGCAAGCCCCGAATACCTAGTGTCTAGTGTATTGGGTACTTGTACGCCGAAGTCTTCGACGGAGGCGTATGGAGAGTCGCTAACGGCGACCGGGAGTAATCCCGACCGCGCAAGCGCGTCGGGGCCAAGCCCAGGGACCCGGTCGAATGACTGGGTGAAGAGTGCAACAGAAACATACCGCCGGGCGCGGTACTTATCCCGCGCCAGGTAAGGGTGAAATCGTGCGGTAAGAGCGCACGGCTGATCCGGGTGACCGGATTGGCGGGTAAACCCTCTCCGGTGCAAGATCGCATAGATCACGTAAAGCCTAACGGCCACGTGACGGGTAGATCGCCAGAGGCCGCCAGTAATGGCGGTCCCAGAGAGATAGTCATCACCCGAACCACTCACTCTGTTCGGGTTCGGGGCGGCGCCCAGAGATATCGGGCCTGCCCCGCACCCGAGCGAAGCGAGTGGTGCGGGGACAGAATTCGGCTTATCGGTGGTCTGTCGCGGGGTATCTTCATGAAACGTCGTCTTGATCTCATATTTGCGGCGCTACTGGTCCCGCTCGATTACGCCTCACTTCTGGCCGCGGGCTGGTTAGCGTACACGCTTCGCTTCCGTCAGATCACCAGCCTTTTGCCCATCGTTGATACGGTGCCGTTCGGGACGTACGTTCGTCTGCTGGTGATCGTGGCGATCGGTTGGGTAGCCGTCCTGGCCCTGGCCGGGGTCTACCGTCTCCGTCAGCCGGTCAGTAGCGAATTGGGGCGAATTTTCCTGGGGGCTTCAACGGCCGTTTTGCTCGTGATCGTATTTATTTTTTTCCGGCGCGAGTTCTTCGCCTCCCGCTTCATCATCCTGGCTGGCTGGGTGCTGGCGGTAATCATGCTCTGGTTGGTCCATTTGCTGGTTCGCGGCCTCCAGCGGCTGTTGCTCCGACGGGGGATCGGCGCCCGGCAGGTGGTCCTCTTCGGCCATGACCGGACGGCGGAAGAAATCGTCCGGATGTTCCGTCACCAACCCGGCATGGGATACCAAGTCCGTCAGGCCTGGGCCGAGGTCAGCCTGGATTCCCTGGCGGCGGTTGACGACCTGCTCAAAACCGGCACCATTGATGAAGTCATCCAGGCGGATCCGACCATTCCCAAAGCCCAGACGCTACAGCTACTGGAGCGGTGTACGGATCACGGCGTGACCTTCACCTACGCCGCCGATGTGTTCGACACCCAAGCCGGGAACGTCGTTTTCCGCGACTTGGCCGGGGTGCCGATGATTGAAATCAAACGGACGCCGCTCGACGGCTGGGGGCGCATTCTCAAACGGACGCTCGATCTGGCGCTTGGCTGGTTAGCCGCCATGGCGGCTTTCGTTCCCGGGCTGATTGTGGCGATTATCATCAAGCTCGATTCAGCCGGGCCGGTGTTTGTCCGTCTCGATCGGGTTGGTCAAGGCCAACGGAAGTTCAAGCTGTGGAAATTTCGGTCCATGATCCGCGACGCCCACGCCCTTAAGCCGCAGCTCCTGGCCCGGAACGAACGGGCGGACGGACCGTTATTCAAAATTACCCGCGATCCCCGTATCACCCGGGTGGGACGGTTCATTCGTAAAACCAGTATCGATGAAGTTCCCCAGTTGATCAATGTCATCCGCGGCCAGATGAGCCTGGTCGGTCCGCGGCCGCATGAGCCGGAAGAGGTGGCCCGCTACGACGCCGGTCATAAGAAACTCTTGACCATTAAGCCGGGCATGACCGGCATGGCCCAGGTTTCCGGCCGCTCCAACCTGTCCTTCGAAGAGGAAGTCCAACTCGACACCTACTACATCGAACACTGGTCGCTCGGTCTCGACCTGGCCATTCTGTTGCGCACGCCGCTGGCCGTGATACGAACTGACACGGCCGCCTAATGAATTCCGTCAAACCCGTCCCGTTAGAAATGAAAAAAGTCTGACTGTACCCTGAATGTCAAGCTACGGCCCACGATCATGATATATTCTGAGAGAGCAATGTTATCATTTCTAACGGGATGAAAGTCGCCCTGGTCCATGATCACTTGGCTCAAGACGGCGGCGCCGAACGGGTCGTCCGGGTGTTTCAGCGGATGTTCCCCGGGGCGCCGCTGTTCACCTTGGTTTATCGCCCTGATCGGGCCCATCCCGATTTTCGGGGCACTGACATCCGGACCTCATTTCTGCAACGCTGGCCGTTAGCGACCCGACTCTATCAATGGTATCTGCCGTTGATGCCGACGGCGGTCGAGCGTTTTGATCTGCGCGGGTATGACTTGGTTTTGTCCAGTTCCGCCAGTTTCGCGAAAGGGGTCATTACTGATCCGGCCACGCTTCACGCCTGTTATTTACACAGTCCGACGCGGTATCTTTGGAATGATACCGTTTCCTACGTCAACGAGCTCCGGTATGCCCGCCTGCTCCGTTCGATTGCCCCGCTCTACCTCAATCGCATTCGGATGTGGGACCGGCTGGCGGCCGATCGGGTTGACGATTTCATTGTTAACAGCCGCCTGGTTCAACAACGATTGTGGAAATACTATCATCGCCAGGGCACGATTATTCACCCGCCGGTGAACGTCGAGCGATTTACCTTGTCGGACCGGCCCGGGACGTACTACCTGGCCGGCGGCCGCCTGGTTTCCTACAAGCGGTTCGACTTGGCGGTCGAGGCGTTCAACCACCTGCGCCTGCCGCTAAAAATTTACGGCGATGGACCGGCCGAGCCGCAATTGCGGGCCATGGCCAAGCCGAACATTGAATTTCTCGGTCGAGTTCCCGACCGCCAGCTACAGGAGCTTTACCGCGGCGCCATTGCCTTCATCAATCCGCAGCAGGAAGATTTCGGCATTACCATGGTGGAAGCCATGGCCGTCGGGCGGCCGGTCATTGCCTACGCCTCCGGCGGGGCCCTGGAGACGGTCAAACCGAATATCACCGGCGCCCTGTTTCAGGACCACGATTGGGAGGCGCTGGCCGACACGGTCATTCGTTTCAAACCGGAGCAGTACCAACCGCGAACGATTCGTGCTTGGGCCGAAACATTCGGCGTTGACCGGTTCATACAACAGCTACGGACGCACCTCGACCGAACCTATGCCGCGTACCAACAACGTCTTCATTCATTAAGCTAACCGATTATGGAACTCCGCGATTACCTGAATGTCTATTGGACTCAGCGCCGATTGATCGTCATCCTGGTCTTGGTGGCGGTCGGCGCCTCGGTCCTGGTCGCCGGCACGCGCCCGGCTCGGACCGGCGTCTCGATTTCGTTCGCCATCAACCGCACCAACCGCGAGGCCACCACTCAGTACCAGTACGACGGCTACTACGCCCTGCAGGCCGCCGATCTCTTCGCCCAAACGGTGGTTAGCTGGTTTACCACCCCGTCCGTCCTGCGGGAGGTGTACGAAGTAGCTAAGCTTGATCCCGAGATACAATCGGTCAATAGTCTACCGTCCCGTTTTAGCGTACGGAAATACTCCGCCCAAAATATCGTGGTCAAGTTTACGGAGACGACGAATGAACGGGCGACGAAAGTGGCGGACAGCCTGCCGCGCGTGATGGAGGATAAAGCGGCGCAACTCAACCAGACGGCTGACGGTAAAGCGCTGTTCGAAATCGTCGGCGGCCCGCCGGTGGTTGCACCGGCGCGGTTGAACATCGGATTGATCGCCGCGGTCGCGGCGGTGCTTAGTTTCGCGGGCGGGCTGTTCGTGGCCGCGGCCCGCCACGCCTGGCGATAATTCAACTACGCGTCCCGTTAGAAGCAAATGATATTTTCCGGTCAAATTTTTCTCATTTATCCGCCGTCGAACGTTTCCGCGACCGATGGCGGAGTTAGCTTCTAACGGGATGCGCATCGGTCTTGACGCGCGTTTCTTCGGCCCGCTCGAAACCGGCATCGGCCGGTATGTGGAGCGTTTGGTGGCGCACCTGGCCGTCATCGACCAGCGGAACGAGTACGTAGTGTTCCTCCGCCGCCGCGGCTATGACTGGTGGCAACCTCCGAATTCCCGTTGGCGGAAGGTGCTGGCGGATTACCATTGGTATGGATTAGCCGAACAACGGGCCATGCCGGGTATCTTCCGCCGCGCTCGACTCGACCTGCTCCACGTGCCGCACTTTAATGTGCCGTTGTTGACGCGCGGGCCGTTCGTGGTCACCATCCATGATTTGATTCTCGATGAGTTTCCCACCGAGCGCGCGACCACGCTTGAACCGTTGCTGTTTGCCTTAAAATTTCGCGCTTACCAAGCGGTCGTTCGCCATGCCATTCGCCACAGCCGAGCGATCATGACGGTGTCCGAGCACAGCAAACGGCAGTTAGTCGAACGCTTCCGTATCCCGGCCGGCAAAGTAACCGTCACCTACGAATCGGTCGATCCGTTGCCGGAAGCGGTGCCCTTTGAGTCGCTGGCTGAACGCGGCGTGCGCCGTCCGTACCTGTTGCACGTTGGCAACACCTATCCGCATAAAAATCTGGAGCGACTGATCGCCGCGGTCGAACTGACAAATCGCCGCCGCCTCGATTTCCAACTCGTGCTGGTCGGTAAAGACGACTACTTTGCCCGGCGGCTCCGCGTCGAGGTGCAACAACGGGCCCTGCGGAACGTGCTTTTTTTCGGCTTCGCCTCCGATCAGGAGCTGGCGGCCCTCTACCAGCATGCCCAGGCCTACATTTTCCCGTCGCTGTCGGAAGGGTTCGGCTTGCCGGGTCTCGAAGCGATGCAAGCCGGTACCCCGGTTTTTGCTGCGCGGGCCTCATGCCTGCCGGAGGTATTCGCCGACGCGGCCGCGTACTTCGATCCGCTTGAGCCGACCGCCATCGCCCAATCGATCGAACGGGCGCTTCGTGATACACTATTGCGACAGCGGTTGATTACGGCCGGCCGGCGCCGCTTGACTTATTTCTCTTGGCGCCGCCTGGCTGAACAAACTTTAGCGCTCTACGAAAAATCGTCTGGCCATGGCCCCGTCTCGACCTAATCCGAACGTGCTCGACCTCCGGCGGCTGGCGGTCGAGCGCCAAGCTGAAGAACGCTCGCGCCGCCGCTGGCCCGGGCGCGCCGCCGGACGGCCGCCCCAGCCGTTATCCCTGGTTCATCAGCCGCGCCTGGTGCGGCGTGATTGGGGGACGTTTAGTCGGGAATTGATGAAGTTCGGCCTCGTCTTGGCTCTGGTCGCGGCCTTGAGCGGCGCGGTGATTGTAATGACGCGCCTGACGTCCACGCGGACGACCGTTGAACGAACAGCCTCCGGCGCCCTGGAGGAATTGCAAAACGGCCTGGCGTCCCTGGGCCAATCACAGCCGGCCGCGGCGGCCGATCATTTCGCGATCGCGGCCGCTAAGTTTCGGCAAGCCCAAACCGATTTGGCCCGCGGGTTGCCGGCCGCCGTCGAGCGGACGCCATGGCTGGGGCATCGATTATCCGCCAGCCGCCGATTGCTCAACGACGCGGCGCGGTTAGCCGTCGTCGGTCAACAAGTCAGCGCGATACTGCCGACCGATGTTCTGCGCCAGCCGGCCGTGACCGTCCAAGCCGATGGCATCATCCAAGGATCGGTCGGGGTGTTGGCGTCGCTATTGACGCGGCGGACGGAGTTTCTCGGAGCGGTCAAGGAAGCGGTGGCGGTAGTTGATGATTTGGAATCCATTCCGGCTCGCGACGTGCCCGCCTCGGTCCGGGGCAGGTGGCAAGTCTGGCAGCGGCTGTTAAGCGGCTTAGTCGGCGACGGCGCTAATCTCGACCACCTGACGACGCTCCTGCTCGGCCTGCTGGCTCCGGATCAGCCGCGTGACTACCTGATCGTGTTCCAGAACAACGACGAGTTGCGTCCGACCGGCGGGTTTCCCGGCACCTACTTGCTGGTTAAGTTCGAGCAGGGAATGTTTAAAATCCTCGACGCGCCGGGCACCGGCCCGTTCGCCTTGTCGGATGAAGTCGCTAAAGTCAACCTGCCGCCGCAGCCGATATTGTCAGTGGCGAAGTTCTGGACCTTCCATGACGCCAACTGGTTCCTCGACGTGCCGACCTCGGCGCGGACGATGCTGGGCTTCTACGCTCAGGATCGCGGTTTCTCGCCCGACGGGATGATCTTCTTGACGCCGGGAATAATGGAAGATTTGCTGGGCCTGACCGGTCCGGTCCGTCCCGCGCGTTACCAGGTTGACATCACCGCCGAGAACTTCGTCGCCGCGACCGAACAGCAAGTGGAATTCGGTTACGATAAAGCGCTGAATAATCCCAAACAGTTTCTAATCGACCTGGTGCCGTTGATGCTGGAGAAATTGTCGCGGCTCAACGGTCCCGATGCACTGCGAGCCACGGCCCTAACGATGAAAAGAGCCAACCAAGGCGACCTGCTGTTTTACAGTAGTCAAGATGATTTACAAAGCGCCATTCGGGGACTCGGTTGGGACGGCGCGTTGTTACCGGTCAATGGCGATTATTTGGCCGTCGTCGATACGAATCTCGGCGGCGGGAAAACCGATCGCGTTACCGACGAGCGCGTGCGCACAACCGTCACGCTCGATGGCAGTCTCCTCCGGCATGAGGTAGCGGTGACGCGGACCCATCGCGGCCAAGCCGGCGACAAGCTTAACGGTTTCGCCAACCGCGACTTCATCCGCGTCTACGCTCCGCCCGCGGCGCAGTTAGTCGGCATCAACGGCGCGACAATCCCGGACGCCGGATTCTTCCTCGAACCGGAAGCGTCCGCGAAACTAACGTCCGACCTCCTGAAGAATGAAGGTCAGACTTTGGTTGATCAGGCGAACGGCTATCGGATAACGAATGAGTCGGGACGAAAGACGTTCGGCGCCTGGAGCCGGATCGAACCGGGTCAGACCCAGACCGTGGTTTTCACCTACACCACTCCGGCGCCGCCCGGCGGCGGTCCGGCGACCTGGAACCTGACCTGGCAACACCAACCCGGCGTGCCGCGACGCAGTTGGCAGGTGGTGTTCAACCTGCCTAAAGGGAAAAACGTCCGCGGTACTGCTCCCGGCGCCATAATCAGCAACGGCAAACGCACGGCCACTTTCACCAGCGATTCGACTATTTCGCGGTCTTTCAGCGTTTCCTATCGGTAAGAAAAAAGCTTTACCCTAGCCAAAAACCCAGGCTTTCCACAGCGTCGGGCTTGA
>JBBTRH010000024.1:0-2491 GCA_038065275.1 Patescibacteria group bacterium | reverse complement strand
CGGGCTTGACATTATTTTAGCCTAGGTTTATCATGCTTGGTCACGCTTGAAAAGGGTCGAGGTATGTCCTGAGCCTAGTCGAAGGGAAACCCGTGACAAGCGCACCATACAATTCACGTCAGAACGATCGTTGAGGAGCGAGCGTTCGACCACATTACTGCCATCCCACAGCGGGTGGAACGTGTTGTCGAGCAATCCTCGTCGCCGCGTTCCATCCGCTGTTTGTTATACCCCTCCCCTGAATCAGGGAAGGGGAGCGAGCAATCACGAGCACTAGCGATGTGATTGCCGCGGAGAGGAGTGGTCGGAGTCGAAGATTCTACGGTCAGTGGCCGCGTGTTATTGGCTGTAGAATCCTCGATTCTGGACAGAACCTGCTGACTGATCCGAATCGCTGAATAACGTTCGACGGTTCAGATCGGGTAGCACTTTCAACATGGGTTCTGTGAAAACAGAACCCCCTAGACCTGGAGGTATCCAGATGACGTGGACTTAACTACCCCCTCCGCTCGCCAGTCTAGAAACTCGCGGCGCGGAGTGTAGCAAAAAAACCAGGAGGAACCCCGACTCATCATCGCTGGTTCCTCCGCTCTCTCGAGCACTCAACTTCACAATCTTTCAACATTTTTCGGAGGGATGAGTGCTCAAGTGAGGAACGTACCTTTAATAACCGAAGGAGAGACAATATGCCTGTCTGGTCAAGGCTTCTGCCCTTGGCCGTGCTGGAAAATGTGTTGGCGGTCACCATTGTTGGTATGATCGCCCACATTTCTCTGACACGGTCACTCGTCATTATCCTGACGGTCAGGATTCTGGCGATACTGTTCAAGGTTTTCTCCCGAAGACTTTGTAGGTAGTGCGCTTTGTGCCTGTAAACGGACAAAGCGCTTCACTCGAGTCCCGATGCGCAAGCGATCGGGATTCAAGTGAAGAAACGCACATTCAAACCTACTTCAATCCGCTGATAGCGGAAAAGGGGAGAGCAAATGAACTTGTTTCAAGCCTTACTCATGGATCTAGGTTGCCTCATCTTCCCGAAGACCTTCAAGCCGATGCGCCGAAGGTACAATCGACACATGGATGAGAACGACGCCCTCCTCGAGGCGACATCAGGGTCGATCAATGATGACCTGGAGCGAGCGATGGCGGAAACGCTTCCCACGTTTCGCCATCACCACGATCAGAATCGCGCACGGCGTGGCCTCTAGCGCCTCCCCAACACCAGGGAACAGAAACAGGTGAGAGGATGGATAGCCACATCGTTCTCTTCTCACTCGAGCCTTCGATACGGAAGTATGGATGGTTCAAGTGAGGATCGCACATTACAACATATTACTTAAATCTTAAATCCTAAATCTTGTGGGCCACATAAAATCCGGCAAGCCGGATCACGTGGCAGGCACACATAGGGAGGGGAGCCTCGCGTAAAGTCCGGATTGCCGAACCACGCGAGACACAAGCACTGGTTGTCGGAAATGCCAAGCATGGACGACACCAGCCGTCTGAAGTACGAGGTCGCGGGGGTGCAAACTCCCAAATCCTCGGTACCAGGACATGGCATGGCACATTGAGCTTGTCTCAGTGAACGCCTGCCCAGCACCCGAGTTCCGCTTTGCGGGACGAGCGGTGCCGTGGCTTGCCTCCCGATGTGTTCTTCGAAAACATCCCGCGTCCACCAAGGAGAAACAATGAACTGGGTATGCTACTTTCAGCAAAAGGTGCGGGGGCTTCACTCGAGCATTCCAAAACTAAGCATGGCGTGAGCCGCTCACGATGGAATGCTCAAGTGAAGCAGTACCTTGTCACCGCGACCATGGAGGTCGCCCCACGAAGCTCGGGCAGGGCTTCACAAATAAGGAGGAACCATGGGCACCAAGAAGGCGCTCGTGCTCCTGGCCATGGCTCGTGAGGGCCGTGGCAATTCGATGGCCGAGGTCAACGAGGCCCAGCGCAAGCTGGGCGTCGGACTCGGCCGCCTCCGGACGGGACGCACCCCGTCCGGGAACAGGTTCCTGGCCGTCCAGACGGACGACGAGGACCTGTCCGACCAGGCAGTCGCCTAACCTGGTCACGGTGGAGAGAAGCTTCGGCGACTCTCCACCTTCCATCTCCGTTATTGAGAATCGTTCTCAATAGTAGAGACGGGAAGACAACGAAGGCTCATTCAAACAACCACCCCCAACCTCCGCCCAAAGGCGGAAGGAGGAAAAGATGAACGCGTTCACGACGCACGCGGTGTCCGCGCAGGTCGAAGCGCTCGACGAGCTCGCGGCCGCGGTGGCCAGCGATCTCTACGAGCTCACTAAGTCTATGCTGGTCGTCGAGGTCAGCATGGGCGAGTGCACGGGCTCGACGCCGGGCCAGAAGGCCTGGCTCGGCAAGGCCGAGCGGCGCCTCGAGGGTATGCGCCGCCAGGAGCGGTTCCTCGAGCGGAGGCTGGAGGGGATCGTCCTTCAGCGCGCCTGGTACGAGCGGAAGGCTCGCCGGGCGG
>JBBTRH010000023.1:0-9075 GCA_038065275.1 Patescibacteria group bacterium | reverse complement strand
GCCGTGATAAACCCGGAAATGAAATATCCGGCCAGCCAGCTGACGAGGAAACTCAACCCCAGACCGATGACAAATCCGGCCGCTCCGGCGATAAACGACTGTTCCAGCACCACGCGGTAGAGCAGGCCGTTGGACGAGCCGATGGCTTTGAGCACGCCGTATTCGCGGGACTTTTCAATGGTGGCCGTGTAGATGGTCAGGCCGACGATGGCCGAACCGACGATAAAGGCGATGACGAACAGGATGCCGACGATCGGTAAGAAGACCTCAGTCACGATTTTGCGGTTGTTGGCCGCGAACTCTTCCTTGGTCATGACGTTGAGCTCGGGGAACTGCCGTTCCAGCGACGCGGTCACGCCAGTTGGATTGCTGGTGCTCACCAAAAAGTAGTTGACCAACGGCCCGAGTTGGAGAATCTGACGGACGTCGTTGGCCGTGACAAAGGTGTACTGGTAAATCAAGCTGTTGCCGCCGGTGCTGATGCCGGCCACGGTCAGGCGCTGGCCGGCAATCGGCACGACGTCGCCAAGGCCGTATCCGGTTTTGCGGCTGAAGGCCTGGTCAATGATGACCTGACCGTCACTGATATTCGCAGTGCCACTGACCATTTTGAGCGGTCCATTACGACCAGCGGCCGGGTCAATGCCGACAATGAAAATCCTCCATTCCTGACCCTTATCGCTAACCGTGATCTGCCGGCCCATGAATTCGTCTATCCGGGTCACGCCTGGCACCTGCTGGAGATCGGTCGCCAGCGTAGTCGGCAGGAACGACATACTGTGCGTGGTGTCCGCCGATCCTGCCTGCCCGACCACCAGATCAGTATCCAAGCTATCAATATAGGCCGTGATTTTCGTCTGCCAGCCGCGGTACAGCCCGCCAAGCACGAGAATCAGCAGAACCGCAAACGCCACGCCGCTGATGGACATGATCAGGCGAGTCTTTTCGGCGAACAGGTTTTTACGGGCGAGGAAGAACATTGAGGTTATTTCTTCCGCAAGTACTTTGCCATGCACAGAATCGCGTAAACGAGAGCCACGTTGACAATCACATACGTGATCCAGGCGAAGAACATCATGCCCGACCCGTTACTCCCGCCCATCATGTTGTAATCCATCATGAGTACCACCTCCTTTATGCAATCAATGATGCCCTAACCATTCTACCACACCCGTTTCGGCGCTTCCATCAGACCGGTAGCTTTTTCAGCTCATCAACCAATTGGTCATTATGGATAGCCATGTTCGGATCGTCTAAGACGTGGCGGATAATGCCGTTGCCGTCAATGACGATGTAGGTATGTCCGGGGAGTTGGCCGTAATGCATCGATGACTTCGTGGTCAGGACGCCATAGGCGGACGATATTTTCCCGCCGTTATCATGGACGACCGTGGCCGCGGCCAGCTCCGGCATTTGTTGGATTGCCTGGTCCCACTCCTTGGCCGAATCTACGACCACCGACAGGGCGACGACGTCGCTACCTTTGAATCGGTCGTCTGAGCCCAGCGAGGCAATCTGGTTCCAGCAGGCCGGATAGCACATCATGCCCTCGTTGAAGAATAAGACCACTTCTTTGCCTTTCAGGTCGGCCAGGGAATACGTTTTTCCGTTATGATCGGCTAGCGAGAAGTCGGGCGCCGGTTTGCCGACCAAGCCGTCGAGATTGCTCGTCGGGCCGGAAGCGGTGTTGTGGTGACCGGCCATGCCGTCGTCCGCCCCGGAGGATCCGGAGGATCCAGCGGCACCGGTCTTCTGGTTCGATAGACCGAGATATATCAGGCCGCCGGTCAGGACGATGGTGATGATGATGGCGATAATGCCGCCGTTATTGTTTCGGCTCATATGATTGTTCCTTTCTAAAGAGATAAATGACCCGGGCGGTGAGCCCGAGGAAAAAGAGCGCAAAGAGCGCGGCCCACCATGATTGCGGCAGAAGATCAACCACGCCTTGGATCGAATGCAAGAACTTGGTGGTCCAAACGTTGATCGAGACCTGCAGGCTCGATCGCATCGCCAGCCTGTTTCCGAGCGCCAACCATGTGGTCAGCACCCCCATGCCGATAAAGAGCAGTCCGGAAATAAGATCCGGGATCGACAAGCTGACGGCTCGGGGGCCAAGCCGGTATTTGATCGGCCGGCGCGCCTTCATGAGTTTCTGCGTAGCCTGGGTTTTATCAAGGAGCAGGGCCACCACGAATAATGGCGCGACCATCCCCATCACGTAAGCCAGCGTATACGCCCCACCGAGCCAGACTGATCCCGGCAAAACCGACAGCGCCAGCACGCCGGCTAAAACCGGTGCACAGCAGGTCGTCGCGATGCCGGAGAAGATGCCGAGAGTGAAAACCGAGAAGGCGTTGTGACTTTTGAGCGTCGGGTTAACATGGAACGGCAACGACCAGTGCACCCCGAGGACCATGATTAGTCCAAGCACAAAGAGGAACAGGCCGCCGCCGGCGAAGATGATGTTGTGGTAGCGGCTTAAGAACTGGCTGAAGAGCGCCGAACCGAGGCCGAGCGGCAAGAAGACCACCAAAATTCCAAGGAAGAAGATGAAGGTCATCAGAAACACTTTGCGTCGTTCGCGGAAGATCGACCCGAGATACGAGGGTAGTAGAACCGTGATACAACACGGCGCGAACAGGGCGGCGACACCGGCCACGAAGGCCGCGACGATGGAGGTGCTGACCAGGAGATTCATCCCGTTAGACGGTTAGCTTGATGAATATAATCGTATCCTTGGGAGAGCATGAATTGATAGGTGGGCTGTTTAACGGGATTCATATCTGGAACGGCAAATCCCGATCCACTCCCGCCACGTCACGGATGACGACGAAGGTCGGGCCGGAGCCGACGGCCGGGAAGGTGAGGCGATAATTCTGATGGTGGGCCGAACGTTCGCCTGACCCGACGGCCGTTTGCGGGGCGGCTGACGTAGTCCCCTGTTGCAGTCTGACTTGGCTGGCCGGATTGAAGGAGGACAGATCGACGACGTGCGTATCGAGTGTCACGGTGAAGGTCAGCTCAGTGACGCTACTGGCGCCCCGTTCGAAGGTGGCTCGGCTGATCACGCCCCCCTGACCGGCGTCAATTGCCTGGTCGCGACCGGCCGCCGTGCCGACCACCGACGACTGCGGGGCGGCGCCGGTTGCTTTTCTGGTAATGCCGCGAGCCATGACGAGCAGGGCAGCGACCGCGGCAAATACGGCGATGGCGATCAGCACTTCACGGGTCAGGGACGGCCGCGGACGTTTGGCTACCGGACCATCTTCCTTTTTCAGGAACTGGGCCGGGTTAGCCACGAACTGCTGACGGCAGTCGTCAGCGCAGAAATACCACGTCGCGCCTTCATGGACATGCGAGTACTTTGCCGTGGCCGGGTCAACCGACATCCCGCAGACGGGGTCGCGGGTCATTGTTTGATTGGTGGAGTCCATAGAGTTAGGGTCAGGGTCAGTGAACGTGCGGGCGGTCAGTATCCGGTGGTGTCTGGCCATCTGGCGCGGCGGGCGGTGTAGGAGTTTTATCGCTGTGATCTGATCGGCGGAAGGCCTTCATCACGACCCAGTGTAGAATGAACATCCCGCCCAGGCCGATGACCGTCCACAGAATCGGACTACTGCGACCCGATCCAACGAAAGCGATAATGATCAGCGGCACGGCGCAAGCCAGCATCATCCCCCACATCATTTTCGCGTCGTGTTGATGGTGATCCATATCGGTGATGATTATGGGGTCAGATTATTCCAGGTGAATGTCCGTTCAGATACTCCGCCCAGATCGCGAATGGTCAGACTGACCGGAGGCGACGATAGCGTTCCAAACTTCAGGATGCCTTTGCGGTGATGTCCGCCCGGCGGGTCGCCGGTCCACGTTTTTGGCTGTACTACCTGGCTCGCTGTATCGGTCAACGACGATACCGCCACCATATCTTGAGTGACGCCGACGGCGTGATTATCGATGGCCACCGCGAAATTCCACGACCCGTCGGCGTTGCGCTTCGGCGTGACCGCCACGGTCATGCCGTTGGCGGTGTTCGTCTTGGTCAGGCTGGCCGTGGCTGGACCGGCGGTATCTCCCGCCACTGCGACTGACGCGCCCGACCGGCTTGTCCGTCCGGAGAATATCGACACTGCGGCGATGACGATGACGAAGGCCGCGACTACCACGGCGTTATTGATAAGCGGCTGGCCTGACGCTAACGGCGTTTCGGGCAGTGTTTGTTTTCCGACCGAATGTCGTCGAGCCAGCACGACCTGGCGGGCAATGTAGGCCAGGCCGAAGAGGTTGAAGGCAATCCCGACCCAGAACAGTTTGACTTGATATTGTCCGATGAAGGCGGCCACACCCGCGGCGCTGATGATGGGCAGGATATTCACCAGGTAGTGGGCACAGCAGGAGATCATGGCGGCCGTCGACGTGCTACCGGTCACCGCCATGACTTTTTTTGACATCATCCGCTTGACCACTTCCCGCAGGTAGATATACAGGCCAACCTGAATCCCGAATCCGATGGCCAAGGGCACTAGGTAGTACCAATACTGCGCGAACTGGCTGGTAGTCGTGCCCCAGCCGGAGATGCTCGTCACCAGGACGACGAACAGCACCAATAGCGCGTCTGTCGCGATAATTCCGGCGATGATCGGACGCTTGGCCATGGATATCACTTCGTCAGGCCGTGCATACCGTCGGTTCCGACGCCCCCATGAGTCGCGTGGCCGATGACGTCGCCCTTGCCGGTGGCCAGCAAATAATCCTCGACCGCGCCCTTGGGGTACCAGATCGCTTGCCAGCGGAACTGCTCGCCCATCAGCTGGGCGTCGGAATATTTCTCGCCGTAGGTCTGGATCATGTACTTGAAGAAGCCACGGGCGGCTTTGGCGTGAGCGCAACCGCACTGCCGGTTCCGGGTCACATTCATCGCCTCGCCGCAACAGTAGTTGCAGGTGAAGGTATTGATCAAACCGTTGTACCGCTCGAGCGTCGCGCCGGTCAGGGTGGTGCTCTGCTCATAGGTGCCCCAGATCTCTTCGGCTTTGATCGGATCGCTGAAGGAGGCGCCGCCCGGCGCGTAGTCCGGCGACCCGGTCCCGAGCATCACGACTTTGGCGTCGGCCAGGGCATCGCCGCTCTTCGGATTAGCCGGCACCTCGCTGATAGTCGGTTGTTCGACCAGGCTAGTGGTCTGACCGTCGGGATTGATTTTCGGAGCGATGATAACCGCCGCGGCGGCCGACTTAGCGCCGAACAGCGACCCGAGAATCGCCCGCGGCGAAGCGACCGCCATCCGCGGCGACATTGAGCCGATCATCAGCTGGTTGGCCGCCAGCACGATGATGATGATCCACACCACCCAGCGGGCCAGCCGGTCATTGGTCCGGCGGTCGGCCGTGACAAACCAGCTGGCGCCGGTGCGGTGTGTGGTGGTTAATGTAGCCATACAGCGCTTAACAACCGCCGACTTGCGATTGCAATCCGGAAGTTCCGCCCACTGATGCGGCTGGAGCCGGAGTGGTGGTCGCGGCCGCCGCTGACACCGGTGGCGCCACCTGACCCTTCAGACGGATGAGTTGAATCATCTGGAAGCCGGCGATGACGGTGATGAGCAACAAGGCGGTCACCTGCCAATTCGGCTTGGGAATGCGCAGGTGGTATGCCGGACGGTGCGGCAGTTCTTCGTGTTCGTGAGATTTATCTTGGGTGGTAGGCGTGACATGGTCCATATAATTGTGATCCTTAGTGGAGCCCCGCCAACAGGAGTTGACGGCTCCACTTGATACCGGGTGGGGCGGAACCCCGCACCGGAGGCCGTGCGCACCGGCTTTCCTCCACCAACAGAGTCAGTGGCCTCCCGGTGCGCGGGTGATTAATGAGATTATTGCGGCGGCGCGTTCGTCGAAGCGTCAGCTTTTTTCGGCACCACGACTTTCTTGGTCGCCAGGTCGTAGTACGTGCCCATCAAATCCTGCCCGCTACGAAAAACGTAGGCGCCGTCCGGTTCGATGGTTCCGACGTTCTTCCATATTTGATCGAATCCGCCGTAGGCGCTCAGGTCGCCGGTCAGGATGACCGTCGGCGTGGTCGTCAGGCGGTACTGTTTGACGAGTTTTTGCCCATTCGCATCGAGGCGATCGACGGTTTTCTCGCTCCGCGGCGCCATGCTCAGCTGCTTGAGCGCTTGGCGATTGATCGTCGGGTCGTAGCATGTCGGGCATTGCTTTTCGGTGATGAAGGTTGCGTCGAATTCGCCGCGGACTTTGCCCGTCGCGACTTCAACGAACGGCGCCGGCAGGTTGACGCCGACAAAATCTTTATTCTGCAGTTGCCCGTACGATTTCAGCTGGGGCAACGACGTCATCATTTTGTCCGTCTCGCCGAGCACGATGAACGCCGGAATCCTTTGGATATCGTATTGCCCCGCCAGGGCTGAACCTTCGGGCGTGGCGTAATCGACCGTCCGCAGATCGTTGACCTTGACGCCCTTGCTTTGGCTCAGCTCGGTCGTCAGGTTGGTGACGTTGTAGCATTGGGTACATCCCGACGCCACCAGGATCGTGACCTTGACGTCCGCCGGGCGGGCGGCGGCCGCGGCTTGACGCTTCGTCGTCCGTACGTTCGCGGCCATGGCCTGCAGGGTCGTACTGCCGACGGCCAAGAACGCGGCGGCCATGACAAAGATCGCGAAATATCCAAGACCGATGAACCGCGAACTGAATCGGCGTTCTTTGACCGCCGGCGCCTCCGCCATACCCTTGGCCGGTTCACAGCAGTGTTGGGTTGTCTTTAGTGATGAGTCCATACGTTCGGCTAATGATGAGTCCGGCGATGGCGAGTCATCAATGACAACCGCCAACGCAAAAAGGCCCTGATCGGAGGGCGATGGACGCGCCGCGTCTACCTAGAGTAGCGACAAACGCGTCCTTAGACGGACGTCGGACTCAGTTGTAGTCGGGCTAACCAGCGTCGGAGCGATCGGTCGACCGGCGGATCTGAATTGTGCCGCGTATGTCGCCGCCAATACTGCACGACGCCGCTACTCTCATATCTGGTTTTCACCAGCGCCGCGATCGTCAGCATGACGGCTACCAGGAGCAACGCCAGAATCGACGAGCCGACCATCAGCGCGTCCCGGAACGGATTGAGATGCGCCAGCAACAACGCGGCATTCATTTGTTCCGGGCAAACGACGCCTTGGATCGCGGCCGCCACGCACTGATGCTGGCTACCAACGTGATTGCCGTGATTGCCCGTCCACCACAGCAAGATCATGGTCGAGAAAGCAAACAGTACCGTTACTACCAGGGCCAGGGACGTTATTTTTCTGATGGTTGCCGCGCTGATGTGCATAAGTGATCAATGCTGACCGATTCCACTGTACTACGCCGTGTAGTAGGTGTCAACCCCGTTAGAGGCGAGCGTGGTTTGCGGGTCCAGCTGGTGCGAATCTGAGTGCTGGAAAAATCAGTCGTTCTTCAGGTGTCAGCATTCGCCTCTAACGGGGTCAACCCCCCAGCTAATATTCCACTCCGAGCTACTCCTGATGCTCTGGTTCCGTTCTAGGAATGCCCGCTAGAGCTAGCTGTTGATTCTTGTAGCGACTATCTTCAGTCACTTCCTCTCCAAACCATTCCGGCGGAACAAATTTCTCGCTTGCTTCTTCGTCAGGAAATTCAACCTCAACCGAGGTTAGACCGTCAAGCGAACCGTGGTAAACATCCAGTTCCAGCAGTCGATCTTCGTGCGGGATGTGATATCGGGTCTTGGCTATTCTTTTCCCGCTGGTTGCTTCCCAAAGTGCCTGAAACTGCTCCGGTGTAATCTGAATTTCCGACTCGAACCGGCTTTTGCCGCTACCGGATTTTACCGTTTGGTAGAATTTCTCACCCTTGCGACGAAGCCGCACTTCCGTCCCATCCGGAGTGATGGCCAAATATCCTTGGTCGATTTCCGCATGATCTAGGTCTTCAAGATTATCGGGGAGACTTTTAACCAAATACTTCCGCTCGATCTCCTTCGGACGATCGACTTCTTTCCCCTCTAACAACCCTGATTCATTCCGGGGTTCCAACTCACCGGGCATGTGCCGAATGATTAACCATTAAGGCCTGTATAACTCACCCGTAATTCAATCACTGATAAATAAACTATGAAGGGGTACAAAAAGAATAGCGGCGATACCCATGAAGATGGAGAAAAAAACCAAACTAGAGCGTTCTTTGTTTTTTCTAACGGCTCTTATGCCGGTAAATAAAGCGATCATTTCAACGAGGAATGCAACGGGCACGGTTACATCCCACCAGCGATCGTCAAAATTAAGAATTCTTAACGCCTTAACTAAGATAATCGAAGCAATAATTACTGCTAAGAAAAAAATATTCAATCCGGCTGACCATTTTCCAAGCTTTGTGGTTGGCATATGCGTGCCCTTTCTAAATAGTTGGTAATGAATTGCCGACGTCTGCCTTTTTTACGCTAACAAACATCGTACCGATCACCTGCGCGACGAATAACAGATACACGCCCCAACCCTTGAAAATAACGTCCTGGGTACTGTTGGCAAAAACGGTTACTAGCCAGAACACGGTCGTCATGACCGACCACATCAGGCCGGCAATAATCGCCTGCTTTCGGCTGGCCGGTTTGAGCCACCGAGCAAAGGCATAGGCAACGCCAACCATAATGACCGCTGCAATGGCAAAGCCCAGCGACGGTGGGGCAGTCATCTCGGCACTCTCTTTGATACCGTAGATGAGCGAAATCACGAAGATTGCGATCATCAATAGGAACCATTGCACCAGGCCAAAAACGATGATTTTAACCATAGATTGTTTGTTCATATCTAGTAAGGTTAACCGTTCATATCCTCATAATACGCTCTATCACAAAAAAGGGGAACCTTCTTGTTCTGGCTAGGACAACAACAATTTGTCTATTAGTTTGGCAGGGGCACTAGCCAGAACCACTCGCTTCGCTCGGGTACTGGGCAGGGATTCGTCCAGCACCAGTTTTGGCACGGGCTGGTGGAGCTTACCAGAACCGCCGTTCATTTGAGCTTACTACCTAAAGAAGCTATTA
>JBBTRH010000022.1:0-1219 GCA_038065275.1 Patescibacteria group bacterium | reverse complement strand
AAATCACATTGACCCGGATGGTCCTCCAGCGGTTCCTGGCCGCGCTTGTCGACCGAGAAGCGGTCGAGGATGGTCGAGACGAGATCGTCCCAGCGTTCTTTGGTCATCCCCGTTAGAGATTAGTTAAATAATCGGAACTTTGCTGGCCGAGGTTGCACCGGCTTATTCCAAGCTTTTGATTACGCACATCAGATATGGCGGCTTTCCAGCTAGAGATGAAACTGATATCGGTTGTCATCTTACAATAAGCGGTAATTGTGGTGTTAATCTCTAACGGGGTCACCCCGTTAGAAGTTCATTTGATAATTGAAACTTCAACGACGGTATTAAGACTGGCTTGCTTGAAACTTTTATTATACGCATGAGCCGTAGCGATTATCCGACTGAGAAAGGAGTTGTCGTTATTCATCGTTTTAACATCAGTGATGATATTATGCGAACTTCTAACGGGATCATACGTCGGAGGATTGACCGTTGAGCAGGCGGTGCATGATTTTTTGCCAGTCGAGACGGAACATAATATAGGCCACGACGGCAATGCCGGCCACGGTAATGAATTGGGTGACCAGACCGGAAGCGCCGGCCGCCACGCTGGTGTCGAGGGAACGGGAGATAAAGAAGCTCGAGTAGGTCACAATCCAGCCGGCGAATATTTTTCCGATGGTCGAGGGCAACCAGGTCTTCCACCAGGAGTACTGGAGCATGCCCAGCGGAATCATGATTAGGTCGTCCGGCAGGGGCGTCGAACCGAAAATAATCAGGAACAGCGTAATCAGTCCGGGGCGCCGGTGAAGTATCCGTTCCATGGCGTCGTAGGTCTCAGGCTTTTTCCGGTGGAACCAGGCCGATCCCCACCGACCGATGATATAGCCGAACATTTGACCGATTCCGGCGCCAAGTCCCATCAGCACTCCCAGCCAGAACGGGCTAAGTCCTTGCGTCGCCAGGAAAAATACGATAATCGTATACGGAAAGAAGACGGTGGCGCTGGTGCTACCGATCAGGGCCGCGCCGAAGGCCCCGACGTAACCATACTGCAAGGCCGCGTGCATCCAGGTATTAGTCAAGCGGCCGTAGATGGTGGCGACCAGCGGGATGGAGGTGATTCCCACGCCCAAAGCGAACAAGACGAAAAAGACGGTGATAACACCGAGCTCCGCCTTGCCGAATTTGAACGGTTTGAAGTGGATCATCCTGTTAGACGGTCAGAGTGAAGCTC
>JBBTRH010000021.1:0-14700 GCA_038065275.1 Patescibacteria group bacterium | reverse complement strand
TACGGGCGATGCAGATTGAAGAGTCGGCCAAAGAGATTCGGAAGAACATTGAAGTTTTAGCCAAGCATCTCCAATCATACGATGGGTACATGAACAAGCTAGGTGATTCCATGACAACTTCCGTGAATCAATATAATTTGGCCTATAAGGAGTTTAAAAAGATTGACAAGGACGTAGTGAAAATTGCTGAAACTGAAAGCAATATTGAGCCGCTAGTTCTTGAAAAACCAAACAGGGATGATTAACAAACCACCGGCAAAAGCCGGTGGTTTAATTGGCGAGGCGGTATGTCGTTCGAATCTTTGGCGTGAGCGCTCACGCCTTAGATACTCCGTGCATCCTTTTTTGCCAGTGTACCTCGGTTCGTTTCACCATACGGTCTCTGACGGGTTTACTAGGCTTTTTGGCCTCGTCTATCCGTTTGCTGGTACCAGTAATCCCGTTTCGATACTAGGAACTGTGAACAGGATACAACCCACACAGGTTTCCCGTCAAGCACTGGTCAGCTTTGCTGTAAGTTAAGAAAAAATTTCTAACCCCATTAGAGGTGTCATAAGTAATGCCATGCACTCGGCAAGCATAGCTAAATTTTTTCCTTTGAAAAATTTCGGCCACCTCTAACGTGGCTAACCTTAGCCAAAAGATTTTTCAACCCTTGCGGCGGGGAGGAAAAAGTAGTATACTCTTGGCGCCCTTTTGCTGTTTTTTTGAGGCTCATCACTCAGCTTTGTTAAGAAAAACGCTAGCCTGAGCCGAAACCCCGCCGAGCTAGTCGGGCACGCACTTTCTGTCGTTATGGCTCGCCGAGGCGGGGCAATGGTACACTACAACCATGGCCACATCGTCACGCCGACTGCTCTGGCAAGCCTTAAGCCTGGCTTGGGAACTCGGGTATACGATCGCCCTGCCGCTCGTCCTGTTCGCCCTGGCGGGCCGGTGGGCCGATAAGGCACTAGGTACAAAACCATGGCTGTTCCTCACCGGCGTCGTCATCGCCATCGTCTCCACCTCATTTCTCCTCGTTCGTAAATTCTCGCGCCTGATGCGCGACATGAACCCCGTTAGAACGTCCGATAAAGACACTTCTCAAGATGTATTACCCCCGTCTTCGAAAAATAGCCGTTCTAACGGGGTGAATCCACCCAAATCCTGATGACCGGTTTAAACATCTCGCTCGCGGCTGAACCCATCGCCCACCTCGGGAGCTTCCCGATTACTAACGCCATGCTCGGCAGTTTAGCCGCGGCCGGAACGTTAGCGTTGCTGGCCCGGACGCTCAGCCGGCGAATCGCGCTGATTCCCGGCAAACTCCAGAACGTGACGGAGATGATCATCGAGTTCCTGCTGGGGCTGATGGACAGCGTCACGCAGGATCGCGCCAAGACAAAAAAGTTTTTCCCCATCGTCGCCACGATCTTCCTGTTCATCGTCACCATGAACTGGTTCGGGTTGATCCCGGTATTCGGAACGGTCGGCCTGCGCGAGACGGCCGCCGGGCACAGCACGTTCATTCCGTTTCTCCGCGGCGGAACAGCCGACCTGAACATGACGATCGCCATCGCCATGATCTCGGTCATCGCCGCGCAGGTGTTCGGGGTGATGTACATCGGCGTCAAGAGACACCTGCGGAAGTACTTCAACCCGAACCCGACTTTCACTTTCGTCGGGCTGATTGAGTTAATTTCGGAATTCACCAAGATCATCTCCTTCTCCTTTCGGTTGTTCGGCAACATCTTTGCCGGCGAAGTCTTGCTCCTCGTGATTTCGTCCCTGGTGCCGCTGATCGCGCCGCTACCGTTCTACTTCCTCGAGCTGTTCGTCGGATTCATCCAGGCCTTCGTCTTTGCCCTCCTGTCCCTCGTCTTCTTCACCATCGCCACCCTGGCGGAGGAACATTAATTATCTCACTCATTCACTTACCCACGAAGGAAACCATTATGGAAGCAGACGCCGCAAAATTCATCGCCGCCGCCCTAGCCATCGGCATTGGAGGCTTGGGACCGGGCCTCGGCATCGGTATTTTAGCCGCGAAGGCCATGGAAGCCATCGGCCGTAATCCGGAGGCCGCCGGGAAAATTCAAGTCTCGATGCTATTGGCCATGGCCTTCACCGAAGCCATCGCCATTTACGCCTTGGTCATGGCCTTGATTATCAAGTTTGTTTAGACGACGCGATTAAAGTTGAAAGATTAAAGTTTCCCGACTCAGCCTAAAACCTTAATCTTTAATCCTAAATCTTACATCCTGACATGGGTGAATTAGTATCAAAATTAGGAATAGATTGGAAGCTCCTCTTAGCCAACACGCTGACGTTCTTCCTGGTGCTCTGGATTCTCCGGAGGTTCGCCTACCGGCCGATCATGGACGTTCTCGACCGCCGCCAGAAGACAATCGGTGAAGGCCTGGATGCCGCCAAGCGCTCGACCGATGAGCTGGCCGCTATCAAGCGCGATAAGGAGCAGGTCTTGAAAGAGGCCAAGACCGAGGCGTTGGCCATCGTCACGGAAGCCAACCAGCAGGGTGCCGCGGCCAAGCAGAAACTGGCGGAACAAGCTCAAGCGGAGGCGACCGCGACGATCGAACGGACGAAGGTCCTGCTCGATCGCGAACGCCAGGCGATGGTGGGCCAGGCGAAAGCTGAATTAGCCGACCTGGTCGTGGCGGCGACCGCCAAGGTGTTGGATCGAGCGGTTGATGAGCAAACGCAAGCCAAGCTGGCCGACCAGGCCATCGCGGCCTTGAAGGAGATCCGGCCATGAGCGTTCACGAATTCGAACTCTACGTCCGCGACCTGCTCGATCACCCCGAGGTCCAACGTCTCGGCGACGTCGCGCGGCACCATTTCCGCCGCAACCGTTTCGAGCATTCGTACGCCGTGGCCAAGCTGGCGTGGAGGTTAACTAAACTGGTCCACGGCAACGCCGCCGTGGCGGCCCGGGCCGGCCTGCTCCACGACTGGTACCACGATCACGATCCGCACTTCCGTAAGTGGCTACGGCCCGATACACACCACTTCCGAAAATCGGCCGCGGCGGCCGCGGCTTACGGTGAGCACGATGAAGTCATCCACGCCATCCGCACGCACTATTGGCCTTACGGCCGGATGGTGCCGCGGACGCGCGAAGCCTGGGTGGTCTGGATGGCCGACAACCTGATCTGGCTGGTTGACGGTTGGCAAAGTTTTAAGCAGGCGGCCCGCGAAGGTTTCCGCTACGTCATCTTCGGAGCCGCATGACCCCGTTAGTCCCGTTAGAAATGATGAAAACCTTTTTTTCGGAAAAAGCGATAGCAATTAGTACAATCTTATCTATACCGATAGTTTCTTTTCATTCATTTCTAATGGGATGAAGCGCTTATCCGCCGCCACCTACGCCGCGCTGTTCCACGCCAGCGCCGCGACCGTATCGGACGCCGAGCGATCGGCGATCGCCGGGCGATTCCTCCAGCTCCTCCGCCGCCAGCGGGCCATGAAGCTCTGGCCCCGCATCCTGATGCATCTCCAGCGCCTGGACGACCGGGCGCACGGCCGAACTCGGGTCGCGGTGACTGCGCCGAGCGCTGACTGCCGGCCCGCCGTTGCCCAGCAACTCACCAATCTCTTCGGTCCGGTCACCCTCGACTTGACGGTTGATCCCGCCCTCCACGGCGGGCTCGTCCTCCGGGTCGGCGACGACGAAATTGACGGATCACTCCGCACTCGCCTCCGCCGACTTCATCATCACCTGACGCACGCCTAATATGCCTGACTCCCTGATTGATGTCCTGCGGAAAGAACTGGCCGGTTTCACCGCCGGCGCCGCCACCAGCCAGGTCGGAACGGTGCTTGACGTCGGCGACGGCATTGCCCGGCTGTCCGGCCTCGGCCGCGTTCAGTCCCAGGAAATGGTGGAGTTCGCTAACGGTACGATGGGCGTCGTTCTCAACCTCGAAGAAGACACCGTCGGGGCGATGATCCTCGGCTCGACCGTCGGCATTGCGCAGGGGCAAACGGTGAAAGCCACCGGCCGGATTCTCCAGGTGCCGGTCGGTCCCAACGTCGTCGGCCGCGTGGTCAGCCCCTTGGGTGAACCGCTTGACGGCCAAGGCCCGATCGCCAGCAAGCAATTCGCACCGGTCGAAAAAATCGCGCCCGGCGTCATTACTCGCCAGTCGGTCAACACGCCGATTCAAACCGGGATCAAGACGATCGACGCGATTATCCCCATCGGCCGCGGCCAGCGCGAGCTGATCATCGGCGACCGCCAAACCGGCAAGACGGCGATCGCGGTTGATACGATCATCAACCAGGCCGGCCAGGACGTGATCTGCATTTATGTCGCCATCGGCCAGAAGGAATCGAAAGTGGCGCGCATCGTGGCCAAGTTCCAGGAAACGGGTGCGATGGCTTACACCACGGTCGTCCTGGCGGGTGCGTCTGATCCAGCGGCTTTATCTTACATCGCTCCCTACGCCGGTTGTGCCATGGGCGAGTACTTCATGGGGCAGGGGAAGGACGTGCTAGTCGTCTACGACGATTTGTCGAAGCACGCCTGGGCTTACCGTCAAGTGTCATTGCTCCTCCGCCGTCCACCGGGCCGCGAAGCCTACCCGGGGGATATTTTCTACGTCCATTCCCGATTGCTTGAGCGCTCGGCCAAGCTCAACGCCGACCACGGCGGCGGTTCACTGACGGCCTTGCCGATCATCGAAACGCAGGCCGGCGACGTCTCGGCCTACATCCCGACCAACGTCATCTCCATCACCGACGGCCAAATTTACCTCGAGTCCGACCTGTTCTACCAGGGAATCCGACCGGCCCTAAACGTCGGCTTATCGGTTTCCCGCGTCGGTTCGGCCGCCCAAACGCCAGCCATGAAAAAGGTGGCGGCCAAGCTCCGGCTCGACCTGGCCCAGTATCGCGCCCTGGAAGCGTTCGCCCAATTCGGCTCCGATCTCGACGCCGCGACGCGGAAGCAGATCGACCGCGGCCGCCGGATGACCGAGGTCCTCAAGCAAGGGCAGTACGTGCCGATGGCGATGGCCCATCAAGCCGCCATTCTATACGCGGTCACCAACGGTTACCTGGACGGCGTGCCGGCGGAAGATGTGGCCGGCTACGAAGCCGGCCTCCACGAGTACCTCGATGCCCGCGGCGATGCTTGGTTGTCGAAACTGCACGAAGTAAAAGACTTGACCCCGGAATTGGAAAATGACCTAAAGCAACTGCTCGCCGACTACGCGCAAACTCGCTAAGAGAACCACGAATGCCCCGTTAGAAGTTTGGAAAAATAATATGACAAATTATTATTTAATAACAACCCTCTTCGATGACAACTATTGGCAATCCACATGGGCTCATACACGTAATCCAGTGTCGAGGGCAGGCCGTCGAAAGTCGGCGAACCTAGTTTCTCATTACTCGATAAACTTCTAACGGGGATGCCAACCGCAACCAGAGACATCCAACGGCGGATCCGCTCCGTCACCAGCACCAAGAAAATCACCAAGGCGATGGAACTGGTGGCCAGCGCCAAGATGCGCCGCGCCGGCCAAGCGGTATTGGCGGCGCGTCCCTATACCGACCGGGCCTGGGAAATGTTGCTCCACCTCTCGCGCCGCACCGACCCGGCTCACCACGCGTTGCTGGCCGAGCGCGTCGCCCCGAAAAAAATCGGGGTTATTTTAGTGGCCTCCAACCGCGGCCTGGTCGGCGGATTTAACGCGCAATTGACCGCGACCGTCGCCAAGGAAATCAAGAATCTCAATCTCGGCCCGCATACTCAAGCCGAAGTGATCCTGATGGGGAAGAGAGGGCGGATGATCATGACCCAGCATGGCCTGCCGATTGACGCCGAATTTACCAAGGACGACGTAGTAACGAGCGTGCTCGGCGTCCGGCCGATGGCGAAATTGGCGATTGAACGGTTTACTGAACGGAAGTACGACCGCGTCTTGGTCGGGTTTATGGATTATATTTCGATGTTGGTTCAGAAACCGCGGCTCCGGCAAATTCTCCCGTTGAGCGGCGCCGGATTTGAGGCCGGAGCGGTCGGCTTGGTGTCGAATGAAGAACAGCAGGCGATCAAACGCGATGAGCGGGCCGCCGAACGGGAATTCGAGTACCTATTCGAGCCGAATCCTGACGCCGTGCTGGACTATGTCCTGCCGCGGCTGGTGGAAATGCAGATTTACCGGGCGGTGCTGGAAACCAACGCCGCGGAGCAAGCGGCGCGGATGGTGGCGATGAAAAACGCCTCCGACGCGGCCGGCGATTTGATCGACGACCTCACCCTGACCTTTAATCAGGCCCGCCAAGCGTCCATCACCCAGGACCTGGCGGAAATTTCCGCCGGCCGCGCGGCGTTGGAATCATAACGATTTGACATTCGTTTTTTATTCGGGTAACATGAAATTGATGGAAAAGAGGCTTAAACAGTATTTTAAAGACGATAAGTTCCAGCTCTTTTTGGGTGACTGCCTGGAAGTTCTTAGTGGCTTCAACGACAACTCGGTTGATATGATTTTTGCTGACCCACCATATATGCTTTCAAACGGAGGCTTTACAGTCCATGCAGGCAAACAGGTGAGTGTCAATAAAGGTGAATGGGATAAAAGTAAAGGACTTAAAGAAGATTTCGAGTTCCATGAAAAGTGGATCGTAGCTTGTCGGCGTGTCTTAAAACCAGAAGGAACGATTTGGGTAAGCGGAACCTATCATTCGATTTATGCTTGTGGCTTTGCATTACAAATGCAGGGATATAAAATTCTAAATGATATTGCTTGGTTCAAACCAAATGCAAGCCCAAATCTTAGCGGCCGATACTTTGCCGCTAGTCACGAAACACTAATTTGGGCGAGAAAAGATCCAAAAGCCAAGCATACCTTCAACTATAAATTGATGAAGGCAAGGGAATGGAACGGGGATTTTATAAAAAAACCTGGCAAGCAAATGAGAAGTATATGGGCAATCGGGACCCCGAAGAATGGAGAGAAGAAGTTTGGAAAACATCCGACACAAAAACCTTTAGCCTTACTTGAAAGAATTGTGTTAGCCTCAACTAACAAAGGCGATCTCATTTTAGATCCTTTTACTGGGAGTTCGACAACTGGATTAGCGGCGGTCAAACATGGAAGGCAATTTGTTGGTATAGACACTGGGAAAGAATATCTTCAATTGTCAGTCAAGCGATACAAAGCAGATATTGCCAGCAAACTTTTATAGATTTATGACCGATAATAACAATGAACTAATTTTTACCACAAAACGCGGGGTAAAGATTTACGTTGCGCCTGGTAAAAAATCACAATATGATTTTCGTGTCCGTTATCGAGAACCAGGAAGAAGAACCCGCACGCCAAAACACATTCACTGGGTTATTGACCTAGTCATCAAACGCGAACACGATAGTGATTTAACAAACGAGTTATTAGATTTTCTTATTGATGTCGTGAATAAAGTTAATCCCTCGACCGAATATCCTCCAAAACTTAAATTTTTTTCAAAGGTCGATACTTCTCGTTTTGATCCATTAGATAGGTATGGCGAATATTCGTCCGATTTTCTCTTGGTGACGATAGAACTGATTATGATTCAGGAAAAAACAAACTACCCCAAGGGCACACTCAATCTCAAAATGCTCGAAGCTTTTCGTAAGGGTGTTGATATTTTCGACCTGGTCAGTAGAGCAACATTCCGATAATGAACAGACTTATTATAAAGGACAAAAATTTAGGTCTAATACCAAAATAATTTACTGTTAATTTTTTCTTGTCTTTAGAGAATGTTTATCTATGGCCAAATCGCCTGCCACCATCCACCAAGTCATCGGCCCCGTGGTCGACGTGAAATTTACCGGCGAATTGCCGGCCATCCTCAACGCTCTTCATATTGAACGAAAAGGAGAGGCGCCGCTGGTGCTCGAAGTTCAACAACACATCGGCGCCGACGTCATTCGCAGTGTGGCTATGTCCTCGACCGACGGTCTCTTCCGCGGCCAGCCGGTGGTTGATACCGGCGCGCCGATTACCGTGCCGGTTGGACCGGGCACGTTGGGACGCATGCTTGATGTCACCGGTAAAGCCATCGATGGGAAAAAGGAGGTCGCCAGCAAACATCACTCGCCGATCCACCGTGAGGCGCCTAAGTTTACCGACCAGTCTGTCAAAGCCGAAGTGTTCGAGACGGGGATTAAAGTCATCGACCTGATCGCGCCGTTCGTTAAAGGCGGGAAAGTCGGCTTGTTCGGTGGAGCAGGCGTCGGGAAAACCGTCGTCATCACCGAACTAATACGCAACATCGCGGCTGAACACGGCGGCTACTCCGTCTTCGCCGGCGTCGGCGAACGGACCCGCGAAGGAAACGACCTGTATCATGAAATGAAAGCTTCGGGCGTGCTCGACAAAACCGCCTTAGTCTTCGGCCAGATGAACGAACCCCCCGGGGCCCGTCAGCGCGTCGGCCTGACCGGTTTGACCTTGGCCGAATACTTCCGCGACCAGGAAGGCAAAGACATTTTGCTCTTTATCGACAACATTTTCCGCTTCACCCAAGCCGGTTCCGAAGTGTCGGCCTTGATGGGCCGCATTCCGTCAGCGGTCGGCTACCAGCCGAACCTAGCGGAAGAAATGGGCGCGTTGCAGGAGCGCATCACCTCGACCACCAAAGGCTCGATCACTTCGGTGCAAGCCATCTACGTTCCGGCCGATGACCTGACTGACCCGGCGCCGGCTACGACTTTCGCCCACCTCGATTCAACCGTCGTGTTGTCCCGCGCCTTGTCGGAACTCGGCATCTACCCGGCGGTCGACCCGCTCGATTCGACTTCGACGATTCTCGATCCGCTCATCGTCGGTGAGGAACATTACCAGACGGCCCGCGGCGTGCAAAAAGTATTGCAACGCTATAAAGACCTGCAAGACATCATCGCCATTCTCGGCGTTGAAGAGCTCTCCGATGAGGATAAGCGGACGGTGGCCCGAGCGCGGAAGATCCAGCAGTTCCTGTCCCAGCCGTTTTTCGTGGCTGAAGTGTTCACCGGGCGGGCGGGAAAGTACGTCCCGCTGGCGGAGACCATTCGTGGCTTTAAGGAGATCCTCGACGGCAGGTATGACGATGTGCCGGAGCAGAACTTCTATATGAAAGGAAGTATTGAAGAGGTGAGATAGCTCGTTAGTGTGTTAGCTCGTTGGCTTATTAGTTTTTTAGCTCGTTAGTTGTTTACTGATCATGAAGAATTTCAAAGAATTGATTGTTTGGCAGAAGGCGATGGTGCTTGTAGTCGAGATCTACCGTGTCACCAAAAGCTTTCCAGATGACGAGAAGTTCGGATTGACGAGTCAAATGCGACGTTCAGGTGTTTCCATTCCATCGAACATTGCTGAGGGACATATGCGGACAACTAACAGAGATTTTAGGCAATTCGTTGCTTTTGCACGCGGCTCTTGTTCTGAGCTCGAGACGCAAGCCCGCATTGCCCAGGAACTCGGATACCTTTCAACGCCAGCATTCATCAAACTCGATGAGAAAATTACCGAAGTCGCAAAAATGCTCTCCTCTTTTTATGCCAAGCTATAATTATGTCTTCTCATACTAACGAGCTAACAAGCTAACCCCGGCTAACGAGCTAACAAGCTAACCCCGGCTAACGAGCTAGTAGGTTAACGAGCCAAGAAGCTAACGAGCTAATAAGCTAACATGCTAACACTCATCATCGCCACCCCGGAACGCGAAGTCTATCGCGACACGGTTGACAGTGTTTCGTTGCCGACCATTGACGGCGAAATCACCGTTCTGCCGCATCATGTCCCATTGTCGACGATCCTCAAGCCCGGTGAGCTCATCATCCGCAAAGGAAAGGGGGCCCGACCCTACGCCGTATCCGGCGGATTTATCGAAGTCCAACCGCAACAACTGATTATTCTGGCCGACACGGCCGAGCAGCTCGAAGAAATCGATGAACAACGAGCGCAAGAAGCGATTGAGCGGGCCAAGAAACTCAAGGAGGAAATGCGCGAAGATCGCGTCGAGCACGCGCTGGTGACATCGAAACTGGAACGCGATTTGAACCGCCTAAAGTTGGTGCGCAAGTACAAACACCGCGCCCACCACGGCATATCGCAAGAGGGGATTCGGAGGGATTAAAATTTAGATTAAGGATTGAAGATTCAAAAAACGGGGCCTTGACGAAACTTACGTTTTGGCGTAACCTGAATGTTCTGTTTTTTCGCTCTTTTGATTCGTGATTCACGGCACTTAGACCCCAAGGAACATGGATGGAGGGAGTTGTGCTGACTCAACCGATCACCGCCCCGATTACCATCGAAGAAGCGGTTCTGCGCATCCTGCGGCGCGAGGCGATGCTCAAGGAGATCGAACCGTGCCATAGCGGCGGCGTCATCGACGTGATGTGTTCAGACCCCAGCTGCTTCTGGGAAGCCACCAGCTACATCCGGGACACGCACCGGGAACCGATGACGCCGATGCCGATCCTCGGCGGGGCCATGCGCATGTCACCGTTCTGTCCGCGACCGTACAACCTGCCGATCTGGCAAGTGAAAATGCGGGAGTTTCACGAAGCTCTGGATTTGGTGAAGATGCACAAGGCGCGGTTCGATGTTCACGGCGACACCTGTCGCTGGGCCGCTAAGCGTCACCTCGGCATCATCCATCGCGTTTGGCTCAACGTCGACGCTCGGTTTCGGACAAAGCGCGTAGCCGAGCGTGAGCGATGG
The DNA here is from genome assembly GCA_038065275.1 of Patescibacteria group bacterium. Taxonomy (GTDB): domain Bacteria; phylum Patescibacteriota; class Patescibacteriia; order SBBC01; family CAIJZX01; genus CAIJZX01. The sequence continues at coordinate 3,991 of JBBTRH010000021.1, read as the reverse complement.
CTTCCGGACGACGAGCTGGAGATCTTCTGCACCTTCCATCGGAAGTTCACGGATGGCGAAGGCCAGGAACGCCATTTAACGTATCTGACGGACCACAAGCATGAGTTGTTGCGACGCTGGACGATCGCCCGGATCATGCCCCTGATCGATCGTGACTTCGTAGCCGCGATGGCTCCGGAGCTCCTGCAGTTTGTGCCCGACTGACAAACTTGCTCTTTCCTCGACCGGACTGGTACACTGTATCGGTCCGTTTTCTTTTTCCCGCTTCCGCCATGTCCCGTTAGAAGTTTTCTCGGGCAGGTTCTAATGTCGGACTATGTCCGCACTCTTCAGACAGTAACCCTTAACGGGATATGTCCCACGTCGCCAAAGCCATCGTCCTCCGCTGCATGGATTACCGTTTCGTCTCCTCGCTCCGCGACTACCTGGTTAGTTTCGGATTGAAGGACCGGTACGACCTAGTCTCAGTCGCCGGTGCGGCGAAGAATATGGTTGACCCAGCCAACCCGGCCGATCCGGAGTTCGTCATGCGTCAGATCGACATCGCCAAACGATTGCACCACATCGTCGAGGTGATCATCATCAACCACCTCGACTGCGGTGCCTATGGCAAAATCTTTGCGTCCAAAGAAGCAGAACGCCGTCGCCACGAAGGTGATCTGGAAAAAGCTAAAGCCATGATCAAGGCCAGATTCCTGGACCTGCGGGTGCGCCTAGTTCTGGCCGGGTTGCATCCCGCGGGCGGTTTCCGCGCTAACCGCGTCGGAGAGGCGGAAGAGATTTAAGGCGGCTGCAAAAAACCCCGACCGGAAGATGGTCAGGGCGGTGGTGCTTGATTTGTCACACCTCAACGAAGGTGCTGATGGGGTGCCGAATGGTGGCGATCGCACTGCGGTACGAGTAGCCGCCGCCATAGCCGACCAAGGCGACGGTCCGTCCAGGCTTGAGTTCGACGCCGTTGAGCGCCAGCGCCAGCGGAATTGAAGCGCTAGTCGTGTTTCCGAACCGGCCGCCGGCATCGAGGGTCGTTCCCTGGAACCCCCGCTCGCGCAGTCGACGTTCCACTTCGCGGTTCATCACCAGATTGGCTTCGTGCCAGACCTGGAGATCGAGTTGGTCGAGAGCGAGACCGGCTTTGGCCAACATGGCGTCCAGTGCCGGCCCGCTGACGAACGGCACCATGTCCTCGCGGACTTGGCGGCCGTCCATGGTCAGACAGTGGCGGTAAGATTCCATGTCGCTTGAGGTCAGGTCGGGTCGGCGCGAACCGCCGACCGGCGTGTGGATGACCATGGCTTTCGAGCCGTCAATCCAGCTGAAGAATCGATTATCGCCGAACCAGTCGTCGGCCGGATCGACCCGTTCACACAGCGTAGCGGTGCCGGCATCGCCCAGCACGCAAGCGAAACTGCGATCCCGCCAGTTAATGGTGGTGCTCATCCGGTCGGCGCCGATGAGCAGGATTCGTTCAGCATCAGCCAGGTGACGGTAGGCGGTCTGCAATCCGGCCATCCACGAACAGCAAGCCAGAGCCACGTCCAAACCGAGAATTTCCCTCGGCCGCCCGTCAACCCAGGCCGGAATGCCCAGAGCTTCCTGCAACAATGCCGCATCAGGCGGCGAATGACGGAATGAAGGAGTGACGCTGGCGAAGACGATGCCGTCGATGTCGCACGGTGAGCGATGAAGACCGGCGAGGAGTCGCCGGCTGGCCCGAAGCGCCAGGTCAATTGAACCCTCGTTCGGACCGCTGAACCGACGTTCGGAAAATCCGATATAACGCCGGATCCAACGATCGTTAGTGTCGAACGCGGCCTTCTCGTCGTCGGTCATGGTCGGGGCGCCGATCGCTCGGCGGTGACGTTCGACTTTATCCCGTTCGGCATGAAGTCGTTGGGCAACCTCATCGTTGGTGACGACAGTTGGGGGAACATAGGCCGCGATCCCCACAATTCGCATCCCGTATGGTTTCTGCATGACGGCTATCTCCTCCGGTTTAAGCCCTCGATTTGATTTTAAGGGACGATGATCGCAAGCACCCTCACGCTAACATTTTACGCTAAGGTGTCAAGTTTTGCGCTAGTGGTTTGAACCGAAGCCACCTAAACTTGTCCAACTTGTCAAAATATGTTATGTTATCCACAGAATGGTGTTATTCGCATGCGCAGAAGGCATGCAAATACATGCAAAAAGCCATAAACACACGCATAATTCCGCTTTTATCAAGCCACCCCGCGCTTTTGGCGTCGGGGAGTTTTATTACCAACAAACCAACCAACTAACAAGCTAACAAGCTAACGAGCTAACTACTAACAAGCTAACGAGCTAATTTCTACTAACGAGCTAATTTCTAACAACAAGCCTATGTCCATCCAAAAACGTCGCAGTCTCTTACGGTGGGGAGCACTGACCATCCCGCTGGCGGCCGTTATCGCCCTGGCCGTTGTTTTTACGAATGGTTATTCGGCCAAAGCCAGCGCCACTATCAGCGGGACGGTTAGCAATCCAACTCCGCCGGGGGGCGTAGCGGCTGATGTAAATATCAATATTTGGGGCCCTGGCGGGGGCGGCGGTTCGCGATCCGATGTGAGCGGCGCATTTACCGTCACGCTTAATCCGGGACACTATCAAGGTCAGGCGGTGCCAACCAGCGGATCATTCGGTCCGTCGCTGGTGCAGGACTTTGATGTTATTGAAGGCGGGTCGGTGACGCTGAACTTCACCCTAACGACCGTCCAGATGCAGGGGAAATTCACTAAGACTGACGGTTCAGGCGTGCGAGGAAGCTTAAATGTTTTTAACAGCGATTACTCGAAGAACGTTCACGTCGAGTCCAATGACGCCGGTGATTACGTGCTCGGTGGACTGCCGGCGGGAACCTACACCGCCCAACCGATGGTCGGTTGGAGCGTCACTGGTTTGATCGCGCCCGATCCGTCGGAGGTAACGCTGGCCACGAGCGGTGCGCCGCTGGTGAAGAATTTTACTTTGAGCGCGGCGGCTAAGACGATTACCGGCACGGTCACCAGGGTTGGCGGGGCGGCCGTGTCCGGCGCCTGCGTCAATGCCAACAAAATGAATGGTCAAGGCTGGGCTAACGCCAACACTGATGCCGGCGGCAGTTACACCATGTCGTTATCCGGCGGGTCATGGAACGTACAGGTCAACCCCTGCAATCCTGACGCTGATTGGATTTACAACGGGACGCCAATCATGGTTGATTTCGCCATGGACGGAACAGTCGAGTCGAAAGCGGCTAACTTCAATGTCACGACGGCCAGTTCTTCAATTTCGGGAACAATCACCGATCAAAACGGCGCCGTGGTGACAAGCGGGGGGGTCGACTTTCGGACGCAGGAAGGGGGCGGTTCGCACGCCAATGTCAACACCAACGGAACGTACACTGCGCGAATGACCGGCGGAACCTATAACGTTTTTTTCTGGTCGCAGTCAAATGCCTACAGCCTGCCGCAAACCACCGCAACTCTGGCTGAAGGTGAAAGCAAAACCCTCAACCTGGTCGTTCAAGCCAAAACCGCCCATATTAAAGGAACGGTCAAAGATGCTGGCGGCGCGGCCGCGCCAAACGTCATGGTCAATGCCAATGAGATGAACAACCAGCCGGGCAAACAAGGAGCCTGGGGGAACGCCCGTTCTGACGCCAGTGGCAACTTCGATATGTTGGTTACTCCGGGCACCTACAATGTGAACATTGGTACCGAACCGAACTCATCGTACGTCTGGGTAAATCCGGGGCAAATACAAATTATCGTTTGGACCGCTACGTCGATCGTCACCGCGGCCGATTACCCGGTGCTGAACTTCGTGGTGGCGAAAGCGGATTCTAAGATCGTCGGTAAACTAACCGCCGGCGGCAGTCCAATTAACAACGCTCCGCTCTGCGTCTATGCTCGGCCGGCCGGAGTGTTCAACCAACCGTGCAACCCGCTCCAACCGAACGGCACGTTTACGATTAACGTTTCTTCGGCCG
>JBBTRH010000020.1:0-11675 GCA_038065275.1 Patescibacteria group bacterium | reverse complement strand
GTGAATGCGAGAATTCCATGGTCGTAGAGTACCAGACCTGATAGCGAACCGTCTAACGGTATCATGATTTTCGAAAGGGATTACTCTTCGGCGCGTAGTACCGTCGGCTCTTAAGCCTCGTGGGCAAGTACTGCTGTTCACCCTCCTCGGCCGAGTAATCATGCGAATACTTATATCCCTGGTTATATCCCAGCTCCTTCATCAGCTTCGTCGGCGCATTCCGTAAATTGAGCGGCACCGGTTCATTCAGGCCGGCTTTGACATCGGTCACGGCCTGACCATAGGCCACATACGTTTCGTTTGATTTCGGGCAGGTCGCCAAGTAGACGGTCACGTGACTAAGATTGATCGCGCACTCCGGCGGGCCAACCATATCGCAGGCCTGCATGCAGGCTACCGCCAGAGGAAGAGCGTGGACGTCAGCCATAGAAACATCCTCGGAAGCGAAAATAACCATCCGCCGGGCGATGAACAACGGATCCTCCCCGGCTTCGAGCATCCGCCCCAGCCAGTATAAGGCGGCGTCCGGATTCGACCCGCGCATCGACTTGATGAAAGCCGAGATGATGTTGTAGTGTTCCTCGCCTTTCTTATCGTACAGCAGATGAGGTCGTTGAAACGCTTCGGCGACGGTGGCTAAACTCACCGATCGTTTCCCGTTTTGCATTGGCGTCGCTTTGACTGATAATTCAAGCGTGTTCAAAGCGGACCGGGCATCGCCGTTTGATGCGGCGGTGAGTAATTCCATGCCTGGCGGCTCGATCACGATCGCTTCCTTGGCATATCCGCGATCATCATTCAGAGCATTGATGAGAATCTTCGCCAAGTCCTCGGGTTGCAAACGTTCCAAGACGAAGACTGTACAGCGCGACAGCAACGGCGAAATGATTTCGAAACTCGGGTTTTCGGTGGTAGCTCCAATCAGCGTGACCATCCCCTGCTCGACGTACGGCAACAGGGCGTCCTGCTGGACTTTATTCCAGCGGTGAATTTCATCAACGAAGAGGATGGTCCGTTGCCGCTTGAGTTTTAAGCGGTCGTCGGCCTCCTTGACCGCCGCCAGTAAATCGTCTTTTGAGCTCAAGACGCCGGACAGCGGCACGAAGTGCGCCTTGGTGAGATTAGCGACGATTCGGGCTAAGGTCGTCTTGCCGCTACCCGGCGGACCCCACAGGATGATCGAGAACAGTTCGTCGTTCTCCACCGCCCGCCGGAGGATGGTGCCCGGCCCAATGACCGTTGCTTGGCCCACAAACTCATCGAGGGTGCGCGGGCGTAACCGATCAGCCAACGGGGCCGAACGCCGTAATTCCGCCTCCTTGGCCTGGTCAAACAAATCCGCCATACTTGGTTATTCTAGCACATCTACGGCCCCTCGACGGAGCGACGGGAAAAGCGCATGATGGAGGTACCGGGCCAGTAAAGGAGGTGAGCCTCATGGTTCAGATCGCCAGTTCGCGTGTCCAGGCGTGGTTCCATGGACATCCACGCACGCATCGCACTATCCAACAGGGTCACCAGATCGTCTGCCCCTCCAACGACGGCCTGGTCTTCAAGGCCAAGGAGCTGGAACTCCCGCCCAGCCGGGTCCGAGTTTGCCCGCTCTGTTTCACCACCCTCTCCGCCCCCGAGCCAATCCCGGGCGAGCACAAGGAGGTCCAATGGCGGACGGCCGCCTAGTCTGCTAACCGGGCTGACAGCAATTGTTGGCCCGGTTCCCCTTGCCGAAAAAACTTCAGCCTGGTACACTGACGCCGCTTTATCGGGGTATGGCGCAGTTGGTAGCGCGCATCGTTCGGGACGATGAGGCCGCCGGTTCGAGTCCGGCTACCCCGACCACTGCTTCGCTCTTAACGGAGCTTCGCAGTGCTCGGCACTATTAAACCCACGAGGCAGGTAAAAATGAAATCGTGGCTTGGCGAAGCAGTGCACTCCGAAGCTTCCTTGTCCACCGAAGTACACCGTCACCAAGGCTATGGTACGTCGGCGACTTCAGCGAAGGTGGGGGCGGAGGAGTGCACTGCTTCGCTCTTAACGGAGCTTCGCAGTGCTCGGCACTATTAAACCCACGAGGCAGGTAAAAATGAAATCGTGGCTTGGCGAAGCAGTGCACTCCGAAGCTTCCTTGTCCACCGAAGTACACCGTCACCAAGGCTATGGTACGTCGGCGACTTCAGCGAAGGTGGGGGCGGAGGAGTGCAGTTACCATGATATGCACTACGTCTACATTATCCAGAGTCAGAAAGACCAGAGCTTTTATAAAGGATTCACGTCAGACCTCAAGAAACAACTGGCCAAACACAACCAGCGCGGCCAGAAGTACACTTCAAGCAAGGCGCCGTTTTCCTTAGTCTGGTACTGTGGGTTTCTGGCAAAGAAAGACGCGCTCCACTTCGAAAAATACTTAAAGTCCGGATCAGGATTCGCCTTCGCGAAGAAGAGACTCATACCAAAAACAAACACTTCCGCATGATGAACATTGCTTCCGGAGGAGTTAAAAGTATCATGACGAGATAAGTCATGACTTTGAACCAGGCAATTGATGCGCTCATTCCCTAATTGCATCTTATGTACGGTCAAAAAAAGAAGAAGTTTGGTAAATGGCTTTTGTTTGTTCCACTTTGTCTTCTAATAGGTAGCCTTGCAAGCAATATATTTTTTGATGCATACTTCTGGGGCGATGGTCCGGACACCTCGGATATATTTGGCCCAAATGCAACAACCTGTGCAACTGCAGTAGCTCTACATAGTAGCCCGAAGTTTAAGGAGTATAATCCAAATTACCTAGGAAATAGTTTTCTTGATCAAGGGCTCTGTATAACACGCGGGGTTAGGAAGGTGGTTTTCTCCCTGTGGCCCATATTTCTTATTTCTTTTTTTACAGGAACTGTGTTCTACACAATGGGGTCAAGGGAACTTGCACTCGTGAAAGAGCATCAACGGGACACAAATACTTCAAACGTATAAATATTTACTTATTGGTGTAAATGCCTGATCATTCGTGCAATGTTAACCCTATAAAGGGGTACTATGGTTCTGACATCATTGCACCACGCCGACCAGGTGGGCACAAGAATAGTCAGCATATTTAATACGGGGCGGGACGATGAGGCCAGAGATTTCCAGTAAAGCCTCCGCTTCCACCCATATTAAAGCTTCGATGGATGAGTGAGCCTCGGCGGGCTGGTCACAACATCGACCACTCCGTTACCTAATAGCAAAATAATATTTTTGAACGTAACTTAGTATGCAACTTGTCTCCCTCAATACGTGGACCGGTAAAGTCTTCAAAGATCTTATTCGTTTTGTAGAGACGTCAAAAGGCAAGACGGACATTTTCTGTTTTCAAGAGATATTTCATACTAATTCAGATGTCCGCGAGACGCATGGATCGAGAGCAAACCTCTACGAAGAGCTATCGGCGGTTCTGTCCGGATTTACGGCTCGCTTTGATTCGTACTTCGACAACCACGACTTAGAAGATCAGGTTAATTTCCCGCTGTCCTTTGGGGTTGCAACTTTTATAAAGCAGGGAATCGAAGTGAAAGAGCGGGGAACGAGTGAGATTATTACGCCCGACATCATCTCGAAAGCATATCGGAAATACCACCGGCTCCTGCAGTATTCGAAGATTTCGCGAGATGGCATAACATATCTCGTTGCTAATCTCCACGGCATTTACATAAAAGGTAGCGAAAAACGCGATACTCCCGAACGGCTTGTGCAATCAGCTCAAATATTGAAGTTCCTCGCGAAACACAAAGATAAGAAAATCGTGTGCGGCGATTTCAATTTATTGCCGGAGACCGAGAGCATTCATATGCTCGAGCAGAACATGGACAATCTTATTAAACGTTTCAATATCACAACCACGCGTAGCCACCTGTATCCCAAGAACATTCCGTGGGCCGATTATACATTCGTGTCGCACGATGTGTCAGTTGAGGAATTCAGCGTTCCAAGCGTCCCTGTTTCCGACCACCTTCCGATGGTACTCAAGTTCCAGTAATCAACGGAAGGACGATTACGCAAACCGCGAGACTTCCAGTCTTTGATCGAGTATCATAGTTCTAACGCCTGCCTCGTCGAACCTGTCCCGTCGCATGACGGGATGACGGGGTCGAGCTTACATGATCGACCAATTAAAACCCGACTTGAAATATTTACCGTTTGTGAGAAAATACGTATCCAGGTCACTAAACTAACGGCGATCACAAATATATGCCCGAACCAGGAACAATAGAACCCCACGAAGCCTCCCAGTCAATGTTTGAGTTCCAGCGCGCCGAGGTGGAGCGCCTGCTGGTTGAGTTGCGAGCGCACGGTTTCGATGCGGATCACATCCGGGACCTTCAAGAAAAATTGGAAAATCCCACCACCGTGGAAATCATCGGGGATGACTTTTCCATCCAGCGCAACGCTAATCAGGGTTTCGACCTGACCTGGCATCAGCGGCGGGCCGCGTAGGGTCAACCCCGTTAGAAGCGGCTAAGCCACAGTTTGTTGATAAGGCGTTGTTATGCGGCCACAAACAAAGTACATTATTTTGGCGCAGGTTTTCCCGCTTCTAACGGGGTTGACGTCGACGCTGTTTCGCGATAATCTATCCCCTATCGCCTTATGACTTTGAACCACGGCGTTCGTCACCTCGGCATTATCATGGACGGCAACCGCCGCTGGGCCAAGCGGCGCGGTTTACCGACCCTGGCCGGCCACCGTCGCGGCTACGAGATTTTCAAGAAAGTCGGCGAGTGGTGTCTCGATCGCGGCATTGAGATCTTAACCGTCTACGCGTTCTCGACCGAGAACTGGAATCGATCCAAAAAAGAAGTTGACTACCTGTTGCGCCTGTTGACGTTGGCGCTGTTGAAAGAGATCGACGGCCTTCACCGTAAGAACATCCGCATTTCCGTCATCGGCCGCGTTCATGGATTGCCGAAACGGCTACAACAGCACATCGTTCGAGCCATGGACCTGACCAAACACAACACCCGCGGCACGCTCCAGTTGGCCGTCAACTACGGCGGGCGGGCGGAGATCGTTGACGCCATGAAAAAAATATACCGGACCGCCAAGGATGTGTCTAAGATCACCGAGCGGTCGGTCAGCGAAGCCTTGTACACCGCTCATCAACCGGAGCCGGATTTAATCATTCGGACCAGCGGCGAGCAACGTTTGTCCGGATTTTTGGCCTGGCAGGGCGCCTACAGCGAGCTCCTGTTCATCGATAAGCACTGGCCGGATTTCACCGCGCGCGATCTCGACGATGCGCTCGACGAATTCAGCCGCCGCCAGCGGCGGTTCGGGGAATAGCGACTTCGACATCAAACACGCCGCCCGACGGGCGGCGTGTATGGCATCGGGAAATTACATCGTTGGTTGTGACGGTGCCGCCGGCATGGCCGGTGGCTTGGCGCCGCCCATCATGAACATTTTCGCCAGCTGGTAAAGAGCGGCCAATCCGACCAGGTCATAGACGACGCGGGAAACGGTCGATCCGTCCCCGAAGATCGTGACCACCAGGTCGAAATTAAAAAAACCGACGAGTCCCCAGTTCAGGCCTCCGACGATGACCAGGATCATGACGATCCAGTCGAGCGCATTCATTTTCATCGTAGACTCACCCCCTTCCAGTCCGTTTCAGCGCTAGAAGCGCCGATGTGGATTACTTCACCTGGAGTATAGCTCTGATTCAAGAAAAAAACAATGACGGTTAGGCGCGTTTTTTGGCTAAGGTAAGGGCGCCATAGAGACCGGCTCGGTCGCCCAGACGGCCACGGACAATCTTCACGCGGTACCCAAATCGACGGAGTGCTCTACTCGCCCGGATTCGTGCTTCCCTAACCATGACCGGTTGTCGAGAGACAACCGATCCGCTAAGAATCATGACCTCCGGCGACCAAAACATAGTAGCGTTGCGAATGCCGACGGCGAAGTCGCGGCCGATTCGGCGCCATACTGCCGGTGAACGTATCGCCGCCGGATCGCGACGCCACCGTCGCTTGATTGAAGTCCCGCCCACCAAGTCGGAAAATGTTTTTCGTCCGTTCACTATCTGATGTCCGGGTTCGAAACCGTCGGCGTGTTCATCGATCTTTCCCCGCACTACTTTCGCTCCGCCGATACCGGTACCCACCGCCAAGTAACCGACCGATCGGTACCCCCGTCCGGCGCCGGCGTGCGCCTCGCCAAGCGCTCCCAGGACACAGTCGTTTTCCAATCGCACCGGCGCTCTGAATGCTGATGCCAGATCGCGGCGGATTGGTCGTCCTTCCCAGCGCGGCAGACAGAATGCCACCCGGAGTGCCGCGTGTTTAGCGTCGAGCATCCCCGGCACACCGCCGACGACCCGATGGATTTTCGACGGCGCGCATCGCTTCACGAAGTCAATAATCAACCGTCTCGCGGCCGGCCATGTACGCGGCGTCCGAAAGTGACGCACGACGTTGAGCGTTCGCCCATTTGAAGATAACGCGATGCGGATATTCGTCCCGCCGATGTCGAAAACGAGGACGCTCATCGCGTTTTCATCACCGCTTTCACGATCGCCGCCGCGTCGATGTTTTCGTCGGTCAGCAATTCTTCCGGTTTACCGCTCCGCGGCGTTTTCCGCACCGCCAGTGACATCACACATCCCGCATTTTTTCCTAATGCACTGCGCACTGCTTCAGCCATACCGCCTTCAGGGTAATGATCTTCGACGACGATGAGGTGCTTTGTTTCGCGGGCCGAGAGTTTAAGAGTTACGGCGTCAATCGGCTTAATGCTGTACAGGTCAACCACGCGCACATTGATTTTTTTATTCGCCAGTTGAGCGGACGCTTTGAGCGCTTCGTGCAGCGTCACCCCCGCCGCCACGATGGTGGCTTGATCGAGCGCGCTCCGGCGCAGGACAGTACTGCCGCCAATCACAAATCGTTGCGTTGGTTTGTAAATCACCGGCAGATCAGCCCGGGTGGCCCGTAGATACACTAAGCCGGCCGTTCTCAAGGCTTTCTCCAGTAGCTTTTCCGCCGCGACCGCGTCGGCCGGATACAGTACCGCGCAATTCTCCAGCGTCCGGAACATGGCGATGTCTTGGAGGCCCATTTGCGACGGGCCGTCCGGGCCGATGTGGACGCCGGCGTGCGTGCCGACATAGACTTGGTGCGTTCCGGCGTAGCTGGCCATTCGCAACTGGTCGAAAGCGCGAGTGAAAAATGCGGAAAACGTCGCGGTGACCGGTAATAATCCTCGCGCCGCCAGGCCGCCGGCCAGGCTGACCAAGTTCTGTTCAGCGATATATCCTTCGATGAAACGGCGGGGGTATTTTTTCTCAAACAATTCCGTAGCGGTCGAATTTTTTACTTCGCCGTCGAGCACCGCCAGTTTTGGCCAGGCCGGCGCGAGTCGCACGAGCGCACGCCCGATCGCTTCACGCGGCGCCAGGACCTGACCAACCTTGTACTTCATCGCCTGAGCCGTCTTCTTCGTCGGAAAAATCGGTTGGCCTGGCTCGGGCGGGCACACGACCGCGCGGAGTTTTCGGTCAACCGGGCCGAGGTCCTTCAGCGCTTGCGCCGCTTCGTTCTTTGACAGCACTTTTCCGTGCCATCCCTCCTTCCCCTCAACCGGCGCCACACCCTTCCCCTTGACCGTCTGGCCGATAATCATAACCGGCCGGCCGCGAACTTTCACGGCTTTCCCGTACGCCGCTACAACTTTACTCAGATCGTGACCATCGACAATTATCGTCTCCCACCCGAACGCACTGACGCGTTTAGCCATCGTCCCCGCGTCATGGCCCAGCATGGTCGGTCCGCTCTGCCCCAGGCCGTTCATGTCCAGCACGGCGACCAGGTTATCGAGCCGATAGAATGACGCGATTTGGGCCGCTTCCCACACCGACCCTTCGCTCATCTCGCCATCCCCCAGGAGCACATAAATCCGGAACGCCAGGCGGCTCATTTTGGCCGCCAGGGCCTCGCCCACCCCGATACCCAAACCCTGTCCCAAAGAGCCGGTCGGGGCCTCAGTGTAGCGGAATTTGGGCATTGGATGGCCTTCCAACGGACTGCCAAAACGCCGTAACCGGTCTAATTTGCCTCTTAGGAGCGCTCCGGCGGCGGCATAGGCGGAATACAGCAATGGCGCGGCATGGCCCTTGGAGAAGATGAGTCTGTCATTATTCGGATAGTCCGGCCGTTTCAGATCGGCCCGAAACACGCCACTGAACATTAAACCGGTGACCAACTCCACGGCTGACAACGATGATGTCAGGTGGCCGGAACCGGCCGCGGTGGTCATGCGGATGATGTGGGAACGGATCAGCCGACAAAGCTGAGTTAAATGTTCATCCTTGGGCATATTGCTAGTGTAGCACCCTATTCCTGACTGTGTCACCTCGTTTGAGGCGCACGTTGTTTAACTGGGTCAGGCGCCGATCTCCCGACCTCCCCGTCAAATAGTAACGCCCGTGTTTTCTATTACCATCATCGTTAACATACTTCTCGGCTTTGTCTTATACACCCCTCCTTTGCGAAGAGGGGTGCGATAAGGGAAGCGCCTTCTCTGTTTCTTGGCATGTTGTTATGAAGTAAGACAACATAACCAAAGACGGGGAGGTAGCGTTTTTAGTGTCCACAAAAATTGATTTTTTTTGGCATTTGTGCTACACTAAGATCAAGGAAATTAAACACTAAATGCGCCCAACACCTATGGCTTACCTTCATCGTCCGCATTCGCGGCTATTTGTCATTGCTTTAGCCTGCCTCAGCGTCCTGGCCGCCGTCAGCCCAGCCGCGGCCAGGGTCGGCGACGTATCTACCTGGATGGGCAAACTCTATATCGGCGATGGCAAAGATGCCAATAGTGCGACGCTTGACGCACCACGCGGCTTTGATGCGGACAGCATCTGCAGCCTGTATATCGCTGATACCGCCAATCACGTCATCCGCAAAATCGACGGCGGCACGAATGTTATTACCACCTTCGCCGGTACCGGCCAGTACGGCCTGACCAACGGCGCGACCCGATCAGCCACCTTCAAACTGCCGTCGGATGTCGCCCTCGGGCCGAATGATGAACTGTTTGTCACTGACAGCGACTCGACCGTTCTGCGGCGCATCTTCGGTAAACAGGTCATCACCTGGCTGACCGGCTTGAAGAATCCCAGCGGCATCGCCGTCGACGGCACCACTATCTACGTCAGCGACACCGGCCGCAATCGAATCTTTAAAGGCTCAACGACCGCTAAAACCGCAACGATTGCCGCCGCCAATATTAAATCCCCGGGAAAATTAGTGGTCAGCGGCAATTACCTGTACCTCGTCTACAATGGCGGTAAATCATTCGGCCGTGTCGATTTGACGACAAAAACATTGAGCGCATTAAAAACTGATTTCTTCAACGCTGACGGCTTGGAACTTCATAACGGGTTACTGTATATCGTCTCCGGTTTGCACGGCGTGCTGAATGAAATTGTAACCTACGATCCGGCCACCGGCACGTTTAGTACCATAAAGAGCGTTTATGAAACTCAGTGGTATAACCACGCCTCGGACATCACTTTTTGCGGTTCATCGATGCGCCTCTTGTTTTCCGGCGGCTCAAGTGTGTTCACCGCTGCTGAAGACGGTTCAAGCGAAGTAAAAATGGCCGGTGTGACGCGGTGGAACGACCTCGACGGTCCGCGCTCGACGGCTCGCGTCGGACGTCCGTGGTTAATGACTATGTCGCCTGACAAGCAGACGCTCTATGTGTTTGCCAACCAACACCTAAAAAAAGTGAATCTTAAAACGAACGTTCTATCGACTATCACCGGCGGTCAGGCTGACAATTACGTCGACGGACCGGCGGCTATCGCTCGCGTCAGCGGTCCGTCGCAAATGGTCACGTCACCGAAAGGCACTGCCATCTACATCGCCGACCGAAACAATAACCGCATCCGCGTCTTTGACCGGAAAACGAATGTGATGTCGACATTAGTCGGCGCCGGGGAATTCAACGCCTTCAACGGCACCAAAAACGCTTATGCTGAGGGCGCGCCATGCTCAACGGCCAGTCTCGGCGTGGCTGGTTGCGCTTACTTCGACCGGCCGATGGGGTTGGCCATTAGTAAAGATGGCAAGACACTCTACGTAGCCGATAGCGACAATAACCGCATCCGGACAATCAACGTCGCCACCGGCCAGACCGCCCTGCTAGCCGGCACCGGTAAGGCCGGGTTAAGAGATGGAGCGGCAAAAACTGCGCAATTCAAGCGGCCGGTTAGCCTCCTGCTGTCGAGCAACGGCAAAACATTATATGTAGTTGAATTAGGCAATCACGCCATCCGCACCATCGACCTGGTCAAGAAACGCGTCGCCACCATGGTCGGCAACGGCCGAGCCGGATACCGCGACGGCAGTTTCAAGAATGCGCGACTGTCGGTACCCAACTACCTAGCCTACGGACCGAAGAACATCCTCTACCTATCCGAAGGCGGCAGTCTCCGCATCCGCCAACTGAACACCGCCACTAGGAAAATCACTACTTTGACCGGCGGCATCAAGGGCAGTCGGAACGGATCGAAGTCCGTGGCCAGCTTCAGCAACCCGCGCCAACTGGTGATGCTCAACAGCACGACGCTTCTCGTCGCCGACGACGGCAACGACATGATCCGGGCGGTGAGTTTGAAATAGTATCACCAGAGACATCAGTGGCGCTCCCGCTTTTTAAGCGGGGCGCCATTTGGCTTATCGGCCGTAATTACTACCCGCACTCTATTTCGCGTGGCCGCGGTTAGCGTCGCATCGAGCAGTTCCGTTCGTGTTCCCCTTTCTCTTCTTTGGTCAACTTCCCATCCTCAATCGTCAGTACCCGCTTGGCGACGCTCCGTAGCCGATTGTCGTGGCTGACAATCACCACCGCGCGCTGTTCCTGACAGGCGATCTGACAAAGCAACAGCATGACCTCATGCCCGTTCTTGGCGTCGAGATTTGCCGTCGGTTCATCAGCCAGAATGATTTTTGGGTCATTGGCTAAAGCCCGGGCCACGGCTACGCGCTGTTTCTCGCCGCCGGACAGCTGGTTCGGCCGGAAATGGAGGCGATCCTTTAGGCCGAGTCGGGTGAGCAATTCTGTGGCGCGTTGTTGCGCTTGGATGCCCTTGATGCCGCGCAGGAACAGCGCCACCTCGACGTTTTCCGAGGCTGTCAGCGCGTCGAGCAGGTTGAAGCTCTGGAACACGAACCCGATGTTGTCGCGGCGCACCGTTGGCAGTTTTGTTTCAGACATGGGTACAATGTTGTGACCGTTGATCATGACCTCGCCTGTTGTGGGTTTAAGCAATCCGCCGGCAATGGTCAGTAGCGTCGTCTTGCCCGAACCTGACGGGCCCATGATCAGCACGATGTCACCTGGCGTGACATGAAGATGAATGCCGTTCAGTGCTTTGACCGCGGTATGACCGCTACCGAAAGTCTTGCTGACGTTGTGGACGCGGAGGAGTTCCGATCTCATAGAAATATTATGGGTACTGTATCATCAAAGCTTGACGCGGTACATGAGTCGGTGTACCATGCTATCCATCGGTGGCTGGTAAGTAGCTATGACCCAACGAGCCATCGACGGTGATTTCATCTATTTCGTGACGACCAACGTCCACCATGGACGGTGGTTCTTCGGCACACCCGAGAGAGCGGCAAGGCTCGGTC
>JBBTRH010000019.1:0-17982 GCA_038065275.1 Patescibacteria group bacterium | reverse complement strand
GCCGCATGACCCCGTTAGAAGCTGAGCTTAAGAAACCTCTGTCGGTGACCAATGAATTATTTGTGGACAGCGGAGCTTCTAACGGGGTGACCCCGCGCCGCATTCTTTTTGTGGCTTCCGAGGTCGCCCCGCTGGTCAAAGTTGGCGGGTTGGCTGACGTGGTGGGCGCGTTACCGGCGGCTTTGGCGCGCCTCGGGCACGACGTAAGAATTCTCATCCCCAAGTACGGCGTCATCGCCCCGGAACTGATTCCCATTCGCGGTCGGATGGTCAGCAGTGACGTGCCCTGGCAGGGCCGGGCGGTAAACATTGGTCTTGATGAGTCTCGGCTTCCTGGCACGGCGGTGCCGTTGTACCTCCTTGACGCGCCCGGACTTTTCTCCGGCGGCACGATATACTACGAACACAGCGGCTCTGGCGGTGCTCGTCTGGCGATGGAGCGCTACGTGTTTTTTTCTTGGGCGGTCAGCCGATTACTCCCCCAGCTCAAGTGGTCGCCCGACATAATTCATTGCCACGATTGGCACACCGCGGCCGTGCCAGCCCTATTATCGTTATCCACCAGTCACCCGCCTATTACCGTCCTAACCATCCATAATATGGAGGGACAAGGGAAATGGCGGGCCGAGGAAGTGTTTGGTTGGCTGGGGATTCGCGGCGATGAGTTGCCAGCGCTTCGTCGCCGGGACGCGCCGGGAAACCTCAACCTCCTTCAGCTCGGCATCTGGGCCGCGACGGCGGTCAATACGGTCAGCCCGACTTACGCCCAAGAGGTGCTAACCCCAACCTACGGACAGGGCCTTGAACGCGACCTGGCGGGGCGGCCGGGCGGCGTCGGCGGCATCCTCAACGGCATAGATTTTCGTGTTTTTGATCCAGCCACCGACGCCGGAATTTTCGCTCGTTACGACGTCACTGCGTCAGCCATCGGGAAGTTAAGCAACAAACGCGCTCTTGTGTCCGAGCTCGGACTACGTCCCGGTCATGGACCGCTGTTTGGCTTCGTTGGGCGCCTAACGGCACAAAAGGGGATGGACTTGCTTCCCGCCAGTATTCCCGACATCGTCGTCGCCGGTGGTCAACTGGTCGTTCTCGGTAGCGGTGTCCCGGAGGTCGAGCGGTTGGTGGCCACCGCCGTACGGCCATATGCCGATCATTGTCGCGTCCTGATCAAATTTGACCCGCGGCTAGCCCAGCGCATTTACGCGGCCAGCGATTTCTTCTTGATGCCCTCCCGCTTCGAACCGTGCGGGCTGGGACAGATGATCGCTATGCGATACGGCGCCTTGCCGATTGTCCGCGACACCGGCGGTTTGCACGACACGGTGCGCGACGTTCGCACCCAGCCCAACGGAACGGGGCTACTGTTCCGTCAAGCTGAGGCGGCCGACCTCCGCGGTGCGGTCGCCGCGGCTTTACAGTTGTTCAAGGAAACCGATACAATAACCGTGGCCCGCCGCCGGGCCATGACCGAAGATTTCTCCTGGCATCGTTCAGCCCAGGCCTACGTCGCTCTCTATGAACACGCCCTCCAAGCCCGCTAACACCCCGCTATCGCCGGCCGCGCAGTCCGAGATCCGGGAAGATTATGTTCATGACCGGCAAGTCATCATCGCCCCCGGCCGCGCCAAGCGCCCTCATGATCCGAACTTTAATCCGACCCCGTCCGCGGCGCCGACACGTGACGCCTTTTCGCCGGAGAACCTCCGCGGCGTTAAGGCCCTGCTGACCGTCGGCGGGCGGAACAATTGGCGGATTAAGGTCCTAAAAAATATCTACCCGGTCGTGAGCCCGGACAACCCGCGCGCCTATGGATACCAGGAGGTGGTTATCGAGACGCCGAAGTACGGCGTTGAGTTGTCGACCTTGCCCGAACCACACATCGCCGAGCTCTTGCGCGTCTACGGTCGCCGGATGCGGTTCCTCCAGGGCGACCAAAAGATACGCTACATCCTGATTTTCAAGAATAACGGCGGCGGCGCCGGGGCGTCAATCAACCATGCCCATTCACAAATCTTCGCCTCACAGTATGTCCCGCCGCACATCATCACCCGCCGCGAACGCGCCGAAGCCTACCAGATCGAACATAACCGTGACTATTACAGCGATCTTTTGATTCGCGAGGAGAATGGCCCGCGCTGGATTGCTTCGGGCAAACACGTCTGCGCGCTGACCCCCTACGCCTCGCTTTACAACTTCGAAGCCTGGATCATGCCTTGGCGGCGGGTCGATAACATCGGCTTGCTGAACAATGGCGAGCTTCGCGAAATGGCCCACTACCTAAAAACTATACTGTCCCGAGTCGGCGAGGAGGGACTGCCGTATAACTACTATCTCCACCAGGTCATCGGCGATCGTCGCGAGCACATGTACCTTCGCATCGCCCCCCGCCGCGACGTCTGGGCCGGAGTCGAGCTTGGCTCCCGCTTGATCGTCAACACCGTGGCGCCCGAGGAAGCGGCCGTTTTCTACCGCTCGGCCTTCACCCGCGCACCAAGGGGCCGCTGACCTTGTCGGCGAAAGAATGGTGCCCACGGCCTCTGGTGCGGCCTGCCCGCCGTACGAGACTTCGGCAGGCGAGGGTTACGCTCCGCACCGTGTCCCGATGAGGCCGCCAGCTCCTGGCACCGCCATCGGCGGGATCCCCCGCCTCTGGCGGGGCGACTGGCGGAGCTTCATTTCGCGACGGAAAACTTAACGAATCTCCGCTTCCCGACCTGAAGGATCGCCCCATCGACCGCCGCGATGGGTTGTTCCCAGTCGGTAATGACGCGTTGGTCGATTTTTACGCCCCGTTGCTCTACTAGCCGCCGAGCTTCCGAACGACTCATAGCTAGTTTGTGGTTAACCAAAAGGTTCAAGATGGAGTGTTCGCCGCTCCGGACCTCGATGGTGGGCATGGCGCTAGGTTGCCCCTTCTTACGGTGGACGTGGGTGAACTCAAACTCGGCTTCCGTGGCCGCCTTGTCGCCATGATAAAGTCGCACGATTTCTTTGGCCAGACGCGTTTTCAGGTCGCGCGGGTTATTTTTTTTACTCTTTAGCTCTCGGCGTATGATTGCTAACTCCCCGGCGCCGGTGTCCGTGGCGAGAGTAAAGTACTGAAGAATGAGCTTGTCGGGAATGGACATGGTCTTCCCGTACATCTCGTTCGGCGCGTCCTCGATGGCGATCGTGTTGCCGGCGGTCTTGCTCATCTTTTCTTTGCCGTCAGTGCCGATCAGATAATCAAACAACAGCAGGTCTTGTTTGTCCTGGCCGTACGCGGCCTGGACGTCGCGCCCGGTGAGTAAACTGAATTTTTGGTCCGTGCCGCCGAGCTCGACGTCGGCCTTGACGGCTACCGAGTCGTATCCTTGCAGGAGCGGGTAGGTCAGTTCATGGAGGCCGAGCGGTAGGCCCCGCTCAAGACGGCGCTTGAAGGTTTCGTGGGTCAGGAGCTGGTTGGCGCTGACGACCGTCATCAGCTGTATAAAATCGGCGGCTGAAAAGTTCTCAAACCACTCGCTATTATATCGAACCTCGGTTTGTTTAAGGTTGACCACGCGTCCAATCTGGTCGAGATAGGTGGCCGCGAACTTTCGCGTCTGGGCGGCGCTCAACGCGGCCCGGGTCTTGTCGCGCCCGCTCGGATCTCCCACTCGGGCGGTATAGTCGCCGATGATCAACACCGCCTGGTGGCCGGCGTCCTGCCAGGCGCGTAGTTTGCGGAGCGGCACGACGTGGCCGAGGTGGAGCTGATAACCGGTCGGGTCAATGCCGAATTTCACCCGCAACGGCCGGGGCCGTCGGAGTTTGTTTTCTAGGCTTCGCCGGTCGATAACTTCCGCGACGCCGCGATCGAGCAGACTATCGGTTGGCAGGGGTTGTGGCATGGGCTTCGACTTGAAAGTATAGCAAAAAATACGTAGAATACCCAATGTTCCTATGCCTATTATCACCCCTAAGCAGGCCGCGGTTGGGCGCGACCATAATCGTCACGACGCCAAGGGCCTGGCCGCACCGCGACGCCGGTTTCCGGGACGGCCAGTCTCACCCCACCGCCGACGCCGGTTTCTGTTGCGCGGCGGGGCGCTACTACTCCTAACCGGAACTGTGACGGTCGTGGCTATGGCCGCCTGGGTGTCGCAGGACCTTCCTGATCCGAACAAAATTAACAGCCGCCTGGTCGCCCAGAGCACGAAGATTTACGCTCGTGACGGTTCAACCCTGCTGTACGAGGTCCACGGCGACCAGCGGCGGACGGTGGTCGAGTTGAACGACATTTCGCCTTATGTGAAACAGGCCGCCCTGAGCATCGAGGACAAGGATTTCTACAAACATCGTGGGGTGTCTTTGCGGGGACTGTTGCGCGCCATTTTCATCGACATTCTAAGCGGGCGGAAGGCGCAAGGCGGGTCGACGATTACCCAGCAGTTAGTGAAAAACTCGATCCTGACGCGGGAAAAATCGTTCATCCGCAAGGCTAAAGAGATTATCCTGTCCTACCAAATCGAACAGCGTTTCTCGAAGGACCAGATTCTCAAGCTCTATTTCAACGAGATTCCCTACGGGTCGAGCAACTACGGCGTTGAGGCCGCCGCCCAGGCCTATTTCGGCAAGCACGCCAAGGACCTTGACCTGGCCGAATCGGCCCTGCTGGCGGCCTTGGTCAAGGCACCGACTTATTACGCCCCAAACGGCATCCACCGCCAGGAGCTGGTGGCCCGTCAACAGCTAGTATTGAGCGAAATGGTGAAAGATGGGGCTGTTACTCAAGCCCAAGCCGACGAGGCAAGAGCAGTAGACATTCTGAAGCGCATCAGCCCGTATCGAGACCGCATCGTGGCTCCACACTTTGTTTTCACTGTTCGCGACCAGTTGGTCCAGAAGTACGGCGACGCGCTGATTGAGCGCGGCGGCTTGCGGGTGGTAACCACGCTCGATTCTAAACTCCAGCAAATCGCCGAAGAAGAGGTGACGGCCGGAGCGGCCAAGAATGAGAAAAAATACCGCGCCGGTAATGCGGCCCTGGTCGCCATCGACCCGCGCACCGGCCAGGTTTTGGCGATGGTTGGGTCGCGGGATTTCTTCGACACCGAGCATGACGGGAATTTCAATGTCGCCACCGCGGTTCGCAACCCCGGGTCGTCATTCAAGCCGGTCGTATACCTGACGGCGTTCACCAAAGGGTACTCGCCAAACACCCTGCTGTTCGACCTTAAGACTAATTTTGGCCCCGATGGCTCGGGCAAGGCTTTTGTCCCGAATAACTATGACCTCAAAGAACACGGTCCGCTAAAGATGCGCCAGACACTGGCCGGGTCGCTGAACATCCCGGCCGTCAAAACGCTGTACCTGGCCGGTATTCCTAGCGTTCTCGATCTGGCTGAACGTCTCGGTTACACCACGATTGACCGCGACAAAGTCGGCCTGGCCCTGGCCATCGGCGGTGGTGGCATTAAGCTGGTTGAACACGTCGGGGCTTTCGCCGTCCTGGCTAATGGTGGCGTCCGCAACCCGGTGGCCACCCTGCTCCGGGTTGAAGACCGGAGCGGTAAAATCCTGGAACAATTCACGCCACAGCCCTCGCGGGCGGCCAACGCCGATGCGGTCA
Source organism: Patescibacteria group bacterium (assembly GCA_038065275.1). Lineage (GTDB taxonomy): Bacteria > Patescibacteriota > Patescibacteriia > SBBC01 > CAIJZX01 > CAIJZX01. Next base: position 12,386 of record JBBTRH010000019.1, on the reverse strand, counting down.
ATCAGTTGACCGATGTCATGACCGACAATAACGCCCGGGCGTTCATCTTCGGCGCCAAAAACCTCCTCACGCTCAGCAATCGCCCGGTCGCGGCTAAAACCGGGACCACTAACGACAACCGCGACGGTTGGGCGCTGGGCTTTACGCCGTCTCTGGCCTCCGGCGTCTGGGTGGGAAACAACGATTACTCGCCGATGCGGGCCGGATCCGACGGCGTGGTTGTGGCCGCCCCGATCTGGCGCAACTTTATGGAGCGGGCCCTCAAGGACAAGCCGGCCGAACGGTTTTCTAAGCCGAAGCCGAGTACGGCCACTAAGCCCGTGCTACTTGGTAAACTGCCGGGTGATGTTCCGATCGCCGTTGACGCCGAAACCGGGAAACAGATACCCGATAGTTGCTTGGCGGCGTGGCCAAAACAGTTCGTCGCGCAACGGGCGGTGAAAGAAGTCCACACCATTCTCTACTACGTCAACAAAGACAATCCGGGCGGCCCGGCGCCGGCCTCTCCGACAAAAGATCCGATGTTTGCCCGCTGGGAGAAGCCGGTCCAAGACTGGGCAAAGAAGAATGGGTATGTAGCGCAAAACCCGGGCCTGGAAAGTTGCGCCTTGCGATCCGGCGGAACGGGGCCGGCTGTGGCTTTTACGGCGCCGGTGCCGAACTCAACGGTATCGGGGACCAGCCTGGTGACTAGCGTCGAAGTGGTCTCATCGTCGGCCGTGGCAACAGTCCAGTTTTTCCTCGATGGAACGGTAGTCGCTACGGCGACGACTCCGCCGTACACTGCCACCGTTGACTTGGCCGCCGCTGTCAGCGGCTATCACACGCTTCGGGTCGTTGTGAACGATGTCGTCGGCGGCACCGCCAGCGCCGAAACGAGGTTTAATCTGCTAGCCGGCAACGTGCCAACGGTTTACTTTGTGACACCGACACCGCGGGAGAACGTCCCGGCGTCCAGTTTTCCCCGCGCCGTGCGCGTCATCGCGATCGACCCGGACGGGGTGGCCGCCGTGACGTTACTGACAAAAAATACCGACGGCACGACCACGGTCCTGGCTTCCGTCGACAACCCCGCCGATCAGGCTGTCAACCTTAGTTGGCCGACGACCGCCCCGGGGCCATATCAGTTGTTTGTGACTATGAAAAACCGTCGCGGTCTCGTGACCACCAGTGACGCGCTGACGGTGGCCGTGGTTACCGCAGGCGCGTAATCAGACGGCGAACCGGTGACCGCGGCCCGCCGACTTTCCGAAGTTTATTGTTGACGGCCTCGATAATTTGGTCGGCTGATTGCTGGAGGTGCCCGGCAATCGCGCTGTGGGACACCACGATTGTCGTCTCGCCGCGGCGTACGCTCACGGCCCGGGCGTCAGCCAAGTCAATGCCGGTCGTCGCATACACCGCCTCGTTTACCAGCTGAACAACCCAGGCCGCGGTAAATTCCTCTTGATCCTGGCCCCGACTGCTCTGCAAAAGTCGCCCCACCTGGTCCATAAACTACTGACGAATGGGCATCAGCAGATAAAGCGCGTCAGTTCGGTCGGGGTTTCGTAGCACCCCCGGGGCGTTGTGGTCTTGAAACTCCAGCCAGGCCGTGTGTCCGCCCAGGCTCTGGAGGCCGTCAAGAAGATAGCGGTAGTTGAAGACAATGCTTGTTTCCTGGCCGTCGATCTCGGCCGGAACCGAGGCTTGGTGCTCGCCGAGTTGCGTGTTGGCCGCGCTCAAGCGGATGGTTTTTTTTGCCGGATCAATGGTCAGCGCCAAATCGTTAATCCCTGACTTACAAAACAAGCTGGCCGCCCGCACGTTAGCGATCAGCTCGTTGCGGTCACAGGCGGCTTTTGTCTGCCAGCCGGTGGGGATGATTTGTTGGTAGTCGGGGTACTGTCCCTCGATCACCCGCGAAATAATTTCCGTGTCCGGCAGAAGAAATCGAGCCTGATCATCGCCGAGTTTGATGGTGATAACAGTCTCGGTGTCGGGCGTCAGGCGGAGCAGTTCTTGCGCCGTACGGGAAGGAATTATGGCCCGCTTTTCGCCGCTGACGGCCGTCAGGGTGGTTGCTCGGTGCTCGGCTAAACGATAGCTGTCGGTAGCCGCCATCGTACAGCGATTACCGTTCAGCGTTAGCAGTGTTCCGGAAATTTCCGGACGCGACTCGTCGTTGGCGGCGGCAAAGATCACCCCTTCCAGCGCTTGCCGCAACGTATTCGCCGGGATGGTTGTTTCCGTCGGAGCGTCGTGGGTGGGTAGCACGGGAAAATCCTCGGCCGGGGTTCCTTTAATTGTTGTTTGGGTGTGCCCCGAAGTCACCCGTAAGCCGGCGGCGGTGGTCTCGATGGTTACCCGTTCATTACCAAGAAGGGAAATAAACTCAGTTAAGAGTCGTGAGGGAACCGTATATCGGCCCGGCGTTTCTATTTTTGCGCGAATCGACACGATAATTGCTAATTCAAGATTGGTTGTTTGTAATTGCACGTGGCCGTTCTCGGAAATAATAAGGACGTTATTGAGAATAGCTAGCACCGCGCTTTTACTCGCGACGCGGCTTACCGACGTCAACCCGTGGACGAGATTTTCTTGCGTGCAGGTGAATTTCATACGTTAGTAAAATGGTTAAATAAATTGGTAGTAGTAGTAAGGCGTGTGGAGCAAGGGGAAAACGGACGGGCACCAAGCAAACTAACCACCCGAGCGGTACCAGCGTCAACAACCGCGGTGCGGACAAGGTGTGATCGAACGGGGAAAACTATGCCAGTGGATAACGAGAGCGGTTTTACCCACAATCGATACCCGTGCCGAGACACAGACTTATCCTCGTTCCGGGCGCCCCTATCCCGTTGTTGTCCGCAGTTAATTCCCAAAGAGCCGCTGTTTGATAAGCGCCACGTCTTGCTTCAGTTTATCGTCTTCGTTAAGTTGGAGAGAAATTTTTGTGCAGGCGTGCATGGCGGTGGTGTGATCGCGACCGCCAAGCTCGTGGCCGATGGCCGGAAACGAGGAGTGAAGCTCTTCACGGAGCAAATACATAGCAATTTGGCGGGGCTCGACCAGTTCTTTTTTCCGACTGATACCCAGTAAATCCTCAATCGTGACGTCAAAAAACTGGGCGACGGCCGCCACCAACTGCTTAGGGGTCATTCCGCCACGCTTCGCCCCCTGAGACAGGGATTTTAAGAGTGATTTAGTGCTCTCGATCGTGGGGACGGCGTGGTTGAGTTGGGCATAGGCCATCAGCCGATTAAGCGCTCCCTCCAACTCGCGCACATTACTTTGGACGGTGGTGGCGATGTATTGGAGAATATCGGAGCTAAGGAAAACCCCTTTTTCTCGGCATTTGGCCTCAAGAATCGCCACCCGAGTCTCCAGGTCGGGCTGGGCGATGTCGGCGATCATGCCCCACTCAAACCGCGAGACCAGCCGCGCCTCAAGGGCCGGAATCGATTTCGGCGGGCGGTCGGAGGTAACTACAATTTGCTTTTTCGCCTGGTGGAGCGCATTGAAGGTGTGAAAGAATTCTTCTTGCGTCCCTTCTTTTCCGGCCAGGAACTGGATGTCATCGATCAGGAGAACGTCAACGCCGCGGTAGAATGTTTTAAATTTTTCGCCGCCGCCGTGAGAAACCGCCTGGATAAATTCATTGGTAAACTTCTCTGAGGTGACATAAATGACTCGCCTCCCCGGCTCGCGGGCCAGTGCGTCGTGGCCGATCGCTTGCATTAAATGGGTTTTTCCCAACCCCACCCCGCCGTAGATAAAGAGCGGGTTATAGACGCGCCCGGGTTTTTCGGCGACCGCCTTAGCCGCGGCGTGGGCGAGCTCGTTGCCTTTACCCACCACAAAAGTGTCGAAGGTGTAACGGTCATCTAACCCACTTTTCGTGGCCCGGTTAGCAGTCGCGGCCGCTTGGGGTGCTGGCTGCGCCGTGGCGACCGGAAGAACTCCCGCGCGCCTCGTCTCGACACGATAATCAATATGCCCCACCGGTCGATGAAGCGCGTTCTGCAGGGCCTTAAGTATCGCCGGATGATACTTAGTTTCTAACCAGGCCTTGGTGAAGCCGTTCGGAACGCCGACCACAACCACCGCATCGGAGGCCTCGGCCACGAAGGTGTTCTTGAACCAGGTTGTATAATTCGCCTTACTAATCAGTAACTCAAGCTCGCCCAGCGCCGTTTGCCACAATTGATCGTTGGTCATCTTTTTTGTTCCTCCAGATTGAGCATGGACACCCATAATACCACAGTCAACAAGCTAAAAAAACGCCTAAAGTTAGCCAAAAAGTTGATATATTGTGCATCACCTGTTGATAACTTGTGACCCATTGTAAACACCCGTTAGAATGTTGACCCACCCCGTGGCGACTGGTACACTACTGTCGCTCCATGCCAAAACGAACGTATCAGCCAAAGAAGCGCCGTCGTAGTCGCCAACACGGCTTTCGTGCCCGCCAGCGCCGACCGGGCGGTCGGCGTATCATCCGCCGACGCCGGGCCAAAGGGCATCGTAAGTTGACGGCCTAGCTACGTGCTTCGTCGCTCGCGCCGATTGCACACCAGGCGAGATTTCCAGGACGTGTGGCGGACCGGCCGGGTATTTCGCGGGCGAACCGTCATTGTCCGCCAGCGTCAGTCGAAACTCCCCTATCCGCGCTTCGGCTTCGTCGTTTCGTCAGTCGTGGCAAAAAAAGCCACCACCCGGAACCTCATCAAGCGACGGTTGCGCGCCATCGCCCGCGCCATCCAACCGGCCGCACCGGTTGATGTCGTAGTCTATGCCACCAAGCCGGCCGCGATCGCCACGTACGCTGAGCTCGAGCGCGATCTCCGTCACATTCTTACCCACCCCACCCATGCGTCCCGTTAGAGGTGGTCATCAATCACGCCCCCGCTTCACTGTACGTCCAACTCTATTTCTCCGAAGCCCGGCCAAAACAAACGACCGCCCAACCGTCATCTTTTAAATCCACCAGCTAACCTCTAACGGGATGCGCCGATTCCTAATCGCCGCCATTGAACTCTACCAGGCGACCTTGTCGCCCGACCACGGTCCGCGGCGCCGGCTGTACCCAAACGGTTTCTGCCGCTTTTCTCCGTCTTGTTCGGCATACGCGATTACCGCCATCCGCCAGTACGGCGCTATAGCTGGAACCTGGTTGGCCCTGAAGCGCCTGGTTCGTTGCCACCCCTGGAGCGCGGGCGGGCTTGATCTTGTCCCACGTCCATGATCTGGTTTACGACCGGCGTTTTTGAGCCGCTCTTTAACGCCCTGCTCTACTTGCAGAAAGTTATTCCCGGCCACGACCTGGGCCTGGCGATTGTCCTCCTGACACTCATAATTAAGGTAGCGCTATATGTCCCGAGCTTAAGCGGTATCCGCGCCTCGCGCCAACTCCAAACACTTCAACCGAAGCTCAAGGCTATTCAGGCCCAGTACAAAGACAACAAAGAAAAACTGGCCCAAGAGCAAATGAAGCTATACAAGGACAGCCGGGTGAATCCGTTGTCGTCGTGCTTGCCGCTCCTCATACAAATACCCTTCTTCATCGGTCTGTACCAGGTGTTCATTAGTGGTTTAAAGATCGACCAAAACGGCATCCTCGGCGTCGCGGAACTCAAACACGTCTACCCCTTTCTTCGCGGATACTACGAAACGACCCCAATAAACACCCTGTTTTTAGGGTTTGTGAGCCTGGTTGGGAAAAAGGGCATCGCTAATATCATTTTGGCATTGTTAGCCGGGGTCACACAGTTCTGGCAGACGAAAATGTTGGCCGCGCCGTCCGAGCCAAAAATAAAAGAGGCCCGCGACGAATCGATTACCAGCGCCACCAACAAGCAGATGACCTACCTCTTGCCGTTGTTTACGGCCTACCTGGCCTATACTTTTCCGGCCGGCCTGGCGCTATATTGGATCACCCAGTCGGTTCTGACTATCGCCCAGCAATACATTTTCCTCCGCCAGCATCCGCTAACCCCGGTCGTGTCACAAGCGCCCCATGACACCCCCCGGCCTTAGCCCGCTTCGTCTCCCGGTCCGCACCGAATCGGGCCATGCCCTAGGGAGCGTCGTCGACGTGACCATTGACCCGGATACCCAGACGGTGATTGTCTACCACGTCAAGCCGAACCGGTTGGTGCCGGACGTCGTCTGGTCGCCGCTACTCATTCATCGCAGTCAAGTGGTGGAGCTTTCCGCCGCCGGGCTGATCGTCGATGACGCGGTCAGCCGCTCGGCCAGCCGGGCGCCGGCGCCCCAACCCTCGCGCTAAAATCAAAAAGATATCCGCCGCCCCCGGCCATGGTGGGCGAAAGAAATTCGTAACACCCGTGACCATGGGCGCTGTTTGAGTTTGTCCGGCCACTCGACGACCAGTAAACAACGCGGGTCGTTCGCGGCCGAGACGATGTTGAGCGCGGCCTCCTCTCGTTCGTGACGCAAACGATAGGCGTCAACATGGACTAGGCGCCGCCACCGCGGGTGGGACAAGAGGTACGCGCGGGAGAGTGAAAAGGTTGGACTGGGCACGACCCCCCGGTACCCGAGGGCTCGCAGGGCGCCGCGCACAAACGTTGTTTTTCCACTGCCGAGCGGGCCGCGGAGTAGCCAGACGTTAATCAGTGACGACCGGACTAATTCCGCCGCGAGGCGGGCGGTGTCGGCCGGGCGTCGACAAAAGCGGATCCTTGACGGACGTCGGCGGTTCTGGTACAGTGTCATATTCTTTTGTTGGGGCCGTCGGCGACGAACAGTGCGCCCCCCATCCCTCCTCCGTATCATGGAATTATCTCCTCTCGAACAAGCCGCGGCCCTCCTGCGCCAGAGTACCACGCCGCTCATCCTACTGCCAGCCACTCCATCTTCGGATGCGCTGGCGGCCGGGCTGGCGTTGTTGCTGATCCTAGGGAAGCTCGGCCAGGCGGCCAAAATCGTCAGTCCGGACTTTACCCTTCCTCCGCACCATGATTTTCTCCCCCAGCACGCCGCCATCGAACAACGCCTGACCTCGCTCCGCAACTTCACGATCAGCGTCGACGTCAGCCGGACCAAGCTCGACTCCTTGAGTTACGATCTGCGCGACGATCGACTCCATATTTACTTGGCGCCGAAGCAGGGGTTTTATGAAGCCCAGGACGTCACTACCTCCGCTGGCGCGTTTGCCCACGACCTGATTATTACCCTCGATCTGCCGACGCTCGCCGCCCTCGGTCCGCTCTACCATGACAACACCGAATTTTTTTACCAGGTGCCGGTCCTCAACCTCGACCATCACGCCGAGAACACCCGCTTCGGTCACGTCAACCTGGTTGACGTCGCGGCCAGCTCGGTCTCGGAACTGGTCTTTGAACTCGTCCGGATGCTTGGTTTTGAGCACCTGGACGAGCAGGTCGCGACCAGCCTCCTGACCGGGATCATTTCCAAGACCAAGGTCTTTCAGAATCAACGCGTGACCCCGAAGTCCTTGGCCGTTGCTTCGCACCTGATGAGCGCCGGAGCGCGACGTGACGAGATCGTCCGGCACCTTTACCAAACCAAGACGCTCCCCACGCTTAAGCTTTGGGGTCGCGCGCTGGGGCGGTTGCAAAGCACCCCTGACGGCCGGGTTATCTGGACCACCATTACGGCCGATGATTTGGCGGTCACCGGCACTAAGGCCGAGGACGCGACCGGCGTGATGGACGAACTCATGACCGAAGCCGCGGCGACAAACGTCACCTGCTTGTTCGTTGAGACTGACGAAGAAGTGGTTGTTCATCTGATCTTCCGCGGAGCGGCGGCCCCGACCAAACTGCCGCCGCAACTAATCCGGCGCGGCCCGCAATACCTGAGCGGCCGTATCCGCGGCCGCCTGACCAAAGTCGCTGAAACCATCATCGCCCAACTGTAGTCGGCGGCGGCCAAACCGCACCCAAGCCACAACTGTCGAACGGCGTCGATTTTTGCTATACTGAAGCTCATGATGGCAACCTCGTCACTGCGCGTGGCCGACCCGGACGTGGAAGAAGCATTACAGGAGAAAATTGGCCAGATCGCCCAGAAGGAGAAAGAACTTCAGACGGCCGCGACCGCCCGCCAGCTTGGTTTGGGATACATCAATCTGGTTGGATTTCCGATCGGTCCGGAGACGATTGCGGTCCTGCCGCAGGCCGACGCCGAGCAACTTCACGCCGTTTGTTTCCTCAAGACCATGGGCCAGATCCGCCTCGGCACTACCGACCCGAAACAGCCGGAGCTGGCGCCGTTGATGACCGCACTTAGCGCCAAATTCCATGCGCAGGCGGAGCTGTACGTCATTTCGGGACACAGTTTCCGGTCGGCCCTGAAGCTTTACGACCGCCTCCCGAAAGTGCACCAGGTGACCAGTGACCTGGAAATAGCCACCCACGACCTCGAACGGTTTCAAGGCGACATTCGCCACCTGGAAGACATCGCCGCCCGCCTAAAAACCACTAGCGTGACCGACACGTTTATTGTCCTGCTGGCCGGCGCGCTCCAGTCCCGGGCCTCAGACCTCCACATTGAAGCCGCCGCCGAAGGCATCCGGGTGCGGTATCGGATTGACGGAGTGTTAGTGCCGGTCGCCACCATCGCCAAGAAACAGTGGCCACGGATTATCTCTCGGATCAAGCTGATGGCCGGACTGAAAATAAACATCACCACCACCCCCCAGGACGGACGGATCACCCTGCTGATGTCCGGCGATAAAGTTGATATCCGCGTTTCGACGCTCCCGACCGCCTTCGGCGAAAGCGTGGTCATGCGATTGTTGCGATCGACGGCGACAGCCATCACCTTCGACGAGCTTGGTCTGCGCGATCGCGCCTATGACCAGCTGACCAAAGAAACCGCCCGCCCCAACGGCATGGTCGTGGTCACCGGACCGACGGGCTCGGGAAAAACCACCACCCTATACGCTATTCTCACCCGCCTGAACACATCCGACACGAAAATTATCACCCTGGAAGACCCGATTGAGTACAAGATCGAGGGTGTTAACCAGAGCCAGGTCGACTGGGCCAAAGGATACACCTTTGCCCAGGGTTTGCGCTCAATTCTCCGCCAAGACCCGGACGTGGTTATGGTTGGGGAAATCCGCGACCTGGAAACGGCCGATACGGCCATTCAAGCCGCCCTGACCGGCCACCTCGTCTTGTCGACCGTCCATACCAACGACGCGGCTGGCGCCATTCCGCGCTTCCTGTCAATGGGCACAAAACCTTATCTCTTGGCCCCGGCCCTGAACGCGGTCGTGGCCCAAAGGCTGGTGCGGCGAAATTGCGAACAGTGCGCGGCTACTGACCCGCTACCGCCCGAACTGATGGAACGGGTCAAAAGCACCCTCGCGGCCATTCCAAAAAATTCCGGATATACCGTTGACGTGTCGCAACCGCTCGTTTTCCGAAAAGGTACGGGTTGCAATCATTGCCACCACCTCGGCTACCTGGGCCGGATCGGCATTTTTGAAGTACTGGTCGTTGACGACGAGCTGGAACGGGTGATCCTGACCAGCCAGGCCAGCGAATACCAGATGCGTGAAGTGGCCAAGCACCAAGGGATGATTACCATGGCCCAGGACGGCCTGCTTAAAGCGCTTGACGGTATTACTACGGTCGAGGAAGTGTTCCGGGTGGCGCAGTAACCCCTCCCCTCGGCAAGCTCAGGGCAGGCTCGGCCGGAGGGGCAGATTAAAGCTCGAGCAGGCGCTGTTTCGCGGTGGCGAGCTTTTCGCGTTCGTTAGTGACCACGGCGCTTGGCGCTCGAGCGGCAAAGCGCTCGTTGTTCAGTTTGCGCTCGATGCTGGCAATGTGACTCTCCAGCGCCACCCGTTCTTTTTGGCGCCAGGATTCAAACCGTTCGATGTACCGCTTTTCGATTTGAAATGTTATCTCGCCGATGAGAAGGTCGCCGTAGCGGCTGTCGACGGTTAATCGCCGAACGGTCTGGACGCGCACACCGGACAAGGCCGCCAATAAACGGGCGTCGTCTGCTTCACTGCGGGCCACGAACGAACATGACGCACCGGCCGGAAGGCCGCTATGGAGACGGAAGTTTCTCAAGGCAACGACTGTGCGTTGGAGTTTTTCGAATAATTGCCCGGCGGCTTCCGCGAGGCGCGGCGACGGTTTCGGCCAGGCACTAACCAGTAATAACCGGTCGGGGTAAAGCCGCGACCAAAGTTGTTCGGTGATGAACGGCATGAACGGGTGGAGTAGTCGTAGGTAATTATCGAGAACAACATAGAGCAAGCCGACGTTTTTTCGGACCTTAGAGACTTCTAAGTACCAATCGGCAAAATCATGCCACAAAAAGTCGTACAGATTCTGACCGGCGGCGGAAAAATCTAGTTTATCCAGCCCGCGCGTGACGTTTTTAATAAGTTGCTGTGACTTTCCGAGAATCCAACGGTCAGCCAAAGAACCGGCCGTCACCCGTCCCCGCGGCCGTTCGTTACTCAAGACGAAGCGGGATACGTTCCAAAGTTTATTGGCGAAGTTTCGGTAGCCCTCGATTTTTTTTTCGTATAATCGAAAATCCTGCCCGGGGGCGTTGCCGACGATTAAACTCATGCGCAAAGCATCCGTGCCGTACTTATCGCCCATCACCAACGGATCGACGCCGGTGCCCTTAGACTTGGACATTTTTTGGCCGTGTTCATCCAACACCAAACCGTGGAGATAGACGGTTTTGAACGGCACCTCCTTAACGAAGTAGAGCGAGAACATGATCATCCGTGCCACCCAGAAGAAGAGAATGTCCCAGGCAGTTTCCAGCACATCGGTCGGGTGATAACGGCGCAGGTCGGCAGTGTTCTTCGGCCAACCGAGCGTCGAGAACGTCCACAGTCCCGCCGAGAACCAGGTGTCAAGCGTATCGGTGTCCTGCGTCCAGCTCGGGCCGGGCCTAGTTAGAGAAACCCGCGTCTCTTCCCGGCCATTTTGCGTGCGGTACCACACCGGCAACTGATGCCCCCACCAAATTTGCCGGGAAATATTCCAGTCATGAATATTCTCCATCCACTGGAAATACGTTTTTACGAACCGCTCCGGCACAATCTTAATTTTTCCCGACCGCACAGCGCGAACAGCTTTTTCGGCTAAAGGCTTAACCCTGACGAACCACTGTTTCGAGATCAGCGGCTCGATCACGGTTTTCGAACGCGAGCACAGCGCCACCGCGTGAATATGATCCTCCTCCTTCTCGATCGCGTTAAGTCCGCGCAATTTTTCAATCACCCGTTGGCGCGCCTCGAGAACGGAAAGGCCGCAATACTCAACGCCCGCCGCGGGTAGAAGGCGGCCATCAAACCCGATTATTCGCACGATCGGAAGACGGTGCGTTTGTCCAAGTTCGTAATCAAGCATGTCGTGGGCCGGAGTAACCTTAACCGCGCCAGTGCCGAATTCGCGGTCGATTTTAGTGTCGGTTATGATCGGAATATTGTGTCCGGTGATCGGTAAGCGGACTGTCTTACCGGCGAAGCTGGCAAACCGCGCGTCACCGGGGTGAACCGCGACCGCCGTATCTCCAAGCATCGTTTCCGGCCTGGTGGTAGCAACGGTGACATGGCCCGAGCCGTCAGTCAGCGGGTATTTGATATACCACAATTTACCCGGAACGTCCTCATGATCAACCTCCAGGTCGGAAATGGACGTCCGGCAGGCCGGGCACCAATTGGTGATTCTTTCACCGCGGTAAATAAGCCCGTCGTCGTAGAGTCGCTTAAAGGCAGTGTTAACGGCCAGGGTCAACCCCTTGTCCATGGTGAAGCGCTCGCGCGACCAATCGGCCGAGGCGCCGACGCGCTTCGTTTGTTCGACGATCCGCCGGCCGTACTTTTCTTTCCACTTCCAAACATGTTCGAGAAACTTCTCGCGCCCAATTTCGTGACGCTGAACCCCCTCCTTCCGCAGTTCACGCTCAACCACAACTTGGGTGGCAATGGCCGCGTGATCAGTGCCGGGGACCAAAAGCGCCGCCTCGCCGCGCAGGCGGTGATATCGGATGAGCAGGTCCTGGATCGTTAAACCAAGCATGTGGCCGATGTGCAGTTCGCCGGTGATGTTCGGCGGCGGCATCGATATCGTAAACGGCTTCCGACGCTTTGCCAGCGGTAATTTGTCCGGATTAAACAACCCCGATTCCTCCCAGCGACGATAGATGGCTTGCTCAACCTCGCGCGGGTTGTATGTTTTTAGTAATTCCGGCATCTCGATAGATTAGATAAAGCAAGATCACTGAAATTTTCAGGACCTTTCCCGAAGCTGTGTTCGGGACGGCGGTACCACCTGATTTGTCGCCTTCACCCTTCGACACGCCCCGGGCCTCGGCGACCGCTTTATCGCGGGGTCTACATTTCTACGCCTGGTAGAAACTCTTCCCGACGC
>JBBTRH010000018.1:0-2299 GCA_038065275.1 Patescibacteria group bacterium | reverse complement strand
CAGCGCTTCCGGCACCGCTTCCATTATCGTTCATCACCTGGCTTCGGTAACACTTAATTATTATCTAATGCGATGGAATCGGCTGACAAAGAAGAAAGGAACCGTGGGATGGTACAGTGTCTCACCCCCCTACGATGTAAAGACACCAAAAACGATCAGCATACATTAACGATTGAAAAGGTTGAGAGTACGACGAAAACGCCAGCACCCGTGATGGGTGCTGGCGTTTGTAGCGGTATCTACCGAGAATAATTGATGTTATCTTGGGTTACTTTGATTTTCTTGGTACTCGTCTTTTTGTCCTGGATAAACTTTTTCTTCAACGGTTCATATTTCCACAATTTCAGTGTCTTGCCGTTGCCACCAATAGCAGTAGCGATGCCGATTTGGTCTGGATAAATAGGCACGAAACGTACGACGGCCGTACCGCGAACATCATTTTTCGCTACTCCGAGTGTCGTAATGAGATCAAAATGACCTGAGGAAATCTGGTAAACCTTAGCCTCGTGACCGTTCTTTATTTGTGTGACAACCAGATACACTTTATCATCAAAAGCGCTGACGGTAAGCGCGACTTTGAATCCGTTTGGCTCAAATTTACCGAACGGTTTGATGGTGCGGATAAGTTTAGCTTTGGCGTCATAAACATAGATAGCGCCTTTCGCGTACCAGCCTGCGGGTATGAAGACGTAGATAGATTTAGACGCGTCTACGAAGTCAATTTTTTGCGCCCAAATCTTACCGCTGAATCCGCCCAAATCTTACCGCTGAATCCTTTGCCAAATGGCGTGACGCTGACTGTTGAGGTTCCGACTTTTATGTCGAATGAACCCTTGACTGGTTTCTTGTTCGTGACCGTGGGCCTACTGGTCGAAATACCAAGGACCACCGGGTGTTTGTATGTCACCGTCTGCGTGACGACTGAGTTGTTGCCGGCGGTATCGGTGGCGCTCAAAGTCACGACATTCGCTCCCAGTTTGACAGGGACATTCTGGCTAAAGCTACCGTCGGGATTCACCGGCGTTGATATTCCATTGATCGACAAACCAGCCAAGCCGGAAACTGCATCACTGACTTTACCGGCTATAGTATATACCGAAGAATTTGTCATCACCGATGCGTCTGGTTTATCCAGCGTAATAGTCGGACCACTGCTGTCTAATTTTAGCGTTAATGTCTTCATCGGCTCGGAATTGCCTGCTCCGTCAATGGCATAGTAATTCAATGTATGAGCGCCGCTAGGAACCGCGATAGCCGCTGAGTATGGCGTCATCGCCGCCCCATCCCAGTTGTAATATATGCCGCCAATACCGCTGGTTCCGTCAGTCGAAGCTAGAGTGACTGTCGGCGCACCGCTGTACCAACCACTCGCTGAATTTGGCGCGAGGGAAACACCGGCCGTAGTTGCCGGAACTCCGGTATCCACTTTAATGACCGATTTTTTTACGACCTCGGCATTCCCTGCTACATCACTCGAGATATACGAGAGCGTATGAGTACCCTCCAAGGCCGCAAAGGGTCCGGCATAGGGGATCAAAACTCCACCGTCCCAGGTGTAGAAAGGTTTATCGACACCGCTACCACCAACATCGTCGGAAACCGAAAGAGTTATTGTAGGGATTGTCGTGTAGAATGAATTACTTCCATTGGGTACCGAGGGAATGCTTGATAAAGTTGTGGTAGGAGCGGTAACGTCTGATTTTTCAACAATTACACTTACGTCATCGATGAGTCCCCAGGAATACGGTAGACCATTCTCTTGGAACCATAATATGATTACACCAGTCTGGCCCTTGTGTGACGTGATATCAGCGGTCAGATGAGTCCATACAGGGCCAGTCTCGTTGACATTAGGTTCAAACACATTTGAAAACCAAATATCACTTAAATCATCAGGATTACGGATATCGATTGCCATTAAATCAGTGGTTGGCCCGGTTTCGAACGAAAAAAATTGATACCAAACAGAAAATATTGCAGATGTGGTATCACTAGGAAGATTAATGGTCTGATACAACATATTCGATCCGGAAGAGCTGTAGGAGATGAGAGCACCGCGAGAGCCACTATGCCAATCACCGGGTATCACGTTATCAATGACATACGTGTCTCCTTCCCAACCCGTGCCAAGCGGATTCGCCTCAAAGCCACCATTCACTACTAAATTCTGTGAATAAAATGCCTTCGCTTGACCATTATTTATCGCAAGAGAGCCAACCAACACAAAAACCGCGATAGTCGCGAACATTAGTGCTTTTTTCATAAACTTAAGGGGATGGGCGAGTTAGTGATACCGCTA
>JBBTRH010000017.1:8325-11894 GCA_038065275.1 Patescibacteria group bacterium | reverse complement strand
AACAGCGCGGCGAGAACCAGGGTCAACGTAGCCAACAGCTTTATGAGCACGTGTAAGCTCGGCCCGGCCGTATCCTTAAACGGATCGCCGACGGTGTCGCCGACGACCGCGGCCGCGTGAGCCGCTGTTTTCTTGCCTTGGACGACGCCCTTGCTGTCTTTGAACTCCCCGCTCTCAATGTACTTCTTGGCGTTGTCCCAGGCGCCCCCGGCGTTGTTCATGACTAGGGCCATAATCACGCCGGTGATCGTCCCGACCATCAACATTCCGGCCGCCGCTTCGGCCCGCAGGACCAGCCCGACCGCGATCGGTACGCCGATGGCAATAATCCCCGGCAGGACCATGTTCCGCAGGGCGCCGCGAGTGGTAATGTCGACCGCGGTACCGTAATCCGGTTGCGCAGTACCTTGCATGATACCCGGATTTTCGCGGAACTGACGGCGGACTTCTTCGATAATATAGCCGGCCGTCTTGCCGACGGCGCGGATGGCCAACGAGGAGAACAGGAAGACCAGCATGGCGCCGATAAAGGCGCCGATGAACACTTTGATGTTCGCTAAGTCAACGGTCTTGATGTTGGCTCGCTCGAGAAATGCGGAGAAGAGCAGGAAAGCGGCCAGCGCGGCCGAGCCGACGGCGTACCCTTTGGTCAAGGCTTTGGTGGTGTTACCGACGCTGTCCAGACGGTCGGTGATTTTCCGCGTGGCGGCGCTACCGTTCGACATCTCGACGATGCCGCCGGCGTTGTCGGTAATCGGCCCGAAGGTATCCATGGCCAGAACGTACATGGCCGTCACCAGCATGCCAATGGTGGCCACGGCCGTGCCGTACAACCCGCCATGTTCCAAACCGGATTTATCGCCGAGCGTGAACGCGCCCCACAGCGCCGCGCCGATGGTCAGCACCGGCAGGGCCACGTTTTCGAACCCGACGGCCAGACCGGAGATGATGGTCGTGGCCGGACCGGTTTCTGAGGCGCGGGCGATCTCTTTGACCGGACGGAATTTATGGTCGGTGTAGTACTGAGTCAGGAGCAAGAAGGCGATGCCCATCAGCACGCCCACGACCCCGGCGGCGAAGAACCACAGGTAGTGCTCGCCCAGCATCAGCCGCGTGACGCCGTACAGCGCCGCGACGCCGAGGACGGCGGTCAGGTAGTATCCGCGGTTGAGGGCGTTCATCGGGTCTTCTCCGGCGGAGCCGGATCCGGCTTCGCCGGAGTTCTCCTTAACCTTAACCGTAAAGACGCCGATGATTGAGGCGATCATGCCGCAGGCTTGGACCACCAGCGGGAAAAGGATGCCCTTCAGCCCGAAAGCCGGGAACAACGCCACTCCGAGGATCATGGCGCCG
The DNA here is from genome assembly GCA_038065275.1 of Patescibacteria group bacterium. Lineage (GTDB taxonomy): Bacteria > Patescibacteriota > Patescibacteriia > SBBC01 > CAIJZX01 > CAIJZX01. The sequence goes on along the minus strand of JBBTRH010000017.1, from coordinate 10,541 downwards.
ATATTTTCGGCCGCCGTCGATTCGAACAGGTCGGCGCCACGACCGGCGCAGTCGCCGACGTTATCGCCGACCAAGTCGGCGATGACCGCCGGGTTGCGCGGATCGTCTTCCGGGATACCCGCTTCAACTTTTCCCACCAAGTCGGCCCCGACATCCGCCGCCTTGGTGTAAATCCCGCCGCCGAGCTGGGCGAACAGGGCCACCAGCGAAGCGCCGAAGGCGAAACCGATGATCGCGCCGGGTACTTCACGCGGATCGAAGTGCAGCCACTGGGTATAGACAAAGTACAGGGCCGACAGGCCGAGCAGGGTCAACGATGAGACCAGCATCCCTTCGACCGCTCCGCCGCGCAAGGCGGCGGACATGGCGCCGCGGAGACTGCCGCGGTCGGCGGCCGCAGCCACTTTCGAGTTGGCTCGGACCGAGACGTACATGCCCATGTAGCCGGCCAGCCCCGAGGCGATGGCCCCAATCAGAAAAGCGATCGACGTCTGCCAAGCCTGGGCCGGTTTACCGGTGGCGAAGTAGACCGCGGCGATCAGGACGGCGACGCCGATGGCGATCAAGCCGATGGTGGTGTACTGGCGTTTTAAGAACGCCTTGGCGCCGGCTCGAATGGCGTCGGCGACCTTCATCATCGCCTCGTTGCCGTCGGGCAGACGGTCAACGAGTCGGGTCAAAATCCAGGTAGTGATTAGGCCCAGGGCGCTGATGCCGAGAGCGAAGTAGAGAAAATTCATACCGTGGCGGTCCTAGTGGTAAAAAGTCAGGTTGGAGATTCGGTCGAGCCAGCCGGGGGTTCAGCCGGTGTAGCCACAGCGGCGGTTGTATCGGCGGTGGCGTTACCGGCTGGAACAGCGGTCCCTTCATCAGTCACCGTCGTCGCCTGCCCCTCCTCAGGGCCGTCCTTTATTTCACTGCCCTTTACGTTAGTCGGGGCATCCTGGTGCGGGGCAGCGCTATCTTCTGCCTGGCCCGAACTGGTCGGTACTGCGCCGCTGTCTCCGACCAAGTCGATTTTCCACCCCGTTAGTTTGGCGGCCAGGCGGACGTTCTGCCCGGCTTTGCCGATGGCCAGGCTGAGCTGGTCGTCCTTGACTTCCGCCACGCAGGAATGCTCGACGTCATTCAGCTTGATGGAGATGACCTTGGCCGGCGACAGCGCGTTGGTGATGTATTTAACCGGGTCGTCGGACCACTCGATGATGTCCACCTTTTCGCCGCCGAGCTCGGAGATGACCGTCTGGACGCGCGTGCCGCGTTGGCCGACGAGACTACCGACGGGATCGATGTTTTTCGTGGCCGACCACACCGCCAGCTTTGTCCGCAAGCCGGCTTCGCGGGCGATTGACTTGATGGTGACCGATTCGTTATGGAGTTCCGGCACTTCGAAGGTGAAGAGCTTGCGGACGATTTCCGGATGCGAGCGCGAGACGAGAATTTCCGGTCCGCGCGGCCCCATATTGACCGCCACCAAAAAGACCTTGATCCGGTCGCCGGGACGGTAGCGCTCGCGCTGGACCTGCTCCGGCGGCGGCATGATGGCGGTGGTATGGCCCAAATCGATCAGCACCATCCGCCCTTCGACGCGCTGGACCATGGCCGTCAGGAGCTCGCCTTCGCGGCCCTTGTATTCCTTGTAAATGATGTCGCGTTCGGCTTCGCGGATGCGTTGGATGACCACCTGCTTGGCCGTCTGGGCGGCCATCCGGCCGTAAGCTGCCGGCGGGAACAGCTCGGTGCGGATCTCATCGCCGAGTGCATAACCCTTCTTCAGCTTCTTCGCGGCGGACAAGGTGATGTGCTTTTTTGGATCAAAGCGCTCCTCTCTTTCCTCCCCTCCTGTATGAGGAGGGGTGTCCGAGCCGGGCTCGGACGGGGTGGTGGGAGTGGCCGAGTGTAGTACTTCCTCTTCGGCCCGTTTCTTCGTTAAATACTCTTCAAGTTTTCCGGCCGTCTCCGCTTCTTCGCGCCGCTTTTGCTCGGCTAAGAATTCGTCGTAAAGTTTGTCTTCCACTACCGTCTTCACGTCAAAAACGCGGTTGGTGCCGTCATCAACGTTGAAATCAACAACTACATTTTCGTTCGGCTGACCGAAATCCTTGCGGTAGGCGACCGCCAAGGCCGCGGCGATCGTTTCGATCACCGACTGGTACGGGATATTCTTTTCGGCGCAGATCTCTTCGATTGCTTGCTTTAATTCAGATTGGGGCATG
>JBBTRH010000017.1:6651-8225 GCA_038065275.1 Patescibacteria group bacterium | reverse complement strand
ATGGGGGTAGTCGTTATTGAATTGTCGATACAGTCAACCAACCAGTTCAGTCAAGAACCAGACATGGGCAGAATAACATGACGAGCAATACTCCGTCAACACCTCTGTCTACTGGGTGGCAGTTCCGGTGTTATTCAGGTGTTTGTTCCTCAAGCGCCGCCCGAAGCGCCTCCAAATCGTATGGAGCAATGTGATCCACCCCTTGTCGCCGGTATTCTTCGGCGCTTACGAGATCGCCGGTGGTAGAAATGATTTTTATACCTCGATCCTTGATACGCTCGATGATATCGAAACCTTCATGGCCGCCTTCAGTCAGCTGATGATCGAGGAAGACGACGGCCGGTTGATGCGCCTCAATAGCCGCGATCGCCTCTTTCACCGAGTGACATTCGGCCATGACGACGTCGGGTGAAGCACGGAATGCGCGGCCCATTGCTCGTAGCCAGTCGTTATTGTCGTTGATGAATAGGGCGCGTGTTTTTCGTTCGCGACGTTCCATCGTCGACCCCGGCTCGGTGTGATCAATCGGCGGTTTGTCGGTTGAGTCTTGACCTTCGGAATGTGGCATGGCAGAAAATTGATGCACTGAGAGTATAGGGCGGGCAGGAAACGCGCGCAAATGGAATCCCGCACCTCCGTCCGAGGCGGATGGTGCGCGGGTGATGTTTTACCCGCTCCTTGGGAACATCTTTTTGCGGACCTGCATAATAAATAATAAGTTGAACTCAAAAAAAACCAGCCCATTAGCGGCCGGTATTTAGCGCCAGTCGAAGACCAGGCGGAGCGAGTTGATGGCCTCGATCTTTTGCAACTTGATCCAGTGGTTGCACCCGGCTTTGACCAGTTCGACTTTGGCGTCGACATTGGTGACCGCGGCAATGATTGGGCCGCGAAAATCAGACCGGACCGAGGTCACGAAGGCTAGCGCCTCGGCCGGCAAGTCCACGTCGCCGATGATGACGGCGTCGAACCAGCGATGGTCGCGGTACAAGCGCTCAGCTTCGGACACCGACGGCGCCCAGACCATAGTCGCTTCCGCCGGCAGGCGGTCGCGGAATACCTTGGCCCAATCGGAACTCTTTTCGACCAATAAGACTGATCGTGGTTCAGCCATCGCTTTTCCCTCCGAATGTGAAGCTCCGCCAAACGGTGCGGAGCGAAACCCCGCATCCGTCCCGACCGTCCCGACCGCGCGAGCGCGTCGCGGACGCGTCGGGGCTGGTGCGCGGGTGAGAAAGAGCTCCAAACATCGTCAGACAACCATGCGCCGAAATAGTTGTCAACCCCGTTAGAGGCGAACGTGGTTTACCGATTCAGCCGGTACTATTCAGGGTGTTGGAAAACCTGCTGTTTTTCCGGCGTCAATATTCGCCTCTAACCGGGTCAACCCAGCACCTAGCACCACTTTGGTTGGTTCATGGGGATTTCAAGAAACATATTTATCCACGATAAAATAACCAGGATAATTACCTTTGTTTTAGCCAAAGTGGTGCTGGGTCGATGTCTGTCGGTCCGTCCGTCGGTCACAGGCTCAGCGCCCACGAATACACCCCTCTTTTGCATAAGGAGGGGCG
>JBBTRH010000017.1:0-6551 GCA_038065275.1 Patescibacteria group bacterium | reverse complement strand
TCCGGCCCGACACTTTTTAGGTGCTCAATCCCGTTCGGCTCGACAGTTATGATATCGATGCGGTACGGGCGGTTCTGCCAACCGCGCTTCTCCAGCGTCTGATGCAACGCCGCGGCGATGTTGGCCAACTTTTTCTGCGTCATGGATTCCACCGCCCGACCGAACCTCGCGTTCCGCCGCGCTTTCACTTCGACCGCGACGACGGTGGCGCCGTCTTGCATCAGCAGATCGATCTCACCAAAGCGCGAAGTAACGTGGCGATCTATTAGGTTCATTCCTTTGGCCAGCAAAAAATCAGCCGCTTGTTGTTCTGCCCTGGTCCCGAATTTTTGCCGAGGTGACGGCATGTTACGGCACCACTTGAACCGGTAAGCATTTCCCAAAGTAGCAGGTCGCGCGCATGATTATTCCGCCCATACAGGCCTCGAACGCATCAACAGCATAAGACGCGCCATATTTCTTCACATTTAATTCATGACAGCTGTCTTGTGTCATAAATCCTTGCTCACCTCCAAGCTTTTGCCAAGCTTGAACGTTTACCGCTCTCGCGTCAGAGCCGGCAGAATTACAAAAGATGGGCCGGCCGCATTTCCGATAATCCCAGTCGTTAGAAATGAGCGTGCAATCTGTGTCGCGTTGACATGAAACGCTTACTTCGTGATTGCTATAGGTTATAGTCTTCCCCGTCGGAATGAATTTCGCTTTATGTGGTGGTAAATACACCTTACTATAAATTACCATGCCGATTACGAATAGTATAAATGAGGCCGCGACTGTCACCGCTGCGCGGATGATCCGCTTTTTCATGAGCTTAAGTTTTGGCCAACACCAGCCCCCAGTGGTACGGCTTGATCTCGAATCGTTCAAGCGGCGCGAAACCGACTTCTTTAGCCAGTTGTTCAACATAGCCATCCGCCAACCGCCGTTCGGCCGGCGGCGCGATGGCGGTGTTGACCTCCGGTTGCCAGTCGGCGATTAAAAGCTTAGCTCCGGATTTCAACATCCGCTGGATTTCCGCCAGGATATCCTTGTGTTTCGTGCTTTGGTGCAGGACGTTGATCAGCAAACCGGCGTCGAGAGTATTGTCGGCCACGCCGGGCGCGCCCTCATAGATTTCCAGGTTCGTCCACACCGCCCGGTAGTTGCCGACGCCGGACAGTTTGGCTCGGCTCATCGCTCCGGACAGCGCCGATTTCAAAATATCGAACATCACTACTCCGCCGTTAGTCCCGACGGCTTTCGCCGTCGGCGTCACAAAGTGGCCGCCGGCACCGACGCCGAAGTCGCCGACCCACAGGCCCGGCGTCAGGGCCAGGCGCCGGAGCAAGGCGTGAGGATCAAGGTAGTTCTGTTCTCTTAAGTTACCGTCCATACCAGGCATTCTACTCCTTAAACCGGTCAGCCGGCAACGGCGCGTTGTCCACGATTTTCCACGGCCAGACGGAGCGGTAGAAATGGAGGTTAAAGGTGGCGACGGTCGGCAACTGCTGTAGCAGATCAGCCGGCACAACGTACAACGCGCCGTCGCCCGGCCGGAAACAAACGTCGGTATAGCAGAAAGAGAACCGATCGACGCGAGTGGCTACGTCGGCTTTGCTTTGTTGATTGTCCTGCCACACTTGCCAATCGGTTGACTGTGATTGCAGTTCGTGCGGCGGAATTTTCATCGTCCACAGCAGGTTGACGCCTTGCATAAAGTGGAAGCGTTCGATCACTACCCGCCGATCCGCGTATGGTGGTTGGCGGATGACCGCGGCGACTCGTTCCATCCCGCCCAGGACGAAACAGCACCAGCCGCCCCAGGCTTGGTTAACTAAGCCGCTAAGAAGAATTTGGCCGGCCATGAAGACCGTCAGCAGGCCAATCGCCACCGTCCGGCCGAGACGTGACGCCCATTGTCGCCAGCGCATAATTAAGTACACGATGCCGGCCGCGGCCAGGATTTCGTACGGGCCGGTGATGCCCAGACCGCGGGACTGCATTTCGTTGTTACCCGGCAACCAGTAGGTGATCAGGACCGGGACCAGCGCGATGGCCAACCACCACAGGCAGTACACTACCGTCCGACGCTGAGACCGCCAGAATATCATGACGGCCGCGGCCGCCGCGAACGGAACAAATGCCAGCCAGGTCGCCGGATTGGTTATTTGATTGATCAGGTAGAGATCGACGTTCCAAAATACCCGTAGCCAGCCAAGGTGCAGGCGGAGAATGGTTATGCCGTTAAACTGACGTTGGAGAATTGACCAGTTAGTGATTTGGTTTATCAGGAACGGAGTGGCCGCGGCCACGCCCAGCACCGCCGCCACAATGAACCAACGTCGATACTGCTTAGTCCAGCTGGGTTTGACATACCACAGACTAAGCAGGGCGATGCCCGGGCCGACGAACTTAAATGGCTGGTAACCGTACAGGCCGACCGCTAAGGCCAGCCCGGCGAGCAACCACCAGCGCGGCTGGGCGGGCGTCCGCAGGATGCTGAGCGCGATCACCAGGGTCAAGAACGGGACGGTGATCGGATCGTGTCCGACCCGGCTCCAGCTGATCGCCAGCGGCGATAGGGCCGTCAGCAGGGCGGCCGCCCCGGCCACTAGCGGCTGTGAAAGAAACAACCGCCGCCCCAGCAGATAGGTCAAGACGATGACGCCCAACCCGATGAGCACGGAGGGCAGACGGATGAAGAAAATCGTCATCGGCAGGAAGCGCCACAGCACGGAGTACAGGTACGGGTAGAGGACGCTGGTCCGGTTGTCCCAGTCGGTGCTGTAGCCTTTCAGATACAGCGGCGGACAGCCGGTCCGGCGGTAGTCGCAACCGGTGGACATGATCGACCAGCCTTCGTAGCCGTAAAGCGCCTCGTCCGGGTGGATCCCTTGCGGCTGGCGGTCGAGGTGATAGAAACGCAACACGGCCCCGACGGCCAGGGCCGCCAGCAGGAGGATTAGGCTAGTCCTGGCTCCCGACGTAGGCGAATCGTGGATCGGTACGGAGGTTGATCCGGTGGAGGACATAGTGCCAGAGAGTCATGATCACGTGCAGGCCGTATTCAACGCTACGTCCAAAGCCGATGCTGGAGGCATCTTTAAAGTACCTAGTCGGGATGGGTATTTCGCGGATGCGGAAACCGGCGTGCTTGAGTTGAATGATAATCTCCGTGTCGAAAATGAAGTTGTCGGAGTTGCTCTCCAGCGCCAGGGTTTGCAGCACCTTCCGACTGTAGGCCCGGAAGCCGGAATGGTACTCGCTCAACCGCAGGCCGAGCACCAGGTTGGCGACGTTGGTCAAGGCGATGTTGGCCAGGTATTTCCAGCGCGGCATGCCGCCTTTCAGCGCCGTTCCTGGCGTCAGCATCCGTGAGCCGAAGGCGGCGTCAGCTCTCCCTTCGGCGATGATGGTCACGAGCTCGGTGACGTAGCGCGGATCGTATTGATGGTCGGGGTGGACCATGATCACAATGTCGGCTCCCCGGGCCAAAGCCGTCGCATAGCACGTCTTCTGGTTGCCGCCGTAGCCGCGATTGCGGTCGTGAACGACAGTGAACAGCCCGAGCTCTCTCGCCAGAGCCACCGTCTCATCCCGGCTACAATCATCAACGAGAATAATGTCGTCAACCGCGTCGCGGGGAATATCGGCTACTGTTTGGGCGAGGGTCTTCGCAGCGTTGTACGCCGGAAGAACGGCCGCGACTCGTCGACCGAGGATCATGAGCGTCGACGACGGTTGATGAGCGCCCGAACTGGTTGAAAGCTCCGGCGGTGAATCGGACTGGGTCCGTACCGCTTCAACAGCCGTTGATGCCGCGGCGTGCCGTATCCTTTGTGCCGGTGGAATTCATACTGCGGGAACAGGCGGTGTTGGCCGACCATCAGCGCGTCACGGACGACCTTCGCTACGATCGAGGCGGCGGCAATAGACAATACTTTCGCATCGCCGCCGATGATCGCTTTGACTGGCTTCTTGCCTATTTTCAACTTCACAGCGTCGACCAGAATCGCTTGCGGCCGGAGATGGAGTTTTTTCAGCGCGGTCAGGAGCGCTTTTTTGTTGGCGGCCACGATGCCGCGGCGGTCGATTTCCTGAGACGAGACGACGCCGACGGCCCAGCTAAGTGCCGTCCGGGCGACATGCACGAACATCAGCTGGCGCTGGCGTTCAGTCAGTTGCTTGGAGTCGTTGACGTGCCGCGGCTCGAAGTCGAATGGCAGAATGACGGCCGCGGCCACGATCGGACCGGCCCAGGACCCTTTCCCGGCTTCGTCGGCGCCGGCGATATACTGAAAGCCCCGTTGGCGCAGGGCCGTTTCTTCCTTTTTATGCGGCTTCGTCTTAGACATACGGTCAGTGTACCTGAAAAGACGGGAAATCGGAACCACTGGCAACGGCCGGTGGTAGCTATTCCACTAGAGCGCATTGACCCAGCACCATTTTAGTTGGTTCACAGGGATTTCAAGAATCATGTTTATCCACGATAAAATATCCGAGATAATAAATTCTGTTTTAGCTAAAGTGGTGCTGGGTTGACCCCGTTAGAGGCGAGGGTGGTTTGCCTCGGTCAGATGGTGTAATTCAGGGCGTCGAAAAAATCAACCGTTCCTCTGGTGTCAGCGTTCGCCTCTAACGGGGTTGACAGTTTCATCGACCAGGTTTAGAGTAGCGACAATCTCCGGCCGTTCTTCGACAACCTACTACAGCGAGGAACCCCCATGGCTCACGAACGCTTCATTTGCCGGGCTGTTGATGCGTCGCTTCCGCCGCTCGAACGCTACTGCTCCCACTGCCTCTTCGCTTGGCAACGGGAACACCCGTCCGCCCGAAAGATGTCCCACGACGTCGAAGTCAGTTCCAACCGCATCGTCCGCGACGGTCAGCAACACCAGGTTAGGATGATCGTCTTCAATGTCTACTACCACGAGTAGGGAGGTGTCGTCATTATGCCGAAATCAGACGTCAACATCACCAAGCGTCCCGCTCACGAAGTCATCCTCGACCAGATCGAAAAAACGCTCCGCGGGCGCGGCCAGTGGCGTGAGACCGAGGTCCGAGCTTTGGTCAGAGTGTTGGGCGATATGTTCATCCCCGCTGAAGCTCTGCCGAAAGTGACCAAGCGGCTGGAAAAGATCGGCCGCACCACGCTCCGTCACATCAACCATCAAGCAGTGATCGGCGCGCTGAAGAAAGACTACCGCGAGTTGATCCGCTGACCATTCCGCTTTATCTCTTTTCGCCGCACGCGTTGATCTCCAGCGCGTGCTTTTTTATACCCCCCTTTCATAAAGGGGGAGGGAGCGAGCGATTGATGAACGAAGTGAAATCAATCGCCGCGGCAGGGGGGTGAAGCTCCACGCCTGCGTGCCATAGCAACGGCACTCCGGCGCGCAGGCACGGCCTTATCCAGCCTTCGTCCGCCGTCGCCTTGGCTAAGGCGGACTTCGGCGGAGTAGGCCAGCCGTGGCCTCTTTTGGTTCTTTGGCGAAACCCGCCGAAGCAACCAAACGAGATCCCTCCTTCGTCGGGATACCCGCCACATTCATCCACGGGCTCACGCCCATGGCTTTCTGCGGAGGCGGGTAGACACCCGATGCGAACTTCTGGGGTATGAGGCTTTGCAACAGATGATTTATAACGGACTTTTAATGCTTTTTAGCATCGGGTTCGTTACCCGGGTGTACCGTTGCGTCGTGCGGATGTTGTGATGTCCAAGCAATTCTTGCACATAGCGAACATCGACCCCGTTTTCCAGCAGATGGGTGGCGAAACTGTGGCGCAGACTGTGGAAAGTCGCGTCTTTTTTGACACCCGCCCTTGCTAGTGCGTGCTCAAAAACTTTCTGCGCGGTCCGTGTCGTCAGTTTTCCGCCCCAATCGCTACCGAACACATAATCAGTATTGCTTTTCCCCGCAACGAAATTTCTTAAATCGTTTACGATTCTTTCCGGCAATACGCTTATTCGATCCTTTCGACCTTTAGCCTGTTTGATGTGCAGCGTCATTTCAGCTAAATCCATATCCTGGACTTTCAGCGAGACCGCTTCACTAACCCGCAATCCAGCGCCGTAAGCCAGCGCCAGCATCAGTCTGTGTTTGGTGTTCGTGATAACGCTTAACATCCGGCTAATTTCTTCCCGCGACAACACCACCGGCAAGCTCTGACTCCGCTTGGCCGTTTTAATCGCGATCGGCGCGGCCACCTTGACCACGTCCCGAAAATAGAACTTAATCGCGCTTAAGCACAGGTTTCGTGTCTGTGGCGATGCTCCGCGATTCTCAAGTGACAGAAGAAACGTCTTCAGGGATGTTTCATTATTCCTGTTGGGGCTTTTTTCGCGAAATAACAAGAATTCCCGCAGGAAATACAGGTAACTTTTGATGGTTTTTGGACTGTAATTGCGCAGTCGAAGCTCGTTTTCGGCTTGTTTAAGTAACAGTTGTATGTCTAACATAAAAGATGGCTCCTTTCGCCACCAATCGTTGTCTAACGCAATACTAGCAAAACTGGACAAAATATGCAATAATAAGGGTGCCAACCCGCCCCAGTTCGCATAATAACGAGTT
>JBBTRH010000016.1:0-1571 GCA_038065275.1 Patescibacteria group bacterium | reverse complement strand
GTCCACCATGGACGGTGGTTCTTCGGCACACCCGAGAGAGCGGCAAGGCTCGGTCGGGCCATCCAAACGTGTTGCCGGATGAAGCATTTTGATCTCCTCGCCTATTGCATCTTGCCCAATCATCTGCATCTTCTTGTCAGGAAATTGAGAGTTGATGAGATAAACAACGTCTCTTCTGCTTTCCGGGCACACCGCACACTGGAGAGTGCGCGGTGTGATGAGGATAAGAAGCCTTTATCAAGCCAAGCGCTACAAGCAACGAACACCTTCCTCTTCCCACACCGACGACTCTCTAGTCGGCGGTCGTTCCAAGCAGACAGACGCTTCACGCTCGGCGATCTCATGAAGTCAATCAAGGGATCATTTTCTCGCACGCTCCCCAAGGGAAAATTATGGCAACACCGTTCAAACTTTCGGATCGTTGAAGATGAGAGCTACTTCGCGAATGTCGTTGAGTACGTTCGCCATAACTATTCCAAAATGAATTTGCCGGAACGCTACGGCGAGGCGCCATTCGTCTTCATTGACCGGAGCGCGATTCATAGACTTTTCAACGAGTAAGGGTCTTGCTGACGTGGTGGACGCGGAGGATTCCCGTAGCCTTTGACGATTCCTTGGGACGATTCATGGTGTTGCGAGCGATTCGATAAGCTTATGCGCTTTGTCCGTACCTTGGACCTTACCAATTCGGACACGTTTTTCTGGTAAATGATCAAAAACATGAAGAAGGAAGTCTTCAATTTGTTCGAGCTCGGGCTGATGTAACTTATGTTGCTCGTCCTCTATTCTCATGAGGATTTTGTGATCGAGTTCGTCGTCTTCAAAATATTCAAGCATAGCCAGCGGTTCGCAAGCAACTCGCTGACTGCTTTTCAGCGGCTGGTCGGTGATAACAAAGCAATCTAATGCGTCTCCGTCGCCACTTTTCGTGCCGATAATAAATCCGTAGGCGAACGGCGTGGTTCGGCTGTAGGGGCGGCTTTTGATAAACTCAAAGGTCTTTTCGTTGTAGATGTTCTTGATGTTTGTCCCCGCTGGATTCTCGATGAAAACATTCATAATCAATACGTTACGACTTAAACACCAACGCCGGATCAATCGGGCGCAGGTGCTTGGTGGGGATTTGAACACGGCTCTTATCCATAACGGAGTTTCAAAACAAGAATAATCAACGCAAGTAAGAGGCCGATTCCATTCATAACCGCAACCGGGCCATTACTAATGATGATCGCATAGATAATCCATAGTATCAGGCCTACGATATAGATTATGTACCGAAGCAACGAAATGTCTTTAGTTGATTTTGTCTTCCAACTCTTGACCACTTGTGGCACAAGCGAGATGACCACGAGCATTCCAGCTATATATCCAAGAATATCAATCATACGAGACAGTTTATGATTTAAACACCAACGCCGGATCAATCGAGGCCAACCGCCGGGCCGGAATCCAGGCGGCCAGTAAGCTCATGAGCATCGCCGCCACAAATACTAAGACTACATCAACAAAGCCGACCGCCGTGATAAACCCGGAAATGAAATATCCGGCCAGCCAGCTGACGAGGAAACTCA
>JBBTRH010000015.1:0-2363 GCA_038065275.1 Patescibacteria group bacterium | reverse complement strand
CGGCCATGGCGATCATCACACCGTTATCCATACACAGCGACAGCGACGGCGGGACAAAGCGCACGTGATACAAACCGTCGGTAACCGCACGCAGTAATTTTTCACGCAACATCATGTTAGCCGCGACGCCTCCACCCAATAAAACCGTTTTTGCGCCAACCTTTTCTACCGCCCAGCGCGTTTTCGTTACCAGCGGCTCGACCGCGGCGACTTGGAAACCGGCGGCCAGGTCGTTGACGAGCGAGGCCGTTCGATGACGATGTTTCTGTAACTCGTACAGCACCGACGTTTTCAATCCGGAATAACTGAAGTCAAGATTACCCGGTCGCATCAGGGCGCGGGGAAAAGTAAACACTGAAGCATCGCCGCGGGCCGCGCGGGTGGCAATTTCCGGTCCGCCGGGATACGGCAGGCCGAGTATTTTTGCGACCTTATCAAAAGCCTCGCCCACTGCGTCATCAAGGGTCCGACCAAGAAGTTTGTATTGCCCCAACCGTTTCACTAAAATCAGCTCGGTGTGCCCGCCGGAAACGATGAGCGCGACCGCCGGAAACTTTATTGACGCCGCTGACGGCGAGGCCCAGGCGCTGACCACGTGTCCTTCGATGTGGTTAACGCGAACCGCCGGTTTTTTCAAGACGTAGCTGAGCGCCCGAGCCGTCTCAACGCCGACCACCAGCGCCGTATTCAACCCCGGTCCGCCGGTAACCGCCAGTGTGTCGATGTTGTTCCAGCCAACTCGCGCCGATTTCATCGCCGCTTTTAGCGTCGGCAATATAGTCAGGGCATGCTCGCGCGCCGCCACCTCGGGCACGACGCCGCCATACCGGCGGTGCATTAGGGCCTGCGATGCGGTGACTTGCGCCTCGATGGTAAACCGGCCGTGGCGGTAAGTAACAATGCCGATAGCGGTGTCATCGCAGGAGGTTTCTATGCCCAAAACACGCATATTGATGTTTATTGTACCACGCCCTTGAGGAATTTACGGACCAGCATGTGCTTCGAAATAAATTGTGCCCGGCTAACCCCTTAAGCATAAAAAACAGGGGACGATTGCTCGTCCCCGTGCACTTCATGAACTAACTAAGGATCTGATTCAAGTGCGCCAGGACCCCCTCCATGTCTTCGCGCTCCTGCTTAGCTCTGGGGTTCGGCAGGCCGTAGCGCGTCGACTTGATGCGCCGCACCGCCGTCTCCAGCTGGCGCTGAGCCAGGCCGATGATGCCCTCCAGGAAGTCTTCGAGCAACTTGCCGTTGACGACCACCCAGGAGTCTACGACGCCGTTCTCGCGAAGCCAGCTACGGATCTCCCGCATGTACGTCTTCGCCCGGCGCCAGAACAGATCATAGAACTCCAGCCCATGAATGTTGCCGACATCAGACGAACGAAGCCCGGGCAATCCATGATGAATCTGACTGAGCTCCCCGGCCACTTCCGAGGACGATAGCCTGCTACCCGCCCACTCGATCCGAATCTTGAATCTCTCCACAGCATCCTCCGCGAGGAATACGCCGCGTTCTCAATAGGCACGCGACCGCCTTCCGTCACGGTGAAACCATGGTTCGTGACGGAACTCGATGCGCAGGAACGCACCGAACCCCGACACGAACGCGTAGAATGAGCAACCGGATAGGTTAGCAGAAAAACATAAAAAAGTCAAGGGGGCGGGCCAAAAAACTGCACTCTAGAATTGACCCCCTATCACCGCCAGGCGGATGACGGCCTCGTTGTTGTCCTGGGGCGAGGCCGAGTTCTTTCGTTCGAGTCCGCACTGTACGCAACGATGCATGATGACATACGCGTCGCCGCGAATCTCCAGACCAACCGGTTCCATTAATCCCCGGCAGTCCGCCGTTCGGTCTCCGGGATTTATATCAACATGCCTGCTCCACAAGCAAGTCGGACAGTGGTTTGTATACCCATTGCCGATCACGCGCCGGCCGCAACGGCCGCAGGTGAAATCTTCAATGGTGCGTTGGAAGAGTTGGGACATGCGGGCATCATTCAGTGTACCACCATTGACCTCGGCGCCGCGATTCTTTATACTCCCGCTGTTTCGGCTGTGACTGGTGATTTCCGACTTCATCGTCAAACGGTTAGGCCCCCCGTAAACGAGCTTCGCTCGCACGGGGCAAGCATCAGCTTTTTTCCGGCCGCGGCCGGATCCGGCCTTCAGGCCGGACAAGCTGTTAACTATTATGCACTTCGTCTACATAATCCAAAGCCTACGATTTCCTCGACAATATATCGGCTCGACCGCTAATGTTGATATGCGACTGATTAAACATAATAGCGGATCGGTACGATCTACCAAAACATATCGACCATGGAAGCTGGTCAAGACCGAAAGTTTCAATACGAA
>JBBTRH010000014.1:0-11514 GCA_038065275.1 Patescibacteria group bacterium | reverse complement strand
GCGACCGGCACGATCTCGTCTCTGCTCCGTTTCGACGCCACGAACAACAGTCAAACCGCCAGTGCTCGAACCTACGGCGGAGCTGTCGAGTTCTACAGCAATTCCTCGTCGGCCATGCGCACGGTAACGCTCGGTAGCGGCACATTCACTTTCTCCAGCCACTTCTACATCAACGCGGCCAACACTCAGGATCTCGGCGTTTCCGGCGAGACGAACAATCCAACGGTGAACATCACCGGCAACCTTGACTTTACCGGGACTGGAACGGGCACGGAAGTCCTGGCTGCCGGCAACGGCACCTGGACGGTCAGCGGCAGCGTTGATTTGACCGGCGGCTTCTACGCGCCGAAAGTGACCGACCTCAATCCCACTTGGGACAACGCCGGCTACCAGCAGACCGATTGGACCGATGACGGGTTCGGCGGATGCACCGCCGCATATTCCACCTCGTGCGACACCGCTTCATCGACTACCCTCAACGTCGGCACGAACGTCACCAGCGGCGGCGGCACCATCTGTACGCCGTTCCCGACCGTCGACCATACTTATCGGACATACTTGAAATACGACTTGTCGAGCATCGCCGGCACGAACACCGTCATCCGGGCCCAGCAGGAAGTCAACGTTACTTCCGCGGGTGACGCAGTCTCACTCAATCGGGCGGGTAGCGATACGCCGGACGCGGCCGCCTGCGGCTCGTTGTTCGGCGTCGGCGGCGGTACCGCCTATAATTCCTGGTCAACCTGGACGACCGGTCACCAGAGCGTCGAATTCCTGGCAACCGGCGTCATCGATCTCCAAGCCAGGCTGGGCAATTCCACGTATGCCCTAGTCATATCCGGCGGCTCGACCGTGAAGAGCGTCATCTCCTCGACCGATAGTTCGGCAGATAAGCCGATCCTGCGCGTTGGGTATGTGGCCTCGTCTACAACGCCGACCTTGGTTATGAACGGCACTGGCACGCTGACCACCGGCTCGTCCGGCTTCTACAACCTGACTCTCTCTGGCACGATTACCGTTGATGCCGGCTCAGCGGTGTACGTTTACAACACCTTAGATATGACCGGCGGCGCGGTGACGAACAACAATTTCAATCTGATCATGGCCGGGACGAGCACGACGCTCAAAGGCGGCGGAAACACCATCGGCAACCTGCGCGTGGAGATCAACACCACCTCGACGCTGACCGGCTCGGACCTGAGTTTAAGCAATCAACTGTTCGTGGCCAGCGGCGCGACGCTCTCGTTGGATGCGAGCCGCGGTTTGACGCTCAGCGGCTCGTCCTTCACCCTGACCGGCACGATCAGCGGCACCGGTACGCTGACCTACCAGAACACCGTCACCATCTTTCCGACTACCGGGACAATTTCTTCCATCGTGCGTTTCGACACGGTCAACGGCAATTTGATCGTTCCGCAACGAACCTTTGGCGGCGACCTTGAGGCGTACGGGAATACCGCTAACATCCGATCAGTCACCCTGGGAACCGCCGGCAGCCAAACGATTACCGTCAGCGGCAACCTGAAGGTCATTACTGGCGCGTCCCAGTCCCAAGTTTTGACCCTGGCCGGCGCCACGAACAACCCGACCGTCAACGTCACCGGCAATATCAGCTACACCAAGGGCAGTTCAGCCACGCCGGCGATCACCTCCGGTACGGGGATTTGGACTATTGCGGGCAGTGCCGACTTTACGAACGGCACCTACACCGCCGCCAGCGGCAACACCCTGACCATGAATGGAACGTCGAAAACGCTGACCTCAGCCAGCCAGAGTTTATACAACTTCACCGTCTCCGGTGGTAGCATCTCAAACGGCGATGCGACCGCGATCACGAATGATTTGTCGGTGACCGGCGGGACATTGTCCGGCACCAGCAACATCACGGTCAACGGCAATGCCACCGGCACGGCCGGAGTCGTTAACCTGACCGGCGGAACGTTTGAACAGCGAGTCAGCGCGGCCAAGAACTTCGGCCCGACCACGGCCAGCACGAGTTGGACGTTTTCAACACTGACCTTCTCCAATTCGCACGCTTCGACCGGAGTAACCATCACCGCCCAATCGTGCAGTACCTGCGGCGTGACCGTCACTACCGCTTTGAACATCGGGAAAAATACGGATGCGGCCGGCGCGACGACCACGCTCGCTGCGGGTGATAAAACTTGGACCCTGTCCGGTTCGGGGACGAGCGTGATGGTGCTGGCCACCGGCCCGGCCGCCGTGTTTACTGCTTCCACCTCAACCGTGAACTACACCGGCTCCTCAGCCACCACCACGGCCGCCGTGACCTACAATAATCTCGGTGTGGGTACGACCTCCGATACCGGTACCGGCGTGACCTATACTCTTGGCGGGAACACTACGGTGTCCGGAACGCTGACCGTCGGCAACGCTGGTTCAACGAATACCGATACATTAGCCGGGTCTTCATACACGTTGACGCTCTCCGGTGCCGTCGCTACGCCGCTGACGCTGACTGCCAAGGGCGCTTTTTCAGCAGGCACCTCGACGGTCAGCTACACCGGCGTCAACGCTGGCGGCAACGTCAACGTGACGACGGCCACGTACAGCGGACTGACCGTCAACCCAGCGAGCGCCGAAACCTACGACGCGGCTGGTAGCTTTACTGCCTCGGGCACGGTAAATGTCGGTACCAATGCGACGCTGTCCATTGCCACTAGTCAGACGTTAACACACAGCGGCGCGACCCTGACGCTCAACGGCACGATTTCCGGCGCGGGAACGTATGCCTATCAAAGCGCCACGACTTTTCCGACCGGCGGCACGATTTCATCGATCTTGCGTTTCGATGCCACGAATAATGCCCAGACCATGAGTAATCGGACCTATGGCGGCCAAGTGGAAATCTATAACAACAGCGCTACCAACCGCACGGTCACCATGTCGTCCAGCACGCATACCTTGTCGTCGCACCTCTACTTAAATGCTGCGGGCACAGGAGATATCCAGCTCGATGGTAGCGCTAACAATCCGACGGTCACTATCGGCGGCGATCTTGATTTCACCGGCACGGGAACAGGCACAGAAATAATTGCGGCCGGGGACGGTACCTGGACGGTCAGCGGTAGCGTCAATCTAACGAGCGGGATCTACGCGCCGCACATTGCCACTTTGAGCCCGGCCTGGGATCAAACGTCCATTGATTCCGTTTTTTACACGGAATCTCCGCCGGGGCAGTGTAGCTCGACGCCGAGCTTCTCATGTGAATCGGACACTGCCACAACCCTGTCCGCAGGATTTGTGGATGCCTTCCCAGAGGGTGACTGTACATACTGGGGTGACTATACCGATTATCTTTACCGTTATGGGATGCGCTTCGATTTGTCAACGGTTCCATCCACGGCCACGGTGACCGCGGCCCGTCTCGGCGTCAACATTTCCTCATCTTCCAATTATACCGTCACTGTCGGCCGAGCGACTAAGGATGATCCCACAACCGATGCCTGCAACACGGCGGCGCGTTTCGATGACCTTGATCCGACGGCCTACGATAACACTACCAGTTGGGGCACAACCGGACGGAAAGACATCAACCTCAAAGCGCTGGCCGTGACAGACATCCAGAGCCGGCTGACTGGCTCCAATACGTTGGCTATCGCCGTTAAAGGTGATGAGACAGCGAACTCGTTCGGGTCCATCAACTCGAACGATAACAGCACTTTCCCGCCAGTGCTACGAGTTGGCTATGCTACCATAGGCACGACACCGACCCTGGTTATGAACGGTACTGGCACGCTGACCGCGGACCTGAACGGTTTTTACAATCTGACGCTCAGCGGTACGGTTACGCTCGGCGATGCCAGCGGCAGCGGATTTTACCTCTATGGCACGCTAGATCTCACCGGCAGTACGCTAACCGGCGGTAACGCAGTTGTAGTCGGTAACGGCCCGTTGGCAACTATCAAAGGCGGTGGGCAGACGTTGACCAACCTGACCGTTGCCAACAACACCACGACGACGCTCTCAACCTCGAATCTGACGGTCAGCGGCACTGCGACCGTCGGTGTCGGTGGGACGCTTTCCCTCAACGGCGTATTGCTGACGAGTAGTGGAACGTTTACCTTGAGCGGTACGGCCTCAGGCACGGGCACGCTTATCTTCACGAACACCTCTAGCGGTCCGGGCGTGAACGGGACGTTGACCGTGCCGGTGCGTTTTGACGCCACCAGCGGCAATATCGTCGCGACTACCTTCGATGCCCGCACCTACGGCGGTGCCGTGGAACTGTACTCCAACAGCGGTACGGCGAAAACCGTCAGCACGGTGACCGGCGGGACATATGCCTTCTCGTCCACCCTGACCTCGACTGCGGCTGGCGCCGGTAGTTTGACGCTGGACATGAACACGACTGACCCGACGACGTTCACCGTCACCGGCGCTCTGTCCGTCGGCACGGGCGTGACCCTGTCCGCGACCAGCAGCGGCACGTTCAATGTCAACGGCAACTACACGAATAACGGGACATTCACGCACAATTCCGGGACGGTCACGCTAGCCGGAACCAGCCAGCAGACGCTGTCGGGAACTATGACCGGCAGTACGGGCCAGTTCAATAACCTGACCGTTACCAATAGTAGCGGTTCCGACCCGGACAGCTCGCCGTCGGTCATTTTCGGCGCGGCCCTGACCGCCGCCGGCACGTTCACCGCCGCGACGGCGAACGTCAAGCTCCGTTTTACCGCCGGTGCGACCAACGCGCTCTATGCCATTAACCTAGCCGGCACGGCTGGGAACTTCGTCACCCTTCGTAGCGCGACTCCCGGCACGACCACGCTATTCAACGCGGGTGCCGGTACTCGGACGGTGACATTCACGTCGATCAAAGATAACGACGCCTGCGGCAGTACGGGCGGGCAGATTGACGCCAGCGATGCCACGAATGAAGATCAAGGTAACTCGCCGTGCTGGTTGATCAACAAGTTGACGGTCGTGCTGTCCGGAACGACGCTAAACCTCGGAACGCTGACCGCGGCCAATATCTCCTATCAGGGCGTGACCAGCACCGTCACCACCAATGCGACCAGCGGCTATGTCTCGCTGGTGAAATACTCCGCTATCCTAACCAGTGGTTCGGATACCATCGCCGATGCCGGCGGGACGGCCACGGCCGGCACCTCCGGGTTCGGCGCTTCAACGTCGAAACCGTCGCAAACAATCTTGGCCAGCACCGCCTCCCCGGCCTGCACCACTACGCTCCAGACGCAGACCGGCTCGGCCGCCGCCACCACTCTGACCACCGCCTTCAAGCAATTCGCCTCAGCCGCCGCCGCCGCTTCGGCCGACGCCACCACCCTCTGCTTCCTGGCCGCGGTCGGTGGCACCCAGGCGCCCGGCGCCTATTCAACGACGGTCACCCTGGTCACGACGGCGAAGTTCTAATGGGGCGAGATGTGTGTTACCGTGGTGATTATGGGGTTGACCCCGTTAGAAGTGGCTAAGCCGCAGTTTGTTGATGAAACGTTGTTATGTGGCCACAAACAAAGTATATTATTTTAGTGCAGGCTTTCCGCTTCTAACGGGGTTGACAACTTTGGATTAGTCTGCTACCTTTCGACGTCATGTCCAATCATTTAGGCGCCACCGCCAGACATCATCCGCCTTCGTCCCGCTTGGCTGGACTTCGGCGGATTCCGCCCCGCCCCAAGAGCCAAAGACACTGCGGGTGGAAGCCTGCGGGGCTTCATCGATTGCGGCTGGCCGGCCGATTATTGGTCGTCGCGGCGCTGATGGTCGTGGCCAGTTTGATCATGCGGGCAGACGCCGCGGCTGTGACCGCCGAGCGGCAACGGACGCCGCCGCCGTCAAAGCGCTGTACGGATTTTTTCAAGTGTACGCTGATGGACCAGATCTACGCTACCGAGCGCTTCCTGGCGTCGCATAAAAACGGCTTGCCCTATACGCCTGAACCGCGTGACCTCCAGCCCGTGGCCGAAGTCGTGCGGTTGAACATTGACACCCAGGCGCTCGGCTATCTGAATCTCTATCGCCTAACCGAAATGTCGCGGTATTTGCGCGAAGCGACGGCGCGGTTCGATTACATCCTAGGACTCGGCGATACCGCCTTGCGCAACTCGGCCTTCGACGGACAGCTCGGCTACAGCTTTCTGCTGGCGGCCGAAGCCACGAATAATCCGGCGTATCGTGCCTTTGGACTGCAACTGGCTGACAAGTGTCTGACCTATTCCAACAACGTCATGAACTGGGGGTACATGTGCGCCATGAATCTGGGCAAAGCGTACGCTTTGACCGGCGACGTCAAATATCTCAACGCCTCGCGCGCCGTCACCCGCGGCACCGGCAACAAACAGTTCAGCGACGGCGCCTTCCCGCACCGCGACTCTAAGTCCTACGGCGAGAATGCCGGCTACACGTCCTGGCTGATCTTCGAAATGTTCCAGCACCGCCAAGACGACGCCAACAACCCGGACATGGATCACGCGATCATCAACGCCTTGCCGTTCCTGGCCCAGCGGGTTAACCCCGACGGCAGTTTGAATTATCAGGATGCGAACGGCAGTTACTACTCCGATCCCGGCAATGCCGACGGTCGCGGCTGGACGAACGACCTGGCATCCATCGGCTACAACCTGACTGCCGGCGGCCGGACCGCGTCAGCGCAACGGGCATTGCAATTTCTGTTCAGACAGGGGATGGCCGGGTCGAATCGCGGCGGGTACCCGGATAAGTGGGACTTCATCGACCCCCTGAATCAATGGACCACCGGTCGCCCGTCCGTTCTTCGGACGTCGCTCATCTTCTGGTACTTAACGTCAATTCCGCTCATCAGCAACGCCTGCCCGAACGGAGCACAACAGTCCTGCACCGTGACCCCGACGGACTGCCATCCGGCTTACCAGGAGCTTGGACTCTGCAACCAAGCACTGACCGGCGCGCGGACCTGCCTCAACGGCGTTACCACCCAGTGCCTCAACGCCGCCGCTATTCAGTACCAGCCGACTAACTGCACCGTTTTCTACAACTGTTACTATGACGAAGTTGGCGACATGTCGGAAATATTTTCTTGCACGAAGCCGGGCGACCTAAAATGCGTTGGTAGTACCTGCGGCGATTTCTGCATCAGTCCGGACAACATCAACCCGGAGTGCGTGCGGGAGCTGTATCAAGGGAATGTTTGTCAGACATGACACTCACCCCTTAAGGTTAACTGTACAGACAGTTGCTTTCAAGGAACATCGGGCATATACTCAAAACAGACTTACTAATGAATTTTTCTTTTATGGTCAACGAAACACCAGGTTTTAATCCAGATCAGGATAGGCAGGCGATGGTAACCGGACAAGTAAAAAAGAAACTTAGAGACTTTAGAATCGGTCGCCACTATAGGGTTGACACAATTGGGGGGGGTATAAACTGAAAGTGCAACATTGACTAGTTGCCCAATTCATTCATTAAGGGGAAAAATATGCCCGAATCTAACAATCCAAGCATAGAGGTGCGCAGGTCGGAAGAAGAAAGAAGTGCGGCAGCAGCCGAGGCCTCAGAGGATGTTTTATCCGCACTATTTGAAGCTTTTCAAAAAGGTGAGATCAAGGGGGGGGTCGTAGGAGGGCAGATCATTCAGTTTGAGACGGAAGGCAAGCTGGTGAAAGATCCAGACACGGGAGGCCTTAAGTATGAAAAAGTAATACCTGATTTAAAAAAAACAATTGAGTCCAGTGGATACCGCCCTCTTGATAGGGGTCGTGTTTTTTCAGAAGTCGGCGCCGATAAAGCGATTGACATGTGGGAGTACAGAAACAGGCTTGCACGACGATATGCATACTTGCTTTTTAAGCATCCATATGAAGAGGAATCTGGCAAGGGAAGTGGCAGTTACGAGTTGGGAAGCTTGGGCGGTGATTCTAGCTTAATAGAGAAATTACAGATGGTTTACGACCAACTTCTTGAAGACCTCAAATTTCTAAGAGAGAATAATCCAGAAATCAATCATATTCTTGAGGAACGGCGGCGGAATAGGAATAGGTAGCCGGTTGTTCGATGCTCGGCACGGAGCAGAGGATTTAAAAGAATAGAATTTAGGAGGGCTAGAGGCTTGTTGGATAAAACGAATCTTACTCTGATTAAGCAGGTAGGGTACTGGGTGAATATCTTAGCATACGCCTCGCTGTACTAAAGACACCACTCGGTGTGATTATTGAAGATCGCGATATCTCCGACCCCCTTCATTACTATTGAGAGCAGCTACGGGAACGATTGAAATAAGTGCTACTGCCGCTGGCCGAAAAAATACCCCAGCAATACGTCGGCAATGAGAGCGGTGGCCCCGATAATAAATATCCAATTCATCCGTCGTTTCATCTGGCAATTGTGAAAACGCCTTGGCCAATGCCTTTGCGTACTGCTGGCGAGACGACCGAGTTTTTGCAATCCGGCTGAGCAAATTCGTTTTAGACTTGGCTCTTGGGCCGGTCGTGCGCCGGCTCGCTCCCGTTAGCTTCAACCGGCAGTGACCAGCCCCCGACATCAGAGCCAATCTCGCCTGACGCGATGCCGGGGGGTCAGGCCAGAGGAAGAGGGATGAGCCGACCGCGGCGATAAGCTAGTTCGCTGCGGATTGTCTCGTCACTCCTCCCCGGCCCATCCACAACCTCCTGGGTGAACTTTATAAAAAATCGGTTATTGACAAACTTTATAAAGTTTGATACGCTGCAGGCATGATCCCAAGTGAACAAGTACAATTGCTGTTGCGTCTTTCCGGCCTGACCCAAGAGGCGCTGGCCAGGCGCCTTGGGGTTTCGTTTCCGGCCCTGAACGCCTGGGCCCGCGGCCGGGCGGCACCGCGTCCGGGCGCCCGCCGGCGGATCGCGAAACTTCTGGCGGAGTTTGGCCTACCCGAGACATCGGAAACGGCCGTGGCGGCGATGAAGCGCGCGCTCCGGCGGCGGGCGGCCTCCGGTCGGAACATCGTCAAACGCATTCTCACGCAGCCGGACGTGCGCGACGAATTCGTTCTGGCGCTGACGTACCATTCGGACGTGATCGAGGGCAGCACCCTGACGAAGGGGGAAACGGCGGCGGTGCTATTCGAGGATGCAGTCCTGAAAAACCGGACCCTGCGCGAGCAGATGGAAGCGAAAAATCACCAAGCGGCGATTGAGTGCCTCTGGGGGCACGTCCGTCCAAGTCGGGCGATCAGCGAATCGTTCATCCTTCGACTGCACGCCATCCTGATGAACGGGATTCAGTCCGATGCCGGGTCATATCGAAACCACGGCGTTCGGATCGTCGGAACGAACGTACCGACCGCCAACCCGGTCAGTATCTCGCGACTGATGGAGAAACTCGTTTCCGATCTCAATCGTCCTACGGATGATGCGCTCGGAGTGGCAGCTCGGACCCATGCCCGCTTCGAGCATATTCACCCGTTTATGGACGGGAATGGCCGAGTCGGTCGGCTACTGCTCAGCGCCATGCTCCTGCGGGCAAATCTCGCGCCAGCCGTGATCGAGCAACGGCGAAAACGCGAGTACCTCAAGCTACTCAACCGGGCCCAGCTGTTCGACGAGAATGAACCGTTTGAACGATTCGTCGCCGAGGCCGTGCTCGTCGGATATGCGATTGTCAATCGGAAGCGGGGGGCGTAAGGAATGATAGAGCCGAAACTCCTGATCCCCACCGCCGGTATTTTCCTCCTCGCCGCCGCGGCCGGTGAGCAGTGAGTTCTAAGGCGGCACGAATCTCGGCGGCGTTGAAACTAGAATTTTCGGCCCCGTTTTGTCATTGACAAAATCCGGCCACGTGGTTAGATGACGGCAAGCATTATGCCTAAGCCACCGAACCGAATACTACGGACATTCGCGGTCGTCATGACCCTGGCGGCGATGGTGACGTGGCCGATAAACCAGGTCGGGGCCCTCCCGCCGAGCGGCGATGGGGGAGAGATCGTCAGACCGCCGGTCTCGCCGACCTGCACGGACATTTTCAACTGCCGCTTGCCGCAGGAAATCCGAAACACGAGCAACTTCCTTCTCCAGCGCAAGTACGGTTTGCCGTACACGGCCGATCCGCGCTGGCCAGGCACGCCGACCGGCGAGGTGCTGCGGCTCAACGTCGTCAGCCAAGCGCTCGGTTATCTTAACCTCTACCGGGCGACCAGACTGACCGCCTATAAACAAGAGGCCGTCGGTCGCCTGAACTACGTACTAAGCCTGGGAGACCAAGCGCTGGGGTATGGTCCGCGAGACGGCATGACCGGCTACATGTTCCTTGACGCTTGGAAATTGACCGGCGACGCGCGTTACAAAACCGCCGGGTTGCATGTTGCCGATACCTGCCTGACCAACCGTGACTACGACATGCAGATGAACGGGGGATTGATGTGCAGTTTGAACCTCGGCCTAGCCTACCAGATCACCGGCAACACCGTCTACCGAGACATGTCGCGGACGGTGGTTCAGCGCACCGCCCCGAAGCAGTTTCCCGACGGCGCGTTCCCGCACGAGCCGTCGCAGGCCAGCGGCGAGAACACCAGCTACACGGCTTGGATGAGCACGGAATTGTTCCATCTGCGGCAGCTTGATCCGCAAGATCCCAACCTCGATTTCCTTTTAGCCAAGAACATTAATTTCTTAGTGAAGCGCGTGAATTCCGACGGCACGCTCAACTACCAGGACGCCTACGGCACGTACTACGCCGATCCGGGCAACGCCGATTCACGGTACTGGACGAATGAACTCGGGGTGGTTTCGTACGATCTCTACGCCGGCAGTCGCAAAACCGAAGCCGGCAAAGTGTTGAGTTTTTTGTTCAAGCAGCGGATGATCGGCGAAGACTACGGCGGCTACCCGGACAAGTACGCCGGCGTCGATCCGACGAACATTTGGACGACCGGCCGACCGTCGGTCTTGCGGACCTCGCTCATCTTCTGGTACTTAACCATGTTCCGCCTGGCCGCGGCGAGCTGTAGCTCCGGCCCGACCGTCAACTGTACGGTCACCTCGGCGAATTGTGATCCGCTGTACCAACAGCTCGGCCTCTGTGATCAGGATTTGCCGGGTGTGCAAACCTGCCTCAACGGCATATACTCGTCTTGCATTGACCTCCAACAAGCGGCGTATCGAGTTAACCAGGCATGCACCGTGGAGAATTATTGTCAGGACGATGGCAATCAGGCGTGTTATTACGCCTGCACGCACTTCGGCACCAAGGTCTGCGTCGGTTCGACCTGCGGGCAACAGTGCTACGATCTTGATGATCAGGCCAGCGGTTTTCCGGACTGCACCTCCACCTGTTACGACAACCAGTCCTGCTCGACCAATACACAGCCGGCCTGGTCGAATAGCGACGGCGGGGAAATTTGCCAGCTACCCCGCAGTCCGGCGGGGTAGCTGGCTGGCTGTCGTCCCATACGAGGCCTGGTTGCACTTTAGATTAGAATTTTCGTGCTTCGCGTTTGACACCGCCGTGTTTGACCATATCGTTCAGAAGTGCTATAATCCCCCCTGTAGAGTAGCCAGTAGTCGAGACAAA
>JBBTRH010000013.1:98317-101380 GCA_038065275.1 Patescibacteria group bacterium | reverse complement strand
CGCCTGAAGGGCGAATGCCGGAAAGGATGCGGAACATGGGAGGAGTGTAGCAAAAAGACAGTATTTGTTCAAGAAAAACGGTTCACAAACCGTAGCCGCGGGTTTGAAACCCGCGGCTACAAAATGACGAAATGATTACGCTTCTATGATTACAGTGATTACCATCTCGCCGTCCTCGAATACTTGGAGGCGGGATGGTGGCTATGCTTCTATGATTATCGGGACCACCATCGGCTGACGGTGGGTTTTGTGGAAGACGAACTTTTCGAGCTCGCGGCGGATTTTATCACGCAGGTCTTTGTCCTGCGGTTTCATCCGCGGTTCTTTATCGGCCAGGGCTTTCTTGACGACCGCCACCATGCCGCTGATGAACCGGCCTTGTTCCTTCATGTGGGTCAGGCCGCGCGAGATGACGTCGATTTTACCGTGTTTGCCGGTTCGACTGTTGATCTGAGCGACGACGATGATCATGCCGTCGCCAGCCAGTTGTTTGCGGTCGCGGAGGACGAGCGCGTTGACGTCGCCGATGCCGAGGCCGTCGACGAAGACGTACTCGATGGGGTGGCGGACGTTAGTGACGTAGCCCTGGCCGTTTTGGAATTCAACCACTTGGCCGTTGTCGGCGATCAGCGTGTTCTTTTCCGGAATGCCGGTGCGCATGGCTATTTTCTTGTTCTCGAGGAGCGAGGTGTAGTTGCCTTCGATCGGCATGAAGTACTTCGGTCGGATGAGGCGGATGAAGTCGGCAATGTCCTCCTGCTTAGCGTGGCCGCCGGCGTGGATGTCGAGCACTTTAGTATCGATGATCGTGGCGCCTTCACGCAGTAGGCCGTCTTTCAGGCGGCTGATCGAGCGCTCATTGCCCGGGATGACCGATGAGGAGAAGACCACCAGGTCTCCGCGCTCGATGCGGAGGTATTTATGTTCGTGATTCGCAATCCGCATCAGGACGGCGTTGTCCTCGCCTTGGGCGCCGGTGCACAGGACAAGGTAGCGATTCGGCGGGAGTTTTTTCGCTTCTTCCCAAGGAATAATGGTGGTCGGTTTAACGCGGATGTACCCGAGTTGCTTGCCGATTTCGATGTTCGTGCGCATCGAAAAACCTTCCACCAGCACTTTGCGGTTGTACTTTTCGGCGGCGCTGAGAATCTGTTGGACGCGGGACAGCAGTGAAGAGAAGGTGGCGATAATTATCCGGCCGGGAGTTTGGGTGAACATTCCCTGGATGTTCCGGTCGATCTCCTCTTCCGATGGTTGGTGGCCCGGGGCGTAGGCGTTAGTCGAGTCGCACATCAAGCACAGCACGCCTTGGGTGCCGATCCGTTTGACGGCGTCGAGATCGGTCCGATTGGAAACATGAGCGTGGAGGTCCAGCTTAAAGTCGCCGGTATGGACCACGCGACCGGCCGGGGTTTCTATCACGACGCCCAGGCTACCCGGAATGCTGTGCGACAGCGAGAAGAATTCCAGGCGGAAGACGCCGAGCTTGATGCGATCCCGCGACTTGACGGTGTTCAATCGCAATTTTTTATCCGGCGCCACATCTTCCACCTTCTTCTGGATCATGGCGCAGGTTAAATCCGAGCCATAAATCGGGGGATTGCCGAGGGCGGGAACGAGATGCGGCACGCCGCCGGTGTGATCCATGTGGCCATGGGTGACGACCAGGCCGCGGATGTCCTTCTCCTTGCCGCGCAGAAAACTGACGTCGGGAATAATGTAATCGACGCCGGGCATGTCATCCAGAGGCCACTGCAACCCGAGGTCGATGACTAGAAGTTCGCGGCCGTATTGCAGAACGGAACAATTCCGTCCGCCGGTCTCTTCATTTCCCCCGAGCGGGATGATCTTTAGGACGTTGTCGCGGCCGCTGGGGGCGCGTTCACCGTCCTTCGGTTTTGGTTGTGGTCGACGGGTGTAATTCGGTCCGTCTGGCCGGCGCATGCGCGCTTTTGGGCGTTTAGCCATAGATTTTTTCTCGCGCCATGAATGTCGGCGCTACGTTACCGCAACACAGGAACGGCGAATGATTGTTTTTAAACTGTGTTCTGTTCACCACGTAAAGTCTTGGCAGACTACGGGGGATAGTCATGGGGCATGATGAACGTCGTCTGACGACGAGGCTACGATCGTGCGCAATGATTAACCGCGGGGTTAATCGCTGAGCGCGAACGCTGTTTGAAAGACTTTGTAAGGCGCGGACATAATAGCGCAGATTGGGGATTATGTCAACCCCCTGTAGGGGCGGGTTTCTCCCACCACCCCGCGCCCTCCTCGGGCAGGAGGGCACAACCCGCCCCTACGGGGTTGGCCCAGTACCACATTGGTTGGTTCATGGTTTTTCTGAAACCATGTTTATTTACGGAAGAAAAATACATAGACAAAAGGTCTTAATTACAGCCGATGTGGTGCTGGGTTGACCTTTTTTGCTGGCGAGCAGAATATGAATAAAGACCCTGCACCACGCTCTTTCATCAGGAGGCTAATCGTGAAAACTCTGACGCACCGCGATTTGACCGAAGAAAATCGGCGGCAGATCGAGGAGGCGCTTGGCCCGGACAACCGGTGGTTTGCCGGCCAACACCTTGGTCATCCGCCGACGGACGAAGAGGCCATTTGGTGGTACATCAACAATGGCGGTGCGGCGGGACATCGGGCCAGGATGGAAAACAACCCGCCACCGCAACCGTAAGCGACAGGCAACGATCCTTAACCGCATCATTAGATGGTTACGACCATCGCGGGGCGCCAAACACACCCCAGTTTTTATTTACCAATTTTTTCTTTGGTGCCTGTAACCCTGCACCAATCTCGTTAGTCGGGTGCGGGGCGGGGAGGCCTGACTTCGCCAGAGGCTACGTCAGGTAAAAATCGGGGATGAAGGTGCATGGTGGGCGAGACCCGCCGACGCCGTTGCCTTGGCGGGCAGGGAGGAATCGTATTGTAAAAACTGACTTGGTGCCGACGACCCCGCCATTCGGCGGGGCAAGCCCTTGCGGGAACTAGCTCCTCCCGCCTTCGCCTGCCTGCGCGTAGCCGACGCTTCGGCGAAGGCAGGCTCGG
>JBBTRH010000013.1:5714-98217 GCA_038065275.1 Patescibacteria group bacterium | reverse complement strand
CCTCCCGCCTTCGCCTGCCTGCGCGTAGCCGACGCTTCGGCGAAGGCAGGCTCGGAGCTTCGGCGGGCAGGGAAGCCAGCGCTAAATATTATTGTCTGACGACCTGGTGGGCACGGAGGGAGTTGAACCCTCATGAGATTGCTCTCACTAGCTCCTGAAGCTAGCGCGTATGCCAATTCCGCCACGTGCCCCCCAGTTCGCCGGATAGTTTTCAAGAATTCCACTCTATCGCAAACGCCGATTTATTTCCAGCTCAGGCGAGTTTTGACGTACCAACTGGAAATGTTATCGAAGCGATCGGCCGGCGCGATAAAACGATCGCCGACCAACCCACGCAGTGACGGCTGGTGGGCATAGAGATATTCTGATTGAACGAGGATGATGGCCGGCACTTCGTCGGCGATGATGGCTTGGAAATCGCGTAGCGCATCATCATGAGTTTTTGCGTCGGTAGCGGTCCGGGCCGCGGCCAGGGCTTGGTCGACCTTCTTGATGAAAGCGACGGCCAAAGCGAAACCGGCGTCGCGTTGCTGTGACGAGTGCCAGAGCGAATAGGGATCGCCGTCGGGGTTGGAAATTTGGCCGAACAGCAAGGCGTCGTATTGACGCGGGCGGATGATGTCCTTCTGAATCCGGTCCGGCGCGACCGTCTTGACTTCAACGTCGGCGCCGATCACGCGCCAGGCTTGCGCCAAGGCTTGAGATGCGACGACGTAGGTCGGATCATCGACGGTGGTCAAGGCAAACTTCAGGGCCGCCCCGCCTTTTTGCCGGAGGCCGTTATCACCGCGTTTCCATCCGGCCTGGTCGAGGAGGGCGTTGGCCTGATCGACGGAGAAGCCGAACCGTTTGATGTCGTCGCGGTAGGCTGGTTGACCGGGCAGGAGCGGCCCGTCGGCCGGCCGGCCAACGCCATGGAACGCTTGGCGGATGAGCGCGGGTCGGTCCACCGCCATGGCCAGGGCCTGGCGCACCTCTTTAACCTTCAAGGCGGGGTTTGTTTTCTGGCTGAAGAAGACGCCGGTCAGTTGCGAGAGCGCGAAGGGCGTCACGGTCCGATACTTTTTCACCTGGTCGCTATTGGCGGCGTCAAGGCCGCCGAAGCTGTCAACGGCGTTTGATTTCAAAGCGTCCAAAGCGCTGTTCGCGTCCGGGTAGAACTTAACGTTGATTTTGTCTAACCGCGGCCGCGGACCGGCGAACAACTTGTTTTGGACGAAGGTAAAGGCCTTGACGTTGCCGTTGCGGTCTTTAGTGACGCTCTGAAACTTAAACGGCCCGTTGCCGACCGGTTTGACGTTCAGCTCGGCTAAGGGAAAAGTCTGGGGCGTTTGGTCCTGCCAGAGTTTGGCCGGCAGGAGGCCGAGCGTCAAGACCGAGCGGAACGGCTCGTTAGCCTCGGGGATGGTGAAGACCACCGTGCGGCTATCAGGAGAGGCGACGGTCAGGTTGGCGAACAGGCCCTGGTTCGGGCTTTGGTAGCCCGAGTCGGCGATTGTCTCAAAGGTGTAGCGGACGTCGTCGGCGGTCAGCGGCTGGCCATCCGACCACTTCAGGTTTGGCCGCAGGACAGCGGTATAGGTTTTACCGTCGCTACTGACCGTCACCGACTGGGCCAGGTCGGGAACAATTTGCGATCGTTCGTCGACGCGGAGCAAGCCGCGAAAAAGGAGACGGCTCAGTTCGGTGTCGGCGGTGAACGGGCGGGCCAAGACCGGATTGAGGTACTGCGGAGTGCCCACCATCCCCTCGGTCAAGGATCCGCCGTCGTCCGGGACGCGAACCACGTGACGAGTGACCGCCTGGCCGAGCAACACCAGCAGGCTGATAACGGCCAGGCTGAGGCAGAGGCGAATGAATCGCCGCTCCCGCCGGCTCAACAGTTTCGGCAGGTAACCTAACTGCCGCCACGAGGGAATGCGCGATGGAGACAGGCTGAATACCAGCGCTCGGTCATCCGCTTCGACGGCGGGCGAGCGTCGCCAACGGCTGATCAGCGGCGACGCCAAGCGTCGCCACCACGAAGACGAGTTAGCGGTAGGCATTCAAAAAGGCCACTCCGAAAAAGAGGATGGCGACAACGATGGTGGCGATAAAGAGGATTTTCTCCGCCCCGCGTTTCGTCCGGTAGACGTTCCCTTCGCCGCCGAAAACGCCGGATAGGCCGGAGCCTTTGCTCTGGATGAGAATGAAAACGACCAGTAACACCGACAAGCCGATTTGGACGGCGGGGAATGCGGACTTAATCCAAGCAGGCATACTTCTTAAGAGGTTCTGTGCGAAGTGGCAACGAAAAACAGATGCCGCGCTACTGTACCACGACGAGTGCTAAGCGTCAATAATGCCCCTATATTTCCTTCGCACGCCGGATGATAATTTGCTGTAATTTCTTGACCGAAGCGCCCTGGACTTTCATCCGCGGGCGTTTCCGGCGTTGGCGGCGTTCAGCTTTGGTCGTGACCGGAGACTTGTTTATCCCGCGCACCAGTCCCGCCAGCGGGCGGGACGGATGCGGGGTTACGCTCCGCCACGTAAAGCGCTTGGCTTCTACGTGGCTCCGCACCGCATCTCGGTGAGGCCGCCAGCTCCTGTCACCGCCGCAAGCGGGATCCCGCCAAAGGCGGCGACTGGCGGAGCTTCACTTATAAGTGCTCCTGCAGTAATTTGGTTTTCTTCGGGCCGACGATTTTTTTCAACTCGTTCTCACCGGCGGCGCGGATGTCCTGGAGCGTGCCGAATTGTTGCAGTAATTTCCGCTTCGCCTCTATTCCTAAACCCGGAATTTCATCGAGTATTGATCGAGTGGTTTCGCGGCGATGAATTTTCCGGTAGTAGCCGATCGCGAAACGATGGGCTTCATCGCGGATGCGTTGCATCAGAAACAACTCTTGTGAGCCGGCGGACAAACGAATGGGTTGAGACCGGCCCGGCACGAAAATTTCCTCTCGCCCTTTCGCCAAGGCGATAACCGACATGTGCTGGGCCAGCCCCGGCACGTTCTTTGTCACGACAGACAACTGCGACTTTCCGCCGTCGAGGATGAGCAAATCAGGCATTGGCCAGGCACCACTCGTTGACTCGGGTGCCTGGCCCGCCAGACCACTTTGAGCATGATGCGTAAATCGACGGCGGACAACCTCGGCCAGCCGGTGTTGATCATCGGGAATGTTCGTGTCGCGAATGGCGAACTTCCGATAATCTGATTTTTTTGGTAAACCGTTTTCGAAGACTACCATCGATCCGACCGGATGCTTACCCTGGAAGTTGGAGATGTCATACATTTCGATCCGCTTCGGCGGCCCTTCGAGGTTTAAGGCATGCGCCAACTCTTCGAGCGCCAGCTTAGCTTTCGATTCCTCGCTCATCCACCGTTCTCGTTCGCGCTGTAAATAATCTTCGGCGTTTTCGTGACCCATGGCCGCCAGTTTTCTTTTCAGCCCGCGTTGAGCGGGGCGAATGTCGAGCTGGAGCGCGTGGCCGACTTCCGGCGCCAGCGCTACCGGCGTGACAACCAACCGCGGATGAACCGTTGACTGGCTATAGTATTGCTCGATGAAAGCGGTCAGTATCTCAGCATCGCCTTGGTCGCGAACGTGCTGGAGCATGAACTGATCTCGTTGCACGAGTTTGCCTTGACGGATTTGGAACAGATTAACGGCGGCCAGCTCATCACGGCGGGCGAGCGCCATAACATCGAACGAATCGCGGCGCGGCGTGACGACCGTTTGCTGTTCGATGATGTGATTCAATGCCCGCCGACGGTCGCGGTACAGCGCGGCGGCTTCGAAGTCACGCCGCGCCGCCGCGTGTTTCATGTCCCGCTTCAGATCGGTAAGAATCGTGCCGGTCCGGCCCTCGAGGAAGGCGATCAGCTTGAGAATAATCGCGCGGTATTTGGCCGCACTGCTTTTTCCAGTCTCATGACCGAGACAGCGGCCCAGTTGATAATCAAAGCAGGGGACTTCGGGAGCATTGTTACAGCTTTTATACGGAAACAACCGCTTCAGCAGGCGCATCGTCTGCCGTACCGCTAACCCCGACGTGTACGGTCCGAAATAACGACTGCCATCGATGGTCACGCGGCGGACGGTGCTGACTGTCGGGAATCGTTCGCGCCAGGCGATTTTGATGTATTGGAAATATTTGTCGTCCTTGAGGATAACGTTATACTTCGGCCGGTACTTTTTAATTAGCGTCGATTCGAGAAGTAGCGCTTCTGTTTCCGACCGGACGATGATGTGCTCGATGCGGACGACCTGTTCGACCATCAACTGTTTGGCTAACGGCAGGCTGGCGCTCTGGCGGAAGTACGACGATACCCGCGATCGCAAGTTGTTTGCTTTACCGACGTAGATAACGGTGTCATCAGCGGCGTGGAAAAGGTAAACGCCGGGTTTTTGGGGGAGAGGGCGCGCAACCTTAATAAAATCAGTCATATTAGTTTAGTATATCACGTCTTGAAAATGGAGATTTTGGCTAAGGTTGGGGAATTTGTGCAGGAAAGGTCTTGACTTATTTCATTAACAATGATATCCTGCTCGGTCTGGTCGTCCTTTCTGAATTCAATCCGGGCCGCCTGTATGGGGTCTTCGCATGTAGTTCAATCCTAAACCCTGGAGGTTCTTCATGCAGTCCATCCGGCTCCTGCAAATCCCGGCGAACACCGGGCTGGTTCTGGTCAAGCTCTTCGGCCTTCGTCCCAAGGAGGACGACAATATCCCCTTCGGGCGCCGCGACGAGGCGAAGATCGTGGCTAAGCACGCTGAGCTGGCGGCGGAGGTCGGCGTCGCGCCGAGAGCCGTTCGTCCCGGTATAATCGACACCGGCCGCCAGGTCATCAACAACGAGTTCCTCGATCTGGCCGGCCTGATCGACCAGTGTGCTGCCCAGGGCTGCGTCGTCAGCGACGTGCACTGGGAGGAGATCGCAGACAAGCGGCGTCCCGGCCAGAAGAAACCGGTCACCGTCATCTGTCTGCGCCCGAACCACGCGGACGCCGCTTCGTCCGAGTCGATCGACTGGGCCAAGCGGATGCTGATGGCCTACGAGTTCGTCCACGTCTGGGTCAACCCCCAGCTGGACGGGACGTCGACGGTCACCGTCAACGCCAACCACCGGCACCCGGCCGGGGACGCACCCGCCAAGCTCGAGGTGGCCATCGAGACCCCCTCTAGGGCGTAGCGGCCGGATCGCGGCCAGCTAACCAGCTCGCCGCACCTTCGACCGAGAGCCAGCTCTGCGCAAGCACCTGGCTCTTTCACTTATTCGTTTTCGGAAATGTCTTTAACCGTGAAGTACTGTCCGTACTGCCGTTTCAGTTGTTGGATGCTACCAGTACCAAGGAGTTCTTTCGCGTCGAGTTCATCAGGCTTGATCCATGACGGAGCGGGTTGACCGCTCTCGAGTGTGAAGAGGTTCATGAGCATGGTTGTGGCGTATGCTCCCGCCGGTAAGTCAAATGAAAGTACACACCCAATCGGGTGTGTAAGTTGTCCGTGGAATTTCGGTACGACGATTGTTTCTAGGTACCGCGTCTGCGGCCGAATAAACGGCAACGGACGAAGGTTAGCAACGAAGTTCTGCGACAGGCCGTCCTGCTCAAGGAGTCCGCGGTACGGCAATTGATCGTTGACCTGCGTGCTGAGCGGAACAGGCAACGCACGCGGGAGCTGTTGTCCACTTGAGGTGAGATCGGACATTGTTTGGTTGACGAGCCAACTCATGTACGCATAGATCCACAGGCGAGTTTGTTCCGATATGGATGACAGCGCGCCAAGCCAGTCGTCGGGATGTTCATGCAGGTAGCGCACGACGGTCAATTCGTGTTGGAATGAATACGGGTAGACGCTGTATGCCTCTTCGGAGAAAGCCCAGTCCTTCGAGTGCTCGCGAACAGACTGACGCACCAAACCGATGTACTTCCGTTCGCCGGCATTCACGTCGGTCAAGAAACTAATCACTGCCTTCTCGTATTGACCGCGGAGGACGTATCGTCCGAAATAGTGGCTGAGCCAACGGTTACCGAAGCGTTGTGGCCCGTAGAAGTTTACCACGCCTTTACTGAGATGCCGGCAGTAATCGTCGAGTTGCGCTTGTTCAATCGGTTGTTCGGTACGAATGGTTAGGGTGAACCGATTTCCCCGCAAATCACCGTTGGCAATTGTCCCGGAGCCATATCGAAACCGCTTGAGGAGAACATTCTCAATTTGTTCACGATGGACAGTTTCATACTGACTGCCACGGAGGCTGATATTTTGGCTGGTAACCGCTCCGGCATCTTTCAGACCAGCGTACCCGATTCGTCGGCGGTCAATTCCAGTCGCAATACTGAGCCGATCGAGCGCTTCAGGGGTAGCGATGCCGATTTTTATCAACTGACAGTACAGGGTTCGGCGATCGTCGCCAGCAATCAAAGCGGTTGATTCGGGCTCAATGGTGGCAAGTTTACCGGTAGTATCAATTTCTTCAACGATAAAGTCTTCCGGTCTGAAGCGGATATACCCGATTGGGAGGCCGACCGGGATGGTAGTAATCCCGATGTGATGAAGGATATCTTGATGCTGGAACTCACCAACGTAGTCGTTCAACTCCGGCCGCTCAGCTCGAAGTTTCCGGACCGTTTCTTGTTCTGCCAGCCACAGTTGGTGGCTCCGATGATGATCCATTGGGCTAGTGTAGCACAGGCTAGGCCTGGTGAGTGGTTAGCTCTCGACCCCCCCCTTTGACTAAAATTAAAGCTTCGCTTACGCGGTCTGGCACTATGCGTCTCATAGGAGATTATTAGCCTTTTTGCCAGACTTGGCATCACACATTGACTGAACTTGACACCGGATGTATACTGTCCGTCGTCTTTGTCTACTTTTTCTCAGTCATGGTCAACGCCAAAACACGGAAAAACGGATTGCCCCAGCACGATGTCATCGCCGTCCGCGGCGCCCGGGTGCACAACCTGAAGAACATTGACGTCGATATCCCGCGCAATGCTTTGGTGGTGCTGACCGGATTGTCCGGTTCAGGTAAATCTTCCTTAGCGTTCGACACCATTTACGCCGAAGGCCAGCGCCGCTACGTCGAATCCCTGTCCGCCTACGCCCGGCAGTTCTTGGGCTTGATGGACAAACCAGACGTCGACCGGATCGACGGTTTATCGCCGGCCATCTCGATCGACCAGAAAACGACTTCGCACAACCCGCGGTCGACGGTCGGGACGGTGACGGAAATCTATGATTACCTGCGCTTGCTGTACGCGCGGGTCGGAACCCCGCATTGTCCAAAATGCGGCCGGCCGGTGTCGCGTCAAACGATCGATCAAATCGTTACCCAAATCGAAGCCCTGCCAAAAAACAGCAGAATTAGCATCTTGGCTCCGCTGATTCGCGATCAAAAAGGCGAGCACAAAAATCTCGTGGCCGACGTTCGCAAAGCTGGGTTCGTCCGTCTGCGTTTTGATGGCCGGGTGTACAGCCTGGAAGAGGTCGAAGACTTGGCGGTTGATAAACAGAAAAAGCATCGCGTGGAGGTCGTGGTTGACCGTTTGACGCTCGGCGTTGATGATCAAGAGCAGACCGAAGATAAGAAGACGAGAATCTACGATTCCTTGGAAACGGCGCTTGACCTTGGCCGCGGCCTGGTCATCGTCCAGCGCGGCGATACGTCCGGCGGAGCCGCCCGCCTGCCGGGCGGGCAGGGATCCGGCTCCGCCGGAAATGAAGACTTGTTATTCTCCGAGCACTTCTCCTGCGCGTACGACAATCTCAGTCTGCCGCCGATTGAACCGCGGAGCTTCTCCTTCAATAATCCGCACGGCGCCTGCCCGGCCTGCACCGGGTTGGGCTCCAAACTGGAAATTGACGCTGACCTGGTCATTCCGAATAAACGCCTCAGTTTGGCGGAAGGAGCGATTCGACCGTGGTCGCGGACGAGCGCCAACCAAAACTGGTACTTCCGCGTGCTCGAGGCCGTGGCCCGCGCCCACAACTTTTCTACCCGCGCCCCAGTCAATAAACTGACGGATCAGCAACTCGCCATCGTTCTCAATGGCACCGGTGATGCCACCTACGATGTCAACAACGCCTCGGGCGAAGGGAAAGTCCGGCAGTATTTAACGACCTTCGAGGGGGTCGTTTCGAACCTGATGCGACGCTACAAAGAAACCGAGTCGGACTACATGCGGGCCGAGATCGAACGGTACATGCGCGTCTACCCCTGTCCCACCTGCCAGGGCAAACGTTTGCGGCCGGAGGTGCTGGGAGTGACAGTCGGCGACCGAAACATTGCTGCGGTGACGGCCATGAACATCGCTCAGTCGCGGCAATTCTTCGACGCGCTGGCCGGTCAGAGAAAAGTATCCGGCGTGAAGCCGCTGACGACGCGCGGACTGACCATCGCGCGCCAGATTCTCAAGGAAGTTCAGGCCCGCCTGACTTTCCTGAGCAACGTCGGCCTCGACTACCTGACGCTTGACCGGGCGGCGGCTACTCTAGCCGGCGGCGAAGCCCAGCGCATCCGCCTGGCGACGCAAATCGGTTCATCGCTGGTCGGCGTGGTTTACATCCTCGATGAGCCGTCAATCGGCCTCCACCAGCGCGATAACGATAAACTGATCGCCACGCTGAAGCGACTCCGCGACCTGGGAAATACGGTGCTCGTGGTCGAACACGATGAACACACCATGCGGGCGGCCGACCACCTAATCGACATCGGTCCCGGCGCCGGCGAACACGGGGGGCGGATCGTGGCCCAGGGTTCACCGCGCCAAGTGATGGCCAATCCGGCCTCGCTGACCGGCAAGTATCTGGCGGGCAAGTTGAGTATCCCCGCGCCGACTCGTTACCGTCAGGGCAACCGCAAGACCATCTCGATTCTCGGCGCCGCGGAGTTCAATTTGAAGAAGATTGACGTCGACATCCCGCTCGGCAAGTTCGTGGCCATTACCGGTGTTTCCGGCTCGGGGAAGTCGACGCTGATGACCGACATCCTGGCTCGGGCCCTGAACCAACATTTCTACCACGCAAAAAATCTGCCCGGCAAGCATCGGGACATCAAGGGCTTGGAACACCTCGATAAAGTCGTTGATATTGATCAGAGCCCGATCGGTCGGACACCGCGCTCGAATCCGGCCACCTACACCGGCGTGTTCACCGCCATCCGCGACTTGTTCACCCAAGTGCCGGAAGCGAAAGTCCGCGGCTACGGCCCCGGCCGCTTCTCGTTCAACGTCAAGGGCGGCCGCTGTGAAGCCTGCGAGGGCGACGGCGTGGTGCGGATCGAAATGCAATTCCTGCCTGACGTTTATGTTGAGTGCGAAGAGTGTCACGGCCAGCGGTACAACCAGCAAGCGCTCGACATTCACTACAAAGGCAAGAACATCGCCGCCATCCTGAACATGACCGTCGAGGAAGCGCTGGGATTCTTCACCCATATCCCCGTCATCCATCAGAAGCTGAAGACTTTGGCTGATGTCGGTCTCGGTTACATCCATCTTGGTCAGTCAGCCACCACCCTCTCCGGCGGCGAGGCCCAGCGGGTCAAACTGGCGACTGAATTATCCCGCCGCGCGACCGGCCGGACGTTGTATATTCTCGATGAACCGACCACCGGCCTCCACGTCGACGACGTCAAGCGCCTGCTGGGAGTGATCAACCAGCTGGTTGATAAAGGGAATTCCGTCTTGATCATCGAACACAATCTCGATGTCATCAAATCGGCGGACTGGATCATTGATCTCGGTCCGGAAGGCGGCGATCGCGGCGGTGAACTCGTGGCCGCCGGCACGCCGCGCGAATTGGCTAAGGTGAAGGCTAGCTACACCGGCAAATACTTGAAGGAAGTTTTCGCGAAGGAGAAGCTGACGAGGGCCGTAACGGTAGTCAAACAGAAAAGGTAGAGCGCGCTCTCGCCCCGGCCCCCTTCTCGTCCCTCCGATCTGGGACTCACACCCAACCCCCTGAGTACCGGGGGAAATACACCCCTCTCCGTCGTTCAGCTCTCGCTTCGCTCGGCTTCACTTCCTCCCCATCCCCTGAGTACAGGGGAGGAGTATAAAAAACCCCGTCACTCGCGAGTGATGGGGGGAAGCAAGGGGCGTTAGGCGGGCTTAGTCTTGCGGCCCTTGATCAGGCGGAGGAACAGGGGGCCGCGAGTCGTGTCGTCAGGTCGAGCGGTAGACGGCTGATCCGGTCCGGCGCTGGATTTTCGCCCGGCGCGGCGGTTCTCCTGAATACGAGCGTAGACCTCCTCCCGATGTACTTTTATCTCGGGCGGAGCCTCAATGCCCAACTTAACCTGCCCGGATCTTATTTCGAGGATCGTGATTTTCACCGCATCCCCGACGCGGATAATCTCGCCGAGCTTACGAGTCAGGACTAACATTATTTGCCTCTTTCTTGAACCCCAGTCGGGGTAGATGGGTAAAGAGCGGGGGTGCTATACTTCCTCAGTCCCCAGTCACTGGGATGCCGGGAATTATGCGCCCCGACCCTATCATATTATGTACCGTACGTCAACCCCGTTAGAGGCGAATACTGACACTGAAAGATCTGCTGATTTTCCCAGCATCCTAGATTATACTGGCTGGGCTGGTAAGCCACGCTCGCCTCTAACGGGGTCAATTCTTCAAGCCTCAATCATCCGCGCGCTGGTTTACTACGACACATTTGATTATCCGTTGACGGTCGAGGAGGCGTGGCGGTGGTTGTATCCTCCCCCGAACTCGAACTTGAGCGCGGTCACCGTCGCTGACGTCCAGCGCGAAGTTGAGATGCTGGCCAAAGAGGGGAAACTCGAGCGGCGCGGCGCCTACGTATTCTGCCCGGGGCGGCAGTCGATCGTCGATACCAGAATCGAACGGATGCCGGCCAACGCCAAACTTTGGCGCCGCGCCGCCTCGACCGCGCGGTTCCTTGAACTAGTCCCGTTCGTCAAGATGATCGCGGTGGTGAACACGCTGGCTATCGATAACGCCCGGCCAGCCAGCGACATCGATCTCCTGATCGTCACCGCCCCGCGCCACATCTGGATCGCGCGGATGATCGTCACCGGCATCGTGTCACTGCTCGGCTATCGACGGCACGGAACGACCATCGCCGGCCGCGTGTGCTTGAGTTTTTATGTCACGACTGACGGCATGGATTTTTCGGCGTTGAAAAGTGCGGATCCGGACATCCACTTCACCTTCTGGACGGCGCAAGCGGTGCCGTTGCTCGATGACGGTACCTACGAGCGATACCGCCAAGCGAACGACTGGGTGATGAAGCTTCTGCCAAACGCTTGGGTCTGGAAATGGCCGACGAGACTCCTGGTACCGAACCCGGGACTGCGCGTCATCAAGCAGTTTTACGAAATTTTCTTGGCATCGCCAATTGGACACTGGCTTGAATCATGGGCGCGTGACCGGCAGTTGAAGAAGATGGAGAAGAACATTGAGAGCAAAGCAAAACTCGGTACCACGGAAGTCGTTATCTCGGAAGACGTGCTGAAATTTCATGAGCTGGATCGGCGCCAGGAATATAATGAGCGGTTCCGGCGCCGTTTAGTTGAACTTGGTTTAGCCGAGTGATGTCAACGTTTTGGCCGCGATCAGTCTGGATTCCGGTGCTCGCCTTGGCGCTCGTGATATTCGGTTGGCGGCTGAATAGCGTCCCGCTGACGAACTGGGATGAAGGGATTTACGCGAATGTGAACCTCGAGTTATTCCGGTCGCACGACTGGACCAAGCTGACCTACTTCGGCAAAGATTTCTTGGAGAAACCGCCGCTACAGTTCTGGTTGACGTACCCGCTGATCGGCGTCTTCGGACCGACGGAGTTGGCGATGCGGCTGTGGTCGGCGCTGGCCGGGGCGGGAACGGCCGTGTTACTGGCGCTCTGGGGCTGGCAGGCGACGCAGAAACGTTCGGTCGCCTGGCTGGCCGGCGGGCTGTTTGTGTTGGGACGATTCGCGCTAATCCACGCCTTCCGAAGCGGGGATTTAGACGGCTTGCTGACATTCTTGATTGTCCTGGCCATGTACGGATACTGGCGCAGTTTAGCCACGCCACGATGGATCATCGTTTGGGGCGCGGCCGGCGCCGCGGCGGTGATGACCAAGTCGTTAGTCGGGCTCCTGCCGCTGATCATTGTCGGGATCGATATTCTCGTCAGCCGCGGCTGGCGGCGGATCGGGTGGGGAAACATCGCTTGGGCCGCGGCTGCATTCGTGGCGCTGGCCGCGCCGTGGCACATTATTGAAACGGTGCGATTTGGCCGCTCATTTTGGGACAGTTACCTCGGATTGAGCGTGATCGAACGCACCACTGAATCGTTGTTCACCGCGACGCCGTGGCATTGGTACCTCGGCATCATCCGTGACCGGTTCTGGCCGTTCAGTTTCTTTCTGCCGTTGGCGATGGTCTTAGCGGGACGACGGGCGGGGCCGGAAAAAAACGGTCTAGACCGGTTGCTCCTGTTGTGGTTTGCGGTTACCCTGATTATTTTCAGCCTGATCCAAACCCGCCGCGAGTGGTATATCCTGCCGCTCTACCCGGCCGCGGCGATGCTTCTGGCCAGGGGCGCCGCGGCGTGGTGGTCCGAGCGTCAACCGCGGTGGATGCAAGCGCTGGGCCTGGTTAGTATCGCCGCCATGTTCGGTCATCTGCTGACGGACACGACTGTGCGCAATGTCCTGGCCCATATTCCGGTGGGGCGCGGCCTGAGGCGGGTGTTTTGGCAGACGATCCCCGGGCAAATATTATTCGGGGTGGCGGCGACCGTCGCGACGGCCATCGCCGCCGCCCTGCTGGCCCGCCGGCGCTGTAGCCGACGGCAATGGATATTGGGGTTGAGCGGGGGAGTAATGGGAATCGTTGCTCTAACTTGGACCGGCCGATATATTCGCGCCCTGCCGGCGGCATTGCCGCTCAAAACCATTGCAAATCGTGTCGCTCAGGAAAAAGCGAACGAACTGTCGCTGATTGGGACGAAGTTGAAGAAACAACCGGCCGGTTACTTCTATATCCTGCGCCTCGACACGCATAGCGCTGAGTATGCATCGGGAACCCCGCCGCCGACGCCGTTGGTGCTGACGACGACGGAAGAAAAAAACGCGCCGTTGAATACGGCAGGGAAGAGGCTGGTAAAATTACCACCATTTATATTATTGGATTTGCGTTGAGCCCTACCACCCCGACCTCCCCGTCAATATAGTAGCGAATCGATGTTCTCTAAAGTAAATAATTATAGGACTTACGCACTTGATATTTAACGACGCTTGAAGCCCGCTTCCTCGACGAGAATTAGCTAGTTTTTGCCTCATCAGTTAGCCAAAATCGTTCAAAATCATTCAAAAAAGACGAGTTAATAGCAAAGACCAAGTCCTAAAAGAAAGAAAAAACCGGACAGGAATCGTCCGGTTAAGGGGTACGTTGACGTAGCTTGGTGATCATCCGTTCGAGAACGAGTCGACGGGGTGGTTTTTCCTGGAGGTGCTCGATTGCGAGCTTGAGCCAATCCGGGAGTTCCGGCCGCGGGTGGACGAGGTCTTCGACGCTGAACGACGGCATGAAAGCCAGTGCTTTAGCGACGTCTTCTCG
The DNA here is from genome assembly GCA_038065275.1 of Patescibacteria group bacterium. Taxonomy (GTDB): domain Bacteria; phylum Patescibacteriota; class Patescibacteriia; order SBBC01; family CAIJZX01; genus CAIJZX01. Next base: position 84,650 of record JBBTRH010000013.1, on the reverse strand, counting down.
CCGAGCCTTCTCGAGGAATTCCGCCACCGCTTCCTCTCCGTTCATCTCGTTCAACCGGAGAAGAAGCACGTACACCACTTGCCCATCAAGGTCATGCACGACCTCGCACTGGTCCTTGACGGAAATACGGATGAATACCTCCGCTAGGTCCTTGACGCCGGTCGACGTTACCCGCTCGAAGGTCAACGTTTCCGGCTTTGACGGACGATCCGGAATGAACGTCTCGCTGGCGACACAGATGGCATAGGTAACTGGGAATGTCGCCATCATCCGCCAGTAGCTCGTCAATCCTGGCCAGATCCAGCCGATGAACCATTCGTAGGTGTCAATTTTGATGCCTTTCCAGCGGAGATGGTCACCTAGCATCTGGCCAATTTGGTCGAGTGAGGTTGCGTCGACAGTCTCAGTAGTGAACCGCATGAGAAAGTGACGAATCTCACTGACGGTGACCCTAGTCGTCAATTCCCGATGTAGTGCGAGATTGACCGCCAGGTTACCGAGACACTGGTCATACCGACCGCGGTAGTGCTGGTTGAAGAAGGACGGGTGAGCTTCCTCCAAAACTCGTCCGATCTCGATCATATGCCGCATCTTCATCAACCGTAGCGTGGCCTCGGTGAAATCTTGTCGCCCCCTCTTCGAGGAAGCGTAGTGGCCCACCCACTCGATACCGAACTCGTCGGTGTATTCGAGAAGGGATGTATCCGCGCGATACTCGACCGACAAGCGGCGCAGTTTTTTGAAGGCCGCGCTCTTGAGCCCTTCGACCATTAGCTTGAAGTTCTGCTCGATCTCCCGGCCAGTGGCGAGGAGTTCGTCGTAGGGTTGCGTGGCCAGAACGTGGGCCGCCTGGTCAAGATCGGATCCCGCCCGGGACCGCAGGGCGTACGCCAGCCGAGTCATGACGATCACTATGGCACCGCGAATCTGTTCGTCGGTCGGCGAGGTCTTACTGGTGGCAGAATCGGCCACCAACTCGGCCAGTTCCATGATCTTCTGATCGAACGTGACTGCGGCGGTGGACGGAGCGAGTCCGAGGTCGATCGCTCGACGAAGGACAAGCTCGAGGTACGTCGGCGGCCGTTCCTCGGGAACGGCCGCCGATATTGCACGGGTGGTAATCATGGCGTCTCCTTACTCCTGGCCGTCGTCAGTCGCAACCAGATCGTCAGTGTATTCGCTCCAGGTCAGCCGCATTTCCTCCTCGGACTGGCTGAAGCTGGTTGCCTCGTGATCGGCGCGAATGTCGAGCATGATGTTCTTGACGACCTGACGGTAGAGCTCCGGCCGGCACTCGTACAAGGCCATCAGGAACTCAAAGCCGTCGTGGAAGTAGGGCTCGAAGGTCTTCGGGTCCTGTTCAGCACTGACGTACAGTTCCTCGTCCCACTCTGCGATCAAGACCGAGTACCAGGCCGCAACCTCCGCCACCTCGATCCCGTCGAGGAAGTCGAGAAAACGATCCTCGTGCTCCTGGAAGGCGTCACAGATCATGGTCAGCCAAGCCAGTCGCGCCTCGTCGTTGTTGACCGACCGCAGAAGCGTGAGCAACTGTACCGGGGTGAGCTCAGCGATCAGCGCACCGCGCTCGTCGCACAAACGACGCAGGAACGGTACCTCGAGCCGGGTCAGGAACACCTTGGCATCGGGCACCAAGTAGATCAGCTCCCGGGCCGAGGTCGAATCCTGCCGCAGGCTACGGATCAGATCAAGTTGCACCGGCAAGTCGTACCGCTGGAACCAGCGTTCGGCCGTTGGGCGAAGCGCTTTGATCTGAGCCATCTTAGCGATCATGTTAGCTGCGCCAGCCACCGTGGTGAATTCGGTGGGAATTCCGGCCAGCAAATCAGGACTGCGCGTGTCGGGCTGGTTGGACATGAAGCACCTCCATGGTGGACGTGTGCTACGTAGGATATCAAGGAGCTAACCGCAACAACCGGTCAGCAGGAAGGGACAGTCAAGTAGCTTTGGACTCTAGCAAAAAAACAAAATTTGTCAACCCCCTCGAGGGCTTTCGAGTCTTTTCGTTAAGTTGACCCAGCACCACTTTTCCTCGCTTATTGCCGCAGAAAAACTCATTAAACTCAGAAAGCAAGATACCTAGCGCACGCTAAAACTAGACAAAAGTGGTGCTGGGTTGACAGATTAGCACTCTATCCTGTAGACTGCTAATTGTGGATTTTCTGTGAACATCTACAACCTGACCAACATTTACCAGTTTATTTCCTAAGGTTTAAGAAGCCCATGTCCCGTTAGAGACCCCTTCGTCAAAGGGTAACCTGATGGGGCACAACATCTTATTGAACTAAGTCTCTAACGGGATATGACGACACTAAAACCGATGCGGGGCAAGACCCTGATCAAGCTGATCAAAGAAGAGAAAATGACCAAGTCGGGCATCGTCCTGCCGGATACGGTCGAGAAGGAAGAGCTCGAACGCGGCGAAATCATCGCCGTCGGCGCGCCGAAAATCGACCATGGGAAGGAACTACCGGCGGAGATCAAGGTCGGCGACAAAGTGATTCTAAAAAAGTACGGCACCGAAAAGGTCAAGATCGACGGTGCCGACTACATGATCGCCGATGAGGACGACCTGGTCGGAATATTGAACTAGCTCATTAGCTCGTTAGTTTGTTAAATTGTTAGTTAATTTGTTAAGCAGTTAATAATTATGGCAAAGCAAATTCTGTTTGACGAGCAAGCGCGGCTGAAACTCAAGGCCGGCGTCGATAAGCTCGCTAACGCAGTTAAGGTCACCCTCGGCCCGAAGGGCCGCAACGTCGTGCTCGATAAAGGGTACGGCGCGCCGACGATTACCAACGACGGCGTGACCATCGCCAAGGAAATCGACCTGGAGGATAAGTACGAAAACCTCGGCGCCGAACTGGTCAAGGAAGTCGCCACCAAAACCAATGACGTAGCCGGCGACGGCACGACCACGGCCACGCTGTTGGCGCAGTCGATCATCGCCGAAGGGTTGAAAGTCGTGGCCGCCGGCGCCGAGCCGATGGCTATCCGCCGTGGCATTGAAAAAGGCGTGGGCGCGGTGGTCGAGGAGCTGAAAACCATGTCCAAGCCGGTCAAAGGCAACGCCGAAATCGCCCAGGTGGCGTCGATCGCCGCCCAGGATCCGGATATCGGCCATGCCATCGCCGAGGTGATGGACAAGGTCGGTAAAGACGGTGTGGTGACGGTTGAAGAATCGCAGACCTTCGGACTGGAAAAGGAAGTTGTGGAGGGCCTCCAATTCGATAAAGGTTATGTTTCGCCGTACATGATTACCGACGCTAACCGAATGGAGGCGGTCTACAACGACCCGCACATCCTGATCACCGACAAGAAGATTTCCGCCCTGTCGGATATTTTGCCGCTGTTGGAAAAAATCGCCCAAACCGGCAAGAAAGAAATTGTGGTGATCGCCGATGACGTCGAGGGCGAAGCGCTGGCCACCTTCGTGGTCAACAAGATCCGCGGCACGTTCAGTGTTCTGGCCGTTAAGGCGCCGGGCTTTGGCGACCGCCGTAAGGAAATGCTGAAGGACATTGCGACCGTGACCGGCGGGCAGGTCATCTCCGACGAGTTCGGCTTGAAGCTGGAGAACACCACGGTTGACATGCTCGGCTCGGCCCGGAAGTTGATTGCCACCAAAGAAACGACCACCATTGTCGACGGCAAAGGCGACAAGAAGCAGATTGACGATCGGATCGCCGCCATCCGCAGTGAGCTGGAAAACACCGATTCCGACTTCGACAAGGAAAAGTTGCAAGAACGTTTGGCGAAACTGGCCGGCGGCGTGGCCGTGCTGAAAGTCGGGGCGGCGACCGAAACGGAAATGAAGGAGAAGAAGTTGCGGATCGAAGACGCCATCCAGGCGACCAAAGCCGCGGTGGAAGAGGGCATCGTGGTCGGTGGCGGCGTAGCGCTATTGCGGGCGGTTAAAGCGCTGGACAGCCTAACTCTAAAAAATGAGGACGAAATGGTGGCGATCAAGATTCTCCGCAACGCCCTCGAGTCGCCGCTCCGCCAGATCGCTTTGAACGCCGGCAAAGAGCCGTCAGTCATCGTCAATCAGGTGGCCAAGGAGAAAGGCAATGTCGGCTATAACGCCGAGACGGATGTTTTTGAAGACCTGGTTGCGGCCGGTATCGTCGACCCGACCAAGGTGACTCGGACGGCCCTGCAGAACGCCGCTTCGATCAGTGCTTTAATGCTGACCACCGAAGCGGTGGTGGCCGAAAAGCCGGAAGAGAAGAAAGACATGCCTACGGGCGGCGGAATGCCCGGTGGCATGGGCGGCGGGATGGGGATGGATTACTAGCCGCTGGCGCAGTTAAGTTAATGAATAGGCGCGGCCGGGCGAATACCCGGCCGCGCTGAGTATCTCCAAAAAAAGAACCCGGACGCCAGCACATGGATTCCCATGGTTGGCGCCGGGTTTGACTGGGCGTATTTGGTTTTTTTGCGACGAACTGCGAACCACTGCTCACCGCTCGGCTCTGAGGCCGGCTCGTTCTCGCGCCATGGCCCTCCGCTGTACTGGTCCTGATGTGGAGCGGGATGCAACCGGAAGCCTAATACGTGAAGCGCCGGCGGTCAAGGGCCCGGCGCATCTTACCCGGGGAAATCCCGGGCGAAGTAATACTCCTCGCCGGTACTGACCGCGTCGATGCGGGAGTGGAAGAATGCCGGCAGCGTGGCCTGGTGCCGGTACCCGCACCGGCGGTAGAGGTTATGGGCGCGATAGTTGTCGGCGTGGGTCAGGATGAAGATCTTCCGCCCTCCGAGCTGACCGTGAAGACGAAAGTAGGCATGGACGTCTTCTTCCATCGCGCCGATCAACTGGCGTCCAAGCCCCGATGCCTCCGGGTTGGCAAGGTCGACGCCGATATGGAAAAGCTCGGCTAACCGGTGCCGGTCTTCCCCCCAGCGACGCCAGCTGACGAAACCGGCGAGTCGTTCATCGACGCGCCCGAGGATGTACCGGTGGTCATGCGTCAATTCGCGGTCGATCATCCGCTCGACGGCTTCCGTGTCCGACCGCGCGAACGATCGGCAGAAGACTTCCGCCAGTTGCTGGGTGGTAATGAGCGGCATACACGGGTCATTGCCATAGGCGTCAAACGTGGTCTTAGCCATTATGAACCCTCCGAAGTTGTCGACGAGCAACGTTGTGGCTGACTCTATCGCCGGTTACCGGCGTTGTCAACCCAGCACCACTTTGGTCGATTCACGGAGATATACGGTATTGCTGTTTTTTCATAAAACATGAATATGGTATAAGACATTATTGGAGCCAAAGTGGTGCTGGGCTACGCGTTGAAATTGAGCCGAAAAGATGTTATACTGCGGCCATGACCGATACCCAGACGTTACCGCCGACCCGGGCGATGATCGGAAAATGGAGCGTCGATCGGTATGTCGGGCTGATTCGCCGCTGGATGATCGGCGCCATGTTACTCGTCGCTCTGCTGGTCCTTGCCCAACAGCGCCGCGAGTTGATCGTCGCCGTCGAAGCGCTAGCGGTCATCGGCCTGGCTTGGCTGGTGGCGCGGCGGGACGGCGGAAAAGTCGAGAGCTTGACCACTGGCGTCTTTGCTGGCATTGGCCTGGGCTTGGCCGCCTCGGTCAGCAAGTATATCCTTAACCCGACCATCACCAACGGCCTGCTGATCATCGTCGAGACCGTCCTGACGACGGTCCTGGCCGCGCTGGCGGCGGTCAGTACGGTCTTGATCATCACCCTGATTCGTCAATCGAAACACTAACCCGCATCCCATGCCTACGTCCCGCCGCAAACAGCTCGTGCTCTGGTTCAAAGACCTACGCAACACCGATGTACCTTTGGTCGGCGGAAAAAATGCTTCACTGGGGGAAATGTATTCGTTGCTGATGCCGAAAGGCGTGCGTATTCCAAACGGTTTTGCGGTCACCGCGACCGCCTATTTTCACTTCCTGAAAACAGCGGGCATCAAGCAGGAAATAAAAAAAATATTGCGCGACCTTGATACTTCGGACATGAAAAATTTATCGGAGCGCGGAGAAAAAGTGCGGAATACCATCTTGGCCGCTGAACTGCCGCCCGATCTGAAGAGGGTAATCGTGGCGAATTATCGAAAACTGGAAAAAGAATTTTTTACTAATGTCGATGTAGCGGTCCGTTCTTCCGCCACCGCTGAGGATCTGCCGGACGCTTCGTTTGCCGGCCAGCAGGAAACATACCTCAATATCCGCGGCGAGGCCGATCTTCTTCTGGCGGTCAAGAAATGTTTCGCCTCACTGTTCACCAACCGCGCCATTTCCTATCGGCACGACAAAGGATTTGATCACTTCTCGATCGGCTTGAGCGCGGCGGTGGAAAAAATGGTTCGGTCCGATAAAGCCTGTTCGGGCGTGATGTTTTCGATTGATACGGAGTCGGGTTTTCGCGACGCCGTCTTGCTGACCGGGTCGTGGGGCCTGGGCGAAAACGTCGTCCTTGGCCGGGTCAACCCGGATGAGTTCTACGTGTTCAAGCCGACGCTCTCTCAAGGCAAACACGCCATCCTGACCCACAAGATGGGCGACAAGCTGATCAAAATGATCTATACCGGCGACCACAAGCACCCGACCAAGAACATTCCGGTGCCGCCGGCCGACCGGACGAAATTCATACTGTCCGACCGGGAAATCGAACAACTTGCCAAATGGGCGGTGATTATCGAACGGCACTACGGCAAACCGATGGACATGGAGTGGGCCAAGGACGGAAGATCAAAGCATCTATTCATCGTTCAAGCTCGTCCGGAGACCGTGCATTCTCACGCCAACCGTGACGTCTTGGAAGAATATCGGCTGGCGCCGACCAAAGCCAAGCCGTTAGTGACCGGCGCGCCGGTCGGAACGAAAATCGGCGTCGGCCGAGCGCGCGTCATCCTCGATGCTAAACACATCAGCCAGTTCAAGGCCGGCGAAGTGCTGGTGACGGACATGACCGACCCGGATTGGGAACCGATCATGAAGATTGCGGCGGCCATCGTCACCAACCGCGGCGGCCGGACCTGCCACGCCGCCATTATCGCCCGCGAGCTCGGCATTCCGGCCATGGTCGGCACCAAGAATGCTACTAGGGCGATCAAAACCGGCCAGGAGGTGACCGTCAGCTGTTCGGAAGGATCAAGCGGGGCGGTTTATGCCGGTGCGTTGAAGTTCAAGGTCGTCACTCATAACCTGAAGGCTCTCAAGCGTCCGCCGATCAAGATCATGATGAACGTCGGCAATCCCGACCAAGCCTTCGCCCAGAGTCTCATTCCGAACGACGGCGTCGGCCTGGCCCGCGAGGAGTTCATCACCGCCTCGTGGATCGGCATCCACCCGATGGCGTTGATCAAATATCCGCGGCTGAAAGACAAGCGCGCCAAGAAGCTGATTGCGGGGCGGACAGCCGGCTACGCGGACAAGACGAAATTTTATGTCGACAAGTTGGCTTCCGGCGCGGCGATGATCGCCGCCGCCTTCTATCCGAAAGACGTCATCTTGCGTTTGTCGGACTTCAAGACCAACGAGTACGCGACGCTGATCGGCGGGAAAGAGTTTGAACCGGAGGAGGACAACCCGATGATGGGCTGGCGCGGCGCCGCGCGGTACTACAGCCAGGAATACCAGGAAGCGTTCGTCTTGGAACTGAAGGCCATGCGCATCGTCCGGGAAAAAATGGGCCTGACCAACTTAAAGCTGATGATCCCGATGTGCCGGTCGGTCGAAGAAGGCGAGAGAGTGCTTAAACTCATGGCCGAGAACGGACTAATCCGCGGCCGGAACGGTCTGCAGGTCTACTGCATGATGGAAGTGCCATCGAATGTGATTCTCGTCGACGAATTTGCCAAAATCTTTGACGGCTTCTCGATCGGTTCGAACGACCTGACCCAGTTCACCTTAGCCGTTGATCGCGACTCGGAAATCGTCAGTCACATCTACGACGAACATAATCCCGCGGTCATGGCCATGTTCGCCAAGGGCATTAAAGGCGCCAAAGCCGCCGGCCGAAAAATCGGTTTCTGCGGCCAAGCGCCATCCGATTATCCCGATATCGCGCTGTTCCTAGCCCAACAAGGCATTGATTCGATGTCGCTCAATCCGGATACGGTAATCAAGACGACCCAGATGCTGAACGAGAAGCTTAGAACATGATATTCGGTCTGGTGATGCGCCATGAATGGATCGGAAAGATACCATCCGAATAGCCCGGAAGAGAAGCATTCGGAAAGCCGTCGTGAGAAGCTGTTCGTCCAACTGGACAAACGAGTTGGGCAGGCTTTAGAGGTTCAGTCGATCGTCGACCAGGAAATGTTCGCGCCGAAATCGGATGAAGCCCGGCGTAAGTTGAAAGACTTTCGGTCGCACTTATGGGCCGATGCGTCAGATTCGGAAATCCAACGGCGAGATGAATGGAGCCGACTAGCGGTTCGGCACGAAGAGTTGACGAAAGGGGGCAGCGACCAAGAAATAGAGGATATGACCGAGGAACAACTTGCTCAAGTGGAGCGTGATGATGAGGAGTTGAGGGCGGTCAGCAAACGGATGGATGATATCGAGCACGACGACGATTTTCTTTTTCGTTTGGATTTAGACCGGCTGACGGCCCGACTGGCAGAAAAAGCTGAACGCGTCGCCCGCTATCGTCACGATCGGGCCGGCTTGCTCCGTGACGCAACTGAGGCCCAAGGCGCGCCGGTTGATCGCTCATCAATACAGCGCATAGTTTTCGATACCTTTGGCGTGACCTTTGTGATGGTGCCAGAGTACATCGACGCACAATATCCTGGCGCCACCGGGTATCATTCCCATGACTCACCATTTTCCTACGCGACTGATCGAGGCATCGCGACAAAGGCGACTATTGAACATGAACGACTGCACAACATTGTGGACGCGGCACCCATTTGGCACGGTGAACCGGCCCGACTCATCAAGAGCAGATACGAGCGCCTACGCAAACTTGAGGAGATACATGCGCCGGAGGTTATTCTCAATAGTGAGCGACAAAGCCTGAAAGAACTATTAGAACGGCCAGCCGAAAAATTAGTGGACTTATTGCATGACGAATTGTTAGCCGGATACGACGGGCTACGGGCGGAAATGTCGAAACACCCGGAAGTCTTTTTAAACGAGAAACCCATGACACTACCCCTGAAGACTAACCCTTCATTCAGCCTGATGGCTAAGTATGGGTCGACGGCCGGTAAGGAGGCGTGGGAGTGCGCCGGCGCGCTTGAAGCCATCGCCAGAGAAAATCCTGATAGTGAGTTAGCCTTCTTAGCGATGAAGACCGCGAGCGGTTTTGGCGAATCGTTACGAACAGTTCTGCGGCACATCGTCGAGGCGCATGAATTGGCCAGAATGTACGGTCCGCAAGCCGAACGTGACATCCGTGGGGCCACCTACATTCTCCGGCCGAGCAAGTACCGTCATATTGTCAGATACATCAAACAGAAGTATGGTTCTAGGTTTGAAACGGATAAAGGCGACCAATAAACTTCGCCCACCTACATAATCGCACGATGTCGATAAAACTGCGCGTCCCGATTGTAATCATCACTGGCTTGCTTGGGTTGGCGGCGTGGCTGATCAGCGGTACACACCAAACCCCGATTGTCCAGGCCGGTCCGGTGTCGGCGGGCGGAGAGTTGAATTATCCGCGGCTGGGGCTCTACGACAGCGTGCGGGCCTCGGGCTGGCCGCTACTCAACGACGACGGCACGCTCAACGCCTCAACGTTGGATCAAACGGCGAAATACCAGTTGGTGACGATCGATGCCACGCCGCTGACTGATCTGCGCCCCGACGTGATCGGCCAATTGCGACAACGAAACCCCGCGATCAAGCTCTTGGCCTATGTTTTGGGTCACCTTATCTGGTATGGCAACTACGACTCATCCACTTGGTTCAAGCAGTACTGGACGTTGATCAACGACGGGGCGGGACCGACGCCCGGCCCGAACGCCAGTTGGCTCTACTACCAAAGCGACCCGCCGGCCGACCCGAGCATTCACTCGACCGACGCCGATCTGGTGAACGTCAATCTGGCTAAACGGATTCAAAATCCGGACGGTTCATACACCTACACCACGGCGGCGGCAATCGCCCAGCTGATGGCCGGCACCGTCGCCAATGCCCGCAATGCGGCTGGCCAGCGGCTCTGGGACGGCCTGTTTCTTGATGTCTATTGCCCGGATATTCCGTGGATCGAAACGCCGACCAAGAAATTTGACTACGTCCGCGCCGGTTACGTTTCGGCGGCGGAATTCTTTCAGGGCTGGACCAACGGGCAGACCATTCTCGGAGAGACAGTCCGGTCGTTGATCGACGACCCGAATTTCATCATCAGCGGCAACTGCACTCCCGGCGCGCCCCGCCTCTATGGATCGTTTAACGGCTGGATGCAGGAGTATTTCCCCCAACAAGAGGGCGGGACCTGGTACACGAACATGTACTGGCCAGTCGGCGGCTACTTTCAAGACAAACTCCGCTATCGAGCTCCGCAATACAACTTCATCTCATCGAACGCCGCTTCCACGACCGGGACCACGGCGATCGACCGCCGACTGGAACGTTTTGGGTTGGGTAGCGCTTCACTCGGAGCGGGATTCAGTTTTTTCGGCAACGGCGCTCGCGTCACGGACCCGCGCCTCAACGGCTTCCGGTACGATCAATGGTGGTATGACGAATACGCCGTTAACCTGGCGACCGGCCGATCGACCACGAATGCGAGCGATACCGGTTGGCTCGGACAACCGACGACCGAGGCTTACCAGATGGTCTGGCTTAATCCGGCCGCCGACTTGATAACAGCGAATAACGGATTCGAAAACGGGCTGGCCGGCTGGACGGCGGTCACGGCCCCCGCGACCCAGTCGACGATCACGACTGATGATTCGACCGTAGCAGTCGGCGCTCGCAGTCTCCGCGCCGACGTCGGTCAAAGCAGCTCGTTCCACAATTTCACCTCGGTCGCGGCGACTGACACTTTTCCCGTCACCGCCGGGCTGACCTACGGCCTGACGTTCTGGGCTAAAGCCTCGGCGGCGCGGACGATTGACCTCGTGCTTGACACCGGCGGAGCGGGCACCGTCAGCCTGCCGATCACGACCGCATGGCGACAGTATCAACTGCCGCTGACGCCGTCAACCGCAAACGCCAACGCCACGGTCCGCTTCGACTTGGCGGCGGCGGCCGGCGCCGTCTGGCTCGATGACGTGCATTTCCAAACGGGGCTGACTAACGTCTACCGGCGCGACTTCGATCACGGCGCGGTGCTGGTCAATCCGTCAGCCGCGCCGCAGACGGTGACGCTGGAAAAACCCTATCAAAAAATCCTGGGGACGGCGGCGCCCGAGGTGAATGACGGTTCCGTGGCGACCAGCGTCACGGCAAACTCATCCGACGCGTTGTTCCTCTTGAGCGTCGACGTCACGCCGCCGGCCGCGGTCACTGACCTGCGAGCCGCCGGCGGGGCAGTCAGCCCCCTGGCAGGGGCAAGGCAACTCAGCCGGTCGGCTGACCGACGGCTCTAACGGGGTTAACCCAGCACCACTTTTCCTTGCTTTTTGCCACAGAAAAACTCATTATACTTAGAAAGCAAGATACCTAACGCACGCTAAAACTAGACAAAAGTGGTGCTGGGTGGTGCTGGGTTGACAGCGCAACGTACTTCGGGTAGGGTACGTCCATTGCGTCGGCTTTGTGGTCGGCGTCGTACCGCCCATTCTTATCGGTGTTGACCTGCACGGAGGGTAGTCAACATGGACACCCAGAACGGTCCGGACGAGTTCGAACAGCGGATCGGCCGCACCCAGTCCCTGTTGCAGTCGGCTGGTTTCAGCCGCATGCTGAGCATTCGCTTGACGGCCATCGAAGGCCAGCAAGCGGGTCCCCTGCGGTGTTATCTGCGGGCTGTCCACCTGGCCCAGCTTCATCCGCACAGCTCGGTGCTCCAGCGCAAGTTGGCCGAGTGCCGCCGATCGGCGCGCTCGGTCCTGGCGAAGTATGCGCCGCCCAACCTGGCTGATGGCTGGACGGTCGACGAACTGCCGGACAAGATCGAAGCGATCAGCCTTCAGACTCCGATCGCCGCGCCGTCCGCGGACACCGTTCCCGCCGCCACCCCGCCGTTCATCTCGACCTGAATCGTCCTCCATCATGCCGTACTCCCGTTCCCCGGAACGTCTGACGTTCCACGGCGGGAGTTTTTTCTTTCCGTTGACATTTGGCCTATGGTAGACTACTGTCTGTTGACACGGAGGGTGACACCTGCCGTGAACAAGGATATTACAATACAAGTTAGTAGAAAGTACATTCGAGTTTTGCGCGGAGCGGAGGGTTCGTCTCGAAGCCCTCGTTACACTCGGATTCGGGACAGGCGCCGTGGTCTAATGCATATACTTTTCCGGTGAAACCGAACGTGAATATTCCGCCGAAAGAAAAATGTCGTATGTGATTTTCTAGTTAAACGCGTTAGAAAGATATGGGCCGGGCGGAGAGATCGCATAGTGGTCGAGTGCACACGCTTGGAAAGCGTGCAACCCGCAAGGGTTCGAGGGTTCGAATCCCTCTCTCTCCGCCCGGCCCGAATCTGAAGTAACTTCGTTCGAATCCTTGCTCCGCATTTGCGCGAAGCGCATAGTGCGGGGTCTCGCCCTCCGCGCCGGACGAATAAGGGGAGTAGACGGCAAGGTATCGGGAGTTCGCCTGCCACGCACCCGGAGCGTAGCGGAGTGGTACGGGGAATCTCGCATCCTCCGCTCTGGGCAGGAGAGGGCAGCACTTTTCTCTAGGCCGAGACCGGTGTTCGTTTTTTCTTAGTGTTGTGGTAGGCTTGAGCCATGTCGAATGTGTTTGAACAGTACCTGCAGTCCGTGGCCGCCAAGTTCGCGCGCGAAGAAACGAGCGAAATGGGCTACCGCGCTGATTTCGAAACTCTGCTAAAAGAGGTTTTTGCCGCGGTCAAAAATGTCCATATTTTGCATGACGCGAAAGCTCGACAGGGCAATAAACCTGATTTTGTTGTGCTCAGCCACGACGTGCCGATTTTGTACATTGAGGTTAAAGATATCGGCGTGCCGCTAGATAAAATCGAAAAGTCGGAACAAATGGCGCGATATTACGGCTACGCCAATTTGGTGCTGACGGATTATGTCGAATTCCGTTTTTATCGCAACGGCTTGCGGTATGAAGAGCCGATCGTAATCGCGAAGCACGACCTAAAACAGCGCACCATCACGCCAGTTCCGGCCGAGTACGAACATCTGGCGAAAACCTCGGTGGATTTCGCGCAGTCGCACAAAGAACCGATCAAATCGGGAAAACACCTGGCTAAGATCATGGGCGGCAAAGGTCAGCGCATTCGCGACAACGCGCGGCAGTTTCTGTCGCATGAATCGGAAAAAAACACGGAAATTATGCAGTTGTACGAAGCGATCAAGAAAATGCTGGTCCACGACCTGACCATTGACGCGTTTGCCGACATGTATGCCCAGACCCTGGTGTACGGACTGTTCACGGCGCGGTATAACGATGAAACTCCCGCCACGTTTTCGCGACAGGAAGCCGACCAGCTGGTGCCCGCGTCGAATCCGTTCCTAAAACAATTCTTCGACCATATCGCCGGGGTAAATTTCGACAAGCGGCTCGGCTACATTGTGGACGAGCTCTGCGAGGTGTTCCAGCACGCCGATATCAAGAAACTGGTCGAGGAGTTTCTGGACGACGCCGATCCGATCATTCATTTCTACGAGGACTTCCTAAAAGAATACGATCCTGTCTTACGCAAACGGATGGGCGCGTACTATACGCCGCTGCCGGTCGTGAATTTCATCATCCGCTCTGTTGACGAGATTCTGCGCCGGGATTTCGGCTTGGCGCGGGGCTTGGCGGATACAGCTAAGCTAGATGACGGGAAGCATAAGGTACAAATCCTTGATCCTGCGGCGGGCACCGGAACGTTCATCAGCGCCACGATCGACAAGATATACCAGGCGTATCAGGAACACGGGCAAGGCGGCGGCTGGCCGTCATATGTACACCATGAGCTACTACCACGATTGCATGGCTTCGAGCTGATGATGGTGCCATATACGATTGCGCACCTCAAGATCAGCATGAAGCTGCGGGATACCGGGTTCAAGCACTTTAATGAAACACGAAACGGCAAGACCCGCCTGAAAGTATTTCTCACGAATTCGCTTGAGGATCCAAAACCCCAGGGCGAAATCTTCAGCCTGGGTTTCGGCGGCGCGATCGCCGAGGAAGCGAAAAGCGCGGCGGTCATCAAGAACGACACACCGATCATGGTGGTTATCGGCAATCCGCCGTACAGCGTCAGCTCGTCGAACAAGGGCGCGTGGATACAGAATTTGATCCAGGACTATAAACGCGGACTAGGCGAGCGGAAAATCAACCTGGACGACGATTACATTAAGTTTATTCGCTACGCCGAACATTTTATCGAGAAAAACAAGAGCGGCGTCGTCGCCATGATCACCAATAATTCCTATATCGACGGCATTACGCACCGCCAGATGCGAAAGCACCTGTTGGAAACATTTGACGATGTTTACATTCTTGACTTGCACGGCAACTCCAAAAAGAAAGAACAAGCTCCGGACGGGGGACAAGACGAGAACGTGTTCGACATCCAGCAGGGCGTCGCGATATCCATCTTTGTCCGCACCGCGAAAGAGAAAACCGGCCTTGGCCAGGTTCATCACGCGGAAATTTACGGTAAGCGGGAAGATAAATTCACCAAGCTTAATGAAAGCGATATTAAAAATCTCAAATGGGTAAAACTCGATTGTCCGGAGCCGAATTATTTCTTTGTGCCGAAAGATTTTAACGATGAAGAAGAATATCGAAAAGGATTGAAAATCGACGAAGTTTTTAATGAATTTAACTCTGGAATACAAACTAAGCGAGATGGTCTGGTATATCAATTTACTAACAATGAGATTGCCAATGTTTTGAACGATTTTACCAACCTTGAAATAAAAGAACTACGATCCAAATACGATATAGCTGACGATGGAAGGGATTGGACGGTTAATCTAGCTAGGGAAGATGTTCAAGGGGGGAAAGGCCAAATCGTGCAGGTTACCTATCATCCATTTGAACAACGCTTTACCTATTATTCCGGAAAAACAAAGGGTTTCATGGCCTACCCGAGATCTCCTTTAATGAAAAGCATGTTGAATGCAAATCTCTCATTGATTACAGTAAGAAACTCGCGCAGAGGGAACGTGAACAATGTTTTTGTTTCTAACAAGATACTAGACAAAGACGCCATTTCTCCTTTTGATAATTCTCGCTTTTTTCCGTTGTACCTCTATTATGAAGATGGCACAAAAACACCAAATCTAATAAAAGAAATTGTTAGCGATATAGAAAAAAGGGTCGGTAAAGTAACGCCGGAAAATATCCTTGATTATATTTACGCCGTTTTACACTCACCGAGTTATCGCGATAAATACAAAGAATTTCTAAAGATTGATTTTCCTAGAGTACCGTATCCGAAAGATGCAATAACTTTCAAAAAACTAGTAGCACTAGGGACCGAATTGCGGTTGCTCCACCTGCTCGAATCGCCGCAGGTGAATAAATTCATTACAACCTATCCGGCGACCGGATCGGATATGGTCGAGAAAATAGCATACAAAGACAACAAAGTGTTCATTAATACCGAGCAGTATTTCGGCCAAGTTCCTGAATTAGCATGGAATTTCTATATCGGCGGGTATCAACCGGCGCAAAAGTGGCTGAAAGACCGCAAAGGCCGTACCCTGACCAACGAAGACATTGAGCATTATCAGCAGATGATCGTGGCGCTACTCGAAACCGGACGAATAATGGGGGAGATTGATAAGCTAAACAAATAACCCACACCGCGGGTTTCGAAACCCGCGGTGTGATACTGTGTGATAAGGCGGGCGGATAATGAAAGAAATTGATATACTGTTTACAGCTTAGCGTAATGAACCATGCCCCGTTAGAAACCTATGGGGGCGAAGGTAATCGATACATATGCAAATAGCTTCTCATTTAGGTAGTTTCTAATGTGGCATGCCAACTCCAGTAGAGGATATCAAACAGCGCCTCGACCTCGTTGACTTCATCAGCGAGTCGGTGCCGCTGAAAGCGGCCGGATCGAATTGGAAGGGCAAGTGCCCGTTCCACAACGAGAAGACGCCGTCGTTCATGGTCTCGCGGGAGCGGGGGTCGTGGCACTGTTTCGGTTGCGGGAAGGGCGGCGATATCTTCACCTTTGTCCAAGAGCAGGAAGGTTTGGATTTTCCGGAAGCCCTGCGGCTCTTAGCCAAACGCGCCGGTGTCCAGCTCCGCGAGTACAACAAAGAGGAGCAAACCCAGCGAACGAAAGTTCTTGACGTCCTGCGGTGGGTCAGTCGGTACTACCAAGAGGTACTGCGAAAAACTTCCGATGCTGAACCGGCGCGAAAATATCTGGCCCAGCGGCAAGTTAATGAAACATCACTTGAAGATTTCGGAGTCGGTTACGCGCCGTCCGGATGGGACATTACTTACCAAGCGCTTAAGAAAAAAGGATTTGCCGACGATGATATTTTCCAAGCCGGGTTAACGATCCGTAAAGACCGCGGCGCCGGCTTCTACGACCGCTTCCGCAACCGGATCATGTTCCCGATCAGCGATGTCCACGGAACGGTGGTCGGTTTCAGCGGCCGGGTGCTCGAGGTGCTGATCGATCCTCAAGGACCGGTCCCGGCCAAGTACATCAATTCGCCGCAAACCATCGTCTACGACAAAGGTCGGGTGCTCTACGCGCTCGACAAAGCGAAACAGGACATCAAGCGCGCCGGCCGGGCGGTGCTGGTGGAAGGACAGATGGACTGCCTGATGTCGCACCAAGCGGGCGTGAACAACGCGGTGGCCTCATCCGGCACCGCCTTGACCGCCGATCAGGTGCAACTCCTGAAACGATTCACACAAAACCTGGTGTTAGCATTCGACCAGGACGCGGCCGGGGCTCAGGCGGCGCTCCGCGGCGTCGATCAAGCTTTACTGGCCAAGATGGACGTTCGCATCGTGCGGCTGAGCCAGGGGAAAGATCCGGACGAGCTCATCCGCCATGACTTGCCGGCCTGGCAGAAGGCGATTGTTGCGGCTCAGCCGGTGATGGAGTATTACGTCCAGGAAGCGACGAGCGGCCGCGACCTGAACAAAGTCGACGATAAGAAGGCCGCAGTGAAATTCCTCCTGCCGATCATCGCCCAGCTCGGCGATCAGGTCGAACAGGCCCATTATCTCCAGCACCTGGCCGACCTGGTGCGGGTTGATGTCGCGGTCCTCCGCCAATCAATGTCGGCGAAACCGAAGGCGGCGCCGGTCGCGACATCGAGCGCAGTCAAGGAATCGGCGGAATCCCCCGACCGGCGGACGGATCGATTTCGGGCGGTGTCGGAGCGATTGATCGCGCTCCTCCTGCGTGAGCCGAAGCTTCTTGACCAACTGTCCGGGCAGTTCGATCCGGACATGCTCGTCGGCCCCGACCTGCAAACCCTGTACAAGACCCTGGTCATCTGGTATAGTGAAAAACACTTTTCTACCCGCCAGGCCCTGGCGGATCAAGCATCGTCACTCGACCCGGAACAACAGGAGCTGTTTACGCTTCTAACCCTCCGCGGGGACCATGAGTACCCGACGGGCATTACGCCGAGCGTCGAACACGATATTTTAACGATGGTAGCGGCCCTGAAACGGCGCGCTCTATCGCTCGAACTCCGTCGGCTCGAGGCCGACATCCGCCGCCTGGAACAATCAGGCGGCGCCCAGAACCGTCCGGTACTGGACGGCGCCGACGCCAGCCAACTAACCGACTTGCTGGCCCGAGTCCAGGCCGTGACCGACCAACTTCGGTCGCTGGCCTAGCGTTCCTTTGTCAGTTTCATCCGCGCACCATCCGCTTCGGGCGGAGGTGCGGGATGTTCGCCCCACCAGGGCGTCAGTGAGGTGCCGCGGGCTTGCTCGTGCCTGCGCGCCGGAGTGCCGTCGCTACGGCACGCAGGCGGGGGGCTCCATTTGACTAATTTCAATCGTAATTTTTTCCATGCTCCCGTTAGAAGTAATTGAACTTGGGTGTACCAATAATGGGACGGTGGATGAAACCAACTGGCGAATAGCTAGTCAACCTGATTTATTTTACTTCTAACGGGATGCCTAAGAAAACCACCAAGCGCGTCAAGCGAGCGCCGATAAAGAGACGTCCGCCGGTTCGGCGCGCTAAAACATTGAAAGCGGACAAGCGCGGTAAACGCGCCGCCGTCCCCGTCGTTCCGCTGGATACGGTTCGTGAGCTGGTCCGCAAAGGCCGCCAGCGCGGGTTCCTGACGGAGACGGAACTGCTGTACGCCTTCCCCGACCTGGAAGCCTACATCGACCAGTACGAAGCGGCCCTCGATGAGTTCGAAAAACACAGCATCCAGATCGTCGAAAGCGCTGGCGGTATCCTCGAGCCGATCAAGCCGGCTTTCCTCGAGTCCAGCCATTCCAAGAAGCATTTGCCGCTCGACGAGCGCCATTTCGACCTGGGCGACATCTCCAATGATTCGATCCAAATGTACCTGCGGGAAATCGGCAAGGTGCCGTTGCTGACGGCCGGAGACGAGGTGTCGCTGGCCAAGCGGAAAGAAGCGGGCGACGTTGAAGCCTCGAAGCGCCTGGTGGAAGCCAACTTGCGTTTGGTGGTCTCGATCGCCAAGAAGTTCACCGGCCGCTCGCTGTCGTTGCTGGACTTAATTCAAGAAGGGAATATCGGCCTGTTTCGGGCGGTGGAAAAATTCGACTATCGCAAGGGCTACAAGTTCTCGACTTACGCCACCTGGTGGATCCGCCAGGCCATCACCCGCGCCCTGGCTGACCAGTCGCGGACCATCCGCATCCCGGTCCACATGGTCGAGACGATCAATAAATTTCAGCAAATCCAGCGGCAGTTGATTCAAGACCTCGGCCGGGAGCCGCTGCCGGAAGAAATCGCCGCCGAAATGGGCGAGCCGATCGACAAAATACGCCACGTCATGAAAATTTCCCAGGACACCGTCTCGCTGGAAACCTCAGTCGGCGAAGACGACGAGGACTCGACGCTCGGCGACTTCATCGAGGACGTCAAGACGGTGTCGCCGGACAAAGTCGCGGCTCTCCAGCTGTTGCGGGACGACGTGCGCCGAATCATTGAGTCGCTCAGTCCGCGCGAACAGAAAATTCTGGAAATGCGTTTTGGCTTAAACGACGGCGTGGCGCACACGCTGGAAGAAGTCGGCCAGGAGTTCGGGGTGACGCGCGAACGGATCCGTCAGATCGAATCGAAAGCGCTGGAGAAAATCCAACAGCATCAACACATGAAGAAGTTGAGGGATTACTAGCGTTGACGTCTCACCCGGAGACCGGTATACTATCGCCGCTTATTCCGGGGCAAGGAGTCCGGCGCCAGTTCGTTGAACATTCTAGATAGTTGAGTGCTATTGATTCCCAGGTAGCTCCCGCCTCCGCAGTAGCTTCGGCGGGCAGGCAGTGGTAGAGCAGGTGACTGTTAATCACTTGGTCGTGGGTTCTCCGCCTCCGCATATCCGAAATATGCTGTGGCGGATCCGCCGCAGTACCGTCGGGCGGACGGAGGCGGAGAATCCCTCCCCCGGAGCCACAAGTGCCCGTCCAATAGATCAGTTCGTTGTGGTGCGGGATTAACCGATTGGTTGTCGGTCCGAATCCGACCCTGGGAGCCAACTGGCGAAGTTGCTGGGAGACCGACCCCTATCCGGTTTGCCTAGTTGCTTGGCCAGTCGTCTCCCACTCCGGATCAGAAAATTTACATCGATAAATATTGAACAAGGCCCCAATGCTCCGGGGTAGCTCAGCGGTAGAGCGGTCGCCTGTTAAGCGATTGGTCACAGGTTCGAATCCTGTCCCCGGAGCGGTGGGGCTTTTTGCGTAAAAAACGCATAAGTACGTTCGTAACGCCAATGTTTTTGTCGGTTCGAATCCTGTTCCTGGGTAGAGTGGCATTTTGCTTATCTAAGCAACCACCGACTGATGTCGGTGGTTGTTGATCTTTATAATATCCGTAATCTATTGCGGAACTGTAAGCCCTAAATTGATTAACCGGTAGTTCATAGATTCATGACTCACTTTGAACTTCTCCGATAAATCAGTAATGTAATCGCCTGTAACTGGATCCTGCTTATGGAACTCTTGAATAATTTCGTCCCTTGGCATTAAGAGGGAGGCGGCAAATTGATTTGCTTCCATCTCAACTTTTAGAGTGTTAGCGTTTGCCCCTTTTTCTCTTTTAAATATCCCATCAATAAATTCTTTGTCATTCTCAGTTTCGTGTAATTTGTAGTGTCCAATTTCGTGGGCAATGGTAAATCTTTTTCGGAGTAATGAGTGATTCTTGTTTACAACCACAATTTTTTCTTTCCTTAAGAAAGCTCCTGATAGTGAATCATTCAGGTCAGTTGACATTAACTTGAGACCTAATGACCCAATGATCTTTCTAACGTCAACGGGTATTGTGGTAGCTCCACAGGCTACCCGGACTTTTTTCGTTTCCTGCTCAATATTTATTACTGGTGTTGTCATTTTCAATTCACCTCCCTTTCCTTTGCTTTAGCCTTTAAATCAGAAATGATACTTTTTTCCTTTTCGGGCGTCATGATAGCAGACCCCGCTTCGGTCTTCATTTTTTCAATCTCTTCTTCAGTGGGTAGTAAATCTATATATGAGCAATGCAACTGAGATGAAAGTTTGTAAAGCAAATCCAACGTGGGCTGTTGTCGCCCACTCTCAACATTGACCAAGGTTGCACGCGAACAGTGTATTGCTACAGCTAGTTCGGCTTGACGTAGGTTGCGCTCCTTCCGGCGTTCACGAATTTTCCTCCCGATACCCCTATGAAGCATCATGGTTGGGGATATGTCCATGTGGATATCCTACCATGATAATAATGTACTGTCAACTGTACATTGCTCTTTGACATTTTCAAGCCACCCTGCTACCCTATTTGCTAGAAGTCACGGCGCTCGACTATGAAGCAAAGGAACATGGTCGAGACGACCATGTTCCTTCAAATCCGAACAGGGTTAACGCCCCTGTCAGGCCAAAAAAATCGCTAGGATGGCAGACTTTTTGGTACTCGGATTATACCACACTCTTACTTGCTTATCTATTTGCCCGTTATCACAAACAATCTAGCCTGGTTGGTTCCGCCCATGCTTGGGAAACAATCCTTCCGAATCAAACGTCATGGATCTTATCATTAGCTACGTCATACAATACTATGGCCAACTATCACGTCACGAAGAACAAAGAGATCGATAAATGGGGTGCAAAGCGCGAGGGCGCTGGTCGCGTCAGCGGGTACTTTGACACTCAGAAAGAAGCCGAGAAAGCCGCCAAAGAGATGTCAGCAAATAGCGGTGGCGGTGAAGTCCGTATTCACAGCCCGAAGGGGTCGATTCGGGATAGCGATACAGTCTCGCCCGGTAACGACCCGCGCTCGTCCCATGACACGAAACACTAACCCTCGAATCGTATGATCCGGATTACCTGCATCAATAAGGATAACGGTTACCATGACAACCCTCATGAGGCGATCTCGTTTCTCGGGTGGGTTGAAGACGATACCGGGATTCAGGGAAAGTGGTCGCGGATCCAATTATACAATTGGATCAAAGACCAGCATGGGATTGCCTATGTGACAGATGCCTTCGGGCATAAGGTGTATGTCCAAACGGCAGTCTCACGAAACCTGAACCCATTCGTTCGTACCGTCTCGGATGGGCGGGAGACAAATAACCTCCTTAGCCTCGTCGAATGTCGTTGAGATAACCGAAAGGTTTTGAGCACGGTGGCTTACGTCACCGTGCTCACTCCGACATCTGTTTTCCTTGATTTCTTAGCGAAAAAGGAGTAAATTGTTGCTATGGTGGCTAAAGAATCATTGTCCGAACGCGATATTTGTACGAAATATATAACCCCTGCTTTGGTAAAAGCTGGATGGGATTTGCAGACCCAAATTCGGGAAGAGGTTTCGTTCACCGCTGGCCGGATCATTGTTCGTGGTAAAACCGTGACACGAGGTGAAAAAAAGCGCGCGGACTACATTCTTTACTACAAAAATAATCTCCCATTGGCAATCATTGAAGCGAAAGATGCGAGTTACGGCGTGGGTGATGGAATGCAGCAAGCCCTCGGCTACGCAGATGTGCTTGATATTCCTTTCGTCTACAGTTCGAACGGAAGCGGATTCTTAACCCACGTTCGTCTTCCGAAGGGAAAAGTGCACGAAGAAGAAATCGCTTTAGATGCATTTCCAAGTCCGGAAGACCTCTATCAGCAGTATCTTGCCAACCATCAAATTACTTCAGACGCCCGATCGATCGTTGAACAAGACTACTTCCAGGAGCTGAACGGAAAAGAGCCGCGATATTTTCAACGCGTCGCCATTAATCGAACCATCGAAGCAATTACGAAAGGGCAAAAACGCTTGCTGTTGGTTATGGCGACCGGAACGGGGAAAACGTATACGGCATTTCAAATCATCTGGCGGTTATGGAAAGCAAAAACAGCCAAACGCATCCTCTTTCTCGTGGATAGGAACATTTTAGCTGACCAAGCGGTCATGAACGACTTCAAGCCGTTTGGCGATAAGATGTACAAGATCAAAAATCGCAACGCAGATAAATCCTACGAAATATATCTCGCGCTGTATCAAAGCGTGACCGGAGTTGAAGAAGAGAAACAGACGTTCAAGCAGTTTTCACCTGACTTCTTCGATCTCGTCATTATCGACGAGTGCCATCGCGGCAGCGCACGGGAAAATGCCTTGTGGCACGATGTCTTAGACTACTACCAAAGCGCGACCCAGATTGGGTTAACAGCTACGCCGAAAGAAACGAAAGATATCTCGACCCAAACGTATTTTGGTGAACCAATCTATACCTATTCACTCCGCCAGGGCATTGATGATGGATTTCTCGCGCCGTACAAAGTCATACGTGTGACGTTTGATCGCGATGTTGAGGGCTACCGCCCAGAACAAGGAAAGACGGATGTTCATGGGAATGAGATTCCAGATCGTATCTACAACCGAAAAGATTTTGATCGAGAATTGGTGATTGATGAGCGGACGAAACTGGTGGCCGAGAAGATTACCGAATACATGCAGGCCACCGATCCGATGCAGAAAGTTATTGTCTTCTGCGTCGACATCGATCACGCTGAACGAATGCGACAGGCGCTCGTCAACGCGAACCCGGAACTCGCTGGAGCAAATCATCGCTACGTCGTCAGGATTACGGGCGATAACCCAGAATCGGCTGGTGAACTTGACCACTTTATCGATCCAGAAAGTCCATACCCGGTGATTGCCACGACATCAAAACTGATGACCACGGGCGTCGATGCGCAGACGTGCAAGCTGATCGTCCTGGATGCAAATATTCAATCCATGACCGAATTCAAGCAGATCATCGGACGCGGCACCCGTGTGCGCGAAGATTACGGAAAACTATTCTTTACGATTCTCGACTTCCGGGGCGTGACGGAACTGTTTGCCGATCCTGACTTTGACGGTGATCCAGTTGTTATTTACGAGCCCAAAGGAGGAGATCCAATTGTTCCGCCAGTAGAACCCCCGGAGAACGGAGGTACAGGGACACCCGGGCAAGAACCAGGAGGTACCCTTATTAGTCCATGGCCCCCGATTGGCGGTGAGCCAGTCAAAAAGTACGTAGTGCGCGACGTTCCGGTTCAGGTGATTAACGAACGCGTTCAGTATATTGGTGAAGATGGGAAGCTCATTACGGAATCGCTGAAGGATTACACGAAACAGAATATCCTCAAAGAATATCGATCGCTTGATGAGTTTTTGACTGCCTGGACAAAAGCTGACAAGAAAGAGGCGATCATCACCGAACTTGAACAACGGGGTGTGTTCTTTGATGACATCGCAGCTGAAGTTGGCAAAGGTCTGGACCCGTTTGACCTCATTTGTCACGTTGCGTACGGAAAAACGCCGCTGACCCGGAAAGAACGGGCGAATAATGTGAAGAAGCTCGATTACTTTGCGAAGTACGAAGGGAAAGCCCGCGAGGTGATTGATGCCTTACTCGAGAAATATGAAGATCAAGGCATCACGGCGATTGATGATATTAAAGACCTTGAGGTGTCGCCGTTTACATCATTCGGCACGCCGGTGCAAATCGTGAATGATATCTTCGGTGGTCGAGAGCAATACTTCGTCGTCATCAACAAAATTCAAGAAACACTCTACGCCTAATCTATGTCACTTCAAGCCGTTATCAAGGCGATACAAGACATTATGTGGAAAGACCAGGGCGTCGACGGTGACGCACAGCGGTTGAATCAACTCGTCTGGATGTTGTTCTTGAAAATTATTGATGATCAAGAAACATTTGCTGAACTCGTTAATCCGAAGTATGTTTCAGCAATTCCAAAAAAACTTCGCTGGCGAAACTGGGCCGCAGATCCGGAAGGAATAACTGGTGACGACTTGTTGAATTTTATTACCAATCAACTTTTTCCCGGATTAAAAGATCTAAAGGTCGCAACCGACGACACGCGTGGTCTCCTGATCAAAGAGGTTTTTGCTGACTCTTATAATTACATGAAGTCCGGAACGCTCATCCGGCAAGTCGTCAATAAACTGAACGAAGTCGATTTTAATAAGCAAGGGGACCGACACGAGTTCAATGATATTTACGAACATCTCCTCAAGGAGCTGCAAAGCGCTGGAAACTACGGAGAATTCTATACTCCACGAGCGCTTACAAAATTTGTGGTTGAGATGGTTAACCCGAAGCTCGGTGAAATCGTTCTCGATCCGGCCTGTGGGACTGGCGGATTCCTTGTCAGTGCTCTTGAACATATTCGTACCCAGGTCAAAACGCGCAAGGAAGAGCAGCGTCTGCAACAATCGCTGCATGGGAACGAATTAAAGCAACTCCCGTTTACGCTCGCGGTGACAAACCTTATTCTGCGCGGCGTTGAAGCGCCTGACCAGATTCATCGTGGCGATGCCCTCTCGAAGCCATTGCGCGAGTATGGTCCAAAAGACCGTGTTGATATTATCCTTGCAAATCCACCGTTTGGAGGATATGTAAAGGATGGCACCGAGCAGAACTTCCCGCGCGAATTTCGGACGAAAGAAACCGCCGACCTTTTCCTCGTGCTGTTCATGAATTTACTGAAGCCAACCGGCCGAGCGGGGATTGTCCTGCCCGACGGAACGCTCTTTGGCGAGGGCGTGAAAACGGCAATTAAACGGGAGCTTCTCGAAAAATGTAATCTCCAAACGATCGTTCGTCTCCCGCAAGGCGTCTTTAATCCGTATGCTGGCGTCAATACGAATCTGCTGTTTTTCCAAAAAGGCACGCCGACCAAAGAGATTTGGTACTACGAATTGCCGTTGCCAGAAGGCATGAAGCAATACACGAAAGGACGGCCGATCCGAAGCGAAGAGTTTGAACCAGTGAAGGTATGGTGGAAGAATCGGAAAACGAATGAGCATGCGTGGAAAGTGTCGATCAAAGAAATTCAGAAGCGGAATTACAATTTGGATTGTAAGAATCCGGTCGCTGGAATTGCGACCGATCATAAAACTCCTAAGGGGCTATTAAAAGAAATGCAAAATACGGAGAGTCATATTTCGGTAATGTTGACCGAAATTGAGAAACTTTTATGAGTCTTAAACTCAACCAAGAGATCTGGGTGTACGCTGAGCGATTATACATACACTGCTATAGTGCGGAAGACTTTAAAATTTTTCTCAAGAAGTTCGGGATAGAATACAACAGTGGAAAGTATTCAGAACTAGCTGCAGGAGGATCGCCATATAGTATTCCATTGTACTCCTTCATGAGTGAACCAAATTATGATTTTGCTAACTTCATGCAAACGGTTCCTTCATACAAATACCTCCCAATACTTCAAGAAATTGTTTTTGACTCAAAAATAATCGGTACCCGAAACGATGGATGGAACTATTATGGCGAGTACATTAAAAACTGGCATCAATTAATAGTTAACCTTCTTCGGGCAACGGGTGTTAATTTCGATAATGCAAGTAAAAAATTATCAGTTCTAGAAATTGAAGAAGATTTTGTTGGGCCGGACTACCTTCCATATGATTTTAATGATTTGTTTCTTGATTATATTCGCAAAGAGATTAATGAGTCCTATTTAAATGGACAGCTGCTCGCAGTAATAATACTTAGTCGAAAATTGTTAGAGGCGTTGGTGGTTAGAATTTGCGAAATTGTATTTCCGAAGATCGTTAATGGCTCGTACAATCAAGGTAATCATGAAATTTGGTATGATAAAAACAAAGGCCGTTATCGTGGACTCGAATTACTTCTGTCAAATATACGATCAAAATCTACAGACTTTCACGAGGACAAAGAACTTCTTGAACAGGTATGCGATGATATCGAACAAATAAGAGTGGAGGCAAATAAGTTTGTGCACAAAGACTATAAGATTCCAAGCGAAGATTATCTAAAAAGTCTCAAAGTGGAGAGTGCTGTGGTTACTACCCGTAAGCTCTACAAAAAGTATTGCAATCCATAGCATCACCATTGTGGCAAGAAAATACTATTCTTTAAGAAAAGACCACTCACAAAAAATCTCTCTCGATTCTTTGAAAGAAATTGTTTTTAGTATTTGGCAAGACTTTTCAACGCGAGGGTACTTTCAGGAATTCCTTGGCACTAACTGTACAGACGGGGATATTCCAGGGAAAGTCGGAACAAATATCGAAGGATATGTACTTCGTAGGCTTCGGAGGGCAAATGTTTGGCCGTTTTCGGAGAAGTATAAGGGATATTCCGAAGATGATTTGTTCGATATTATCGAATTCTTTTTTGATCATATTTCATTACCCCTTGAACAAGGCGCCACTTACCATAATTGGAATAGTTGTGGTTGGCACTATACACGTTTTGATGATTTGGGATTAGGCCCCATTGAATTTGCTCAAGAGATAAACCAATTCCTTAACGACTATGGAGACGGTTTTGAGCTAAGTACAAAAGGTGAAATATTGACTTTGTTACCATCCCACTTACGAAATATTTCTGAATCGCCGGTCCCCACAGGCGACGTAACGGTAAGGGAAAAAATGGAACATGCGGCAAACAAATTTAGAAAATATGGCTCAACAATAAGTGACCGAGAGGATGCGATCCGTGCTCTTGCTGATTGTTTTGAGCACTTAAAACCAAAAATTGAAAAAGTTCTTAACTCAAAGGATGAAAGCGATCTATTTAATATAGCTAACAACTTTGGAATTCGTCACGCCAATAAGCAACAGAAAACAAATTATGATAAGACGGTTTGGCTTAGTTGGATGTTTTACTTTTACTATGCGACCTTGTTGGCATGTTTACACCTAATTAAAAAAAATGAAAATCGTATCAAGTACCAAAAAGACGACGAATAAATGACCTACCCCACAAAAAAACTCGGTGAAGTGCTAGATTACGAGCAGCCTACAAAGTATATCGTAAAAACTAAGCACTACAATAAGGATTATCAAACTCCTGTGCTAACGGCTGGAAAAACTTTTGTTTTAGGGAATACTGCCGAAAAGGACAATATATTTCCCTCCGAGAGGCTGCCAGTAATTATCTTTGATGATTTCACCACCGCGACTAAATTTGTCACCTTTCAATTCAAGGTAAAATCTTCGGCAATGAAGATTCTACACCCGAAAGAGGGCATTGCGGATCCTAAATACTTCTATTTGTTATTGCAGACGTTGCATGTTAATCATGCAACCCATAAACGTTACTGGATTTCAGAATATTCAAATTTGGAAGTCAAAGTCCCACCCCTCGTCGAACAAAAGAAGATCGTCGCGAAAATAGAACAGCAATTTGCAAAAATTGACGAAACATCCCGACTTCGTGCGGAGTCGGCGAGACTTGCCGCGCAACTGTTGCCCGCGGCATTGCATGGGGTGTTTGAGGAGGGAGAAGAGAAGGGGTGGCAGAAAATAAAACTGGAGGATGCCTTAGATTATGAACAACCAGGCAAATACATAGTCCGTTCCAAAAATTACATTGATTCGTTTAAAACGCCGGTGTTGACCGCGGGCAAAACTTTTATTTTAGGAAACACAAATGAAACAGAAAATATCTTTCCAAAAGAAAAGCTGCCGGTAATAATATTTGATGACTTTACTACAGCAATCCAATACGTAGATTTTCCATTCAAGGTAAAATCGTCAGCAATGAAAATATTACATGCCAAGAGGGAGGTTGCAGATACAAGGTATTTGTTTTACTTGATGCAAACTATTAACCTAGATCACTCTTCACATAAACGTTATTGGATTTCACAATATTCAAAATTGGATATTCCGCTTCCTTCCCTTGTAGAACAAAAAATGATTGTTGAAAAGCTTGATGCGCTTTCCGAAAAATCCCGCGCACTTCAGGAATTGCAGGCGAAGCAGGCGGCGGATTTTACGGCGTTGAAGCGGGGAATTTTGAGAGAGGAGTTTGAAAGCGAATAGTATGGATTTCTTTGATAAAAGTTTTTTCCAAGGCCTAGTTATTAGCGGGATATTTTTTATTATCAGTTTATTCTTTCGTGGTCGGACTTCTGTTTCAACTTCGAGTAGCAAATTTGGGAAAATTGTAATGATTATTGGTGCATTAATTGCTTTCTCGGGATTGTATTTTATGGGATCCGACAAAACAAACCTAAGCTTTCAAAGTGCGCGTTATGCGGAGGGCTTTAGTTTGTCTGTGTTTGGTGGCTTCGTTTGGCTTATCGGAAAGTTTATTCGGTGGTGGCAACGATAACATGCCCAAAATCCTCATCTTCGAAGGCGAAATTTAGATAACCGATGGAACCAGAAACGATAATGCAAATCTAACGAACGTGTCCAAATACTACACCCCACAAAGAGTCAAGAATCTCTACGATCCGGCCAGTACCGAACCGTTTCGACTCAGTCGCTCAAAGATAGACCTCTTCCTGAACTGTCCACGATGTTTCTACTTAGATCGACGACTTGGGATAGCTCAACCGCCAGGGTACCCGTTTTCGCTCAATTCTGCCGTTGATGAACTTCTTAAGCGGGAATTTGATATCCACCGCGCTAAGGGCACAAAGCATCCTTTACAAAAGAAGTATAAGATCGATGCTATCCCGCTGGCACATGAGAAAATCGATGAATGGCGGGACTCGTTACGACGGGGCGTAACATATCATCATGCCGATACCAATTTCAAGATTACTGGCGGAGTAGACGACCTGTGGGTTCGTCCGAATGGAGAGCTGATCATCGTCGACTATAAGGCTACCTCAAAGAAGGACGAGGTCAATCTTGATGCCGATTGGCAGATCGGGTACAAGCGGCAGATGGAAGTCTACCAGTGGCTATTTCGCCGTAATGGGTTCAAGGTTTCTAATACGGGATATTTCGTTTACTGCAATGGTAATAGCGATGCCGAAGCATTCGATGGGAAACTGGAATTCGATATTAAGGTCATACCCTACGAAGGCGATGATTCGTGGGTCGAGCAAGCCATTATTGACGCCCATGCCTGTTTAAATAGCAAAGCCATCCCGCCAGCTGGAGAGGATTGTGATTATTGCGCCTATCGAGATGCGGTGAACAACGTGGAGAATAAATAAAGAATATGCCCAGACGAAGACGATATCTTCCTCAGTTATTGCCCCGTTAGTTTTTCGGAAGATCGGAAATGGTTTCTAAGGAAAAACCAGTCTCGGTATAATGCACTTCGTAGAAGTATCTCATGCTGGGGTTGATCACCCCGAAGTATTTTGGACGATCACGAAATATGTACTTGGCTTTGCGCAAAGCATCGATCCCACGATCCGGTTTGTCCAAGAACGACACCAGCTGGCTCGCGTAGGTATTGGTCATTTCCTCGATCAGCTTCTTCGAAGACTGGTCGCCGACCTTCGTTTCAATGTAAATGTAGGGCTGGCCACCTTTAAAGACGCAGATATCCATCAAGTGGTATTCAAACCGGCAATCAGAAGCTGGGTAGCCGTGTTCGGTGATAAGGTCAACGAGGGTCGCAAACTGCACGAAGTACTCACGGTTCAGAGTGAATGCGTCATATCGTCCTTTGTTGGTGGTTGGCAGGCGGAAGATGTTCCCCTCGATCTGGATGATTCCTTGCTCGACGCCTCGATGGATCAATTCAGCTTCTCGCTCTGTGATGTACCGCGGATGCTTTGGATCATTTAGGATGTTCTTTACCAAAACTCTGGCCGCCTGGTCCAGTACCGGTTCAAGCCATTGTTGCGCCTTTCCTTGGGGATTCACGTTCGCGTGTGAATTACCGTTGATATATTTATTACCGGTGATTCCACCAAATCCTGATACGGACGATGATATACCAGATGGCTCCGAGCAGGGCGGCTAGTGTGCCGAATGTGAACAGTAGCGCCCTGGTTGCTTCCTTATCTGCGTTTGCGCCAGTTGATATTAAAATAATGCCGCCAATAATAAGCACAATGGCAATGATGATTTGTTTCTTTAATCGCTTGCTTGTTTGCTGGATGGTCTGGATATCTTCCGGAGTCTGTTGAGATGGTGCGGTAGAGATCGGATAGGAGCACTTCGGGCACTGGAGCGCCTTGTCTGAAACTTCAGTACCGCATTCAGGACATTTTATAAGAGCCATAGAGAATTCCCTTTCTGATAGGTGATCATGGAAGGGTTTTTGTGTATCGTGCGTATATACACAAAGCCCCTAGCCAGCGATGGCCTTACGACCACCCATACACCTTTCGGCGCATGACCCTGCAAGGATGCTCTGACTAGGAGCTCTATACCTTGCAGGGTTATTGTGATGCCATGCCGTTCCGAAGAACGGTTTAGGCAATTAGTGTGGAGAAAGAACGTTCGAGCTAGAGATGCGTTAGAAAAAGCGTCGAACTAAGTCATAGTTTAGTGTAAATTAGTGATTATTGCAAGGTTTTTTCGGCCTTCGGGAGCTCGGTCAGAATGTGGCGGTCCTTGAGAAACAGTTTGGTTTTCAGGCAGGACAGCAGTTCACGCTTTTCTTCCCGTGATCCCTCTTGGAGAATGTATTTAGCAAAGCTCCGTAGATCGATATGGCCGATCTTGGTCTTCGCCAGTTGGTCGCCCAGGACGCTCTCGGTAAACCGCCGGAACCGCTCCATCTCCTGTTGTAATTTTTCCCGAGCGGTGATCTGGTTGAGCGGCAACTTGTCTACCGTTCTGAGTAGTTCCGCCACTAGTTCTTCTTCGCGGATGTACGGTTCTCCGCAATCAATGGCGCGAGCTTGCGTGCAGTTGTAGTAGACGTAGCGACGGGTGGTGCGGGGCGACCTCCGGAGCGGTGGGCCTCGTTTGCTTTTTTAGCGAATCAAGAGTAGTCTAAACCATGGACAACTGATTGGTGGCCTATGAAAAAGTTATTTTTTCCTCTTCTCACAACGGTCGTGCTTTTTGGCTTGTCAACCCCGTTTTTTGCTCAGGCGGCACCCTCTTATGTCAAAGGATACACAAAAAGCAATGGAGCCTATGTCCAAGGCTACTACCGGACCATTCCAAACAGTACGAAATTCGATAACTACTCAACGAGGGGTAATTATAACCCATACACCGGCAACATTGGTACCGTGAATCCGTACAAGTACGCCGTACCAAAGTATTCGGCGCCGACCTACAAGCTGCCGAGTTACAAGACACCTTCGTACGGCGCACCCTCCTACAAGTCACACAAATGGTAGACCAAGATTAAGAAAAACACATGGACCAGCCAGCAGTGAAAAAACCCAACGTCGCCATACTGACGGTCGTTGTTGTCGTGATGGCGGTCATCGCCGGATTCGGGATTTATTGGTTCACCCGAAATTCTACTGACACGAAGACGGTCAACGACGCTAACGTGACGAATGCTACGGTGAATGCTAACGTCAACGCCGATACTGCGGCCGACAGCCTGTACGTCAGCGATGATTTTTCCGTCATCCAGCCAGCCGGGTGGGTCCAGGGCCAGATACCCGGCACGTTGGCCTCGTTCCAAAATTTGAAAGAATCACACGCCGCCGGTAGCGCCGCCGCCAAGATCAATTTCAAATCCTACATCGCGGTATCGTTCGACAATGCGAACGGCAAGACGCTCGACCAGGTCTACCAGACGACGGTCAACGGCATCACCTCGTCAATTCCCTCGGCTAAAACCTTCGCCGCCAGCAATGAAACTGTCAACGGACTGCCGGCCAAGTTCGCGGCCATGGAGTTGAGCCAGCAGGACGTAGCGTACACGGTTTTGATGGCCGTCTATTTGGCGGACGGAAAGTACTACGTTGTGTCGTTTAATACCACTACTGAGAAGTGGGTCGGGTACAAAGATAAGTTCTACGAAGTGGCCAGGAGCTTCAAGTTAAAAACATAGGTTCGCGTTAGCCCGTTTGGCCGGCGGGTAAGGCTCGGGACTCGAATCTAAACCCCTGAGCATCCCGAGCTTGCCTGCCGGTCTGATTGTTGGTATCATCGGGACGCCACCCTCATCGCATCGGCTCACATTCCGCCTGGATGTAACGGTGGCCAGCAGTATGCCCCCTGTAGTGTCTACAACCAGAAAAAAATACCCCATTCGTAGGCTTATTCTTGTCGCGTTTGTGATACTGATAGTTTTTTCGAACGCGGCTTCCATCGTGACCGACTGGTGGTGGTTCTCCGAAGTCGGCTACACGCAAATTTTCGTCACCTCCCTGGTCGCAAAAATACTGCTGGTGGCGGGGACCACGGTCGTGGTGACAGCCTGGTTGCTCGCCAATTTCTCGGTGGCGATGCGCTCAACTACGCCGTGGATGCTGACCCTGCCGGCGTCGTTATTCGGCAAGCCGGCGAGCGTTGACCAGCGGGTGGTCAGAAAGTTCATGGCGGTCATCAGCGTCGCGATCGCGCTTGTCTTCGGACTGGTGGCGGCGGCCAACTGGCAGGCGGTGCTGAGCTTCCTGGCGCGGACGAGTTTCGGTACCGCCGATCCGGCCTTCAATCAGGACATCGGTTTCTATATATTCACGTTACCCGTCTGGCAAGCCGGACTGAGTTTGATCAAGACGCTGATTGCGCTGACTATGATCGGTTGTATCTTGGTCTATGTCTTGCGGGGCAGTCTGAATTTTTCCGGCGTAGCCCCGCACCAAGAAGGTACGGGACAGGCCGGATCTGGCTCCGCCAATAGACCGGGACTGCGGGCGCTCAAGCAGTTGAAACTGACCGGGCGGGTGAAAACTCATCTCGGCATCTTGCTGGCGTTGTTCATGGCTACGGTCGCGGCCGGAGCGTATCTGTCGCTCTTTCGGTTGCTTACGAACCAAGCCGGTCTAGTGGCTGGGGCCGGGTTCACGGACGTTACGGTTCGCATCCCGATGATGTGGGCATCGGTCGCGACGGCCGCCCTGGCGGCGGTCGCGGCGGCGATCTGGGCGGTGCGGGGGAAGGCGTTGCCGTTGATGACGGCCATCGGGCTGTATCTAATCGTCGGTATCGCGTCCGGACTGATTCCGCTGGCGGTCCAAAAACTGATGGTCGACCCGAACGAGCTGGTCAAGGAAACTCCCTACATCAAGCGGAATATCGCCGCCACGCGTCAGGCCTACGCCCTGGATAAAATCGAGGAGCGGGATATCTCGGGGGACAAACCGATCACCGCGGCCGATATCGCGGCCAACGATCTGACGGTTAAGAATGTCCGCCTGTGGGATCGCCAGCCGCTACTCTCGACCTTCTCGCAGATTCAGGAAATTCGCACCTACTACGAGTTCACCGAAGTCGATAACGACCGCTACATGGTGGACGGGAAAATCCGTCAAATCATGTTATCGCCGCGCGAGTTGGCGGCGGACAGTCTGCCGAACAAGAACTGGATCAACGAACGACTGACCTTCACGCATGGGTACGGCGTCGCGGCCGGTCCGGTCAATCAGGTCACGCCGGAAGGCCTGCCCGTCTTGTTCGTCAAGGATATACCCCCCAAGTCCGACGTTAAGGAGCTGGAGGTGACGCGTCCGGAGATTTACTACGGCGCGTTGGCGAACGACTACGTCATCACCAACACGAAATCGCGTGAGTTTGATTATCCCAAGGGCGAGGAAAACGTGTATGCGACCTACGCCGGCCAAGGCGGCGTCAAGATCGACTCCTTCCTCAAGCGGGCGCTGTTCGCGCTACGTTGGCAATCGCTGAAACTGCTCCTGTCCAATGACGTGAACAGCGCCAGCCGCATTCTTTACTACCGCCAGATTCGGGAACGGGTGGCGAAAATCGCGCCGTTCCTGACCTTTGACCGCGATCCGTACATCGTCATCGCCGACGGCAAGGTGTACTGGATCGCCGACGCCTATACGACCAGCAACCGCTACCCGTACGCCCAGCCGTCGCTGTTGAACGGCCGGAGCGTCAACTACGTCCGGAACTCCGTCAAGGTGGTGGTTGACGCGTATGACGGTCGCGTCACCCTCTACCAGGCCGACGCGGCGGATCCGGTCATCAACACCTTCGCCAAGATTTTCCCCAACGTCTTCCGACCGCTGTCCGAAATTCCGCCGAGCTTGGCGGCGCACCTGCGCTATCCGGAGGACATTTTTTCCTTGCAGACGGCGATGTACTCGATCTACCACATGGACGATCCGCAGGTGTTCTACAACAAAGAGGACCAGTGGGAGATTCCGGCGATTCCGTCGGAAGGCGAAGGAGCGTCGGCCAACTCCGCGTCCGGCATGTCGCCGCGGCACATCATCATGAAGCTACCGGGCGAGAAGCAGGAAGAATTCATCTTGATGTTGCCGTTCACGCCACGGGGCAAAGACAACCTGTCCGCCTGGATGGTCGCCCGCAGTGATGGGCAGAACTACGGCCAGGTAGTCATCTACCGTTTTCCGAAAGACAAGTTGGTGTTCGGACCGAAGCAGGTGATCGGCCGCATCAACCAGGATCCGGCCATCAGCCAACAGATTTCGCTCTGGGATCAAGGCGGGTCGCAGGTCATACAGGGACCATTGCTAGTCATTCCGATCGAGGAATCCCTGCTGTATGTCCGACCGCTCTACCTGAAAGCCGATGCCGGAAAAATCCCCGAGTTGAAACGGGTGATCGTGGCCTACGAAAACAGAATCGCCATGGAGGCTACATTGGAACTGGGTCTGTCGAAACTGTTCGGTGCTTCAGCCAAGCCAGCTGATCCGACTAAGCCGGCGGCCGTCACGCCGTCCGGATCTTCCCCGGATGCTCAAGAGTTAAAACGGGCGAACGAAGTCTATGAGGAAGCGCTCCAGGCTCAACGTGACGGGGATTGGGCGGCTTACGGCGAAGCCATTAAGCGCTTGGGGGAGATTTTAAAACGGTAAACCGAAACGTCGACGCTACCCAGGAGGCAATTCCTCCTCCGGAGCGGCCGCCGCCGCTTTTCCTTGACGGCCAAAAATGTGGTATACTCCTTTTTACCGCGCACTTCTTCATGCGTCGACCGTCAACAACGGAACATGGTGGAGAATAAGGTCGGTGCGCGTCAGTCTAGATGAATTCTCTATCCATGGCCAATAAACTCTACATCGGCGGTCTGCCGTACAGCACCACCCAGGACGCGCTTCAGAACGCGTTTGCCCAAGCGGGCACGGTGGTGTCGGCGACAGTTATCACCGACCGGATGTCCGGGCGCTCTAAAGGCTTCGGTTTCGTCGAAATGTCGACGGATGAAGAAGCGCAGAAGGCGATCGAGCTGTTCAACGGCAAGGATTTCGAAGGACGGACTCTAACCGTCAACGAAGCCCGGCCGATGACACCTCGCCCACCCCGGTCTAACCAATACTAACAGTATTTGACGCACCCGCCCGAAAAATACGGGCGGGTGTTGTGATCACCGGAGTTAACGCTGTTCCCTCCCACCCCCGAACCCCTCCCTAATTAGGGAGGGGTGGCGGAGTGAAGCGGAGCCGGGGGTGGGGGTGCCATCACGAGCCGAAAGTAATCGGTATGATATACTCATCCGGTATGCGTCGATTTGTCATCTTCACCCTCTTGCTCGGCGTCGTCATCGGCTTGTCCGTCGGAGCGCCTGGCGCAAAGGTGGACTGGTTGACCGTGCCGCCGGCCCGGGCCGCCTCATCGTTGGCGCAACGCCTAGCCGGCCGGTTTCTCCTCCAGACTGAGGCCCGGGGCGCCTTGTGGTTTGTATCGCCGTCCAATCAGCGGCGCTACTACCTCGGCGATCAAACGAGCGCCGACGTTGTTCTCCGTCGGCTCAGCCTAGCCGTCTCATCCGCGAACTTGGCGAACATTCCGGTGGCTGGCAGTCCGGACGTCGGGAATTTAGCGCTTCGGCAACGGTTAGCTGGGCGCATCATTCATCAGAGCGGCGACGCTGTCCAGTGGTACGTTTCGCCCCTCAACCGTCAGCGTTACGAACTCACCGCCCCATCCCTGGCCGTTCTCCGTCGGCTCAGCCTGGGCATCTCCAACGTCAACCTGGCCGCGATTCCGGCCGCCGCTGGATTTGACGCGCCGCCAGCGCCGCCCAAGCCAGCCAACGGACTGTTACGAACCCAGCTGTCCGTCGCCACCAGCCGCGGAAAGTTTACGGTCGACGTCATGACGCTTGATTTGAGCGCGACGACGCTGAAGATCATGACCGACACGTCCCTGAACGCCGACTGTAAGAACGGTTGTTTGACCTTGCCTTTAAAAACATACATCGACCGCCGAAAAGCGGTGGCCGGCATGCACGGCACCTACTTCTGCCCTTATGAGTATGCGAGTTGCGTCGGCCAAACGGGGTACTACTTTTACCCGGTGTTCAATTCCTTTTCCGGGACGATGATCAACCAGGTGCGGATGAAGTACACGGTGCAACCCATCGTAGCCATCGACACCACCAACCGCCTCTTCTACTACGCGCCGACCCTGCAGTTTCATAGCCTGGCTGAACTGCGGACGCGCCTGGCCGCCGATTCGCTGGCCGCGGGCGGAAGTGGTGTCCTTCGCGCGGCGCTCAGCAGTAGCCCGATCATGGTCATCGGCGGCATGAACGTCCTGAACCGCAATCATCTTGATACCAAACAAGCGACCGTCAAATCGTTCCGTAGCTTCCTCGGCTGGAAGGGGACGACGGTCACCTTCGGCATTGTCCGCCGCGCGACCGTGATCGATGAGGCGGCCGTAGCCCAGGCGATGGGTCTCGATTATGCCCTTAACCTCGACGGCGGCGGGTCGACGGCGCTCTACCAGAACGGCAACTACACCATCGGTCCCGGAAGAAACCTGCCGAATGCTATACTGCTAGTGCCATGACCCCTGCCCTCCAAGCCATCCTCGCCTCGGTCCTGTCCAGCATCCTCGGCCTGGCCGGCGGTTTCTTCCTGCTGTGGAAAGATCGGGCGACCCGGAAGTTTTCTGGCCTCTTTGTGAGTTTCGCCGCTGGGGCCCTGCTCGGAGCGGCCTTTTTCGACTTGCTGACCGAGGCGGTCCACGACGCGCCGGAGAAGATCACCTCGACCTTCGCCTGGGTGGTCGGCGGGTTCCTGTTCTTCTTCCTGATCGAGAAGCTCCTCCTTTGGCACCACCACAGCCACGCCGAAGAACACCACGCCGAGCACCAGTCCGTCCTGGCGCCGCTGATCCTGATCGGCGACGGCATTCACAATTTCATTGATGGCACGATCATTGCCGCGACGTACCTCGTCAGTCCGGCCCTGGGGACGACGACCGCCCTGGCCGTCTTCTTCCACGAACTGCCGCAGGAGATCGGTGACTTCTCGATCATGTTACACGCGGGTTGGTCCCGCAAGAACGTCGCGCTTTGGAACTTCCTCGGCGCCCTGGTCAGTCCCTTCGGGGCGGGGGTGACCATCCTCGTCAGTCAGCACATCCAAGGCCTGATACTGCCGCTGATCGGCATCGCCGCCGGTAACTTCATCTACATCAGCGCCGCCGACCTGATCCCGGAAATCCACCGCGAGAAGCGGGTCGGGCGGATGGCGCTGCAGTTCAGCCTGCTTGTCCTCGGTATCCTGACGATTGTCGGATTTGGCAAGCTGTTTCCGGGGGCGTAACTTGAATAAAAATTGGGCACAGAGCATCCTGTTCCTCGTGGGTATGTTGTTGAACAAAGAGAAAACACGCCTTGTGAGCTTGTTTCCCTGGCTCTTTTTCGTTATACTGTGCCCATGAAAATCACCATCCGACCGCCGACGACACTCTCGAAAGCAGACGCGCTTGTCTTAGCGTTCTTCGAGAAGCAGAAGCCTCAGGAACATCCGTACTGGATCAAGCTCCCGACGGACGTACGCAAGCTCGTGTCAACCTGGGTCGGACGGAAGGACGTGACGATGGAGTGGCCGAGCACGCACGTCCTGCGGCTGGTCCGCGGCCGGTTCACCACCATTGTCGTGGCCGGTTTGGGAAAACGGGCAGAATGGAACGACCGGCGTGACCGACTGCTCGACCGGAAGGTGATTCGCCTAGCCCATGAGCACAAGTGGCGCTCATTGACCATCATGCCGCTACGCCTCATTCCGGACAACGCTAACCACATGGCCGAGAACTTCCTGCTGGCCGACTACGACTACCACGCGCTGAAGAAAGCGCCGAAATCCGGATGGCACGACGTTCGATCCGTGACAATCATCGGCACGGCCAGCCGCGAAGCGCAAACCGCTATCAAGCGCGGCATTGTGGTCGGCGAGGCGACGAACATGGCCCGAGCGATGGCCAACGCGCCGGGGAGCCATTTAAATCCGCGGATCATGGCGGCCGAAGCACAGAAAATTGCCAAGGCAGAGAAGCTAACCTGCCGTGTCCTCAACGAAGCGGCAATGCAGAAGCTCGGCATGGGTGCATTGCTGGGCGTGGCGAAGGGGAGTGCTGAACTGCCGCGGTTCATTGTGCTGGAATACCGCCGCGGACCGGCGAAGCACAAGCCACTCGTCCTTGTTGGTAAGGGCGTAACCTTCGACTCCGGCGGTCTCAACCTCAAGCCGTCGACAGGTATGCAAGAAATGCACATGGACATGGCCGGCGGAGCGGCGGTGCTCGGTGCGCTTGTTGGCATCAGCCGCTTGAAACTGCCGATCAACGTCATCGGCATTATCCCGGCGGTGGAAAACATGCCGTCGGGTTCGGGTTTCCGTCCCGGTGACGTCCTGAGATCCATGTCCGGCACGACGATCGAAGTCGGCAACACCGACGCCGAAGGACGGGTCATCCTGGCCGATGCGTTGACGTACGCGCAGAAACACTATGAACCGGTGCTGGTTGTCGACGTGGCCACGCTGACCGGCGCGGCCGTGGTCGCGCTCGGACAGCAGGCGATGGCGATGTTCTCGCCTGACGACAAACTACGAACACAAGCTCAAGAGATCGCCGAAGCCAGCGGCGACTATGGCTGGCCGCTACCGCTGTGGGAGGAGTACGCGCCGATGGTGAAGGGCACGTTTGGCGACGTGACCAATTCCGGCAAGGAGCGCTGGGGCGGGGCGATCGAAGGCGCGATGTTCCTCTACCAATTCATCAAGAAGACGCCCTGGATCCACCTCGATATCGCGCCGACCATGTCCTCGATCGAAGGTCAGCATCTGGCCCCGGGCGCGACCGGCGCCGGAACGCGCTGGCTGATCGAGTTGGCGCGGCGCTGGACTGATGGTAGACTGAAATTGACGTAACCTATGACCGACGATTTTTCCTCACGAGTCATCATCGTCAGCGGCGGCACCGGCGCCCTCGGGCAGGCGGTCGTCCGCCAGCTGCTTGAGCGCGGCGCGCAAGCGGTGGTGACATTCACCAAGAAAGAAGAACTCGACGTCTTGTCGGCCAAACTGAGCGATCAGCAACGCCTGAACTTGACGCCGTTTAACGTTGACGTCACCAGCCCGAAAGCGGTGGCCGAACTGACCGACCATGTGATCAACCAGTTCCACCGCATTGACGGCCTGGCCAATCTGGTCGGCGGCTACGCCCGTGATTCCGTGATCGACATGAGCTGGGAGGACTGGAACGCGCAATTGACGCTCAACCTGCACTCCGCGTTCCTGATGACCCGGGCCGTCCTGCCGGCCATGGTCAAAGCGAATTACGGCCGGATCGTCGGCGTTGGATCGCGCCAGGCGATCCAAGCCAGTCCGAACTCCGCCGCTTACAACGTGGCCAAAGTCGGCGTGATGTGGCTGATGGAATCGGTCAGTAACGAGGTTAAGGCGCACAACATTACCGCAAACACGGTTCTGCCGAGCATCATCGACACGCCGGCCAACCGGCACGCCTTCCCCGATATCGACTACTCAACCTGGGTCCGGCCCGACGAAATCGCCGAGCTGATCTGTTACCTGTTGTCAGACGTAGCCAGCGGCACCAGCGGGGCGAAAATCCCGGTCTACGGAAAAGCCTGAGCGGTCGTGGCCCGCCCGACCCTCGCGTTCATGGTCGTCGCCGTCTCGGCCGGCTTGTGGCTGGGCGCGTCGAGTTCACGACTTCGCTCCTGGTGGTCTGACCTAAGGCCGCCGAAAATTCCGACCGCCGAACCGGCGTCCATCAACACCACCGCCCCGCCGCTGAACCAGGTCGCTCCGCCGGACGTCAACCGTCCTCACGATGTTACGGTCCGGATCCCGGTGACGGAGATGCCGCGGGAGAAAAACCTGGCCGTGCCGTTCACCAGTCAGGCGCCGAACGCCAACTGGGATGCGGAACACGAGGAATTTTGCGAGGAAGCGGCGGTCCTGATGGTCGGACGCTTCTTCCAGGGTCGCGGCATCGCTGACGCCGCCGATGCCGAATCAGCCCTCCAGCAGATTAAACAATGGGAACTCGACACCTTCGGTTTTTTCAAGGACACTACGGCGGCCCAAACCGCGCAGATGGTTGAGGGATTGTATGGCGGCACTTCGGTCCAACTGCTCACCAACCCGACCGTGGCCGAACTCAAATCAGCCATCGCCGCTGGGCAACCAGTCGTCGTGCCGGCCGCCGGTCGGTTGCTTAAAAACCCGAACTTCAAACGGCCCGGCCCGCTCTATCATATGCTGGTCTTGAAAGGGTACACCAAGGACGGCCGGTTCATCACTAACGACCCCGGCACGCGCCGCGGCGCCGACTACCTGTACGATCCGGAAGTGATTATGAACGCCATGCACGACTGGAACGGCGGCGACGTCGACCAGGGCGCCAAAATCGCGCTCGTTGTCAGTCGGTGAACCCGGCTCTACGGTTTTAGCCTCCTCCGCCGAAGTCCCGACCGGCTCTCACGCGTCGGGACGAAGGCCGGGCACCCATGGCTTCCGTGGGGCCGGGTGAGTGTGCTACACTGCCGGCCTATGTCCCGTTAGAAACTAGTGCGGGACACAACATCTCTTCCCTATGTATTCAACGCCGATTAGAGGTAGTTTCTAACGGGATATGTCCGCCCCGACCAACACTACCACGAGCACGAAGACTAAACACTCCGTGGCCATCTACCTGATCCTGGCCATCGGCTTGATCGTCGGTACGGTCGCCGCGGTGGCCTACCTGTTTACGGGAAAATAAGGCGATTTTGAGACGCACCGCCGGTGGGCAGGATTTTTTGTCGTGGCGGTGTAAAGCAACTCGAGGCGCGCAATTGCGGGTCGACAACCCGGAAACATTATGTTACGCTAAATGAGAGTCACTCTCACTTAAGTCCATGCGCCGCCGCCACAGTCCGCAACGCCAAGCCATCCTCCGGGCGGTGAAATTCGCTCCCGAGCCGCTGACCTCGGCCGATCTTCGCCGCCGGTTGCCGCAGTTGGCTGAGGCGACTCTATTCCGCAATCTTGACACCCTGGTCGCCCGCGGCGAGATTTTCACGGTGGAAGGACTCGATGGCGGGCGTCGCTATATCGGCCACGCCTGGCACGAAGCGGAGTTCAGCTGTCAACGGTGCGGGAAAACGCAGCGCCTAAAAAGCCAAACCCTGCCGACCAGCGTCAACCGGCGGATGTTCGGTCAACAACGCGTGTTTGTGGCCACCCTGCGAGCCGGCGGGTTGTGCGGGGGATGCCTGAAAAAGTTGAAAGATTTAAGAGAGAAGATTTAAGGTGAAGGATTTAGGCAATAAGCATGACTGAAGGCACGCTCGTATATATTTTCAAAGGCACTCAGGTTCTACTCGCCATGAAGAAGCGAGGGTTTGGTCAGGGGAAGTGGAACGGGGCGGGCGGGAAGCTTAAAGCAGGAGAAACAGCGCGAGCGGCGGCGAAGCGCGAAGTAAAGGAGGAGATTGAGGTGGACGTGACGCTGGCTGAGCCACAGGGGCGGATCCATTTTCACGACCCCGGCGGAAAAGAATGGTTGGTCCATGTTTTTCGCACGGAGGAGTACCAAGGTGAACCCCGCGAGAC
Organism: Patescibacteria group bacterium; assembly: GCA_038065275.1. Lineage (GTDB taxonomy): Bacteria > Patescibacteriota > Patescibacteriia > SBBC01 > CAIJZX01 > CAIJZX01. Next base: position 42,206 of record JBBTRH010000013.1, on the reverse strand, counting down.
CGAGGAAATGCGACCGCAGTGGTGGCCGGTCGAGGCCATTCCGTATGATCAATGTTGGGCGGACGACCGTGTTTGGTTGCCGCGATTGATCCAAGGCAAAAAGTTTGAGGCAGAAGTTTGGCTGGCTGACGACGGAAGTTTACAAAAACACGCGGTTAAGGAATTACCGGCATGAATCAGCTGGTCATTACAAATCTAAACGTCACTGTTGAGAATAAGGAGATTCTCAAAGGTTTATCATTGACCGTCCCCGCCGGCCAGGTCCACGCCATCATGGGGCCGAACGGATCGGGGAAATCGACCTTGGCGGCCACCCTCATGGGTCACCCGAAATACGAAGTGACGAGCGGTAGCGTGACATACAAAGAGCAGGATGTCCTGGTGATGAGTCCAGACGACCGTTCAAAACTTGGACTGTTCCTGTCGTTCCAGTACCCGCCGGAAGTGGCCGGCGTATCGATGGGAAACTTTTTACGGACGGCGCTGAATGCTCGACGGACCAAACCAATGGCCGTGCCGGAGTTTTTCGCGATGATGCAGGATAAGATGAAGACCATGGGCATGAACGAAGATTTTATCACCCGCGGCGTCAACGAAGGATTTTCCGGGGGCGAAAAAAAGCGGGCGGAAATTCTGCAGATGGCGATATTACAGCCGTCGATGTGCATTCTTGACGAAACGGATTCGGGGTTGGATATCGACGCCTTGAGAATCGTGGCCGACGGAGTCAACGCGCTACGAAGTCCCGAGCGCGGTATGTTGATCATTACCCACTACCAACGATTACTCAATTACATTAAACCCGATGTCGTCCAGGTGCTCATTGGTGGGATAATCGTGAAGACGGGCGGGCCGGAACTGGCAATGGAGCTTGAAAAGACAGGATATGAATTCGTTATCTAAAAAAAGAAGGGCGGTTCGCTTGCGCTTGCCGCCCGGGATGCAGAAGGTGGAACCCCAAAGTCTCTGGACACCACCCCACCAGTGACTCACCCGCGCACCGGTCCCGCCCGCTGGCGGGACGGATGCGGGGTTCCGCCCCGTCCGGTATCAAGTGGAGCCGCCAACTCCTGTTGGCGAGGCTCCACTTGGCGAGCTCTGTCTAGATGAATCTGACCTTCGGGCATGGACCACGACCATTGCGGGGCAGCCAAATTGCAAGTCAGACCAACTATATAGATTCTATCATAAGGATGTTTTCTACACCAACCAATGTCCACTAAAGCCCAACAAGTAACCAAATCCCTCGACACCTACCGGTGGGGCTTCAGCATGCCCAACGTGTCAGTCGGCCAGACGCCGCGGGGATTGAACGAAGACGTGGTCAAAGCGATTTCGCTGTGGAAGAAAGAGCCGGGCTGGATGACCGAGAAGCGGTTGCAGGCGTACAATGTGTTCAAGAAAAAACAGATGCCGTTGTGGGGAGCCGACCTGTCGCACATCGACTTCGACGAAATATATTATTACATGAAACCCGTGGTCGAGCAGGGACGGACGTGGGATGATGTACCGGAATCAATGAAAGCTACCTTTGATCGTTTAGGAATTCCTGAAGCAGAAAAAAAGTGGCTGGCTGGCGTCGGGGCGCAGTATGATAGTGAGGTTATTTATCATTCGTTAATTAGTTCATTAAGTAAGCAGGGCGTAATTTTTACGGACATGGACACGGCGCTTCGTGACTATCCGGACATCGTGAAAAAACATTTCGGCGCGCTCATTCCGCCCAATGATAACAAATTCGCGGCGCTCAACAGTGCGGTCTGGTCCGGCGGGTCGTTCGTGTACGTACCGCAGGGCGTCCGCGTCGAGATGCCGCTCCAAGCCTACTTCCGCATCAACGCCAAGAACATGGGCCAGTTTGAGCGGACGCTGATTATTGCCGAGGAAGGCTCGTACGTACATTACGTGGAAGGTTGCACCGCGCCGGTGTATGCCAGCGACTCACTGCACGCGGCAGTCGTGGAAATCTTCGTGGCTAAGGGCGCGCGCGTGCGCTACACCACGATTCAGAATTGGTCGCGCGACGTGTATAATCTCGTGACGAAGCGGGCGCGGGTCGAAGAAGAGGCAACGATGGAGTGGATTGACGGCAATTTAGGTTCGCGGGTGACGATGAAATATCCGAGTGTGTATCTCGTCGGCCGGAAAGCACATGGTGAAGTATTGTCAATCGCTTTCGCCGGCGCGGGCCAACACCAAGACGCTGGCGGCAAAGCGATTCACAACGCGCCGGAAACATCGTCGATCATTACCTCAAAGTCTATTTGCAAAGACGGTGGCCGAACTTCATATCGCGGCCTAGTGCACATGGCGCCAAATGCGAAGGGGTCAAAGTCGAATGTGAAGTGCGATGCGCTAATTCTTGATGACAAATCACGATCTGATACGTACCCGACCATGAAGATTCGAGCTAAGGAAGTGACGCTCGGTCACGAGGCGACGGTTTCGAAAGTCGGGGAGGAACAGTTGTTCTACTTGATGTCGCGCGGATTGGACGAGCCGACGGCGACGGGTTTGATTGTGAGTGGATTCATAGAACCCATCGTGAAGGAATTACCGCTTGAGTATGCAGTGGAGTTAAATAAGTTAATTCAGTTGGAAATGGAAGGGTCGGTTGGATGAACACAGCTTTTTGGACCACCCCGTCTCGCCAGGCGGCAATCCACCCCTCCTCATCGGAGGAGAGGACGAGGCTGAGTTCGTTCGTCGACATCCTGACCGAACCTATCAAGCGAATAACGGTTGAAGCCGGTCAGAAGCTCTTGTACATCGTGCCAGTTTTGTTGTCATTACCCGAACGCCGTCATCGTGAAATTGTTCTAGCGGGCGAGGGCGCGGAGGTGGATATTATCGGATTGTTTCTCGGCCGTGGGGATGATGTGCTCAATCTCAAACTCGACACTACCCATGCCGCGCCGAATACTCGGGGACGAACCGAGTTCAAGGCAGTGCTGGCTGGAAAGTCATCGCTGGAATTCAACGGCATGATTAAAATCCTGAAAAACGCGCAGAATAGTAATGATTTCCTCCAGCAAGATTCTCTCCTATTATCCGCCGACGCGAAAGCCAAGGCAATTCCTGGCCTGGAAATTGAAGCCAATGAAGTCAAAGCCAGCCACGGAGCCACGGCCAAGCCCGTTGACCCAGCCCAGAAATTTTATTTGATGTCGCGGGGGCTGTCGGAGGCACAGGCGGAGGCGATGATTGTACAGGGGTTCGTTACCGCTATTCTTTCGAAACTTGATATAATATGGCAAACCAGAATTATTGACGTGATGAAAAATAAGTTTTCTCTGGTATGAACGCCGACGTCGTGGTGAAGAAGTCAAAGATTCATGGACAGGGCGCGTTTGCTAACCGTAGTTTTCGTAAGGGTGAAATTGTTTTACACTGGATCGGCGCGAAAATATTAACTCTCGCGGAGGTAAAGAAACTGTCCAGAAAAGAACAGACCTATGTTTCAGCGTTTACTCGTGGCCGGTACATTCTCTATGCTCCTCCGGCTAGATTCATCAACCATTCCTGCCTTCCCAATACGCACATTGATCGACGCTGGATGGGTGATCGCGCGATTCGGACCATTTGCAAAGGCGAGGAGATCACGAGTGATTATGGATACGAAATGGCCTTTGGCGAAGATGTGCGATGCCGCTGCGGACACAAAAACTGTCGTCGGATGATGAAAATCTAATCATGTTTGACATTGCCGACTTGAAAAAAGACTTCCCCATTTTCGGTCACCATCCGAAATTGGTGTATTTAGATTCGGCCGCGACGTCATTGAAACCAAAACAGGTCATTGACGCCGAGCGGGAATATTACGAACGATATGGTGTGAACGTCCACCGCGGCGTCTACGAATTATCGGTGAAAGCCACGGATGCGTACGAAGGAGCACGCGAGAAAATCCGCAAATTCATCAACGCCAAGTCCACCAAAGAAATTGTGTTTGTCCGCGGGACGACCGAAGCAATCAACTTGGTGGCAGACAGCTTTGGGAAAACGCTGAAGTCGGGGGATATAATTCTGTTGTCCGAAATGGAACACCACGCGAACATTGTGCCGTGGTTTGCGGTTGCCCAAGGTTTGGCAACACCACCCCCTCGCCCCTCCTCGACTGAGGAGGGGGCCGGCTTAATACGCTGGATCCCCATCACTGATGACGGCCAACTCGACCTCTCAAACATTGATGATTTGCTTAAAGGCGTAAAACTGGTAGCGGTGACGCAGATGTCGAATGTGTTGGGCACCGTGAACGATGTCAAAACGCTGGCGCGCAAAGCGCACGCGGTCGGCGCGAAGATCCTCGTTGATGCCGCGCAATCCGTGCCGCACATGCCGGTTGATGTCCAAGATCTCGACGCTGATTTTCTGGTTTTCTCCGGACATAAAATGCTCGGGCCGACCGGCATCGGCGTGCTCTACGCCAAGCAGGAACTGTTAGAACAGATGGAACCGTATCAGCGCGGCGGAGACATGATTCTGGAAGTGACGAAAGAGAAAGCGACATGGAACGAGTTGCCGTGGAAATTTGAAGCGGGCACGCCGAATATTGCCGGAACGATTGGGTTAGGGGCGGCGGTGGATTACTTATCGAACTTGGGGATGGAGAATGTATGGAAACATGAGCAGGAATTGACGCGGTATGGGCTGGAGCAGCTTGGAAAGATTCCTGGCGTTGCTGTGCTTGGGGTTCTAACCCCTTCCCCCAGTCCTACGGACAGCCCCCTTCCGAATTCGAAAGGGGGCGGCGACCCTGAGCTTGCCGAAGGGGAGCAGGGGAAGGGAAGAGGCGCTATCTTCGCTTTCACGATTGACGGGGTTCACCCCCACGACATCGGCTCGATCCTGGACGAGCAGGGGGTCGCTGTCCGGGCCGGGCACCACTGCGCCATGCCGCTCCACCAAAAGTTCGGATTGGTAGCCACGGCGCGGGCGTCATGCTACCTTTACAACACCAAGGAAGATATTGACGCGTTGGTGCGAGGGATTAAAAAAATTCAAGAGGTGTTCGCATGAGTCTCGAAATGTACCAACAAAATATACTAGATCACTACAAACACCCTCGTAATTTCGGGGAGTTGCCTGACGCTCAAGCTAAAGCCCACGCGGCCAACCCGCTATGCGGAGATGAGCTAGATTTTTATTTAGTGTTTGACGCCGATGACAACGTGAGCGATGTAAAATTCACTGGACGCGGGTGCACCATTACGATGGCGTCGGCCTCGATGTTGAGCGAGAAGTTGAAAAACTTGAACCGATCAGAAATCGCCAAGCTGACCAACGACGATATCCTGGCCATACTCGGCGTCGAAGTCAATCCGGCGCGGCTGAGGTGCGCTACCCTGCCGCTGGAAGCGGTCCAGCAAGCGATCGGTCATCACTAGTGCTATACTGCTCACTATGCCCGAGGACTCCGAAGAACGCCGCCAGCGTCAGCAACAGGAAGCCGAATCCGTGTTCCAGCGGATCCGCTGGTTAGAATCGCAGGGGTGGTCTAACGAGGACGCCAGCCGGTACGTCGAGTTGCATCAAATTTGGCTACGGACGGACCTGCTTGGATCGGAGGAACCGACGGCGCGGCAACTTGAGAAAAAATACGGGGCGCTGGAAAATTTCGGCATCTTTCGGGATCAATCTTCATCCCAGGAACCGGAACTATAGGGCCGGCCGGCGGGTCGGGGTCCGCGGCCCCGGCGGTATGACAGTCCAAACACCGTCAACTATCGTTGGTTAGCACCCGGGCCGAAATCGTGTATACTGCAGTATGCGTATGGCTACGGCTAAGACAAAGCGAAAAACCGGAATTTTCCGAAATGCGGCGCTGGCTTCCTTAGCGGCCGCGGCCATATTTTTCGCCGTCCAGCCGGTAGTGGCCGGCCCGATCACCGGCGGTTCCGGCAACCAGCCGTTTACCAAGCTCGGCGTGTACCAGGGGGTGATCGCGGTTGTGCCCGCCGACGGCTCGGCGGTGATGGAGATTGGTAATGCCGGACGGGATGTCGCCAGTACCGGGGATATCTACCTGCGGCCGGGATCGTTGGATACCGGGGCAGTTAACTACGCCAAGTTCTATAAAGACGGTCTGGTTACTAGCCTAAACATCCCGGGTAAAATAGAAACAGTTGGGGACGTTAAAGGCGGCCGTCTATGTATTGGCGCGGACTGCCGCAATGTCTGGCCAGGCGGGGGGGCGGGTTCTCAAAACCTCCAACAAGTACTTGACACCGGCAATACATCGACTACCAGCATAATACTTAACAACACCGCTCAACTGACAGCTAATTACCTGACGCTAACCGCGGCAGTTCCAGCCAGTATTGAGGGCGGAGAAATGACCATCCAAAAAGGCACGGGCGGAACTCTTGACTGGAGAATTGACAGTAACGATAAATACTTCAGAATTTTTAATGATAATTTTGAACGGCTCACCATTGATTCCACCAATGGTAAAGTAAATATCCCCGGCGAACTGACGGTCGGATCGCTCTGTCTAAGTGGCGTGTGTAATTCTTCTTGGCCCCCGGGGGGCGCTACGCCGACATTACAGCAAGTGCTAACAGCCGGTAATATTTCCGGAATGCCAGTCAGTTTGGGTGGTCCGACAAATGTCTGGCCGCAGGCGGAAATTGTAGTGATGCGAGGCATTAGTCCAGCTAGTTACGGCGGGAATGTTTTAGATACGGTTGATACTTATAATAACAATGCCGCCGGATCGGCGATTTATGCTCAACAGGAGAACTCACAAGGTTTTGCCGGATATTTTAGTGGCGCATCAAAAATGGTCGGGGCTGGCAGGTCTGGGGCGACATTGGAGGTGGTAAATAACAACAATAATGTTCTCAATAAGGGTACAGCGATCACAGCCAATGGATCAAATGAGGGCAGTGGTTTATGGGCAAATGGTCCGGCCGCCATTGAAGCACAGGGTGGGAACGCGACCACGGGGCAAACAACTTACGGGCTCTATGTTCAGCAGGGCACGGGAGCTGGCGGTAATAATTTTGCCGCGAGGTTCGTCGGCCGAACCACCAAAGGCAATACAGCAGGCGCCTACGAAATAGTGACCGGTGCCGAGGTTTCTTCTGGTTCCTGTGATGGGGCTTGCGCGTCCGCTGGACAAATATGTATCGGCGCTTGGATAAAAGCGTCAGTGTCCACCACTTGCGCAAATCAGGTCGGCTCCCGCTACTGTTTGTGTATGTAGCACGGGCGCTCGTGTTCGTGATCGTCCGAGATCGATAATCTGCGCCATTAAATCTATTCGGCGTCAGCGGCACCTCGGTCGTCGCTTGCGGCACGACCATCACCAGCGGCACCTGTCTTTGTAAATAAACCGATTTTTTTAGTCAAGGTCAGGAGAACACAAGCTATACTGGGGATGCTCCGGGAATAGTCAACCCCGTTAGAGGTGAAATCGAAATAGGGCTAACCGCGGTATAGCCGATGAACTCGATAAGCCTGTTTTTTTCTGCTAGCCACCATCACCTCTAACGGGGTTGACATTTCCTGGTTTTCGGGTACGATGTAGTCATAGTGAACACATCACGACAGTCAAAATACCTAACCATATCAGCGTCAGTTGTGCTGGGCCTTCTCGGCTCGGTTGCTTTAGTCTCCGCCGGCCCGATCACCAATCCCGGCGGCATACCGTTTGCCAAGCTCAGCGTCTACCAGGGGGTGATTGCCATCGTCCCGGGCCTGGCCGGAGACAGCGTCATGGAAATCGGCAACGCCGGACGGGATATTGCCGGCAGTAGCGACCTGGTCCTTCGCCCCGGCACCAGCAACTCACTGTTCGTTCGTGCCGACAGCAATGGCGGCAGTAACCGCGCCACCCAACTGGTTATCCAGGGTTACACCAACCAGAATCTGAAGCTCAACCTTGGGATTCATTCCGAGGCCTCTCCCGCCTACGCCGAGATCGGCGCGGTCGAAGAGTCCGTTGCCTGGCGCAACCTCATCCTGGCTAAGAACGGCGGCAATATCGGGATCGGCGGCGTTACTGCCCCGGCCGGTAAGCTGGTGGTCAACAATAATCTGGCCGGCACCGGCAGTAGCGGCGATGCCATTGCGGCTTATGCTAATGGTGATAACTCCGCTGTCTACGGCCAGCAAGCCGGGGCAGGCTGGGCGGGATATTTTAGTGGGAAGGTGAATGTTACCGATTCCATCGTTTTGGGTAACCGGAGCAAGGGCATCTGGCAAGTCCAAGTGTGTAAGGCGAACTCGGATGAATGTCTTGGGCAGTATCTCTACTCCGTCGATGTTTCAGGCGCTGGGACTAACGATCAAAAACTTGCGACTGCCAAGTACTGTTTCGATAAGGCTTCATCACCCGCGCCGTTTGTCGACTGCGTACTCGTCTATACCGCATCAACGGCAACCTATTGTCCAAACGGGTACGATCCGATTAGTCGATGCACGAGCGGAGCAGTTAATGATTGTACTAGCTATTATACAGACGGATGCAACGGTGACTTCGAATATGTTCTTGGCGGTACTAGTCCGTATGGAAGCGGTACGGTTTGCAAGGCCAACACCCAAAACAACATTACCTTGAATAGTCGGAAAAATTCATCTTCCGCCCCAGGGTGTGCGGTGGTAGATATTACCCAATCGATGTACCGTATTCGACCGCAAATAACAGCGACCGGATACGCCCCGGCGTACGAGCTACGGTAGGCCGGAGCGGCGACACAAAACATAACGTTTTGTACCACTAGCGCCTCGGCTTAGGTTGTGGCAGTAGTTTTAAGACGTTCCACCCACACCAGTCTCCCTCGACTTCGCTCGGAATCCGGTGCGGGGCCAGCCGCACTTATTTATGGAAGAAGTTTCAGTACCGACCACCAGGCCTGAATATACTCCGGTCGCCGGTTTTGGTACTTGAGATAGTAGGCGTGTTCCCAGACGTCCAGCCCGATGATGGGTTCGTCGCCCTTCATCAGCGGTGAATCCTGGTTGGGCGTCGAATATATTTCCAGTTTGCCGTCACTATTGCGGACGAGCCACATCCAGCCGCTACCGAAGATGGCCGCGGTCTGGTCGGTGAATTGTTTTTTGAAATCCTCCAGCGAGCCGAATGTTTCCTGGATTTCAGTTGTAAGTTGCAGGTCAACCTCTTTGGTCGGACCCATGATCGTCCAGAAGAGAGAATGGTTAAGGTGCCCGCCGCCGTGGTTGCGGATTGCCTTCTTGTCAGCGTCAGGGATAGATAGTGTTTCCAGTTTCGACAGTAGTTGTTCCAGCGGCGTATCGATCAGGTCGGGGTGCTTGTCCAGCACGGCGTTGAGCTTGTCGATGTAGGCTTGGTGATGCTTGGCGTGGTGAATCTCCATCGTCTTGGCGTCGATAAACGGCTCCAGGGCGTCGTTGGCGTAGGGAAGCTGGGGGAGGGTGTATTTCATTGGCAGATGATATAATGATAAACGTTATGACTAGTATATCAAACCTAGGACCGGATGTGGATCCCCGTTGACGCCGAGACAGACCAGCCGGCGGTCTTCAGCGACTCCGATTGGCCACTACTCATCCACGGCGCGTCAAAATCAGGCGCGGCGTTTTTTACCGTCGCCCTGACCGCGGAACTGATTCGCCGCGGGGAACGGGTGGTCTTCATCTGCGCCGCCGGGGAGGCGATCCGCGCGTTGCAAAGCGAACTCCAGCTCAAGCCATCCGCGGCTCACTTCAGCCGGGTCAGCCGTCAAGCGGCCGCCGTGTTGGAAGAGATGCAATTGGTGACGCTGTTGAAGCGCCGCGGGACTGACCCTTTGACGTCACTTCGCGCGTTGAAAGATTGGAATCAGCGCGCGGTGGTAATTGTGAATGTTGAAGACACGTTGACGCCTCAATTGTGGGCCGTGGTAAAATCGCATCGGCGGCTGATACTGTCCGGAGATTTCGAAAAAGAGAAGATCGACATTGATCAGAAGATATTTTCTTCAAGCATTCTCTTCTCCGTCTCGCCCGGACACTGGCATCGTCAACGCAGTTCACTCCCGACGTATATCGGCCAGGTTTTCCGGGGACGGAGGAGTTTCCAGACGATCCTGCGGGAAGTGCCGGCCAGTTGCGGCGGATGATCGCACCGGACCATAGCCGCCGGATTGCACCGATTCGGCATTGACCCAGCACCACTTTGGCTGAAACAGAGGTAATTATCCTGGTTATGTAATCGTGGATAAACACGATTCTCGAGATTCCAATAAACCAACCAAAGTGGTGCTGGGTTGACAAAACCGTGTTTTCGTGATACACTCCGCTGTTATACTTTAACTTATGCCGCGATTACGCCACCACCTGAGGAACGCCTTCATCCCGCACGCGGGCAACGACTATCGGCCGCACGCCTTGCGACGGCCGTGGCTCCATACCTACGCCGGCGTCATCGTCGCGGTCAAAGTCGTAGCGGTGATTCTGATCGGCCTCTACGCCGGCCAGGCTCGCGTCTCGGACGTCACGCCTCAGGCGATCATTACCCTCACCAATCAGGCCCGTCAGCAACGCCAGATAACGGCGCTCAAGTCCAATCCGCTGTTGTCGAAGGCGGCCGCCAGCAAGGCCGCCGACATGGCCCGCCGGCAGTATTTCGCCCACGTCAGTCCGAGCGGGTTGACGCCATGGGCCTGGTTCAAGCAAGCCGGATATTCATACACCTACGCCGGGGAAAACCTAGCCCTTGATTTCGTGTCGAGCGAGGACGTCGTCAACGCCTGGCTTAAATCTCCGTCCCACCGCCGCAACCTGCTGGGCGCCAAGTACAAGGATATCGGCGTGGCCGTCGCGACCGCGCAGATTAACGGCGCCACGTCGTTGATCGTCGTCCAGATGTTCGGTGCGCCGGTGCCGCCGCCGATCACCAAAAAAGTGACTGTGCCCGCGCAAACGCCGCTCCCGGCCGCTAGCAAGGACCTGCTCGCCAAAAGCGTCCCGCTGAAAGTGCTCGGCGAAGCGGCGCCCAATGTTCCGGCGCCGGCCATCGTTCCCGCCCCGCCGACGATCACCACTCCGGACCCGGATTCCGTCATTCGCACGGCGATACCGGAAGTCGTCGGCCAAGCCGAACCCAGTTCGACGGTGACCTTGTTCGTCAACGGCGCGCGGCTGGCGACCGCGGCCGCCGACATCAATGGCGTGTACGCGCTGGTTCCGTCGAACCCGATGACGGACGGCCCGGCCGTCATTCAAGTGACGGCCACGGCGCGCGGCCTGACCAGTGGGTTGAGTCCGACCCGAACGGTAATGGTCGATACCCAGCCGCCGGCGATTGAACTCCAACGATCGCTGGTCCTGCCGTCGTATCTCATTGACGGCGGATACGACGTGATGGTGAGTGTCAGCGGTCAACCGGTCGCCGTCATCCTGAACGCCGGGGGCCAAGCGATGCCGCTGGTAATGTATGGACAAACCTACGCCGGGACAATCCAGTTGGCGGGATCAGCCGCGGCGGCGGGAACTATGACCGTCAAGGCGGTTGACGGCGCCGGCAACCAAATTCAAACAGTGTTGGCCGATCCCGACCTGTTTACCACCGGCGTGGTCGCGGCCACCAGCGGCCCGTTCGTCAGCGCGGTCAAGCTGCTCTTCTTCTCGCGGACCTTGATGGCGGTCATGCTACTGCTGTTGTTCGTCATGGCCACCTTAAACGTCGTCATTCAGTGGCGCCATCAACACCAGCCGACCATCGTCGGTTCGCTGTTGGTGCTGTTCTTGGCCGGGACGCTGTTGATGATGTGAAGCTTCGTGATCGAGCCACGACCGCTTCCTTTTCTCTCATCGAGCTTACCTTGGTGTTGAAACAGGGCCGACGAGGAAGGAGTACTGGCGGTCGCGGCTGGTTTCTGCTACAGTCTGTAGTAGCTGAGGTTATCCTACATATATCGTTTCGAATATATGTGGCAAAAATCGTAACGTCTCCACCTTATTTCCATAACCTCTAACGGGGTAGCTATGGCCAAACGAAAATATGTATTTGGGGCGCTGGAACAGGCGATTATGGACGTCGCCTGGCGGCTGTCGACGGTCACCGTGCGGGACGTCGTCGATGCAATTCGCGGTCGTCAGGTAGCCTACACTACGGTCATGACCGTCATGAATCGGCTGGTCGCCCGGCAGGTCCTTAAACGCCAGCTGAACGCGAGCGGAGCGTTTATGTACCGCCCGCGACTCAGCCGCGAGACGTTCTGCGCTAAGGCCAGTCGGGTCGCGATCGACGATATCATCCGGCGGTACGGGGCCGTCGCGATGGCCCAGTTTATCGACCGGCTTGACCGCGTGCCGAACGACAAGCTGGCCGAACTCCGTCGCCGGCTCCGATCCGAGCGAAAGCGATGACTCGCGAGTCGCGCCAGTACGCATGGTTGCGGATAGCGGTGCTTGGCACCGGCGCGGCCTTGTTGGCGGTGTTGTCAGTGACGGCCGTCCGGCTGTGGCCGGTGATCGCCCGGGCCGTGATCCCCGCCAAGCTCAACTGCGGTTGCGCGGTCCTGGCGGTGCAGACGCCGTGGTGGATGACCGGGCTGGCGGCGCTGGTCATGGCCGGAGCTTGGTTGGCGGTCGGGCGCTTTGCCTGGGTCTTTACTCGCCACCTCATCCGCGCCCGTCGACAAGAGAAAATCCTGACGGCCGGCGGCGCCCAGACGGTCTTCAACCACTCCCTCGGGGCGCCGATCACGGTGGTTGAGTCGGCGGAACCGCTGGCGGTTACGCTGGGTTTCTGGCGGCCGAAAATCTACGTTTCCCGCGGTTTGCTCCGGCGCCTGAGCGGCAGTGAACTCCGTGCGGTGTTGGCTCATGAACAAGCGCACCAGCGAGCTTTTGATCCGCTGGTCACCGCGCTGATGGACAGCATCACCGCCACCGGCCGTTGGCTGCCCGGGATGTCCGCCGGGATGACGGTGACCTACAGTTTACGGGAATTGGCGGCCGACGCTCAAGCCACCAATGACTACCGAGCCCCCGCCGCGCTGTCATCGGCCTTTCTAAAACTGAGCGACGTGGCCCTCCGTCCGGAACTGAGCGCGTTTTCGCCGAATCGCGACCGACTGGAGAAGCTACTTGACCACCGCTGGACCTTACCGCGGCGGTGGTGGAGCTGGACTGCGTTCAGCGCGGTCAGCTTAGTGTTCATCGGCGCGCTGGCCACCCTGCGATACGTTCGCGCGGCCAACCCGGTTGTGCCCCCGGCCGCCGCGACGGTCTGCCGCGAGACGATGGTGATGTGCCGGGCGGAATGGCGCCTGGACTGGCCGTCAAGCTTGACCTGCGCCGGCGGACGGTGCGTGACGTTCGTCCAACCCTGGACGCCGACTTATGTCTTTGTTCGGTAACCGGCGCGGGCCGATTATCATCGGACTGGCGGTCGCGGCCGGCCTGGTCGCGGTCGCGTTCAGCCGACCGAAGCTCAACGTCACCTCGACCGACAACCAGACGTCTATCCGCCAACGGTATGCGGCCCTCTACCAGGCGGCCTGGCGGCAGGATGAGGGGCGGGGGGCGACGGTCATGACGGCGACCCTGCTCGCGCCGTCGATCATTCAGACGCTCGGACAAGATACCGGTCGCTCGACAACCGAGGAGCAGATATGGAACGCCGTGAATTCCATTGACGCCCGGGGCCTGGCGATTATCATCACCGTCGACAGCGTTGGCGGCGCCGTGCCGGACGATACTATGCGGGGCAGTTTGACGCTGGCGGCGGACGGCGGACCGGCGATGAGCGTCGACAGCTGGCGTCCGATTATTGCTCCCAGCCGGATCGTTAATACCCAGGCGGCGGCCAGTTCGCAAGTCGGGATCGCTGTTTTTCGCGCGGCCGGCGATATTGATTGGCCAAAACTAGGAACACTCCGCCTGACGGTCAGCGGCATCGGCGATCAACCCACCCGTGTTTTCACCTGGGTCGAGCCGCGGCTGTTGTTAAACGTGTAAAAATAAAACCAGCGACAATAACACGGCCTGGATGACCAGTCCGACGGCAAACGGCACGTCGTAGAAGTGTTTGGCATGGCCCCAGCTATGCCAGCGGTCGTGGCGATGGAGGAACGATGTGAGCAACGGGATCCTCCAGCCGGCACGATCAAGCAATAACCTCCCGCCCCAGAACAGGTCGGGAGTGATGCCGCCGCCGGCCCCGGCGACGAGTTTTATCCAGCCCTGGCTCGGGTGGCCGGCGATGAGCGCCAAGACGACGATGGCGGCTAGGCCGAGGTCGACTGACTCCACGGTGGCAATGCGCCGCGCCGAATGGCCGCCGGCCAACCATTCGCCCAAGCCGGTATCACCATGAGGAAAAGCATCGAGCAGGTAATGGCTAGCCGCGCCGGCGGCAAAAGCGGTGACCGGGTCAGGCATGGCCTGCGCCAGCAGCAACCCGGCCGCGGCGTGGAGGGGCGAGTACATCGTCAGCGTCCGAAGACCATGAAAGCCGCGACCATCGCCACCTGCATCGACAATCCGGCCCAGAAGGGAATGTCGCGGCGGATGAGGTCGTGATGGAGAACGCGGTGGATCCAATTCTGGCCGCGAATAAGATAACGAAGGCCGGTCGGCTTGGTGATAGCGTACAACCAACGCATCAGGAACAGCCAGGAGAAGCGCTGGTGAATGACCGGGAAGAGGAAACTCAGGAAGTCCGGCAGGATGGCGCCGATAATGCCGATGACCATCAACTTGCTGGCCGTCTCGCCGGGACGGTTAATTGACCACAGAATTAAAATGACCAGCCCGGTCAAGTCAACGAGGTTGATGAGAATCGGCCGACGGTAGCGTTTTTGAACCTGCCATTCCTCATCGTGAAAAAGATGTTCATCGCCGTGCGGAATGAAGTCCAGTACGAAGTGCGAGGCGAACGACAGTCCGAAAACGGCGGCCGGGTCATGAACGTAGCGGCTGATGAGGATGCCGGCCGCGGCGTGGGTGGTGAGGAACATGAGGATAGGTATTAGGTGTTAGGTTTTTAGGTGGGGGAGTTAGGGGTTGTGGTATTTAGGGAGGACGTTAACATTGTACGGCGGTTCGGGGTGATTGCCTAGCGCGGTAGAACGTATAATGGGGATATGAACACGAACGCTCTCGGAGCTTGACTGGCGGGACAAGCAGGAGTAGTGATAAAGGTATTCATCCCTAAAGAATGAGCCTATGAACCACCTCGTCTCCGTTGTTCGCCGCGGTGCGGTCATCGCCCTCGGCCTGGGCATGCTGCTCCCGCTCCACCTGCAGGCCGCCGTTATCGACACCGCGGTCGAGCCGTCGGAGTCTGAGGCGACAGCCGCTTATTCCATCAACCTCACACTAGATAAATCTCAGTATTTAGCTGTCTCCTGCGAGCGCCCGGTGATCTCCGTCACGGTCACGGATGATGCCACTGGCCAACCGATCAGCGGCGCCTATGTCGAGTTTGTCACGAACAGCACTGATAACCCCCAAAACAACGACTTCTTCTGGGATTCGCTGGCCCCGGGACCTTATTACTACGGCTACGTCCGGACGAATGATTCCGGTTTCGCCTCGGCCGCCGCTAAACCAATCTGCACCGTCGGGAACGGCGCAGCTTACGCCCTCGTCTTCCCCCCCAGCGGCCCGAACAACAACGGCCAGGGAGCGGGCCCGAAACACTTCACCTTCGTGGCCGGGCCGCCGGGCCCGGGATCTGGCGGGGGTGGCGGGAAGTCATGTCCAGAGCCAGGGTTGTACTACGACAGTCGGCACTGCCCGTACTTGGATTACGTCTATTAGACGCTTTGGCCAGAACGCCAAGGATGACCCGAACGACTGGTAAGGGTCGCTTGCTTTAGTCCACGACAACACCGAGGCCTTCAACAACCTACCGCCGATAAGAAAGGCCACACGGTTTTTTGTAGTCGCGGCTGGGTTTGATCTTGACGGTCGTGCCGGGCCTGATCGTCAGCGTCACTTTCTTCGGCACGGTAATGCTGCCGGTGACGGAAATCGTGCCCGACCAGGTTTCGTTCTTGGTGATGGTGCCGGAGCGGGTGGTATTAGAGACGAGGGTGGAAGTCGTGGCGGCCGAAGCGGGCGAACGATCGATGAGGAACAGTGCAAAAATCCCACCGATGACGAACACTCGAAGCAGATGGCCGAACCGTATTTTTCTCGCGGTCATGAATCAATAGTAGCACGTTTCGGACTTGCCAAGAATGAACCGATGCGCTATACTGCTTTTCGCTTCCATCATATCGCGGGGAAGTGTAACGGCTGCACGGCGGGCTCATAATCCGCAGGCAGGGGGTTCGACTCCCCCACCCGCAACCAAGAACCACTCGCTGCTGCTCGGGTTCTTGGCAGCGCCAATAGCTGCCATGATAATATACAGAGTAGTCAGCGAGAATATCGGCGAGTGGTTCTTGTCCAGAACTGGAGTCCCGCTAAGCGGGACGACTAGTTCTGGGCGACAAACGTTGTGGCTTGGCAGAAAGGTATTCTATGAACCTGCCAAGTTTTTGGGTTTATGTGCTCTTCAGTCTGAACGATCATCAATTCTACATCGGCACGACAAACAATCTTACTCGAAGAATCAGCCAACACGAGCGAGGAGAAACGTGGTCAACCCACCACCGACAACCACTCATGCTGTTATATTGCGAAGGTCACCAATCTATGATCGACGCCCGACGTCGAGAGAAATATTTCAAGACTACTAAAGGTCGGGCAATGTTGAAATACATTGTGCGAGATAGTCTTGACCCCGCACCACTTTGGTTAAACAAATGATATTTGATTCAGCGGTCGTACAGTGGATAAACGTGATTTTGGGGACACCTACGATCAAACCAAAGTAGTGCGGGATTGACCAACTTCAAAAAAAACGGTAGATTGGCAACGCAATGTGGCAGGGTAGCTCAGCCCGGTAGAGCAGAGGACTCATAAGCCTTTGGTCGGCGGTTCAAATCCGCCCCCTGCTACCAAAAAAACTCCTACCGATCCTCAAGATGCGTAATCGGTTCCTCGCCGGCCAGTTGGCGGAGAGTGTTTTTGAATTTCAGTTGTTGGATGAACAGGTCGTGCTCGGGCGGCAGACGGTCAATTGTCAGTGGCGACTTGAGGTAGAACCCCAGCCACTCTTGCACCCCTGACCAGCCGGCGCGCTTGGCGAGGTCGAGGAAGAGCGCTAAGTCGTGGACCACCGGCGCGGCCAGGATCGAGTCGCGGCAGAGAAAGTTGATTTTGATCTGCATCGGATAGCCCAGCCAGCCGACCAGGTCGATGTTATCCCAGGCCTCCTTTTCGTCGCCGCGCGGCGGGTAGTAGTTGATGCGGATTTTATGATACAAATTGCCGTACAGTTCCGGGTAGAGGTCGGACTGGAAAATGGTGTCGAGGACCGAGCCCTTGGTAACTTCTTTTGAGCGGAACGAGCCGGGGTCGTCGAGGACTTCGCCGTCGCGGTTGCCGAGAATGTTAGTCGAGAACCAACCGCGGACGCCGATCATGCGCGCTTTCAAACCGGGGGCGATGATAGTTTTCAACAGAGTCTGACCAGTCTTGAAGTCCTTGCCGGCCAGCGGCGCGCCGGTCTGATCAGCCAGCTGGCGCAAGGCGGTTATTTCACAGTTGAGATGCGGGGCGCCGTTAGCGTAGGGAATGCCGAGCTTGAGGGCGGCGTAGGCGTACAGCATGCTCGGGCTGATGCGATGATCGTCGCCGTCCAGCCCGGCCTCGAAAGCGGCCAGCGAATTATGCACTTCTTCCGGTTCGTGGTAAACTTCGGTACTGCCGCACCAGACCATCACCAACCGATCGCAACGTTTTTCCTGTTGGAATCGGCGGATGTCGTCGAGAATCTGTTCGGCCAGCTCGCGCCGCGTGCCGTGCTTGACGTGCGTCCCGTCGAGCTTCTTGACGAAGTCGCGGTCGAAAGCGCCCGGCCAGGGATGAATAGCTTCCAGCTCGGCGCGAACCGGTTCTAAATCTTCCGGCCGGAGCACGCCGGCTTTCACCGCCGCCTCGTAGGCGTGGTCCGGAAAAACATCCCAGCCGCCGAAGACGAGATCATGGATATTCGCCAGCGGTACCAGCTCGCGAATCAATGGTTGCCGGTGATTAGAACGCGGACCGAGGCGGATGTGGGCCAGCTCGGCGACCGAACCGAACAGCGGCACGGTGCGCTTTCGAGCGTTCAGAATGCCAGCCATATACGTCGTGGCCACGGCGCCCATACCGGGCAACAAGACGCCGAGACGACCGGCGGCGGGAGCAATAGTGGGTTTAGTCATATTATTTTTGAGACGTTGACGCCGCCATGAGCAGTTCGCGCAGCGGGGTCCAGTAATAATCGCGCCAGCCCTGAGCGATGGCTTTAGCTTTTGCCGCCGGCACACCGGTCTGCTGAAACGACAAGTTGGTGCCGCCTTTGGCCGGCCTGAGCGTCAGGGTGACGGTGGATTCCTGTCCCGGCGGCCAGTCATCAGCCCGCCAGGTTTGGACGATTTTCCGGTCCGGCACGAGTTCGACGGTGGCGCCGGTGGCCCAGCCGTCAAAGACCGTAAACTTGCCGCCCACCTTCGGGACAATGTGCGCCTCACCGCCGGTCAGGGCGGCGTGTTTAGTGCTATCCAGCCACAATTCAAAAATCTGGCGCGGGGTGCCGGGGATCAAAGTGTCTTGGCGAATGTCGACAAATTTTTTTTGTTTCGACATAGTCGGATAATAGCAAAAAACCCCAAAAAGCGCTATCTTTACAGAAACTCAAGTGAGAGTTAGTCTATAGTTCGCTTCGATCAAATGCCGCCGTGGTGGAATGGCAGACACGCTGGACTCAAAATCCAGTGAGGGAAACCTCATGTCGGTTCGACTCCGACCGGCGGCACCACTGATGCGAGCCCCCCAACATCATGGCCACGAGGTTATTAGTGTCCGACCTTGTCGTTGCTGCGGCGCGGAATAAATGGTATGATCAGGCGGCTAAAATACCAATGGCCCGCAAGATTGCCATCGTCAACCAAAAAGGCGGCGTCGGAAAAACGACGACCGCCGTCAACCTCGGCGCCTACCTGGCGCGGGCCGGGCAGCGCGTCTTGCTGATCGACCTTGACCCGCAAGCCAACGCCACCAGCGGCTTAGGCGTTGAACACCATCAGCTAACTCACGGTATCTACGAAGTGCTCATTTCGCCGACCACCCTGCGCGACGTGATCATTCAGACGCCGATTACCAACTACCACCTCGCTCCGGCGACCTTGTCCTTAGCCGGAGCGTCGGTTGAACTCGTACCGCTGGCCAGGCGGGAATACTTACTCCGCGAAAACCTGGCTGGAGATGCCGACCGCTACGACTATATCCTGATTGATTCGCCGCCGTCGTTGGGATTGTTGACCATCAACGGCCTGGTGGCGGCTGATGAAGTGCTGGTGCCGGTTCAAGCGGAGTACTATTCGTTAGAGGGCTTGGGACAGCTGATAACCACGATCGATTTGGTAAAAGACAATCTTCATCCCGGCTTGCGGATGCTGGGAGTAGTGCTGACCATGTACGATCCGCGATTCCGGTTGTCGGAAGCGGTGCTGGAGGAACTGTACAAGTTTTTTCCCAGCGCCCAAATCTTCCGCTCGGTCATTCCGCGCAATGTCCGTTTAGCTGAGGCGCCGTCCTACGGCCAGACCATTCTCCACTACGACCCAAAATCTCCCGGCGCGAAAGCGTACAAGAAACTGGCCGACGAAATTCATCATACAAAGCTATGACCCCGTTAGACGGACTTACTTCACATACCCATGCTTATCCAGTTTCATTCTTTGTATATGGGACCGTCTAACGGGGTGAATAATGCCCCGCTTGGCCGCGGTCTCGGTTCGCTGATTCCGCAAAAACAACCCGCCGCGCCTCCATCACCCATTTCGAAACCGGCTCCGGTGGCTCGCCCGGTGGCGAGCATTAAGCCGCCGCCGATTAAGCCGTTTACACCGCCGCTACTTGACGAACCGCGTCACGCCTCGAAACAGCGCCTATTCGACATCCCGACCGGCCTGATCGATCCGAATCCGCACCAGCCGCGCCACCATGTTTCAGACGAGTCGCTTGACGACCTGGTGCAGTCGATCAAACAGCACGGCATCCTTCAGCCGCTGATGGTGACCAAACACGACGGTCGTTTCCAGCTCATCGCCGGCGAGCGCCGCCTCCGGGCGGCGGTGCGGCTTGGATTGCCGAGCGTGCCGGCCATGGTCCGCGACAGCCATGAGCTCGAACAGCTCGAGCTGGCAATCGTGGAAAACGTCCAGCGCCAAGACCTTAACCCGGTCGAAGAAGCCCACGCCTACCAACAACTGGCCGACGAGTTCGGCTTGACCCAGGAGGAGATTGCTACTAAAGTCGGCAAATCACGAGCCACCATTGCCAACGCCCTGCGCCTGCTCAGCCTGCCGGCCGAGATGCTCAGCGCTCTCCGCGAGGGGCGGCTGACGGGCAGTCATGCCAAGATCCTCCTGACGGCCGTCACGCCGAATGAACGTCAGCGATTATTCCGCCACATCGTCGACCAGCGATTGCCGGTCCGGGCGGCCAGCGCGCTGGGACGCCAAACAACCGTCCGTCGTTACAATCGCCGCACCGTTGATCCGCTGACCCAAGCGGCCGAAGATGAGTTACGGGTGAAATTCGGCACCAAGGTGACCATCAGCAAACGCGACGGCCGCGGCCATATCGCCATCGACTTTTATTCCGACGACGAATTTCGTAACTTATTTGAACAACTGCGTTAAACGCACCGCCTATGCCAACACCAAAGAAATCGACTGTCCAGAGAATAACATCGATCACCCGTCTGCCGACTCGACGCGACCCTCTATCGGCCGCGGCCCCGGCGCCATCCGGCTGGGACCTGGCGGCGAAAACCGCCTTAGCGACCGGAGCGTTCCTGATCCCGCTGGCGGTTGGATCGTGGACGCCGGACCGCTGGGAAATTAATAAGACGGTCGTTCTCCTGGCGACGGTCACCGTTGCTTGGTGCTGTTACTTCGTCGGGCAACTTCGCCGTCCGACCGGTGCTTGGCGGTGGCATCCCTTGGATTGGCTGGTTTTGATGCTCGGGTTGGCCGCCCTAATCGGGACGGTGACGTCGGTTACCTGGTGGACGAGCGTGGCCGGAATTCAGGGCGCCTACGCGGAAACTCTGCCGGTGACGCTCGGTTTCATCAGCGTCTATTTCCTCAGCGCTCGGCTGTGCCGCACGTCCGCTGAGCGGCTGATAATCTGGTCGGCACTGCTTAGCGGCGTCGGGTTGTCGCTGTTTCTCCAGCTGTTCCAATTCGCCGGCGTGGCCCTCCTGCCCGGCGCCTTGGGTCAGGACAAGTTGTTCTCGACGATGGACAATTCCTCGCTCCAAGTCGCCCTGCTGGCGGCCGTGCTCGGTGCCATGGGCCTTTTCTTGTGGCCGAAGGCCCGGGAAAACTGGGCTCGGCTCGGACTGGTAGCGGTCATCACCCTCGGCTGGCTAATCCTGCTGTTCCTCGGGCAACCGATTGCTTGGGCCGTCTTCGCGCTGGGTATGATCCTGGTTGTGCTCAGCCAGGCCGGCCGGACGTCCGCGCCGTCTTCACGCCTGGTAATGGCGGCCGTGGTCCTGGCCGCCGCCGGACTGCTCAGCCAGTTTTTGAAGCTGAACACGTATACCAGTCTCCCGGCCTCGACAGCCATAACCTTGCGTCAGTCCACCTCGGCCGCCACCGCCCTAGCGACCGTAACCAAGCGCCCGGTGCTCGGGACCGGGCCGAATACTTGGTTCGACGCCTTCGTCCAACATCGGCCGCTGTCCTACAACGCCGACCCGCGATGGAGCAACCGCTACCTCCGGGCCGGCGCGGAGTGGTCGCAACTCCTGGCGACCCAAGGCGTGGCGGGTTTCGGCCTGTGGGTCGGCTTGATCGTCGTGGCCGGCGCGGAGTTCTGGCGCCGGCTCCGGCGCGGCTCCAGCTTCACTCTCCTGACCGGACTGTATGCCGTCGCTATCCTGGCCCTCAGCGCCGTCCTGGCCACCTGGTCACTGACGCTCCTGACCCTGGTTTGGTTCGCGCTCGGACTGGGGCGGGCGAAAATCGCGGCCGCTGATCAGACCGCCGCGGCGGTGCGAACCCCCTGGCCGGCGCTCGGTTTTGCAGTCACGGTCATCCTGGCCATTGTCATCTGGTTCCCGGCGATCCGTCTCTACGCTAGCCAGGTCAGCCTGGCCCGAGCTCAACAGCAGATCAATCAGCGGGCCGCGGTCAGTTCAATCATCGGCACCCTCCAAACAGCCGTTCGTCTCGACGGTCATAACGTCGATGCCGGCATTCTTTTGGCCAACGCTCAAGCCGTCCGCATCCAAGACGACTTGCAGGCCAATAATGTCGCCGCGGCTCAACAAGATCTCAACGCGGCCACTACCACTATCCGTTCGGTCGTCACGCGGAACCCGAACAATCCGGCCGTCTACGAGGCGGAAAATAACATCCTCAACTCGCTCGCCAGCTACCTCCCCAACCCCGAACAACAAGCCAACGATAACTTCATCGTGTTGCGCCGGCTGGAACCGACCAATCCGATCCACGACGTCGGCTACGGGCAAACGCTACTGGTTGTTCGGGCCCGGGCCGCGGCTAACCGGACAGTCACCCCGACGGCCGACCGCCTGGCGGATTACCAGCGGCGCGCCACGCAAGCCTTCGACCAGGCCTTGCAAAAAAAACCCGATTACCTCCAGGCGCGTTTCGCCCGCGGCGAAGCGAACCTGCTCGACGGCCAGTACCAAGCCGCGCTTGACGACCTGGAAACATTGACCGCCACTTCGCCGACGGTCGCCGTCTTCTGGGCGGCCAAAGGCACGGCCCTGGCTAAGCTGGAAAAAAATGATCAGGCCAAGGCGTCCTTCGAACAGGCGTTACAGCTCGACGACCGCGACCCCAATACCTACCTGGCCTACAGTCAAGCGTTGAGCGACGCTAAGAAGACCGACGAGGCGAAAGCAGTTCTGGACCGAGGCTTAAAAGCCTTGCCCGGCAATCAAGACCTCGACGCGGCGCTAAAGAAGCTTAGCGCCTAGAGTTCAAGCGGCGGTGTCCGCTCCGGCCTACCGTAGCGCCTTACGAATGTGACCGCGGGCGGTTTGGGTTTTGGCGATTTCAAGCCAATCGCGATTCGGCGTCTGGCGGTTCTTATCAGTCAGGATTTCCACCACGTCGCCGCTACGCAATTCGGTATCGAGCGCGGTCAACTTATCGTTGACCTTCGCGCCGACGCATTGATTGCCCAAGTCGGAGTGAACATGGTAGGCGAAGTCGATCGGCGTGGCGCGCTCGGGCAGGTCGATCACATCACCGGTCGGCGTGAAACAGAAGATGTGTTTTTGCAGGGCATCGATTTTTAACGCCTCCAGGAAGGCTTCGTCATTGCCGACCTCTTGCCGCCACTCGGAAAGCTGCTTCACCCAAGCCACCTTCTCCTGTACCGCGGCCGGTGCCAACGGCTTGCCCTGCTCAGTGTAGTGCCAGTGGGCCGCCACGCCGTACTCGGCCAGTTGATGCATGGCGAAATCGCGGATCTGAATTTCGACCGGTTGACCATGCGGGCCGAATACGCAGGTGTGAATCGACTGATAACCGTTCGGTTTCGGCTGGGCGACGTAGTCCTTGAAACGGTTTGGGAGCGGGCGCCAGAGCTGGTGAACGACGCCGAGCGCGGTATAGCAATCGGCCACGTTGCCGACCACGATCCGCAGGGCGACGAGGTCGTAAATTTTTTCCAGATCGCGATTGTACTCGGGCCGGATCAGCTTTTCATACAAGCTATACAAGTGCTTTCGCCGACCGTGCATACCGATAATCGTGACCTTCGCTTCATTCAGTGCGGCCGTGACGGACCGCTGCATTTCATCAACGACCCGATCAAGAGCGGCGTAGCGTTCACCGACGAGTTGCCGAACCCAAGCATATTCTGACGGGTAGACATATGGGAACGCCAGGTCTTCAATTTGCCCCTTGATTTCTCCCATCCCGAGGCGGTGCGCTAGGGGCGCGAAAATTTCCATTGATTCACGAGCGATGCGCAGGCGTTTCTCCGGCGGCAATGCGTCGAGCGTGGCTAGGTTGTGCAGGCGGTCGGCGAACTTGATGATCATCACCCGCACATCTTCCGACATGGCCACGAACATCTTACGCAAATTCTCGACGTACCGTTCTATCCCGCGGTACTTCAGCTGGCCGAGTTTGGTGACGCCGGCGACGAGTTTCGCCACCGTCGGTCCGAATAATTTCTCAATGTCAGCCAGCGTGTACGCGGTGTCTTCCGGTACGTCGTGCAACAAACCCGCCACGACAGTGTCAGCGTCCATCCCGAGCTCAATCAACTTGGCCGCGGTCGCCAAGACGTGGGTCACGTACGGCTCGCCTGACTTTCGTTTCTGTCCCTGGTGGGCCAGGTCGGCGAATTCCAGCGCGTCGGTGATGCGTTGGAGATCATCGCCAGTGAAATGTTTTTTTGCGAGAACCAAAAAGTCAGCGTTTGTCATGATGCTATACTACTTGAGTTTTTAATTCTACGCAATTTGATAAACTTTCAGTAATTTTTTTTGCTTTGTATTAAGTATAAAAAAAGGGTCAACCAACAAAGGTCAACCCATACACTTCTTGTTTTCCTTATTAACTAACATTTCACGTCGGGCTATTTGCCGAAGAGTTTGCGACGCGCCTCGTCGACTACTCGCTTATGTGCCCGTTGATCTGCCCAAATTAGTTGTTCACGCTTACGTTGCTGCACTTTTTCAGATGGCGCGTCGATCGAACAGAATAAATTGTAGAGAGACCCCCTCCCTTCTTCTACGACGCTACCCACACTCTCATTCTCGATGTAAGCGAACAAGTAGGTCGACCTACAAGCATGGTCTAATCTATCGTCACCTCCTCCATAGCTAGACAAGAATCTTAATTTCACGCCATGAACCGACGCCACATACTCGCGGTCACGGGGACTATCTACCTCGGTCCATTGCTTTACGCTCTTTGCTACCTCGAGTAATTCTTCTCGGCTTAGCATATCATTCTCCTTCGCGCACAATAGTGCGACTTGTTGGACGGGGGCGAATACGGTGACTCTAGGATTAACTGTCCCTACAGAAACAACTATCACGTTGCATTTTTTAAAGGTGCTTACCGGCAGTTAA
This sequence comes from Patescibacteria group bacterium, assembly GCA_038065275.1. Taxonomy (GTDB): domain Bacteria; phylum Patescibacteriota; class Patescibacteriia; order SBBC01; family CAIJZX01; genus CAIJZX01. The sequence continues at coordinate 17,056 of JBBTRH010000013.1, read as the reverse complement.
GCGGGTGATAGTGATTATGTCAATAGTATATTTACTAACTTGACTTTGAAATAGAGGTGCCGTACCCTTCTTTAAGGCAGACACGGGTGGCGGAAAGGTTTATTAGTATGAAGGAACGTATGTCGTACGACAAGCTAGCGACACTTATTAAACAAGGGTTCGATCAGGTTGAAGTCCAGTTTGTTCGAGTTGACGAGCAACTTGGTACAATTAACGGGCGCTTAACGCGTCTGGAAACTGGCGTGGAAAATATCAATTTGCGTCTCGATAATGTCGCCTATCGTTTTGAATTGAACGAGCTTGACCAGCGGGTTAGTACGCTGGAACGCAAAACCGGCATATCTTAAATTGTTAGCGTTATCGAGCAGTTACTAAGACGTTTTTCGCCGCCGGCCCTTTAGCCGCTTCGGTGCATTGGCGCGAGCGCGGAGGAGTTCAACCGCCTGATCAAGCGTCACGTCCTCCGGCGTCAGGCCATTATTGATCGTCGCGTTCGTTTTACCGTCGCTGACGTAGGGACCGTAACGTCCATCCAGCACCTTGATCATAGTTTTCGTCGTTGGACTCTCACCCAATTCACGTAGGGCTTTGCTTTGCCGCCGCGCACGACCCTTCTTTTCCTGGGCCAGCAACTCAAGACATTGTTCGAGCGTGATAGTGGTCGGTTCCAGGCCGTCAGAAATACTGCGCGTCTCGGTGCCGCATTTGATATACGGTCCGAAACGGCCATTCGCGGCGACGATGTCTTCGCCGTTAGTTGGATTGGTACCGACGGTGCGGGGGAGTGATAAGAGCTGGAGCGCTTGTTCCAGGGTCAATGTCGCAGGCGACATACTCGGCAACAGCGACGACATCTTCGGTTTTTCACCAACCGCTTTACCTTTTTTCCCGCGGAGCGATTTACCGTTCTCGTCTTTCGGACGCTCCGGTTGTTCGCCCAGTTGGACGTATGGGCCGAAACGTCCGACTTTGACATAGACGCTTTTTCCGGTGGCCGGATCCGTACCGAGAGCCTTTTCCGAAGCGGCCGAGTGCTCGATCAGTTCCAAAGCTTTGGCGACCGTCAATTCATCGGGCGGGATGTCATTCGGAATCCGCGACGTTTTTTCATCCCAACGGATAAATGGGCCATAGCGCCCGATCCGCACCTCAACCGGTTGGCCGGCGGACTGACCGATCGTGATGCCGCTCGTTACTCGCGGGTCGATCGTGTCCTTGACCTTCTCCAGCGTCGGTTTAAGCCCCGGCTGGCCGTCGCCAAAGTAGAAATGCTTCAAGTATACTTTATCGTCCGCTTCGCCGCGGGCGATGGCGTCGAGTTGATCTTCCATGGTGGCGGTAAAGGCGTAATCGACTAGACTCCCGAGGTATTCTTCGAGCAGATTGACCACGGCGAAGGCGGTGAAGGTCGGAACGAGCGCCGTCCCGCGTTTGACGACGTATTCGCGGCGCAGAATCGTGTCAATGATCGAGGCGTAGGTGCTTGGTCGGCCGATGCCGCGGTTTTCCAGCTCTTTGACCAGCGTCGCTTCGGTCATTCGGGCGGGCGGTTGGGTGATGTGCTGGACAGATTTAAGTTCGGCGAGTTGCAGGTTGTCGCCGGCGGCCATCGCCGGCAGGACGACTTCCTGATCAGCCAGCTCGGCGGCCGGATCGTCGGCCCCTTCGACGTAGGCGCGGCGGAATCCTTGGAAGACATAAGTTTTTCCTTTGGCGGCGAAGATCGCGTCATCAAGGGCAACGGTGACGGTCAGGCGTTGACCGGCGCTATCAGCCATTTGCGAGGCGACCGTGCGTTTCCAGATCAGTTCGTAGAGTTTGTATTCGTCGTCGGCGACGCCGGCCTTGACCTGCTCGAGCGGCTGGAATTGTTCGCCGGCGGGGCGAATCGCTTCGTGGGCTTCCTGCACGTTTTTGACTTTTGTTTGGTACTGGCGCGGCGCGGACGGCAGATACTCCGGTCCGTACTGCGCCGCGATCCACGACCGCGCCGCGTCGATCGCCTGGCTCGAAAGTAAGGTCGAGTCGGTGCGCATGTAGGTGATGTACCCGTTCTCGTACAGCGCTTGGGCCAGTTGCATCGTGCGCCGCGCCGAATACCGCAACTTGCGGTTCGCTTCCTGTTGGAGGGTGCTGGTGGTAAACGGCGGACCGGGACGTTCAGTGAACGGCTTCTCTTCGATCTTGGCGACGCTGGGCGCGGCGGCGGTCAATCGTGTTACTAACGCCTCCGCGTCAGCCTGCTGAATCCACACGCCGCGGTTATTTTTTATCTGACCGGTATGGGCCTCGAAATCCTTGCCGCTGACAACGGGTTGGCTGGCGAGCGAGACGAGTTCGGCTTGGAACGGCTCATTTTTTTTCGTGGCAAATGTCGCCAGCGCACCCCAAAACTCACTGGCAACGAAGGTCATTCGCAAGCGTTCGCGTTCAACCAGCAGACGCGTGGCAACGCTTTGCACGCGACCGGCCGACAAACCCGGTTTTATTTTCCGCCACAGGATCGGCGACACTTCATAACCGTACAGCCGGTCGATCAGCCGCCGCGTTTCTTGGGCGTGGACGAGGTTAGCGTCGATGGCCCGCGGGTGCTCCAAGGCCTCGAGAACGGCGTGTTTGGTGATCTCGTGAAAGGCAATGCGTTTCAAACGGCCGGGCGGGACCTGCAACAGCTCAGCCAAGTGCCAGGAAATCGCCTCACCCTCGCGGTCTTCATCGGTGGCGAAGTACACCGTGGCGGCGGTTTTGACGCGTTTGCGTAAATCAGCCACTACCGACTTGCTATCGGCCGGGACTTCGTAGAGCGGGGCAAAGCCATGTTCAATATCGATGCCCATCGAACTGCGCGGTAAATCCCGGACGTGACCATACGACGATTGGACGTCGTAATCACGACCGAGGAATTCTTTGATTTTTTTCGCTTTCGTCGGTGACTCGACGATGACGAGTCCCGTTAGAGCGCCCTTTGATTTGCGATCATCTTTCATATAATCTATAGAGCCATCCAGGTTCGCTCTAACGGGACGAGGGCACTACCCATTCGTTAGAATACTTAGAGAGAGTAGACCAGGCCACCGAGGTGGTGGACGGCGCCGTTGATTTCGAGCAACGATACGGTTGCCGATACAACACTGCTGTCCAGTCTACTCTTTTCCGTAAGTTCGTCAACGTGGAGGGGTCGGGACGCCAAAACAGCGATGATAGTACGTTCGACTTCTGAACGCGGAACATAGTGCTGAGCCGCCGGTTGGGGCGTCTCGGTCGTGACGTTAAATACGCGTAAAATATCGCTTGACGATGTGATCGGCGTAGCGCCGAGTTTCAACCAATTGAGCGGTCCGATAGACTGCGGCGAAGTGATCGGCCCAGGCACGATCAACACATCCCGATTCTGGTCAACGGCGAACTTGGCGGTAATCAAAGCGCCGGATTTTTCGCCGGCTTCAACGAGTAGAACCGCTTTTGCCAATCCGGAAATGAGGCGGTTGCGTTGGGGGAAATGGTGACGTTCCGGCTCCGCGCCGAGCGGAAACTCGCTGATGATGGCGCCGCCGCCGGCCAGAATATCATCAGCTAATTGCCGATGCTCCCACGGGTAGACCAGATCGATGCCGCATCCCAGAACGGCGACAGTCGGCGCCGACTGGAGGACCGCGACGCGGTGCGCCTGTCCGTCGATCCCGAGCGCCAGACCGGAAACGATGGTGATGCCGGCCTGAACGACCGGCTCGAGGAGCGTCTGAGTGACCGCCAATCCGTACGACGTCGGTCGGCGCGTTCCGACCACGGCCAACGCCGGACGACACAAGGCCTCGATGTCACCGCGCACATACAACACCGGCGGGGGACTCGGGATTTGACTTAGGAGGTATGGATACCGCGGATCGCCGAGGGTGATGAGGGTGATGTTGTTAAGATTAAAGTTGTGAGTTGGTTGTAGGTTGTAAGTTGTAAGTAAATGTTGGATGTCGTTGAGTAGTGATCTAGCGCGTGACTCTTCGATGCCGATGTTGACGAGGTCTGGCGTCGTCCAAGTGTTTAGCGGGCTAGCGAACATATTATTGACGACTAACTTCGTCATCACCCCGAAGGTGGCGGACGGCAGGCGATGGACGGCGGCGATGGTGGCGGATTGATTGTTACTTGACATCGGAAATAAAGCGAGTAGAGTTTGGTCACGAATTGGTTGTTGAATCGAAGCTCTTTCTTAGGGAGGCCAGATGCGAACGGATGTTTGCGCGGTCGAGTGGGATGGCCAACAGTTTCTGGGCGTCACCATCGACATCTATTGCTACATCTTCGTGGTCGAAGACTTCGATCCCTTCGACTTGTCGCTCTATCGTTCCTACCAGCACTGTCAGACCGGCTGGTGCCGCCCGGGGGGCATGAACTTCGAGCCGCGTCCCGATCTGCTCAGGTTAGCCACGAAGCGAGCAATGGAGTGCTGGCAACTCTTCACACTGGCTCACGATCATTCGCCGGAGCACTGTCCAGCTTGTCAGCTCTTCTACGATTCAAGCCAGGAAGTCTTCGACTACCGCCAGGATATCGCCGCACTGGTGGCCGGAATCGCACCAGCGCTTGATATGAACGAGCCTCTCAATCGCCGCTCGGAATGAATCGGGCGGCCTTTTTCTTTACGCAAATCCGGCCGAGGAAGTTCCTTAGCCAAACCACATTTTGAGCATAGCCGAACTTGGTTTTTTTGGCAAGACCGACCCCTACGGGGGTGGCGGCCCCGCACCAGGCGGTTGCGGTTCGGTGGGGGGGGTGGGTGGGGGTGGAAGGGGGCAGCGCTTCTAGCACCGTTTCCCTTGTCGTTCATCACCCAGCTTCGGTCACACTTTCAGATGATCTATCGCGGTGGGCTGTTGTCAAGATGGGGAAAAAATAGACCGCCATCCAGCCATGGAGCGGGACCTATTTTTTATCCGTTGATGTACCGGTCTGGTTGATGGTCACCGCCACGGGCGCAGTCACCACCGGGTCGGGCTCAAGAAAAATCTTAACCACCTCTTTCAATTCATGGAGCCAGCGCTTCCCCAGCGCCTCGCGATCTATCTTAATGAACTCGGTGGTGAAGTCCCAGGCTTGATTGCGTTCGAGTAGCCGGCCGATCTGCTCGGGCGTGATCATCCGGCTGAACTTGATGATGATTTTTTCCTTGCGGATGCCGTCGACGGTGTACTTCGACTCTTGGATGGCGGTAATCGACGTGCGCTGGGCCAGGATCTTTAACTCCAGCGCTTCCAGCAGGTTGGCCAGCGGCTCGGGCAGGGTCCGCTCTTTGAACTCCTGGTTCCGGAAGTCGCGGAGGTCTTCAACGGTCTCCAGGCCGGCTAGGTGCTGGTACAGACGCAAGCGCTTCGGTTCGTTGGTCACGAAGTCCTGGGGGATGGCGATTTCCATCGGCAAGTCGAGCAGGATGTCATGCGTGGCGCGAGCCGGTCGGCCGGTCCGGAGCTCCTCGACCGCTTGGGCCAGCAAGCGCGCGTACAAGTTCAAACCGATCGCCGTCACATGCCCGTGCTGTTTCTGGCCGAGGATGTTGCCGGTGCCGCGGATTTCCAAATCGCGCATGGCCAGCCGGAAGCCGCTACCGAGTTCCTTGGCTTCGAGCAGGGCCTGGAGGCGTTTCGACGGTTTACCGACCACCTGCTCCGAATGGAAGAGGAAGTAGGCGTAGGCTTGACGGTGGCCGCGGCCGATCCGACCGCGGAGCTGGTAGAGTTGGGCTAAGCCGAATTGGGTGGCGTAATCGACGATCATGGTGTTGACGTTCGGCAAGTCCAGGCCGTTCTCGATAATGGTCGAGGCCAGGAGGATGTCGAGGCGCTGGTTGTCGAATTCTTCCATCACGTGCGACAGCTGACGCTCATCCAGCTGGCCGTGGGCGATGCCGATGCTGACGCCCGGGAGCAGTTTGGCCAGCCGCAGTTTTTCCAGGCCGATGGTTTCCACCTCGTTGTGGACAAAGTAAACTTGTCCCTGACGGTCGAGTTCGCGGCGGATGGCGTCGACGACGATATCGTTCGAGTAGGGAACGATGTTCGTTTCAATCGGCCGCCGTCCTTCGGGCGCCGTCTCGATGACGCTGATGTCGCGCAGGCCCGACAGGGCGAAATTCAAGGTGCGCGGGATCGGCGTGGCGGTCAGCGTCAGCACATGGGCGGCGGTGCGCAGGACCTTCAGCTTCTCTTTATGCCGGACACCGAAGCGCTGTTCCTCGTCGACGATGATTAATCCCAAACGCTTGAACTTCACGTCGGCAGACAGCAAGCGATGGGTACCGATGACGATGTCGATGGCGCCGCTCTTCAACTGGGCCAAGACTCGGGCTTGTTCCTCCGGCGATTCGAACCGCGACAGGGCCCCGATCGTCACCGGAAACCCTTTCAAGCGGCGGCGGAAGGTATCGTAGTGTTGCTGAGTTAGAATAGTGGTCGGCGACAGGAGGGCCACCTGGGCGTTATTCATCACCGCGCGGAAGGCGGCGCGAATCGCCACTTCGGTCTTGCCGAACCCGACGTCGCCGCAGACCAGGCGATCCATCGGCACATCACGTTCCAGGTCGCTCAGCGTCTCCTGGAGCGTTCGTTCCTGGTCGGCGGTCAATTCATAGGGGAAAGCCGCGTTCAATTCTTCTTCTTCGGCCGGCGCGGGCAGGAGGACCGGCGCTTTGGCCAACTCCCGTTGGGCATAGAGCGCGAGCAATTCTTTGGCGGCGGCGCTGGCGTCCTGGCGGATCTTTTTCGTCACCGCCGCCCAGCTGGAGCCGGACAGCTTGTGAAGTTTCGGATGGGGACTGCCGATGTAGCGGGTGATTTTATCGGCCGTTTCGACCGGCACGTAGAGCTTATCGCCCTCGGCGTACTCGAGCACGAAGTATTCCTTGGTATAGCCATTGACGTGCTGGAGGCGCATGCCGCTGAATTTGCCGATGCCATGGTCGAGATGAACCACGAAATCTCCCGGTTCGAGATCGTCGAGGAAGACGTCGGCTACGCGGCGGCGGTTGGTTCGCGCTCGTTCATCGCGTCCGAAGAGCTCGAGGTCGGTCAGGTAGGCAAAACGTTCCGAGGGGGCGATGAATCCTTGGTTAAGCGCCGGGACATCGAGCCAGTGAAGTTTTTTCATCTCCACCGCCTGGCGTTTCATCTGCCCGGCCAGCTCGGCGCGGCGGTTGGTGTGAATGACGACCCGGTACTTGTCCCGAGCGAAGCGCCCGAAGTCCTTGGCCACCAGCGGCCACTGGCCATGGTAGGAAGCGGCGGCCCGCCAATCGAGCTTGACCGCCCCGGCGCCGCCGAACGGCTCGACGATCAGCTGGCGGTAGTGTTTGACCGCGTCTTTGCCTCGCGGCAGGGAATCGAGCAGGCTTTGCCGGGGGACGACGATCAGCGTCCGCATCGGCTGGAGATAAGCCAGGAGGGAAATGCGCGGATCGAGCTGGCGCATGCCGACCGGCGGACAGCGCAAGATGTCGACGGGGGCGGACTTAGCCCCGGACAATGCCTGGATGCTTACGACCGTGCCGATATCGAAGGCGACGCGGTAAGCATGTTCCGCGTCGGCCGGCCAGACGTCAACGACCTCGCCGCGCTTGGTCCATAAGCCCGGCCGACCGGCGCCGGGTTCCGCTTCGTATCCGGCGTTGGATAAAGCCTTGGCTAACGCGTTCGGCGCGAATGACATGCCATTGGCAATGGTGACGAACTGACCGTCGAGTTCGTTGGGATGAGGGAGCGACTCGGCGAAAGCGCTTTGCTGGGCCACCAGGACCAGCGGCTCGTGTCGGAGTAGCCGGTCGAGGAGCGCGGCCGTAATCGGCGGCACCGAGATGATCGGTCGCTGGCTGGCGGCCGGTTGCCAGGCGGCTAACCCGGCCACCGCGATGGCCTGTTCCCGCTCCGATCCGACCAGGTAGACGATTTGCCAGGCCGGCGGCAAGGCCGGGAACAGTTGGGCAAAGGCAAAAGCTTCGGCATTGGGGTTGGGAATGCCGACCAGTCGAGCGGTGCTCGAGGCAGTGAGTTGTTCGGTCAATTGCCGTAACGGCCCGGCGACCGCCGGAAGACGTGAAGAAGGCACAGAATCTGGCTGAACTGTACGGGCAGTATAGCGCAGAATTGAAATTCGCGCAAGGCCGCCTCCCCGACCTCCCCTGCAAATAGTACCGTCCCTAAAATCTCCAGCGTGTTCATTAGCAGATCTAAAAAAACGTTATCGCTAAGTGTGTAGATTGTGCTGTAACAAAGATAGTTATTACTATTTGACGGGGGAGGTCGCGTGCAAGATCCACGAACCTTGACGTCTTTCCCCGGCTGTGTTACCTTGCCGTCTCGCTGTTCTTTATCGTCTTGTCGCGGCATTTTGGTCTCCGGCGATCTACGTACAAGCACGGCCACCTCCCCCTGCCCCTCCTAGTGCGGACGGTGGCCGTGGCCTGGGGTGGCCGAGTTTTCTCGGCTCCTCCTGGCGCCTTGTGCGTAGGTGGTTGGAGATCAGATGACGTGGGTGGGGGATGGCGCCGACGCTTGCGTTGGTGCGAGTCTACATGACCCGAGCGGGTTGCGTTGCAACCACGTTTCCATCCGACGGCGCGGAGGCAACACAAGAGGATAAGCACGCTTTCAGCCCCGTCCGTTCTGTAAAGGATCATGGTGCGGCGCTCCGAACGCCGACTGTGATCAGGAACGCCCCACCCCCTTAACGGTTGGTCCTGTCCGGTTCGTCAATCACTGGCGCCTGGCGGTAACCGGGGGACCTCGACGTCCGGATCGCCACCGGCCAGGGACGGCCATGATGGGACCACCAAACACTCAGTTCCTTCGGGGGCGATCATATCTGCGGTAAACAGAAACGACCGCCGGACGGTCTACCGGTGATCCCTGTTCGCCCCCATCCATCCCGCCGCGTCTCAGGCATGAGCGCGGCCTTTTCTATTCTATGCGCCGAGACGTTGACGCAGTGTCGCGCCGGCCTGATCGACGGCTTGTTTTATCGTCTGACTTTCGATGGGAGTGAAGATTTGCAGAACATAGTCTTCGGCCGGAACATTCGCGCTGTGGTTATTGCCGATGCCGATGCGTAAACGGCCGAAGTTCTGGGTTCCGAGCGCATCAATGATCGATTGAACGCCGTTGTGTCCGCCCGCCGATCGGTTCACTTGTTCGTGCATCTCACCGAGAGGAAAATCGAGATCATCATGAACCACGAGTAGTTGTGTAACGTCAGTTAGGTTGAGATGCTTGTAATCGAGGAATGACTTGAGCGATGCCCCGCTCATGTTCATGTATTCCTGCGGTTTAATGACCCAATGCTCGCCGACTTTTGACCATCGTACGCCGCGTTCTTTTTTCCACTTCGTTCCGTTAAGCTGGTCGACCAGCCGATCGACAATCATAAACCCGACGTTGTGGCGCGTTCGCTCATACTTCCGGCCCGGATTGCCGAGTCCGACGACGATCACGATTTCAATTGGGTGAGAGGTTGATGTTATTGACGCGCGACGCTGAATTCGTGTTAGTGGCGCGGTTCAAGTTTGACCCGCTGTTCGTTGTTTTGGAGTTTCCGGCGGACCCGGCTCCGCCGGGCGCATTCCTATTCGACGAGTTGGTGTTTTTGGCGCCGTTAGTATTATTCGCCGCGGCGGGGAACGGGAGGCTCGCGGCAGTTGATGGTTTCGGCTGGTCTTGGCCGAGAATCAGGACCAAGTCGGGAACGACCGCGGCCGGAGCATTAGCATTCCCGGTGCGATTAGTGTTGACCGAGATCGTCGTCGTCAGCGCCTGGGCGATCGTGGCATCGCCTGTTTGACGTTGCCAATCAGCCAGGGTGAGCGATCCAGCCGCGCGACTAAAGAGACGCAGGAGTTGTTCCGTCGCCGGATACTGTCCCGGGCGGGCGCTAATGAGAACCGTTTGGCCGACGGTCGCGGTAGTCAACGAGATGGCTGGCGCAGCGGTCAGCCCCAGCGCCTCCAGCGCCTGTTTTGTCGTCTGGCCGAGATTGGCGAAACTGGTGGCGTTGACGACGAGAATCTTGGCGTCCTCGCCGTCGGCGGCACCGTCAAGGAAAATATTGCGGGCCAGGAACTGAATGTCCTGATAGGTGCTGTCGCGGGGGACGAGGATGAAGGCTCCGCCGACGCCGGTCGCGGCTCGCAGAAAACCGTCGACACTGTCGTCGAGCACCTTGTTGATGATCCGGTCAGTTTGAAGACTGCCGGCCAAGCGGGCGAGGCGCACCATCTCCCAGACCTCCATGTTCGTCTGGCTGTGACTGCCGAGGCTGCCGAGAATGTCGGAGATTTTCTTGGGGTTAGCCATGGTGCCGAACGACAGGAGCTTGTCCTTCAGGGCGACGATGATCTGCTGTTGACGCTTGGCGCGGGCGAAGTCCGAACCCTCGCCGTTATTGCCGTGGCGTGAACGAGTGAACTTCAAGGCCCGGTCGCCGTCCATCGTCTGGACACCAGCTTGGAAACTCACCGGGGCGTAGCCATAGGCGTTGTCCGGGTATTGGTAATCGCTGAAAGCGGTGTTAACCGCGACGGTCACGCCGCCGACCCGATCAACCACCTCTTTGAATCCGGTGAAGTCGATCCGGGCGTAGTACTGGATGGGGATGTTCAACAGGTTGCTGACTACCTTGACCGTCAACGCCTCGCCGCCGCCGGGGTACTTTTGATCGCGGCCGAAGGACAGGACGTTGTTGATCTTGCGATAGTCGTACCCCGGAATATCGACCACCAGGTCGCGGGGGATGGACAGGAGCGCCAACTGTTTTGTCGACGGCTGCCAACTGGCGACCATCATCGTGTCCGTCAAATACGGGCCGTCGTGGCCGGGGCCGCCAAGGCCGAGCAGGAGGATGTTTACCCGGTCATCGGCTTCGCCCTGGAGCTGTTGATCGTTGGCTGTAACCAGGTGGGCGAGTTGTTGGAAGAACGACAGCCGACCGCCGTCGAGCTTCTTGGTGTTGATGACCGAAATGGCGCGGTAGGCCAGCCAGCTACCGGTGACGAGAATGACTACCACGACGGCCACCACGCTCAGCACTGTCCACCGGACTCGGTGATGACGCGGCGGCATGGCTGACTGGCGCGTGACGGGCAAAGATTGCCGCGACGAGTCGGGTGGTTGAAGCGGAGGCGTCGTGGGGGGGAGAGTCATGCAGGTAGAGGCGACTGTCAGTATAACGGTAACTGCTAATCAGGACAACGCCGCTTACCGGTGCGCCACTTGTTATGCCGTTGGCATAGTCAGGCCTGCCCCGCACCTTCTCGGTGCGGGACTCGGCCGGGAAAAACCAGGACGCAACTGAAAAACATGATCGTG
>JBBTRH010000013.1:0-5614 GCA_038065275.1 Patescibacteria group bacterium | reverse complement strand
TCGGTGCGGGACTCGGCCGGGAAAAACCAGGACGCAACTGAAAAACATGATCGTGGGCTATGGTAAGTGACGTTCATTGAGTCGCTAAGATTAGCCAATAACCTCTCAGGAGTTTTTTTGACAAAAGCCGATTTTTGTTGTATACTAACGTGAGATATTTTCATGCCAAAAAGAAAAAACCAACACCCCTGGATTCGTCTATTTACCCAGCGGCGCGCAACGCGGCAGCTTTTCAGTCGGCGATCTTCAACCCTGTCTCCCGATTGGGACAAGCTTCCCCAGCTCCTGACTATCCGGGCGACCGCGGACTTACTCGGCGTCCACCCGAATACCCTGCGCTTGTGGGACCGACGCGGCCAACTCCGGGCGGTTCGCCTTGGGTCGCGGTCCGATCGGCGGTACGAATGCGCCGCCGTGCGGGCAGCGTTTGCGACCCGACATCTCCGGCACAGGCCATCTCTGCCACATGCCACCCGGTCGTGGATGGCCCGGTTGGCAATCGGCGGGGCGGCGGTCACCGCCGTCATGCTGGCGGCTTCGGTAGTGATGGCGGGCGACGGTCAGGAGCAGTCTTACGCACTGTGGCCGTCGTCGTGCGCGGGCTGGGTGGCGGCGTCGAACGCGCTGACGACCGATGTCCGCGACGCCAGTAACCGTGACCAGTATACTCCCGATACCTCGGCGGTCCTGACCAGCGCCGACCTGCAAATCAACGACCGCGACCAACCGGCGCGGGTAACGAGATGGCTTGACCGCCTTGACCCGAACCTCACCTGCCGGGGGTGGCAGGCCGATCGGCCGGCGGCACCGCTGTTCGCCGGAGCGCAGCTCCAGGTCGTGCTGGCGACCTGGGGATCCGAGAATTCGACTGGCGTGATGTTTCTGGAATCGAGTCTTGATGGTTCGGAGTGGACGACCCGGCAGATGCTACGAGTCGGCGATCAACCGCTCGGACTGGTGACGGTCGATCTGCCGAATCTGACGGCGGACGAGCTCGACCGGCTCCAGGTGCGGGTCCGGGCGGAGTTTGATCCGACCGGAACCGGCAGTGCGGTGGCGGTCGACAGCCTAACACTGATCGCCACGTATCAAGCGACGCCCACGACCACGCCGGCCGACGTCATAACCGCCCAGCGGCAACTCGACGCCCTGACCGCTTTTTCGCAAGCCGCCTACCGGGCGACCGAACAGCCGGTGCTCCGCGTGCCGCGGAAGAAAGTCGAGCGCTTCTTGTTCTTCACCCGGCGGGAAACATCATGGACGATTCGCGACGTGTCGGTGGTCGATTCCGGGGGGAGAGAATCGCCGGTCAAATTTTCGACCGTTGACATGGCCAGCGGCGACAACATCTTCAGCGACGTGCATATCGACGCGACGCCGCTCCATCCCGGAAAATACCGCATCCGGTTGCGGACCGTCAGCTCCGATAACGTCGAGACCACGGTGGAAAAAACTTTTTTATGGGGCGTGGCGGCCCTTAATATCACCCACGCCATGGCGCAACCGGGCGATATGCAAATGGTCGGCATGGGCGTCCTTGATGACGGCGGGGTGACGATCTGCGACGCCAACATCGTGCTCAGCGTTAAAGACCCCAAAGGCAAAACCCGACAGTACTCCACCGCCGCCAATACCGTTCAACTAAGCCAGAAGTGCGTCGACAAAGGCGTCACCAATCAGCCGGACTATTTCGTCGAGTTCAAGGTGGAGCAGGCGGGTCTCTACTACCTGCGGATGGAGGCCGACACCCGGGCCGGCCGGCGGGTGGTCGAAGAAACTTTCCAGTCCGATCCGACCGCCCAGTTCATTATTGATCGCTTTGACTACCCGACCCGCATTTTCCCGCCGGTCGCGTATCCCGTCCGTTTGGCGATCACGCCCCGCGCCGACTTCGTCGGCCTGGTGCGCGAACAGGTACCGGCGAACTTCATCATTTCCCACATCACGGCCGACGGGAGGCTGGTCCCGGATCTGGATCGCCCCAACCGCCAGTTCATCGAATGGTCGGTCGATTGGAAACAACGTCAGACTTACTTCCTCGGCTACACTTTCGACGCGCCGGACATCTCGCCGGCCTTGTTCCTAACCGGACCGCTGGCCATCGGGGGCGATCCGCTGCGCGGGGCCGACTTCGTCGAACCGCGGCAGTGGCAAATGGCATCGGACGCGGTCAACATCCGTGTCCAAGGCACGCTCTACAGCAATGAAGGGACAACCGTCATCGACTGCAACGCCGCCAACAAGACGGTCAAACTTGAAGTGAATAATACCGCTGGCTATACGACTACCTGCACCGCTGTCGGCGGGACGTACGATTTCGGTACGACCATCTCGGTGAATGCTTCCGACGTGCTGACGATTTACATCAGCGGGGCGACGGAGAAGGGTTCACGCACCACACGCGTAGCTGGCACGCCGGCTGACATCGCCGGCGCGGACATCTACCAGAACCGGGCCATTGTCAGCCATGAAGACACTGGACCAATCACTAACACCAATCTAGACAACTGGGACAGTGGCAACGATGCTGACGTGCCATACACTGCAACTACCGGCGCGCTGACCGTGGCCAGCGGCCGGAAACTGATCGTCTGGACCGGCAAGACGTTCACGCCGGGTGGCACGGTGACAACGACGGCGGCCAGCACCGCCGCTAACCCAGACGGCGACGTGTTGATCCAGACCACGGCCACGCTGTCGATGGGCACGAATGCGCTCTCCGTCGGCGGCGATTTCACGAACTCCGGCACCTTCTCCAAGTCAACCGGTCAAACTACGACCTTTACGGCCACCGGCACCGGTTTTGCGATTGAGGACGGAACGTCGAATTTCGATTCGGTCACGTTCAACGGCACCGGCGGCGGGTGGTCGTTCTCCTCGGCCGTGATTCTTGACGTTGATCTGACCATGACTGCCGGCACGCTGTCCGGCACGAATAACGTCACGGTCAACGGCGGCGACGCCACCGGCACCGGCACGATCAACTTGACTGGCGGCACGTTCTTGATCGACGGCGCCGGCAATTTCGGCAGCACGACCAGTTGGACGTTCAGCAGTCTGACCTTCGGCGACGGCGTCGGCACCGCGACGACGACCGCCGCGAGTACGAGCACGATCACCGTGACGTCGGTCATGACCATCTCCACCAGCCAGACGCTTTCAGCCGGGTCGAAAACCTACACCCTGTCCGGGTCGGGGACGCCCTTTGTGGTCAGCGGCACGTTCACGCGAGCCACCTCGACCGTGAACTACACCGGCACGAGCGCCACCACGATCAAGAGCGGCATCACGTACAATAACCTCGGTATCGGAATTAGTGACGCCAATAGTGTCACGTACTCCTACAGCGCCGCGGTCACCGGCGCGAACGGCGCCACCACGGTTGCCACTGGCGATACGTTCAGCGTCGGCGCCCGGTTCGACGTCGGCGACTCATCTACACCCACCGCCACCCTGACTATCAATGGCACCATCAGCGGCGCGAGCTACATGCAGTACTTCTCTTCCACTGCATTTCCCGTCGGAGGCACGATGAACCTGATATTATGGATGAACGGCGGTGCGACTGGGAGTCAATCGTTGTCGGCGCGCACGTACGGCGGCGCAGTGCAGTTGCTATGCTGGTGTAGTGATACCGTTACTCTCGGCACCGGGACGTTCAACTTCCAGAACGACCTTCGTATTGCCGAAAACTCGAACGGGGTGAACTACACCGTTGATGCGGCGACGAATGACCCAACTGTCAACATTACGGGAAACATTGATTTTAACGGCAATAGTGGAACGACTGGAGTGGAAATCCTGAACGCTGGGGCCGGTACTTGGACGGTCAGCGGGTCGGTTGATTTCAAGGATTCCGGATCGCAAGCCGGCCAATACAATACCGAAACAAACAACCTGTTGAAGATGAATGGGACGACGAAGACGATCATGACCGGCGGGAATGCGCTCTATGACTTTGAGGTATCAGCCGGAAGTACTACGGCTTCCGATGCACTGACGGTCAACAATAACCTGACCATTAGCGGCGGCACCTTGACCGGCCCGGCCAGCGGAACGATTTCACTGGGCGGAAGCTTCGCCAACAGTTCGACGTTCACTCACAACAGCGGCACGGTCACCATGACCGGTACTACCAAGACCATTGGCGGTAGCTCGAATACAACCTTCAACAACTTGACCATTTCCGGCACGGTCACGCTGACTGCTTCAAGTCCGACCGTCAACACGACGTTGACAGTCGACACCAGCAAGTCGCTGACCATCAACAGCGGATTAACGGTGACGTTGGCCGCGAATACTGGCACCAATTTGGTTTTGAACGGCACGATTGATGGCGCTGGTACGCTGACCTACAAAAATACCGCCACCACCTTCCCGACGTCTGGAACTGTCAACTCGATCGTGAGGTTTGATACAGTCAACGGCAACCTGATTGTACCGCAACGACCCTTCGGCGGCGATCTCGAGGCGTATGGGAATACAGCGAATGTCCGGAGCGTGACCCTCGGCACGGCCGGTAGCCAAACAATCACCGTTACTGGCAGCGTGAAAGTCATCACCGGCGCGTCGCAGAGCCAGATCCTGACGCTTGTCGGTGCCACGAACAATCCGACCGTAACCATCGCTAGTGGTATTAGCTACACCAAGGCCGGTTCAGCCACGCCGGCAATCACGACCGGCACCGGCGCCTGGTCAGCTGGCGGTAACGTCAACCTGTCTAACGGCACATTCACTACCAGCGCTGGCAACACACTGACCCTCAACGGTACTGCCCAGCAGACCGTAACCACCAACAGCCAGGCCTTGATCGGTTTGACCCTCAACAACACCGGCACCGACGGCACGGCCAATGACGACATTGTCATTTCCGGAGCACTCGACGTTAACGGTACGTTGACGATTACTGATGGCCAGCTACGACTTGATACCAACAACCCGAATGTTACGACCGCTGGCGCCGTGGCCATCGGCGCTAACGGCTTGGTCACCAAAGGGACGGGCATATGGACGTTTGATGGCACTACGGCGGCCACCTACACCGACAGCTCCAGCGCAGTGCAGAATATCGGCGCGGTGACGTTCAACAAGACCGACACCGTGGCGCCAGCGACGAACGATAAGGTTACTCTGGCTTCTTCAATGACGGCCGATACCGTGACTATTGACGGGACGACTGGACAGGCGGATACGCTTGATCTGGGAAGCAGCGGATACACGCTGACTTTAGCGAACGCTGGAGCAACAGCCACGGTGTTGACCATCAGCGGTACGCTGACCATCGGCACTTCGACTATCAAGTACACTGCGACCAATAGCGGCGGCAACGTGACGATCAATGCCTTGAGCTACAGTTCGTTGAACCTCGGGCCGAGTAGCGCGGAAACATATGATATTGCCGCCAACCAGTCTGCTTCCGGCACGGTCACGGTCGATACCAACGCCACCATGAGCATTGCTACTAGCGTGACCTTTACCCACTCCGGTTCCACCCTGACGCTCAGCGGCACGATCTCCGGGGCCGGCACGTACGTCTATCAGAGCGCCACGGCATTCCCGGCGACCGGCACGATCTCGTCTCTGCTCCGTTTCGACGCCACGAACAACAGTCAAA
>JBBTRH010000012.1:10309-84109 GCA_038065275.1 Patescibacteria group bacterium | reverse complement strand
TATCGTTCAGAAGTGCTATAATCCCCCCTGTAGAGTAGCCAGTAGTCGAGACAAAAGCCCTAAGATCCCACGATATAACGGAAAAAAAGATATGCACAGCCGACCATTACTGTCGAAGTATCACCGACAACGGTTAATGCGTTTGTTTTCGTTGCTTAGCATTCTGGGGGTGACTCTGGCCTGGTTGCCGGCCCGACCAGTTGACGCTGGAGTGCTGTCCACCGTTCGGGACTACCTCAGCCGCCAACAGGCCGGTATTACGACCGGCATCCAGCACGAGGTGTTCTTCACAGCCACCACCGCGGTCAGCGGCGGCGCGGGCGTCAACAAAGTCATCGTTATTTTACCGAATGACGCCGCCAACAACACCAAGTGGTGTCGAACAGCCGGGACCTTGACGGTCACCGGTATTACTGAACCGACGGGTACATTCGTGACCGCGGAATCCGCCACCGCATTGCCGGGCACCTTAGCCGGTACTTGTTCCCAAACGGCGGATACTTTCAACATCACCGGCGTCAATAACCTGACGGCGGCGACCAAGTACGGCGTCCGGTTCGTCGGTCTCGTCGGCGTGCTCGGCACGGGGGACGCCGCCAACAACATTAAGATCTTGGTTAAGACGAATAACGGCACGGCGGACGTTGACACTTACACGGTCGCGACTTCGCTGGTGGCCGCCGACCAGTACGCGCTCTCCGCCAGCGTCGATCCGACCCTGACCGTCGCCCTATCAGCCACCACCCTGAATCTCGGGACGCTGACTTCAACCAACGTCTCCTATCAGGGCGTGACCAGTACCGTTACCACCAATGCGGCCAATGGGTACGTGTCGCTGGTCAATTACTCAGGCGCGCTCTCGAACGGGACGAATACGATTGCCGACGCCGGCGGCACGGCCACGGCCGGTACCTCCGGGTTCGGCGCCTCAACGTCGAAGGCATCGCAAACAATCTCGGCCAGCACCGCCTCCCCGGCCTGCACCACTACGCTCCAAACGCAGACCGGCTCAGCCAACGCCACCACGCTCGCTACCGCCTTCAAGCAATTCTCCTCGGCCGCCGCCGCCGCTTCGGCTGACGCCACTACCCTTTGCTTCCTGGCCGCGGTCAGCGGCACCCAAGCGCCCGGTGCCTACAGTACCACGGTAACGTTGGTGACGACCGCTAAGTTTTAGGACTATTTTCTTTGCGCCAAACTTCCATGCCTGCCCGACTCCTGACTGTGGCCGCGATGCTCGGGGCGATAGCCGTCCTCGGCTGGCCTCAGGCCAGTCAGGCTATTAGCCTCGTCCCGCCGACTCTCGAGTTCTCGACTCAGCCGGGTCAGACCCTGACCGGACGGGTGAAGGTTTATAATGATACCAAGGATTTCCAAACCTACTACCTGTCAACGTCCAACTTCACGGCCGGCGGCGAGACCGGCGAACCGAAGTTCGATTTTACTACCGACGTCTCGGACCTAGCGGACTGGATCAAGCCGGACGTCAATCAGCTTGATCTCCAACCGGGTGGCCAGGCCAGCATTAATTTGTCCATCGCCGTCCCGACCGCCGCCAGCCCGGGCGGCCACTATGCCGGCGTCTTCTTCGGCACCACCCCGCC
Source organism: Patescibacteria group bacterium (assembly GCA_038065275.1). Lineage (GTDB taxonomy): Bacteria > Patescibacteriota > Patescibacteriia > SBBC01 > CAIJZX01 > CAIJZX01. Next base: position 82,505 of record JBBTRH010000012.1, on the reverse strand, counting down.
GGACGCGGGAAACGTCAGGGTTCAGCAACGGACCGGAACCCTGGTCATCCTGCGCGTTGAGGGCGACATCCGCGAAGCCGCTCAAGTGGCGCAATTCGCCGTTGCCGACAGCCAGGGTTCGGGCAGTCACTTGCCGATTAGTCTCGTCCTGCGGGTGCAAAACACTGGCAATACCCACTTCCGTCCCAAAGGATTCGTCACCATCCGCAATATGTTTGGCGGGGTGGCAGCCACGATTGACGTTAATCCCAAAGAGGGCGCGGTGTTGCCCGATAGCGTCCGGCGGTTTGACCTGACGTGGAAAAAGGACGCCGCCAGCCTGCCGGCGGCGAATTTCTTCGGGCAAGTCGGGCAAGAGTGGAACAACTTCGCTTTCGGGGCCTATACGGCCGATCTGGCCGCGACCTACGGCACCACCAATCAGAACCTAACAGCCGCGCTGAAGGTGGTGGTCGTCCCCTGGCGCTTGCTCCTGCTGATTGTAGTCCTGCTGGCGATCGTGATCCTCATCTTGACTTTCGGTATTCGCCGGTACAACGCCGCCATCGTCAAACGGGCCGAACGTCAGCTCAAGCAACCAAACAACAACCCGCCGAAGTTGTAACTCATGGCCGGCAGCGGAGCGAAACAATGGATCGCCGTGACGGTCGCCGGATTGGCGTTGTGGTTCGGACCCAACCTCCCCCGCGTCCAGGCGGCCGAGTTTCAGTACGCGGCCGACTACCTCAATCGGCAACAGGCCGACTTAACCAGCGGCGTTGTCCACCAGCTGTTTGTGATGCCGGCCACGGGGCTGAGCGGATCCGCCAACTCGTTGGAGCTGACTTGGCCCGACTCGCCGGATGGCACGTGGTGCCGAGTGACGGCCGGCGACCTGACCGTCCAACCGTTGGCCAATCCGGTCGGGTCGAACGAGTCGGCGACGCCCATGCCGGGACCATTGTCAGCCAGCTGTCTCCCGGGTGGCGTTGGAACCGGGGACACCATTGTAGTCAGCGGGGTCGGGCCATTGACGGTCGGGACTAAGTACGGCCTGGCTGTGGCCGACGGTCCCCTCGGCCGCCTCGGCACGCCGCCGCCCGCCCAGGGGTTGCGGGCGACCTTGACGAGCCGGTCCGGACTGACGGCCGTCGACACGATTGGGTTTTTCCAGTCGACTCTGAACAACGACCAGCTCGTCGTCTCAGCCGTGGTGACGGCCGCGCCGCCGCCGGGCAGCGGCAATCCGAGCGTCGAGTTCCGCGGGCTCAGCGCGCCGAGCGGCCAAGTAACGGTTCGTCGCGACGACGTAGTAATGGAATCCGTTCCGTCCGACACGCAAGCCACCTTCGCGCTGGTTTTGGTCAACCAGCCGACCGGACCGCACTTGTTCGTCGTCTCCGGCACAGACCGCCACGGACGGTCGCTGGCGCCGGTCACGTTCGCGCTCAACCTCACGCCGGGTTCAACAACCGTCATCTCCGGCGTTTTCTTGGGTCCGTCCATCGGTCTTGACCGTCCGGCGGTGAACAGCGGTCAATCGGTGACGGTGTTTGGAGCAACGGCGCCGAACAGTGCGGTCACCGTCAACGTCGGTTCCGACCGCACCCAGCGCTACACCGTGACCGCCGACGCGGCCGGTCAATGGTCGAAGATATTAGACACTAAAAACCTCGCGGCCGGAACGTACACGGTCAAAGCCCGAGCCGCGGTAAACGGAATCGTCTCGGCTGACAGCGCCGCCGTCAGTTTTTCCGTCAGTCCCGCCGCTCCCGCGGCGGTCTACTCGCCGGCCGATATCAGCCAGGATCAGCGGGTGGACATTGTCGATTTGAGCATTTTGCTTTTCTACTGGAATCAGCGCAACCCGGCTAACCCGCGGGCCGACCTCAACCGCGACGGGGTGGTGGACATTATCGATTTCAGCATCATGCTTTACGCTTGGACCGGATGAAACATCTCAGCGTCGCTATCATCATTTTGGTTATGCTCGGCTCCTTCAAATTGGTCCGGGCCGAGTCGCCGCGCGTGGACATCATTCCTCCGGCCGGACTCATCCGCGCCGACGAGACCATCGCGGTCAACCTCCAAGTCGACTCGGGTGGCTGGCAGATGAACACCGCCGAGATCTCGGTCCGTTTTCCGGCTGACCGCTTGCAGGTTGATCGCATCGGCCGCGAGCAGTCGGTCTTGACGATCTGGCCGGAAGAGCCGGCCTGGGACAACGTTACCGGCCAGCTCCATCTGGTCGGCGGCCGGCCGGGCGGGTTGGTGGCGGCGCCGGGGATCGTGGCCACGGTCTATTTCCGCGCGCGGCAACCCGGATTGGCGGTCCTGACCGTCGACCCGCAGGCCAGCGGGATTTATCTCAACGACGGCCAGGGATCGAAGATGGCCGTGCTGGCCGTTTCCGTCCAGTTGTCGGTGGCCGATCCGTTAGTGGTCGGCATTCCGCTGACCTCGACCACTAACCTCACGCCGGAGACGTGGTCGCGGGGCGGGACGATCGACGTCGCGTGGCCGGTCGTGACCAGAAGTCAATACAGTTTGCGATTATCGGCTGACCCGCGCGCCGTGCCGGACGACACGATCGCCGCCGAGCTGGGACATTTCCGGCGGGATCGCCTGGCCGATGGGGTATACTACTTTACCATCAAGCGACGCGGCCAGGACGGTCAGTGGTCAGAGGTGACTCAACGCCGCTTCTTGCTTGACGCTACCCCGCCCGAACCTTTCGCGCTTCAGCGGCCGGATCCCTCGCGGTTGGGAGGTGCCAATATCATCAGCTGGTCGGCGAATGACGTCACCTCCGGTCTCGCGCGGGCGGTGTTCCACCTGGCCGGCGTCCGCGACCGAGCGGTCAACAGTCCGTTGCGGATTGATCCGCAGTGGCGCGGACGAAACGTGACGGTGACCGTCTTCGATGCGGCCGGTAATTCACGTGGTGCCGCCCTCAATATCCCCGGTGCGGCGAGCTGGTGGGGGCTGATATCCGCGCTGGCGGGTCTGGTCATCGCCGTCGCCGTGGCCGCCGTCTTCCGCTCCCGCCGGCGGTGAACCCCGCACCACGGCTTTACGGCCGTGGCTTTATGACGGTGCGCGGGTAAATTGGAACAGCGATTGTGCTATACTGGCTTCATGGTCGTTCGTAGGCCAGTCCGCGCTGATGCACTTGTCACGACCCTGATCGGTCTGGGCGTGATTGTGTCGGGTATCTTCGGTCGCGTCGATCCGGCCGCCGCCGCCGGAGCGAGCTTGAACATTTCGCCGGCCGGCGGCACCTATCAAGTCGGCGGGTTGCTTGACGTATCGTTCGTCGTCGATACCGGCGGGGAATCGATCAACGCCGTGGCCGCGGACGTGCTCTTCCCGCCGGACAAGCTCCAGGTGGTCAACCCGGTGGCCAGCACGTCCTTCATTTCCGTCTGGGTGGCGCCGCCGGCTTACTCCAACACCGACGGCACGATTCATTTCCAGGGCGGTCTGCCGAACCCGGGCATCAAGACCAGCGGCGGCGTGATCAGCACCGTCAGTTTTCGCGTCAAGGCTCCCGGCCGGGCGATCATCAAATACGCGCCGACTTCCAAGGTTCTGCGGAATGACGGGGAAGGGACCAACATCTTGACTTCGACCTCCAGCGCGGAGTTCACCCTCAAGATCCCGCCGCCGGCCGGACCGCTGGTGTCCAGCCCGACTCACCCCGACCAGAACCTGTGGTACAACAACCCGCAGGTACAACTGACCTGGGAGCCGGCGGAAAACGCCAGCGGGTACAGTTCCTCATTCGACCAAACCGCCAAGTCGACTCCCGACGAAACGGTCGATACCACCAGCACGGCGACCAGCGTCAAAGCGAGCAGTGACGGGGTGTGGTACTTTCACCTCCGGGCCAAAACCGATTCGTGGGGCGGGACGACCAGTTACCCGATTCAAATTGACACGACGCCCCCGGCCGCCTATACGTCGAAGCTCGACCGCGACGTCGTGACTGTCCAAGACTCCGGCACCTTGCGATTCCTGACTTCCGACGCCGCCTCCGGCATCGATCACTACGAAGTCAAGGAGGTGACCAACGACACCTCGACGAGCACGCTCTTCGTCGAAGCCGGCAGTCCCTACACTATCAGCCAGCACCCGGCCGGCAACTACGAGTACATCGTCCGGGCGTTCGACCGGGCCGGCAATTTCACCGACAGCTCAGCGAAACTAACCGTGGTCGCCGGCGGTTTGCCGTTCCTGGCCCGCGTCCCGCTGCTTCGTAATCCGGCCGTGGCCAACGGCGCCATCATCGTCCTGGGGGGCGGCGTACTGGCCAGCATCGGACTGGCCGTCCTCCGCCGGGTCCGCATTCGGAGCACCTTTCACCATGACTTAGCGACCCTGGAACGTGATGCCCGGCATAAGTCAGAGGTGCTCCAACGTGAACTCGAGGAACTGCGCCAGGCCCAGCAACTGGTCCAGCAAGATCTGGCTCCGCCGGTCAGCTCACCGCCGCCCGTCGCAATTCCGCCGTCACCAAGCAATCCGGCGTCCGCCCCGCCGCCGGTGTCGCCGTCTCCCTATCGCTATCAGCCGCCGACCCCGCCGTTTCCATGACCCGCCGGGTGCTACTCGTCGATGAGGAAACAGCGGGCGACTTAAGGTCGGCCCAGGCGTAGACCGAGGCTTGAACTATGTCGACCTGGATCGTCCTGCCCACCTACAACGAAGCGGAAAACCTGGAGGCGCTCCTCCGCGACATTCGTCGGCGGACGACAGCTGAGTTGCTGATTGTCGACGACAACTCGCCGGACGGAACCGGTCGTATCGCTGACCGACTCCAGGTTCAAGACACCCACCTCCACGTCCTCCATCGGGCCGGCAAGCTCGGGCTGGGATCGGCCTACCGGGACGGATTTCGATACGCGCTTCGGCAGGGAGCGACGTTGGTGGTGCAAATGGACGCCGACGGGTCCCACGATCCGGCTCTTATCCCGGTGCTCCTGGAACGCTTGCGCGATCTCGACCTGGTGTTGGCTTCACGCTACGTGCGCGGCGGCCGATTCCCGATCGTCTGGTATCGTCGCTGGGTCAGCACCCTGGGCAATATCTACATCCGGTCCCTGCTCGGATGGACGGTGCGCGACTGGAGTACGGGATACAAGGGCTGGCGAGCTGATTTTCTGCGGCAGGTGATGTCTGAACCAATGACCGGCGTCGGCTACGCCTGGTTAATGGAGATGACCTGGTTGGCCCGGCGCCGGCGAGGCCGGATCGGCGAAGTCCCGCTGATTTTCCGCGAGCGCCGCGGCGGCCGGTCGAAATTTTCCTGGCGGATTGCGGCCGAGGATGTCCGGCTGGCTTGGCAACTCGCCCGACGCCGCACCCTTGCATCGAATGGAAAAAGGTGATATCCTGTGGCTATTCTGGCGTTATTTTAGCGGTTTCTGGTCGCCTCAGTGAAAGCGCCGGACATACCTGCCCGCCACGGCCACTTAGCTCAGTCGGTTAGAGCGCACCGTTCACATCGGTGAGGTCGCTGGTCCGAATCCAGCAGTGGCCACCAATAAGGCTAAAATGTAAACCCTCCTGTATAATGTGGCACGTATATTTCCTAGAGAGTGAGAAGAATGGACGCTACTACATTGGTACGACCGGTAATGTACGAAAGAGGCTACGCGAGCATAACACTGGAAAGAGTTTTTCCACGAAGCCCTATCGACCCTGGAAGCTGGTGCGAGTAGAACGGTATCCAACGTTGTCGGAGGCTCGGAAAAGAGAACGGGCCCTTAAAACGAAAAAGAGTCGAAAAGTAATTAAACTCATTATTGACAGTAGTCCCGACGTCTCGCTAAGCGAGAGTCGGGATCCCGACTTCCGTCGCACGGAACGTCGGGACTCAGTTGGTCAGAGCGTACGGTTCACATCCGTAAGGTCCCTGGTTCGAGCCCAGGTGCGACCACCAGCGGGGTCGGAAAGGTCAGAGGTCCGAATCCTCTCATCCCCACCAGAAACTATTTACTAATTTTAACCGCAGGCGAAGCGGGCCGGGGAGCGCGCCGTCACATCCGTAAGGTCCCTGGTTCGAGCCCAGGCCTGCCCCGTAGACACGAACAAAGTGAGTGTTCTGCGGGGTGCGACCACCAGTGGATAGATGGTGCAGCGGAGTTAGGCCGCCAAGAAACATTATTTCGACTTCTATTCTTCATGCCTATCACGAAACCCAACCCCAAACCAAAAAACAGCGCACCCGCGTCCAACCCGCTCGGCGACCCGCGATCATTCCGGGGGATGTCGACCAATTTTAAAAAATTAGCGGCGCCGGCCAAGCGGTCGGATTTCCTGCCGTCATTCAACAGCTCGTTCGGCGGTTTCTTGGTCGAGCTGGTGAAAATCGTGGTCATCGCCCTGGCCATTATCGTCCCCATCCGGACGTTCATTCTCCAGCCGTTCTACGTCAAAGGGGCGTCGATGGAACCGACCTTTCGCGATAATGAATACCTGATCATCGACGAACTGTCGTACCGCCTGCATCAGCCTCAACGGGGAGACGTGGTGGTGCTTCGCAACCCGTCGCTGGGCGAATTCTTGATCAAACGGCTGATCGGCTTGCCGGGTGAGCGGCTGACGATCAACGACGGTAAAATCACTATCGCCAACGCCGCCTACCCCGCCGGCGTCGTCCTCGATGAGCGCACCTACTTGGCCGGTAGCGTCATCACCTTCGGCAATCTTGACTTGACCCTCGGCGATGGTCAGTACTTCGTGCTGGGTGACAACCGGCCGGCCAGCCTTGACTCGCGGAGTTTCGGTCCGGTCACCCGCCGGGATATCATCGGCCGGACTGCTTTTCGGGCCTGGCCGTTGTCACGAGCCACCGGTTTTTCGACCCCGAAGATCGATCTGACCTCGCCCTAGCCCATGCCCCGCGAGCTCCAGCCGCCGCAACTCCTCCGCGGCATGAAAGACATCCTCCCCGTCGACCAGCCGTACTGGTGGTGGTTGTTCGATACCACCCGCCACCTGGCCGATTGTTACGGGTTTGAACGGATCGAAACGCCGGTGCTCGAAGCGACCAGCCTGTTTACCCGTTCGGTCGGGGAGGGAACCGATATCGTCGGCAAGGAAATGTACACCTTCGCCGACAATAGCGGCGACCATGTCAGCCTCCGTCCGGAAGGAACGGCCGGCGTGGCCCGGGCCTTCATCGAACACGGCATGCTCAACCTGCCCCAACCGGTGAAACTGTGGTACTTCAGTCCGTTTTTCCGCCATGACCGGCCTCAAGCCGGCCGCTACCGCCAGTTCTGGCAATTCGGTTTCGAGATCTTCGGCGGCCAGTCGGCCATCCTCGAAGCCCAACTGATCATGATGGTCCGCGCCATCTACCAGTCGGTCGGCCTGGAGACGACGCTCCAGGTGAACAGCATCGGCGACCAGGCGACGCGCGCCCAATACGCCAAGACGTTGCAAGGATACCTGAAGACGAAGAAGTCCGAACTGAACGAAGAGCAACGCTTGACGCTCCAGAAGAATCCGCTCCGACTGCTGGACAGCAAAGACCCGCCGGTGCAAGAACTTCTGGCTGATGCGCCGCAAATCCTCGACGCGCTCGATCCGGACTCGCAACAACACTTCCAGGGGGTTCTCGGGTACTTGGATGAACTCGATGTGCCGTTTGTTCTCAATCCGCGCCTGGTCCGCGGGCTCGACTACTACAACCGCACCGTCTTCGAGTTCTGGGCGGCTGACGACGAGGCCGGTCAGGTCAGCCTCGGCGGCGGCGGCCGGTATGATACGCTGATTGAAAAGCTCGGCGGTCGTCCGACCCCGGCGCTCGGCTTTGCCGGCGGGATCGAACGGATCATCTTGAAGCTCAAGGAGAAACAGATTCCGCCTCGTCCGTCGGCTACCCCGGAAATTTTTGTCGCTCAGCTTGGCGACCCGGCGCGGCGGAAAATGCTGAAACTCTTTGAACAGCTTCGGATCCAAGGCATTCGCGTCGCCGAGAGTATGACTAAAGACGGCATCAAACAACAGCTCGAAGTCGCCAACCGGCTCGGCGCCCACTATACGCTGATCGTCGGCCAGAAAGAAATGATGGATGATACCATCCTAATCCGAGACATGGAAAACGGCATTCAGGAAGTGGTCCCGTTCGCCAAAGTCGAATCGGAAATCAAGAAGCGGCTGGATAAGAACCGCGCCAACGGCGTCACGCCGGTCACCGGCCAAGTCGTCCCCGAGCGGCTCGATAAGTACCGCGACGAAGCGCCGGCCGAGGAAGAAGCGACGGTTCCCCGCAACATCGACGCCGATGTTTAAAGCTCCGGTCTACGCATGACTTCGGCCGGCAAAGACCCCGCTTGTATTTTCTGCCGGATCGTGGCCCGGGCCGTACCGAGCACGGTCGCGTATGAAGACGACGAACTGTACGCTTTCCCCGACATCCGCCCCAAGGCGCCGGTGCATTTGTTGATTATTCCGAAAGAGCATATTCTTCGCTCGGTCGCGGAGATGTCCGCGGCGGAAACCGGACTGCTCGGGCGGATGCTGTTACGGGCAAAACTCCTGGCCGAAGAGCAGGGTATTGCCGCCGACGGCTATCGCCTCGTCTTTAACGTCCGCCGCCACGGCGGTCAGGAGGTGGATCATGTCCATCTGCATCTGCTGGGTGGCTGGCCATTAGGACCATTGGGATAGTTGGGAGGGTTTTGGATAGTAAACGATACGGTCCCTGGCTACGACTCGAGACGGTTGAACTTTAGGACAACGAGAATCCAAAAGCACGATCAATCGCGGCTTGATCAACAAAGACAAACGGCGTTTCTCCGTAGTGTTCAGGAAGATCCATTTTCTGATAATTGTACTGGATGTACTCGACTACGTTAGACAAGTACTCCTCGGTTTCGATAATCCGGAAGTTGGAGCGGTGTTGCCAGAACTTTCCATGGTGAAGATGTTGAGAGAAGGCACTCTTGATCGAATGCATCAAGTGGGACAGCGTCGGGCGCTTCTCCAGCGATCGCCGGCTGGGGAGCCGGCGATGTGAGAAGAGAAAAGCGTCATCTTCAGTTTCACAACGCACGCTCCCCAGCGTGCGTTGTGCCGCTGGTGCGCCTCTCAAGCCTTCGTCAGCCGGAAGCTTCCTGACCAACAGATGAATGTGATTCGGTAAGATGCAGTAGGCTAAGAGCTCAAACTTCTTCATCCGGCAACACGTCCGGATTGTTTGTCCTAGTTGCGTTGCCTTTTCTGGTGTAACGAAAAACCACCGCCGATCCTGGACGTTAGTGGTCACGAAATAGATATACTCCCCGTCGATGGCGCGTTGGGTCATGAAGTTCCTGCTAGCCACCGAATGGACATCAATGTATAGAAGGAAGGCGGCTATGTCAAGGTGACCAGAATATATCAAGGAACTTTTAGCTTATTCCGGCGTCGATTTTCCCGGTCGGGTTCATTTTCCAACCCGCCGTATCTCGCGTACGGCGACGAGGCGGAGAGTGATGCGGTGGGTTCGCGAACATACTACAGACAAAACGGTGCAGTCATACGTAGGTTTAGTGAAACACGGCGATACGCACAAGATAGGGCAAGAGGCGCTGAATGAGCATTGGCTGTGGAGTAGGAACTAGACCCCCAATGTTTCACAGCCAGCCGCTTGGGCCGCTTGCTTAGGGGCGGGGTATAACATTCTTCGCTTCTGGCGCGCCGACGTCCAAGTTTGACAGACCATCGAAAAGTTGGTACAGTCTCGGGGTATGTTTCCTGTCTTTTCCTCGTCCGCACCGACACTACTGAAAGGAGGTGTGACGCCATGATTGAAGTCAAGAAACGGGAGAATGAATCGTCGGAGAGCCTCGTCCGGCGGTTCACCAAGCGTGTCCAGCAAAGCGGCGTCCTAATCCGCGCTAAAAAACGGCGTTTTTACGAGAATCCGAAGAATAAACGGGCCGTCCGCGAAGACGCCCTGCGCCGCCAGGCCATCCGCGAACAACGCGAACTTCTGCGCCGCCAAGGCAAACTCGAAGAGTACGACCTGAAGAAGCGCGGACCGCGCCGCAAACCGTTGCCGCGCATTCCCTCAACACTCTAAGACACCATGCTGATCCATCAGCAGATTGAACAGGACTACCTGACCGCTTTTAAAGCTCATGACCAGGCGCGGGTTGACGTCTTGCGCTTGGTCAAGGCGGCGATTAAGAACGCGGAAATTGATTTACGCAAACATGAATTGACCGACGCGGAGGCGACGACGGTGCTGATGAAAGAAGCGAAAAAACGCAAAGAATCAATCGCCATGTACCGGCAGGGGAATCGGCCCGAGCTGGCGGCGGCTGAAGAGGCCGAACTGACGGCCATCAGCTCTTACTTGCCGACGCAGATAAGCGACGAGGAGATCGCAATGGCCGTCGGCGCCGCCGTGGCCGAACTTAAACCGACGCCAAAAGATTTCGGCCGCGTGATGTCGGCCGTGATGGCCAAGATCAAAGGCCAAGCCGACGGCAACCGCGTCGCGGCCGCGGTCAAACAATTGCTTAAATAATCAAGCGCTTTAAACTTTAATCTTACAACCCGCTTCTCGATGCGTCGTTCGACCATGCTGAAACAACGCACCATCATCCTCGCCGCCATCCTAGTTATAGGCGGATCGTTGTTGGTATCTGGTTCAACCTCCCAGGCGGCTACGCCGACGTCGTTTAGCGTTGAATCCATCGGCGGCCAGGTCGGTCTCGGTAACGCCGACCTGAAGCAGGTGGTGCTGAACATCATCCGCTGGGCGCTCGGCATTCTGACCTTGGCGGCGGTGTCGTACATGATTTACGGCGGGATCGTCTGGATGACTTCGGGCGGCAATGAGGCGCGTATCGAGAAGGCCAAACAGATCATCCTCCAAGCGGCCATCGGCCTGGTGATTATCCTCCTGGCCTGGGCGATCGTGTTCTTCGTAGCTAAGACGTTTGCCAACGTCACGACCGATTCCGGCGGCGGCGGGCCGGGCGGCGGTTGCGTTAACATCGACGACTGTCCTCCGGGTCAAACCTCAACGTTCGACATCACCGCCGTCAACACCTGTACGCCGCCGCCGGACAGCTGGAAAAACGTGCCGCGATTGAGCGCCGTGTCGTTCGCTTTCAACACGGATCTCCAGACCAAGGTCGACGACTTGCCGAACGACCCGATCTACTTGGCGGTCACCTCGGGCGAGTTGCAAATCCAGAAGTGCGTTGATCCGGACTGTACCAGCGTCATCAGCCCGAACCCGCGGCCGATTGACAGCCAAGCGTACACGCCCGGCGCGACCACGGCTGGCACGGCGGCGGCACCGAAAGCGGAGTGGCTGGCCATCAACAACACCCTGACCTTCTACCACTTGTCCTTCAGCGATACGCCGGCCGACAACCGCTACTTCGAACCGACCACTACCTACCGCATCAGCGTCCCCAAGGAATCGAACAGTCGGGCCATCCGCGACGTCCGTGACCGCGTCCTGTCGTACTGCCGTTCATCGCCGGATATCGGCGGCGCCATCCCGCACTGCGACGATGCCTCGGTGCCCGGTAAAATTCTCTATACTTTCACCACCGGCGTCGACCTCAACTCCGGCCAGCCGTTGCAGGTGCGCAGCACCGCTCCATCATCGGACTACCTGACTAAACCGCTGTTAAAACCCGATCGGAGCGTGCCCCGCTCGGCCATCCTCGGTATCAACTTTTCCCGCGGTCTTGATCCGGTCTCCGCCACCACGGCTAACTTCCGCGTATATAAAATCACCGGCGTCCCGGACAATCCGGACCGCGGGACCTGCGGCGGCGGCGAATGCAGCGGGGCACAACTCGATCCGAATAATTTCGACCTGCGCGTCAACGGCGACGGCACCGGCGCCTGGCTGCAATTAAAGAATAACCAATGGTTCGAGCCGTTTACTTGGTACCAGGTGATCGTGGAGAATTTTCGTGATCTGTGCGGCACCGCGGCGGATAGGTACCAGTGGGTATTCGAGACGAACGACGTCACCCCCGGCGTGGACTACGTCTATCCGGCCAATGAATTTCCGGCCGCCTGCCCGACAAGCGAAGTTTTCGCGCAGTTCAAAACATCGATGTGGGATATCACCAAAGGCGCGACCTGCGAACTCGGTCAAGCGGATTCTTACAACACCAAGGCGTTAGTTTTTGACCAAACCGCCGGCAACCCGGTCGTCATTCGCACCTTCGGTTTTACCGATCAGCCGGCCAGCGCTACGCTCGATCCTAATCCATACTGTAAACATCTGGCTTTCGATCCGACCACGGCCGGCCTGCCGGTTGACCACCAGTACTCCATCGGCTTGAAATCTGACCGGGTGGTGAACCAAAGCGGGGAGACGCTGGTCTACGGCGATGCCGTCCCCGGTTTCACCCCGCCGCCCGGCACGCCGCCGTGGCACTTTACCGTCAAGCCGGCCGACCAGTGTTACCAAGCGCCATACATTTCCCGCGTCGACCCGGGTCAAGACGCGAACGGAGCCTGCGTTTCGGTGCAGGGTAATTATTTTGAAAAGCCGACTGAGAACCCCTCGGATGGGCGGCCGGAAACTGGCGATGAACTGAGACTCGGCCCGAAAGTGCAGAGCGACGCCGAAATAAAAAATTGGCAGAATACTTCAATCGTCAATAAACTAAACGCCAGTGATCCGGGCGCGCTTGCCCCTAACCAGACTTACAACTATCAGGTCACGGTTAGTTATCCCAGCCCGATTGGTCCGTTAAGAACGCCACCCAGCGTGGCCAGCCAGTTCCGGCTCGACGACGGATTAGCCGGCACTCGACCGTGCCTCTACTCACTCGATCCGAACCATGGCATCCCGGGATCGCAATTCTCGGCCAGCGGGGATAACTTCGGAACCAAGACGGGCCAAGCGAGTATCGCCACCGATAACGATTCGCCATGGTCAAGCGGCGCCTGGACTCAAGGAAACCCCGATACGATCGCCGGCATCACAGTTCCGCTTACCGCCCGGAATCCTTATCGAACTCAAGTTCGCGTGGTCAATAAGGACGGTGACGAGAGCAACCCCCTGCCATTCGACGTCGAAAAGCCAAGCCCCACCCCCGGCGGAGAGACCGGCGTTCCGGCCGTGGTGGAGGATAGTACTTGTAACATCGCGGCCGGCGCGTACCCCAGCCCGAATCCATACAAGAACGATACGGCGGCTTGTTTGAACACCCAGGTGACGGTGCGTTTCAATATCCCGCTCGATCCGACGACGGTCGTCTATAATTCGACGGTCAGTTTATTCGCCTGCCCGGCGGGGACCTGCAACCTCAGTCCCATCGCCGCGGTAGTTGAAACGAGCGGCGCGCTGTTGTCCATCACCCCCGGCACGCGGGCGGTACCGGTTAATTTGGATCCCGATACTATGTACCAGGTCCGTCTGACCACCGGCATCAGAGCGGCCGCCGTGCCGCCCGGCTTTACGCCAGGATCGGGCCGGCAGATGGCGGCGCCGTATACCTGGCAGTTCACCACCAAGGCCGGGGCTGAGCTGTGTGTAATCGATAACGTCGGCCTCAACCCGAACGGTTTAAGGACCGTCAATGACCCTAATTATTCGCCGATCAGCTTGAAAGCGTGGCCGATGGATAACGCTTGCCATACGTTGACCCATACCGGCCTCAAGTTTAACTGGAATTCGACTAACGGTGACGTGGGCATCGTCAACCCGCCGCTCAGCGATACCACGGATGATAAAACATTGTCTCCACCGGCCAGCGGTGCTAAGACGGGTGTTCCGGATGCGTCTAAGGGCATCACCGACGTGACCGTCTCGGCCCAATCATATATGTCACCGAAATTTACACTGACCTACAGTCCAACCGCTTGCACCGTCTCCAGCCAGTGCGCAAAGAATGCCCTGGGAGAGTCCTGCGGCGCGTCCGCTTGCGTCAATGGGAACTGCACGCCGGTTATTAACGCGCTCGACAAAGACAACGGCCCGGTCGGCAACTGGACGACCATCAAGGGGTGTTGGTTCGGCGCCTATGATCCAGCCAAAAGCAACGTCGTTTTCGACGCTCAACCACCGTTGAATGGCCTGGTGCCCGACCAAGCGCAATGCGGAAATTCCTGGTGGAACGAACGAATCGTGCGGGAAGTGCCGGCCGGCCTAAGTCCGGGCAAGGTGCCGGTGAAAGTTGTCCGCAATGACGAGGCGACGGCTACTTTCGCGGCTGGTTTTACGGTTAACAATAACGCAGTTGAACCGGGGATATGCAAAATATTTCCCGCCACCGGTCAGCGGGATGATCCGGCGACAGTGACCGGTCACACTTTCACGACCAAGGCCGTCGGCGATCAAGTCACCTTCACCGAAATCGGTAGCTTGACGGCGCTGCCGGTTTCCTTCTACCCAGACCCACAGCCGGCCTGGACTGATCAGAAAATCGCCATTCGTGTCCCAGACGCGGCAGCCATCGCTCCGAATGAAGTGCGAGTAGTGAAGGGGATTCAATCAAGCAATTCCTTGCCGTACATCGTGACCGCCGCGTCGGCCTGTGCCACTTCGTGCCAGTTCGGCAATGATGCGGCTTGTCCAGCCGGTCAGGGATGCGGCTATCCCGGCGCTAATGGGCTGGGGTGCTGTGGTCCGCGGCCGACGGTGAAAAGCACCGCTCCGCTGGCGGGAGCAACCAACGTCTGCCGCAATACCACCGCCGAGGTTGAATTCAACCAGCCTCTCGACCCGTCAACCGTGAATCGGACGACCGTGCACTACCTCAACGGCTACTCGCCGGTGGACGGCGCCATGGCGGTGCGGAATGATGCGGTATCGGGCACGATCGTCTACCAGCCCGGACTGCTCACCGCCAACCGGCCGCAGTCGCTCATTCTCGACACCTTCGTCGAACAAGCGGTCTCCGGCTTGCAGGATCCTGATTTCGAAACCTGGTCGTCGGATACCCAGCCGGTCGGTTGGGACGCGGCCCGGGCGAAGAAGTCGACCGATCTGCCCCCGGGACATACTGGTTCGTCCGTGCTGGTTGACTGTTCGACCTGCACCGCCGGTCAGGCGTTTGCCGCGCAAGACATCGCTCCGGCCGAACCGGTCGGCAGCCGCTACCGTCTCACCGGCTGGATAAAAGTCGAACAACCTGACGGCGTGCAATCCGGGCTGATTACCCAATGCATGAATCCGAACTTCAATAATTGCGGATATGACCTGTCGAACGATGCGCCGGGGCTGTCCACCGGCAATTCAAACGGCTGGAAGAAGATCGACGCCATCGTGACCAAGTCGGCCAATCCGGCCGCCGTTCTCCATGTCAACTGCTTCGCCAATCCGAAAGCGAAAGTGTGGTGCGATGACTTGACGCTGACGAAAATTCCGGCGGCCCCAACCAGCATTCGCGGCCAGAACGGCGTCCTGGCCGACGTGACCGGCACGCCGCTGACATTCAATACCGGCCAGAACATCTGCGCCATCAATACGGTGGCGGTCGAGCCGACCGATGACATCTTTACCGCTCTCGGCGAGGTCCATAGCGATTTCAAAGCTGAAGCATATCCGGCCGGGTCAGCGGCGCCGATTATGCCGGTGACCGGTAAATACGAGTGGGCCTGGGACTGGTCGTCCGAGACGAGCACGATCGCGTTGGTCGCCATGACGCCGCCGGCGGTTGCCAACCCTTCGCTGGCCGCCGTCACGGCTCGGGCCAACGGCACCACCATGATTAAAGCCAAGGCGAAAGTGACAAAGGATACGCTGAATAACACCGCCGGCCGCGAGTATTACGGCCAGAGCCGGGTCCGCGTCAAGTTCTGCGTCAGTCCATGGCAGTTTACCGACGCTTCGACTAATTGCGATCTGACTGCTAATGGTTGCCAGAATTTCAATTTTGATATGTTCTACTGCCGCGATAACGGCGCGACGCCATTGCCGGATTTCAGCTACACCGGATCAGCAACCTCAGCGGCGCCCGACACGCTCGGATCAATCGAGGGCGTCAATACCACCGATCCGACGCGCCTAAAAAGTTTTTTCTTCAAGGAGTCGCAGACTAGCCGCGATACAATCGGGTTGCTGATCTTCAAGAACGACGAATTCTTATCGCCCAGCGACTGGTTTACTAAGCGCTTCCCGCTCGATACCGGCGCTTCGTCAACAACTGTAGCCGGATATCCGGCAGTCAAATCGGGCACCACCACCTACGTCGGCGTAACTGATTATGACGGCGCGGTGATGCGCGGACTGATGTTCGTCTTTGACTACAACTCGAATAACGCCAGTCCGGAGACGGTCAACATCGCCGATCAGATGCTGTCCGCCATCGCCTTCAACACTAACTTCCCGAACGCCGACGTTAAAGACCAGGTCATCCGCGACACCAAACGCCGTCAGGATCTGACCTCGTTGAAGTTGCTGTTAGACGTCTACCAAACAAAGAACGGTACCTACCCGGCCCTGGCTAGCGGTTCGTACCTGCCCGGCTTCTCTACTTCGAAGTGGCCGTCCTGGCAGGCGACGCTCGGCGCCGAGCTGGGCAAAACACTGCCGCTCGACCCGACCAATACCTTCAGCGCCGAGTGCCAGGCGCCGTACGAAGCGGCGACTTGCTGGGCGGAATCGACCAAGACGTTTACCTGCCCCATTCCCCCGAATCCGCCGGATTCTCATCTCTATGGCTACCGCGCCCAGGGGAACGGCGTCGACCTGTACACCACCATGGAATACACCGGTCCGGGAAGTTTCGTTCCCAGCTCGCGGCCCAGCAACATCTGTACCGCGCCCAATAGTTGCGACTGTTTCAATTATACGCTCCGCGTCGGTCCCTAGTCTATGCCGGACGATCAACTGCCAGCGCTCCCCGCCGACGAACCGACCCCCTGGTTGGCGCGTAACCGGAAACTCGCTATACTGGTAGGACTAGCCGCCCTGCTCGGCGCGACCGCGGTAATCACGGCCATTATCCCGCGCCGGACGCCGGCCAACCGCCCCGCCCCGGGCGCAACGCCAGCAACGAACGCTCCCGCTTCAGCCGCGAATTACGACCGCCCGACTTTCCAACGGTCAACCGTCACCAACACGCCGACCACGCTCCCGCCGGCCTATCGCCCGCCGACTCAGCAAGACTTGCGCCAGGCCATCGATCAACTCAAAAATACTAATTCCACCAAATAATTTTTTCCGCCCGCAGTCATTATCAACCAATCCACCCGCCTATGTTTGAAAACACCACCCCCCAAACGCCGCCGATGAATCCGTTAAATCCGGTCATGCCGGCGCCGGGCATGTCGAGTTCGCAAGGCCCGACGGTACCACCGCCCTTCGTCGCGCCGCAGCCGCCGGTGCACACCATGCCCGAGCGTTTTCGGAGCGCCGGTTCCACGCCGGGCGGTCCGCCGGGATCGCATACGACCAAGAAACTGATCATCATTCTGGTCGTAGTAGTGGTCGTAGCGGGACTGGGCGTGGCCGGGCTATTTATCTTCAACCGGGTGGTGAAGACGAACGGGAACACGGCCAATACCGGCAACACGAATGTCGCGCCGGTCAATAACAATACCGCGGTGACGAATAGCGCGGTTAATGACAACGCCAATGTCAATGCACCCGGCGGAGCCGGGTCCGGCTCCGCCGGAAACGCGAACGAAAACGTGAATACCGCCGCTAACGTCAACAGCGCCGCCAACGCCAACCAGAACATTAATGCCGCCAATACGAATGCGGCGAGCAATACGAACACCGCCGCGAACACCAACACCGCGATCGCCACCGGCCCGTTGCCGTCGAGTGCCGACGCCGACAGCGACGGATTGACCAATACCGAGGAAGCGGTGTATGGCACCGATGTCGCGAACGCCGACAGCGACGGCGATACGTTCATCGACGGGAAGCAAATCCGTCCGGACGGGACGGTCATCGGTGAACTGGCTAATCTATACAACCCCAGAGGCGTCGGTCAACTGGAAGGATCGGGATTGGTGAAGCGCGTGGAAAACGCGACTAAAGCTTTCAGCCTATTAGTCCCGACCAGCTGGACGACCAACGAATCAAGCGGTCTGTTAGTAGTCACGCCGACTACGCAAACCGGTGAATTTTTCCAGGTCCGCGTCTACGACAACGCCGCCAGCCAGACGCCGTCCCAGTGGTATCAGGCTAATTACCCGACGGATCAACTCAGCCTGACTAAATCCGTCGCCGTCAATGGCCTCGAAGGCCTGGTTAGTCCTGACGGTTCATCGGTCTACCTATTCAAGGGAACCAAAATATACGGCCTGACTTACACCGCCACCGGGCTCAGCCAGCTCAACTACTGGACGACTTTCGAGATGATGATGAAGAGCTTTAAGCTTGTCGCGACTAGCTAGTCGCCGTTCCGCCACGATCATCATGCTGTTGACTCCGGCGGGAGTCAGCCGAGATACCTTGCGCCGCTGGACGCTCCGCGCCCGGCGACGCCTGCGGCTCCCGGGCCGGATCGTCATCAATGCTATCACGCCGTCCATCAGCCAGCGACTGAATCGACGGTATCGCCGCCGCCGCCGGGCGACCAACGTCCTGACCTTTGATTACGCTCACGACCCGCGGGCCCGATCGGCCGATCCGCTGGCTGGTGAAGTACTCCTGTGTCCGGCCGTCATCCGGCGGGAAGCTCAGCACAGCGGAACGCCGTACCGCGGTCGACTGCGAATGCTCTTGGAACACGGCCTGATTCATCTGCTCGGTTTCGACCACGCCACGGCCGCCGACCAGCGTCGCTGGGAACGCTACGAACAACGATTGACATGACTACCATCAGCTTTCCGCGCTTCGCCCGGAGCACCCGCCACGCCATGCATGGTTTGGCGCACGCTTTTACCACCGAGAATAACTTTCGCATCCACACCGTCATCGCCCTGGCAGTGGCGGGCTTGGCCGTCGTCCTTCGCATCTCCCGCTCGGATGCGGCGATGATCATCCTAGTCATCGCTTCCATGCTCATTCTGGAACTGGTCAACACCATCGTCGAGCGCTTCGCCGACCTGCTTGAGCCGCGCGTGCACCCTTACGTCCATATCATTAAAGACATCATGGCCGCGACCGTGGTCATCGCCGCCCTGGCGGCGATCGGCGTCGGCGGGCTGGTGTTCTGGCCGTACCTGGCAGACTGGTTCAGGCCAGGATGAAGGGATTGAACACTTTTTGTGTACAGTTGATGTTATCCACAGCCTTCGCCTTTCCTGGAAGTTGGTATATACTGCCGGTACGTATGCTTGACCAAAATTGTGGTCGCGGCGATGGCAAAAATTGAACTCTACACCGGACTCGACGTCGGCTCCTCGGCCATCCGCGTGGTCGTGGCTCAGCGCCAAGCGGGAGTGGACGGATTGCACATCCTCGGCGCGGCCGAAGGATCGGCGGACGGCATTTCCAAGGGCACGATCACCAGCATCGAAGATGCGGTGTCGTCGATTTCGGCGACCCTGGAGAAAGCCGAGCGGATGACCGGCGTCCCGGCCGAACACGCCACGGTGGCCATCAACGGCACGCACATCACTTCCATCGAGAGCCACGGCATCGTGGCCGTCGCCAAGGCGGACGGCGAGATTAAGCCGAATGACGTCGACCGCGTGATCGAAGCGGCGCAAGCGGTGGCCGCGCCGCCGAACTACGAAATTCTCCACGTCATCCCGCGATCATACACGGTTGACAACCAGCACGGGGTGAAAGATCCGGTAGGCATGTCGGCCATGCGCCTCGAAGTTGACGCCCAGATTATCGAGGGTCAAACGGCGCAAATTAAGAATTTGCAGAAAGCGATCTACCGGACCGGCGTCAGCATTGACGATCTGGTCCTAGCGGTGCTGGCCTCATCGCTAGCCTGTACTTCAAAACGGCAGAAAGACCTGGGCGTGGCCGTTCTGAACGTCGGCGCCAGCACCACCAGCCTGATGGTCTTCGAAGAGGGCGACGTCCTGCACACCAAGATCTTGCCGATTGGCGGCAGTCACATCACCAACGACATCGCCATCGGCCTGCGCATTTCCATTGACCTGGCCGAAAAGGTGAAACTTGAAGCGGGCACGGCCAACCCGAACGAAGTCGGCAAACACGACGAGATTAACCTGCACGACCTGGGCGGTGACGACCTGGCGATTTCGCGGCGTCAGATCGCTGAAATCATCGAAGCTCGAGCGGAAGAAATCGACAAGATGGTTGACCGTGAACTCCAGTCCATTGATCGCTCGGGGTTGCTCCCGGCCGGCGTCGTCCTGACCGGCGGGGGAGCCAAACTTCCCGGCTTCGTCGATATCGGCAAGCGCGACTTTCGGTTGCCGGTCAGCGTCGGTTTTCCCCAGGGCTACACCAGCGCGATCGATAAAATCCAAGACCCGGCCTTTACCACGGCGCTGGGTTTAGCCAGCTGGGCCGCCGACGCCAATGCCGACCGCGGACTGTTCAGTAAACTCCCGGCCCTCGGCTCGGTCAATGACACGGTTGACGGGATACGCCGCTGGTTCAAAGGCCTGTTGCCGTAACGTATCCCGACTGAACACTTGAGGTGTTCACCCTCGGTTCCGGCCGCCATTGCCCCTTTAGCCATAACTTTGATAGACTAACGCCATGCCTCCCCGATCGCCCATGGAAGTGAAACCCGACATCGAAACGTTCGCCAAGATCAAAGTTCTTGGCATCGGCGGATCCGGCGGTTCGGCCATCAACCGGATGATGCAACAGAAAATCCGGGGGATTGAGTTTGTGGCGGTCAACACCGACGCTCAAGCCCTGCACCACAATGTGGCGCCGGTCAAGCTTCATATCGGCAAGACCACCACCCGCGGTCTGGGGGCGGGCATGGATCCGGACATCGGCCGGAAAGCGGCGGAAGAGGACCAGGACGAAATCCGCGAACTGCTGAAAGATTCGGACATGGTCTTCATCACCTGCGGTCTGGGCGGCGGCACCGGCACCGGCGCGGCGCCGTTGATTGCGGAGATCGCTAAAGACCTCGGCGCGCTGACGGTGGCGGTGGTGACCAAACCCTTCTCCTTCGAGGGCGTCCAACGTCGGGCGATCGCCGACCACGGCTATAACGAGCTAGCCGGCCAAGTCGACACCATCATCTCTATTCCCAACGACCGTCTGTTGCAGATCATCGACAAGAAGACCTCGTTGTTGGAATCGTTCCAGGTGGTGGATGACGTGTTGCGCCAGGGGATCCAGGGTATCGCCGAACTGATCACCGTTCCCGGCCTGATTAACGTCGACTTCGCCGATGTCAAGGCAATCATGAAAGACCAGGGGACGGCGCTGATGGGCATTGGCCGCGCCACCGGTGAAACCCGCGCGGTCGACGCCGCCAAGGCGGCCATCGACTCGCCGTTGCTGGAAGTGCCGATCGACGGCGCGCGCGGCATCCTATTTACCATCACCGGCGGCCAGAACATGAGCATGTACGAAGTCAACGAAGCGGCCCGCGTCATCACCCAATCAGCCGATCAGAACGCCAAAATCATCTTCGGTGCGGTGATCGACGAAGCGCTGAAAGACGAGCTCAAGGTGACGGTCATCGCCACCGGCTTCGGCAAAGGCGGCGGCGCCCGGGCGCCGAAAAAGGTCATGGCGGCCGGTAGCGCGTCATTTGATACGAGTTTGCCGGTCGAACGCTCAAAACCGGCGGTGTCATCGGCCCCATCCGCTCAGGCGTCGACCTTCACCCCGCCGGTATCGCGTCCGGCTCCTAAACCAGCACCTGAGGACGACCTGGAAATTCCGGCTTTCATCCGGAAGAAGATGCTTTAGGGCAGTGTTTGTCGACCCGATTGATCCCAGTGCGCCCGCCTGCCGGCGGGTGTTCTTCGTTGTGGGGGAGGCGAGTGACCTGTCGCCAAGGGGATTATCCACAAGCCGCCGGCCTGATGGCGTCGGAAAAAAATTGTGAATCGGACACTTAAACACGGGAAAGGGTCGAAAAATAAGGAAATGCATGGGGTTTGACTGACCCTAGATGTAGTGGTACAATGCTCTTTACAGACACAAGATGTAGTGGTTCCGGCAGTAGCTGATCAAGCAAAAAACCAAATAAAAGAACATTTACACATAATTTGCCTGTGATCGCCGATTGGTGTCGCCCGCGGGCCGTCCGGCATAGGCTACGTTCTCCTGATATTCCGGAGGGGCGGGGTTGAGGCCGATTATATTCTAACCCGCCATGCTCCACAAAATGCCTGTTTTACCACAAACCGGGGAGTTGCGCGGGTCGCCAAGGGTCATATGATAACCCACCGTGTCTATAATGAAGTGTCCGTCCTGTCATCATCACGATACCAGCGTCATGGATTCCCGGGTGACTGACGAAGGGCTGGCCATCCGCCGCCGCCGCGAATGCGACCGCTGCGGGTACCGTTTTTCGACGGTGGAAGAGGTGGAAATCCTCAACTTAACGGTCATCAAGCGCGACGGCCGACGCGAACCGTACAATCGCGACAAGCTCGAAAACGGGTTGCGGAAAGCCCTGGAAAAGCGGCCGATCACTGCCCAATCCTTCAAACGCCTAATCGGCCAGGTCGAACGGGATATTCAGGTTCGCGGCCGGGTGGAAGTCACTTCGTTACAGATCGGCGAACTGGCCATGCGACGCCTGCAACGGGTCGACCAGGTGGCTTACATCCGTTTCGCTTCCGTCTATCGCCAATTCCAGGATGCGGCTTCATTCAAGCGGGAACTGAATGCCTTGGCCAAAGGCAAACGCGCGCCACGATAATCTTTTTCTCAGCTGAAGTATCACGACCATGTCCGAAACCGTAACCGCCGCTGACCGCGCCCAGACTGCCGCCGCGACCGATACGCCGGTGGCGTCGGTATCGCCGCGGCTTGGACCGGGGATGCGAATCGAGCGGTTGTTCACCATGGCCGGCCAGGACCCGCTCGAACAACTGCGGTACGAGCGGCGGAGTTCGGTGATCAAGAATCCCGACGGGACGGTAGTTAAGGAAATTACCGCGGTCGAGGCGCCGGCGACGTGGAGTCAGGTGGCGACCGACATCCTGGCGCAAAAATACTTCCGCAAAGCCGGAGTTCCCCATACCGACGCGTCGGGGAAGCCCATCATCGGCGCCGATGGGAAACAGCTCCTCGGTCCGGAGCGGAGCGCCAAACAGGTGGTCCGTCGGTTGGCCGGCACCTGGCGCTGGTGGGGCGAACGGCACGGCTATTTCGCATCGCCGGCCGACGCAGAGGCATATCAAGACGAAATGGCGGCGATGCTCATCAAGCAGATGGGCGCCCCGAACTCGCCGCAGTGGTTCAATACCGGATTGCACTGGGCTTATGGCATTACCGGCCAACCCCAGGGGCACTATTTCGTCGATCCGACCAACGGGGCCTTGAAGCAATCGGACGACGCCTACACTCACCCCCAGCCGCACGCCTGTTTTATCCAAAAGGTCAATGATGACCTGGTCAACGCCGGCGGAATTTTCGATCTGGTGACCCGCGAAGCCCGGCTGTTCAAGTTTGGTTCGGGCACCGGTAGCAACTTTTCCAATCTCCGGGCGCGCGGTGAGCGGCTGTCCGGCGGCGGCCAGAGTTCGGGTCTGATGTCCTTTTTAAAAATTTTCGACCGCTCCGCCGGCGCCATCCAATCCGGCGGCACCACCCGGCGGGCGGCCAAAATGGTGGTCGTTGACGCCGATCATCCGGACATTGAAGAGTTTATCAACTGGAAAATGGTCGAGGAGCAGAAAGTGGCCGACCTGGTCGCCGGCAGTTATATCAATCTGACCGAGCTCAACGCCGTCATGCGGGTGGCCAAAGCCGAAAACACCACCGCCTACCATACCAACGCGGTCCTGGGGAAAGCCATTCGGCAGGCGCTCCAGCGCCATGTCCCGTTGCCGTCGATTCTCCGCGCCCTGTCGCTTGTCGCGCAGGGCCACGACCACCTTGATGTCGCCACCTACACCACCCATTTCGAGGACGACGCCTACAACACCGTGGCCGGCCAGAACGCCAACAATACCGTCCGGGTGACCAACGAATACATGGGGGCGGTCGAGCGCGACGAACCGTGGCATCTGCTGTGGCGCACCTCGCGCGACGTGGCCAAAACCATCCCGGCCCGGAAACTGTGGGAGGAAGTGGCGTACGCCGCCTGGTCCTGCGCCGATCCCGGCCTGCAATTCGACACCACCATCAACGAGTGGCACACCTGTCCGGAGGACGGCCGAATCAACGGCTCAAACCCGTGCTCGGAGTACATGTTCCTCGACGACACGGCCTGCAACTTGGCCTCGATCAACCTGGCCCACTTTACTAACCCGGAGACGGGGACGTTCAATACCGAGGCCTTTCGGCACGCCTGCCGGCTGTGGACGATCACGCTCGAGATCTCCGTCCTGATGGCCCAGTTCCCGAGCCGGGAAATTGCTCGTTTATCTCACCTGTTTCGCACGCTCGGTCTCGGTTACGCCAACCTGGGGACGATCCTGATGACCATGGGCGTGCCCTACGACTCGCCGTCGGCCCTGGCCATTGCCGGATCGATTACCGCGCTGATGACCGGCGAGGCGTACGCCACCTCGGCCGAAATGGCCAGCCATCTCGGTCCGTTCCCGGGGTTCGATCGGAACCGCGGACACATGTTGCGGGTCATTCGTAATCATCGCCGCGCGGTCTACCATGCCCCGGACAGTGAGTACGAGGGCTTGACCGTTTTCCCCATGGGCATCGACCCCAAAGCGGCGCCAGAATACCTGCTCAAGGCTGCCCGTGATTCTTGGGACCGGGCCTTGCAGTGGGGGAATGCCTACGGGTACCGCAACGCCCAGATGACGGTCGTCGCTCCGACCGGAACGATCGGCCTGCTGATGGACTGCGATACGACGGGCGTCGAACCGGACTTCGCCATCGTCAAGTTCAAAAAACTAGCTGGCGGCGGCTACTTCAAGATCGTCAACCAATCGGTAGCGAAGGCGCTCCGCCGGCTCGGCTATTCGCCGCCGCAGATCGATGAAATCGAAAAGTACTGCCGCGGCTACGGTACCCTAAGCGGCGCGCCACACATCAACCATGAAACGTTACTGGCTAAAGGCATGACCGGCGAGGACATCGTCAAGATTGAACAAGCCTTAGTCGGCGCGTTCGACATTCGCTTCGTCTTCAACCCGGCCACGCTCGGCGCGGAGACGCTGGCCCGCGTCGGCCTGGGGAGCAAGGTCAGCGATCCGGGTTTGCGCGTTCTGGAGGCGCTGGGCTTCACTCCGGAGCAGATTACCGCGGCCAACGAGTACGTCGTCGGAACAATGACCATTGAAGGCGCGCCCCACCTCAAGCCGGAACACTATCCGATCTTCGACTGCGCCAACACCTGCGGCCTGAAGGGCCGGCGGTATATCGCATACGACGCCCATGTCAAGATGATGGCGGCGGTCCAGCCCTTCATCTCCGGCGCCATTTCTAAAACGATCAATATGCCGGCGACGGCCACGATCGAAGAGGTCAAGCGGGTCTACTGGGACTCGTGGAAGATGATGTTGAAAGCGGTGGCGCTCTACCGCGACGGATCGAAATTGTCCCAGCCGCTGAACAGCACCTCAGCCGAGGATGAAATCGCCGCGCTCGGCGGCGAAGAGGAGGCGATCGCCGAAGTGACGCCGAAGGTGATTCAGGACATCAGCGCCGCGCGGGCGGTCAAGGAGAAACTGCCGGCCAAGCGCGTCGGCTGGACCCAGGAAGCGATCGTCGGCGGCCATAAGGTTTTCATCCGCACCGGCGAGTACCATGACGGCCGCTTGGGCGAGGTGTTCATCGATATGTACAAGGATGGGGCGGCCTACAAGTCGCTGATCAACTGCTTTGCGATCGCCATCTCGAAGGGCTTGCAGTACGGCATTCCGCTCGAAGAGTACGTCGACACTTTCACCTTTACCCGCTTCGAACCGGCCGGCCCGGTCCAAGGCCACGAGAACCTGAAGATGGCCACCAGCATCCTCGACTATATCTTCCGCTTGCTTGGGTACGAATATCTGAATCGTGAAGACTTAGTCCAGGTTAAACCAGATCACGCTAATGACCCGGTCCAAGGCCAACTGCCAGGTACGGCGCCGACGCCAACGACGGTTAAAACAACTACCACGGCCACCGACCAGGTCAACATGAGCGCCACCGAACCGGACACGCGGCTGACCGCCAAGGCCCAAGGGTTTACCGGCGACTCGTGCACCAACTGCGGCTCGATGAAAATGAAGCGGAACGGCTCGTGCATGGTCTGTATCGAGTGCGGGACAACGACGGGGTGTTCGTAGGGTTGGTTGATTAGTTGATTGGTTAATTAGTTAATTAGTTGGGAAAAGGACCAAAACAAAACGCCAACCCTGGCCACTCGCGGTCGGGGTTGGCTTGTGCTATACTGCCAATGTTAGCGTAATAGTCGTTTACTCTAACGCTGTATCGTTTATTTACTATCCATCACGTTATGGACACACCCCCAGAACAGAAAAATACCCCATCGAACATCCAACCGAAGAGCGACAGCCATCTGATGGCCGCTGTCAGCTACGTCTGGTTGTTGGCCATTGTCATGCTCTTTGTCAAGCGCGACGATAAGTTCGTCCAATTTCATGCGAAACAAGCGGTCGTGCTGTTGATCATCAGCTTAGTCACCTTTATTCCGGTCATCGGCTGGTTGATTGGGTTCGTTGCTTTTATCGGCATGGTCATCGGATTCATCAATGCCTGGCAGGGGAAAGAGTATCAAATCCCGCTGATCTACGGCTGGTCGCAGAAGATTAATCTGTAATTTCCAGACCACAGCGCGGGTTTCGTTTGTCCGGCTCCGCCGGAAAACCCGCGCTGTGGCGGTGTTGTATGTCGCTGTCCAACGAAAAAAAATTATGCACGGCTGACCGAGGGTTGGTGCACGCCTATATCGGCAACGGTAAAGGCAAAACCACCGCCGCGGTTGGCACTGTCGTCCGCGCCGCGGGGTATGGCTGGAAAATAATTTTTATCCAGTTCATGAAGGAGGCCAAGTGGCCGAGCGGCGAGCGCACGAGTTTGCGTAAGCTCGGAATTGAAATTTTTGTGATGGGCGAAGGGTTTTATAAAATACTGAACGATGTAAAATCGGAAGACCAGCACAAAGTCGCAGCGGAGAAAGCGCTTGAACTAAGCCGGAAAAAACTTTTATCCGGCGCCTATCAGCTGGTGGTGCTCGATGAACTCGGGACGGCGGTGGAGGAGGGACTTTTGGAGCGAAAGCCGGTTGAGCAGGCGCTGAAGGACCGGGTCAAAGACAAGACCGCCCGGCAGACGCACCTGATTTGGACCGGACATAAAAAACTCGACTGGATGTTAAAGTATGCCGACTTGGTGACGGAGATGAAAAAAGTGAAACACCCCTACGACAAAGGGATTATTGCGACGAAAGGAATTGACTACTAACATGACCGGACCCAATCTCCACCATCGTTTTCGGCGCGTGGCGGCGGTCGGCATCGCGGTTTTCATGGTCGTCTATATTCTCCAGCTGTTCGTGCCGTGGTCGGTCTACGGGGCCAATCCGTTTGTGGCGTGGTTGATGGCGATGTTCGCGATGCTCGGCTTCTTCGGACCGGCGGTGCTGGCGGTGACGGCGCTCAATCAATGGTCGTGGGGCCGGCCGCCGCGGGTGCGGTGGTTGGCCGTTGGCCTGAGTTTCATACTCACTATCCTGTGGTTCACGATCTCACAGATTATTTTGAACGTGGTGCATGGAGTTTCGTTGAACATTATATGGCGCGATGTCGGAGCCGCTCTCGTTTTTCCCTTGCTCGGGTACGGCTTGGTGACCGTGCTGGCGGTGTTCTGGCTGTCACGGTGGCTTTTGACGACGGCGCATCGGCAGGTGCATAAGCCGGTTGACTCTTAGTAGGGGGTTCTGGTAGCATTCCGTCATGATGCATTTAGACCCTAGCGACCCAGACAGCTAAATACGAAAGTAGAAGGCAATCCGGTGAATCCCCGAGCCATTGCGTCCCTAACGGGACTCAGGTACGGGGCACAGTCCGGAACTGTCCCGCAACCGTGACCTCACCCCGCCCTTCGGGCACCCCTCTCCTCGAAGAGGAGAGGGGGAGGAAGTCGGACGCCTGATCGAGGCCGTCGAACCTCAGTCGAAGACAAGACCTTCGTGGAAAGGCATACGTTAGATCCCTCGTTTTACTCGGGACTTCGTCTGCTGACTCGCGTTGGCGGGGTATTTATCATTAGCCCGGTACCAGTCACTTCGTTCCGGGACCAGGCAAGCCCACCAACAGTATGAAACGTTTCTCATCAATTCTCATTATCGTCCTTAGCCTGGCTTTGGTCGGTGCCGGTTGTGGTTTAACAACGACCGTCAAGGTTCCGGTAAAGAATGCCAACACCGTCGTCTGCGTCGCCGCGGCTGACAGCGTAACTTACGCTGGTCAAGACGGGAAAAATGCTCTAGAATTGCTCCAGTCTACTCACCAAGTTGACGTCTCCACCCAGGGGTTCGTCAACGCCATTGATGGCAAGAAACCGGGTGATCGCCAATTCTGGGCTTTCTATGTCAACTGTAAACAAGCTGAAGTCGGCGCGAAAGATTACCAAACGACCAATGGCGACAAGATTGAGTGGAAGCTTGAAAGCTATTAAGATGCCCACCAGTGGCAGGAAGACGGTCACCAAGCCTGGAAAAAGCTTGGCGCCGTTGAGATTGAACTCGCGGGCGGCGAATCATCTTCATCCGTCTTTGTCCCGCCGGGTGCTATGGCGCGATATCGGATTGACGCTGGTAATGGTCAGCGGTTTGTCAATGGTCTTTCTGTCGCCGTTCCTCTCCGCGAATCGAAGCATGACCACTGCTCCGGACCGAATCCTCGGCGCGGCGACAGCCGCGTCGCTGACCGTGCCGGTCACGGTTCGGTCCGGTGACCAGGTGAGGCGGCTGATATCGCGTCCGCAGTACGGGACGATCGCGGAAGCGCTCGGACAGGCGGCCGCTGGGTCGTCATTCGAGTACACCAGCCGCGGCTCGTCGATCTACCTGCGCCGTTTCCTCAACCTGTCTAACGACGTCACTGGTGGCTGGCAGGTCCGGGTCAACGGCGTGCTGGTCGCCGATCTCAGCCTCCGATCGCTGGAACAAGGCGATCAGATCGCGGTCGAGCGCCAATCGCCATGACCCGCCGCGTTTCATCCGCCTTCGTCCCGCTCGGCGGGACTTCGGCGGATTCCGTTCTGCCGAAGAACCTAAATATACCGCGGATGGAAGCCCGCGGAGCTTCATTCACCACGGTGATGGTGGTCGGCCTAGTTGTCCTGGGCGCCGTTATCCGCGTTGTCCGCGACGCCGGTTGGTTGCCGCTCCCGCCCAACGTGGCCCCGATTAGTGCCATGGCACTCTTCAGCGGCGCGTACTTGCCGCGGCGGTGGACATTCGTCGTGCCGCTATCCGCCATGCTGGCCAGCGATCTAATCATCGGATTTTACACCTTACCGGTCATGGTCGCTGTGTATGCCTCGTTTGCGTCCAGTAATTTATTCGGCCGTCAGCTCCGACAGCGCTTGGCCGTGCGGCGCCTACTAATGTTCAGCTTGGCCGGATCGATCGTATTTTTCCTGGTGACCAATGCAGCGGTCTGGGCGTTCCAGTCGATGTATCCACACACTGGCGCCGGACTGATGCAGGCATACGCGGCCGGTCTGCCATTCTTCCGCAATACAGTTCTAGGCGATCTCGGGTTCGTTGGGCTGTTCTTTGGCTTATACCGGGCGGTGGTGGTATACTTAACGTGGCGTCAGGCCCTTGCGACGTCAACGACCCATGGCTGATTATCATCGTTACCAACCGCACCGGAGCAGTTCCTCCTTAGGGAGCTGGGGTCGGTGGCTGGTCGTTGGGGTAGTCGTGGTGGTGCTGGTCCTGATCGGCCGGCTCATTTTCGGAGGCAAAAAGTCGACGACTAAAACAGGCGGCAATGATACCGCCGCTATTTCGTTGCTGACCGATAACGCCAACACCAACGCCTCAACGACCGATACCAACGGTTCGACGAATACCAACTTGTCATCCCCGGAGATGGTCATCACCAGCGGCAACTGGAAAGGTTTTTCAGTCAAGCAATGTCCTAACGCCATTTCCAGCTTCGGGACGACCAAGCAAGTAGTCCTGACCGTGGCCATGTCGGCCGCCAATGACCAGGCCCAGCAAGCGCTTGATGCGCTCAAGCAAGCAGGCCTGCCAGCCGACATCTTCGTCTCCGGGTCGTTCGCCGCCAAGAATTCGGCGCTGGTCAAATCCATTGCTCAGGCGGGCCACGCCGTTTACAGCCAAAGCTATAACAGCGCCAACCTGGCCGCCATGAGTGACGCTGACGTCCTGAGCGCCATTAGTACAGCCGAATCAGCCATCGTCAGCGCTACCGCCATCAGCCCGAAACCAATTTTTCGCCCCCCTAGCGGCAACTACACCGCCCAAACGGTTAAGCTACTCAACCAACAGGGGTACTGCGCCGTGCTGTGGACAGTCGACGCTTATGACTGGCAGGACGGTATAACCGCCGCGCAGGCCCAGGAACGGGTGCTGACCGCCCTGGACAAGCAGTCCGGCGGCGCCATTGTTAGTCTCCACGCCGGGTACGACATCACGCCTCAATTGATCACTGACTTGGTAGCCGCCCTGAAGGCCAAAGGGTTGGCCATCGTCACCTTAGCCACGCTCTTGAACGGGTAACCCTGTGTTCAACGTCTCACGCCGCGTCAACTTCTCCATAGTCATCGCCCTGACCGTCGGCTGGGGGATTTTCTTCCTGCTCTTCCTCGCTTCGTCGAATACGTTGCTGGAAGCACAGCAGGCTCAAGACAACCGCGTCTTGGCTCCGCCGCCAGGCGTTCGCGTCAACGTCCAGGTTGATAAGCGCGTTTACCGCGGCGGTGAGACCCTGCTCTTGGCCGTCCGCAACGACAGCCGCCCGCCGATCTGGATCCAGCTTCCCGGCGACGGCTGTGCCGCCCGGTGGTGGACAGTGGAACGACTGGCATCCGACGGCGAAAGCTGGTCACCGGTGGCGATCACTAAGCAGAGCTGCCCGGCGGTTGGTTTGGTCCGTTTTCCGAACCACAGCTTGAAAACCGATCAGTGGACGGCCCTAGTCCCCGGACCGCAAATCGGCGATATCCTCATCGGCGCCCCCGCCGGCACCTATCGCATCGCCGTGCCCTACCTGAAAGGGAAGAACGTCACCGCCGGCAGTTGGCCGGCCACCGGCATTGAGCGGGCCACGTCGCCGCAGTTCTCCATTCTCTGAGGGGCTTGACGGAATCATCATTCTACTACATACTGTAGTAGATATTATCCATCGACTCAACCTATTCAACCTATGGACAAACCAACCTTCTCTCCACCCCCGTCAACGCCAACTCCGTGGCTGACGATCCTGATCAGTCTGACTATCGGCGGTCTGGCCGGCGGCCTGGTCAGCGCCGGGATGCTCAACACCACCAGCGGATCGGCGACCAGTTCACCGACGGCCAAGCAATCGCTCTCCGTCCAAGAAGATTCGGCCACCGTCGAGGTGGTGAAGAAAGCCAGCCCGTCGGTCGTCAGCATCGTCATCACCAAAGACTATTCGAAGATTTTCAGCAACCAGCCGACCTCGCCGTTCGACAACTTTTTTGGTTGGCCGTTCGGACAGCAGCAAGTCCCGCAGGGTAAACAGGAAATCGGCGGCGGGAGCGGTTTCGTCGTCGGCGCCGGCGGGCTGATCGTCACGAACAAGCACGTGGTTGACGATGACCAAGCCGATTACACGGTGGTCATGAACGACGGGAAGAAGTACGATGCCAAGGTGGTGGCTAAGGATCCGACCAACGACGTGGCGGTGGTAAAAATCGACGCGAAAGATTTGCCGACGCTGAGCTTATCGAATTCGGATGATGTTCAAAGCGGCCAGACGGTCATCGCCATCGGCAACGCCCTCGGCCAGTACCGGAATACGGTGACCAAAGGCATCATCTCCGGTAAAGCGCGGACCATTACGGCTGGCGACAATTCCGGACAATCGGAAACGTTGGAAGACGTCTTTCAGACGGACGCCGCCATCAACCCCGGAAACTCCGGCGGCCCGCTCCTCGATCTGACCGGTCGCGTCATCGCCATTAACACGGCGGTTAATTCGCAAGGACAACTGATCGGGTTCGCCATCCCGGCCAACGTCGTCAAGCGCGACCTCGACAGCGTGGCCAAGGACGGTAAAATCACCCGCGCCTATCTCGGCGTCCGCTACGTCTTAATCACCAAAACCATGGCCGAGCGGGACAAACTCCCGGTCGAGAACGGCGCCCTGATCAAACCGGCGAATGACAACAGCGTCGCCGTGGTGCCTGGTTCGCCGGCCGATAAAGCGGGAATTGTGGAAAATGATATCATCTTGTCGGTCAACGGAGCCGACATCAACACCGATCGATCGTTGTCTGGCCTGCTGAGCAAGTTCAATCCCGGCGATACGGTCACGCTCACAATTTATCACAAGGGCGAGACGAAAGAGGTTAAAGTCGTACTGGAGGAAAGAAAATAGACCTACCATCTGTCAAACCACCATATTAAACACCGCGGGTTTCGAAACCCGCGGTGTTTAAGTTCTCGAAGAACGAAAATAGCCGGTTCACAATCTCTGTTGCTACACCGCGGGTTTCTCCCACCACCCCGCGCCCTCCTCCCTTCGATAAACTCAGGGCCGGCTGGGCAGGAGGGCTGAACCCGCGGTATAGAAAAGCCCGCGGGTGGTTTCTTTTTCTGTTGAAACTTCGCTATAATACCTGCATGCATCATCAAGGCAATACTCGGCTTCTGATCCTTGTCGGAGTTTTCTCACTGTTGACGGTGGGATTGATCTGGGGGAGCCTTTCATTAGTTCCGCAAAAAGTCACGAATAATTCTCATGTTAATCGCGCTTGTACCGCGGAAGCCAAGATTTGTCCCGATGGTAGCGCGGTCGTCCGGACCGGACCGAACTGCGAGTTTGCGGTTTGCCCGAAGGCTGTAACAAATACAAACAGCCGAACCAGTAACGGGTGTATCATTACCGGTTGTAGCGGGCAAATCTGCGACGACCACGAAGTCATCACCACCTGCGAAGCGCGACCGGAGTATGCCTGTTACATATCGGCCAGGTGTGAACGACAGCTGAATGGGATTTGCGGCTGGACAATGACGGCCGAGTTGGTGCAATGTTTGCGTCGTTATTAGAAATAGGGTAAGGTGTTGTGACTATGAACGATCTCGTTAAACGCCTGGAGCACCCCAAACCACTCGCTTCGCTCGGGTTCGGGGCAAGCCACAACAATTATTAATTCGCATGCAAGATTTAGTACGTAAACTGGAGAGCCTCCGGCAGAAGATCACTTCTGCTCGGGGCTTGCCCACGCACCAGTCACTCCCTCCAGTCGCTCCGGTGCGGGACTGCGCCCACATATAACACCATGAACGACCTTATTCGACGACTGGAGAGCCTCCGGCAGAAACTGCTTTCTGCCCGGGGCTTGCTTTGACCTCGATCAGAAACGTCAACAGATCGGTGAACTTGAGGAGGCGATGAACGCGTCGGAGTTTTGGGCGGACCGGAAAAATGCCGAGGCCAAAAGCCGCCAGTTGAAAACGCTGAAAGACGAAGTTGACGACTGGCAGACGATCGAACAAGAGGTCCAATCGTGGATCGAACTAGCGGCGATGGCTGAAGAGAGCCAGCGGAAAGAAGTCGAAGGTCACATCGGTACACTTGAGGAGCAATATCGGCAACTGGAATTCACCTTGCTCCTGAACGACGAGCACGACCAATCGAACGCCATCATCAGCGTCCACGCCGGCACCGGCGGCACCGACGCCATGGACTGGGCGGAGATGCTGGCGCGGATGTTGCTCAGATTTTGCGAACAACGCGCCCGCCTGCCGGACGGGCAGGGCTGGAAAATAAGAATCCTCGACGAATCTAAAGGCGGCGAAGCGGGGATCAAGAGCATGACCTTCGAAGTGGAGGGTCGGTATGCGTTTGGCTACTTGAAAAGTGAAGCCGGTGTCCACCGCTTAGTTCGGATATCGCCGTTCGACGCGGAAAAAATGCGCCACACCTCGTTCGCCTTGGTTGAAGTGATTCCGGAACTGGAGGACGTTGAGGAAGTGAAACTTGACCCGAAAGATCTGCGCATTGATACGTTCTTATCGTCAGGTCATGGCGGCCAGAGCGTGCAAACAACCTATTCGGCGGTCCGCGTTGTCCATTTGCCGACGAAGATTATGGTGTCAGTACAGAACGAACGGTCGCAGACGCAAAACAAGGAGACGGCGATGAAAATTCTGAAAGCAAAACTTCACCAGCTGAGCCTAGCCAAACGCGCGGAAGAGAAATCTCAATTGCGAGGCGAATATCACGAAGCCGCCTGGGGGAACCAGATACGTTCCTACGTTCTCCAGCCGTATCGGATGGTCAAAGACCACCGTACCAAACAGGAAACGTCGCAAGTCGATCAGGTGCTCAACGGCGACCTCCTGCCGTTCATGGAAGCGTATTTACGTTGGATCAAAGCCGGACGGCCGAGAATTGAAGGTGGCGGCGAAAACGGGTAAACTCTTTCTCTATGTGCGGCATCGTCGGGTACATCGGCCAGCGGGCGGCGGCTTCCCGGGCCACCAGGTCTTTACCTGCATCCCCTGCGCCATCGCCGTCCCGGCGGTGCACTACGGCGTCTTATCGGCCATCACGGCCATGATCCCGTTGCAGATCCTGGCCCTAGCGGCGGCGGAATGTAGAGGAATGAACGTAGACCAGCCGGTAAATCTCGCAAAGTCCGTAACTGTATTGTGAATGTTGACCCAGCACCACTTTGGCTCAAATGGTGTTCTGACAAAGAAATGTTTTTGGTTCTAAAATGAGCATTTGAGGAAATAACGACAATTCAACCAAAGTGGTGCTGGGTTGACACAAAAGTAAGAAACGTTATAGTCTAATTTTAGACAGATTCGGTGGCCAACATTATGTCCAGGCCGCTGTTGTTTGTATTCTTAACTTCATTTTGCGCCGGATTAGCCGCCGGTGAGGTTTGGCGCGCGCCGACACCGCTGACTGTGGCGGCGGGCAGTATCGCCGTGGCGCTGTTGAGCGTCCGCCGCGGGCGGTGGGTGAGCGTAGCGTTGCTTGGCGCGATGCTCGGTGTTTGGCGGATGGGCGGCGCTTTGACCGTCGCGGCGAATGACATCAGCCGCTACGTCGGACAAACGATGACGGCCGAGGGCGAAGTGGTTCTGCCGTCGACGATTGACGGGACGGCGCAACGGTTTGAACTGACTGATGTCACTGCCAGCGGCAAGCCTATGGTTGGGAAAATTCTTGTGTCAGTTCCGGCGATCCCGACCATTCGCGCGGGAACGCAAGTTCGGGTGACGTGTGAAATAACGGCGCTGACCGAGATATCGCAACGCCGGCGGTGGTCGCACGGCGTTCATGCCCGTTGCGCCACTTTGACGGTTGATGTTGTCCGGCGCCATCTCGTATCATGGCGGGCGACGCTCGGGCGGTGGCAGGAACGCCTGCTGACCTACGTCCGCCAGCAGTACAACGAACCGCAAGCGTCGTTGCTCAACGGCATCCTGGTCGGCAACACGGACGGCATGCCGGATCGGCTGAACACGGCATTTCAGGCAACGGGGACAACGCATATTGTGGCATTGTCGGGATTTAATGTGACGATCATCATGGCGATGGCAGTCAATTGGTTAGTTAAGTTAATTGGTCGGCGCTGGGCGTGGATACCGGCGCTGGGATTACTGATTGCGTTTGTGGTCATGAGCGGCGCTTCGGCGTCAGTCGTGCGAGCGGCGATCATGGCCGTAGTGGTGCAAGTCGGGCTGTTCATCGGCCGCCCGATCAACGTCGGGCGATTGTTGGCCTACACGGCGCTATTGATGGCGATCGTGAATCCGTTGATCGTCTGGCACGACCTTGGTTTTCAGTTATCGTTCCTGGCAACGGTCGGGTTGGTGGCGCTGTCGAAACCAATGACGGCGGTTTTGCCGTGGGTATCCGCCAAGTTCGGGTTGCGCGATAATCTCGCCACCACCCTGGCCGCCATCGTCATGACCGAACCGTTGTTGCTGTGGCGGTTCGGGCGATTGTCGCTAGTGGCGCCCCTGGTGAACACCCTGGTCCTGCCGTTGATTCCGCTGTCAATGGCCGTCGGGGCGGTCAGTTTGCTGGGGCTGTGGATTCCCTGGCTGGCGCCGGTGACTGTACCGGTGAGTGACGCCTTGTTACGGTTAATTGTGTGGTTGATTACTACCGGCGCGTCGCTACCGAACGCCTTGATCTACTTGGCCCCGGCCGTAACAATTTTTAGCGGTCTGGTCTTTGTCGCCCTGGCAATTAAATTAATTACTCGTGATGCGCAAAAAACTTCTTCTACTTAGTGCCGCCGCTGTTCTGCTGGCGGTGGTTTGGATATACCCCCGGGGGGTATATCAGGCATGCACGTTCACGGCGCTTGATGTCGGCCAAGGTGATGCCATTCTCATCCAAACGAGCGACCATCAGGATATTCTAATCGATGGCGGTCCGGATGACACCGTGGTCGATCGATTAAGCCAAGCGTTGCCGGCCGGCGACCGCGATATCGAATTGATGGTGCTGACTCACCCGCACGCCGATCATGTGAATGGACTGGTGGCGGTGGCCGAGCGGTTTACGGTCCGCCGCGTGCTCGCCACGAGCCTGCCGTACCAGCAACGGGCGTACGAAACTTGGCACGCCTTGCTCGGCGAACAACATGTTCCGGTTACCAACGCACTGGCCGGTCAGCGATACGTTGTTGGCGCGGCCACGTTCGATGTTCTCTGGCCAGCCCAGGACCTGACCAAGAAAAATATCGTCGGTGACAATGCGGCGGAAGGCGGGGGAGTCAATGACGCCTCAGTTGTTCTGAAGCTCTCCTGCGGCGGCAGTTCGGCCATGCTGATGGGCGACGCGTCGAGCGACATTGAGGACCGGATTCTTGATGGCGGCGCCGATGTCCGGGCCGGCCTGCTGAAAGTCGGTCACCACGGCTCGCGATTTTCTTCCAGCGTGCGCTGGTTGCAGGCGGTGAATGCGACCTGGGCGGTGATCTCCGTCGGCGCGGGAAACCGATATTATCATCCGCATCCGACGGCGCTGTTGCGGCTGAAGCAAGCGGGTTTGACTATCTGGCGCACGGATGAGCGGGGTGATGTACAATTGAAGACGGACGGACACGGCGGGTGGGAAAAAGGCGGTGGTTGACCCAGCACTACTTTGGTTGATTCTCAGATAGATGGAAAAACTTGCTTATCCACATAGAAAACTTTGGTCAAAAAAAGCACTGTTTTAGCCAAAGTGGTGCTGGGTTGACAAAAATCGAATTATCTGGTAGTGTCGCGGGTTACTGTAAGGGATAGTAAATTGACAATTGAATATAAACGAGCACGCGCAAATAGCGCGGGCTTTGGGGTTTCTCCAAACGCGCGAGAGGAGTCCGATATGATCACGTGGTTGTTGTGGTTCGGCTTCATCCTGGTCGTGGGCTGGGCGGCGCGCCTGCTCATTGACTGGGTGCTGTACAAGTGGGCCGATCGAGGATTTTGGGTGGCGAGGATGAAGACGAACTTCGCTTACCTCGTCGTCGATGGCGACAACATTTGTCGGGTGGAGGTCAATCCGCTCGATGATTCGTGGCGAAAGTTTTACGATGACCTGGCGGCGAATGGCAGATCGCACTATCGGGTTCGTAAGGGCCACCCCGGTTTGGTCCGGGTCGGCTTTCCGACCAACCGATTCCGTTTGGCGGCCTGGACTCCCACGCAGTACCACGAGTACGTGCGTGGCGGCACTCGGCACGCCGTGCCGATGCAGATCCTGCGGTTGGAATTTCCGTTTCAGCCCCCGGAAGCAGAACTACAGGCCTTGCGCAAGAAGGCGGAGGAAGCGCGAGCGTCTTTTACGGCGCGAGATGCGAGAAAGGACGAGGGGGTGGCCTACCTCACCCCGGACGAGGCAGACAAGCTGGCGTACATGCCATCGATGCGGTCGAAGGACCAAATCGAGATAAACTTGCACGTCACGCTGTATGTTCAGATTATCGTGCCTGATGACATGATTGCCCGGGCCCGGAACTTCCAGGACGACCTGAAGGGCCTGATCGACCCGGTGATACGCGCCAAGACAGCCGAGCTGGAGCTGGTCAATGTCGTTTCCGTCGAGGGCGGCCAGGTCGCCGACATCGTCAGGTTCGAGCGAAGCGGTCTGCTGGATAAGATTCAGCAGGAACTTCAAGACGATCTGGGCGTGAATCCTAGGGACCGGATTGTTAAGTACAATGATTACAAGCTTTTTTGTAGTGATGACGACCCTGGTAAGAGCATAATCCGGAGTCGGGTACTCCGTGATTGGGGCATCTTCATCGCCAATGCGGTCGTCAAGGACGCCCAGGAAGTCAGCGGCGAGATCGAACGGGCGGCCGAGGCGTTCGCCAAGAAGAAAGCCGAACAGGCTGGACGCTTGGTCGAGGCGCAGACCAGCAGGAACCAGGCCATCTTGGAAGCCGAAGGCAAAGCGGCGGCCATCGAGAAAGTGGCTGTCGCCGAAGCTGATCGAATCAAGAAGATTGCCGGTGCGGATGCTGAACGCATCAAAGTTGTGGCGGCGGCCGACCAGGTGGCAGCGGTATCACGGATCACCGGCTTCTCGATCGGTGAGCAACCGGATGAAGCCGGACGCGACGCGTTTCTGCGGTGGTTCGCCACCGAAGCCTACCGTACGGGTCTGACTACCGAGGGTCGGACCGTCTATCTGCAGTTGCCGGCGCAGTTCACTCCGTTTGCCCCGCTGTTCGAAGAGCTTCGACAGCTGGGCGAGAGGGATCCGAAGGACTTGGCGGCAAAACTCAAGAAGGTCGTGGGTGGCGCCGAGTCTCCCCCGACCTCGTAACCTCGAGAGGAGGGGAGCATGGCTCTCAAGTTTCCAGGGTGGCGACCAGTCGCCGCCGCCCTCAACATCATTGTGGTGGGAACGATCGTCGTGGCGCTGATCATCGGTGCTCTCTGGTCGATCTTGACCCACTTCAACAATCCGGTAGT
The DNA here is from genome assembly GCA_038065275.1 of Patescibacteria group bacterium. Taxonomy (GTDB): domain Bacteria; phylum Patescibacteriota; class Patescibacteriia; order SBBC01; family CAIJZX01; genus CAIJZX01. Next base: position 43,440 of record JBBTRH010000012.1, on the reverse strand, counting down.
GCGGATTGTTGGCTCAGCGCTCGGCCTGTCAGCCATCGGCTACGGACTGTGGATGTGGCGGCCGTCACCGTCCGTGGTCAAGAGACTCCAAGGATGGTGGCAACATTCGTCGGGATGGCAAAAGACCTTCCCGCTGACCATCATCGTCGCCGTGATCCTGGCGACGAAACTGAAGAATGCGAGTACGCAAATCACGTTACTGCATTTCAACTGGCCGCGCCTTTCCTCGCACGACATGCTGTTCTGGGGGGCGTGGATCGGTGGTAGTGTAGCGCTGGTGACCCTAGTTGTCTGGTTCCGCCAACGCCGCAAAGTCAAATCGACAGGTACCTCCAGCAGTACCCAGCCGAAGCCGGTCATCCCAAAGACCGGCGGCGTCTGGCAGGGCTTCTTCAACACCGTCGAGGGCCTGATCTGGATCTGCCTCAGCGTTGGGTTGCTGGTCTGGATTATCGCTGTGTTTCTTTCACAGCGACCGCCAATCCTGCCTCTCTATGTCCTGTTTGGCGGACTGGTATTGGTGACGGCCGCGCAGTGGGTGCTGTTCCGGAACGTGCCGGTCGGCGCCCCATCGCCGATCAAAAACCTGCTACCGGTGGCGTTATTCGGCGCCGTCATCATCATCGTCGGGATGTGGGTGATGAACAACGTCACCCACCCCGCCCCTGGAAAACCATCCTCCATGATTCCCTCCTCGTGGATTATGGGGAAGAAGTAAGCTCTTTCACCAACCCGCCCCGAACGTGGTCCGAATCTCGGACTTCGTTCGCGGGCGGTGTTTTTTTATTCACACACCAGTTCCGCCTCCGCCGTATAGTTTCGGAGTAACGGGTGGGACGGTGCGGCCCCGAACCATAACTGGTTCGGGGTTCTTGTCCTGCACCCTTCGTGGCGGGGAAAGTTTCGCTCCCCAAAACTCCGTATTCCAAAATGGCACGGCCGCAAAGTCGTGGAGCTTCACTCGGAAAACTATAGTTGACAAAATCGAATTATCTGGTAGTGTTGCGGGTAACTGCAAAGGATCGCAGATTGACAACATGCGATGTATCAACAGCCCTTCACGGATGAAGGGCGGAGTTGTCCATGGACGGCAGTTTCCTAGGCCGGGAGCGTCCTGGTCGCAAGGAAAGGAGTCGGTCGTGGCAAAGAAACGCGATAACGAAGGAGTCGCGGGGATCATCGAACGGACCTCGTCGATCTGGACTGGCTACGCGCTGAAGATCAGTCGCGCCACCATCATCGGTACGCTCGACTACTTGCGTCGCAAGCACTCAATGCTGTGGCACAAGGTGGCCTACCTCTACCTGGAGGCCGAAAATCGTGTCAAGGACGCGGTCGACGCAGGTTTGCGCTTCATGCTCCTGCCGATCGAGATCGCGATCAAGGCCTCCCCGGCCCTGAAGATCTTCCAAGATCTCGGTATTGCTCTCATGGCAGATGCCGCCAACGAGATCAACAACTACTTCGAGACCATGAAGGTCAAGCCGAAGTACCCGGATGAATATCCGGAAGGCTTCACGCCACCGGGTGTGGATGATGTCAAGCACATTTTCCGGGAAGTCGGGGATTTCATGGCCAAGCGGATCTCGAACTCAGCGCTGGCCAGGCTGGCTTCGCGATTCAACCTCGCTCGGGTGATCGACACCCTTGGTCTCGGTCAGTCTGACCAGATCATCGGTTCGATTCTCGGGCTCGAGGACGAGGACTGGAAGACCTTGGTCAAGATGTGGGGCCGGTGGACTCCTCAGCAGAAGCATGAGTTCATTCGTCTGGACAAGTTCTTCCCTACACCGGAAACGCTGATCCACTTTCTGAAGATGACGCCGAGAGAGCGGCAGATTTTCCTGGAGATGACGGAGGCCAACAAATTGCGGCTGATGTCTCCAGGTAAGGAAGAGGAGTTCCGGCGCTGGCGTCGGCAGGTGGCTCGGTACGGACGTCGCGTCCTGCGCGACATCAACCAGGGACTCGGGGACGCTAACGAATGGATGGTCGAGTGCAATGCCGAGCGCGAGGCGGCGATTGAAGAGGATCGGTACACGCCCGAGAATCTCGAGCGTTACCCTTGGCGCAAGCGTGAGCCGGAATGTCCGGAAGAGCGTCGGGAGGTTCCGCGCCCGCGAGGCCCCTGGCTCGGCTGGGTGATAACCGTCGTGTTCGTGGGACTGGTAGGGATTTCACTCGCGGCTGGACTGTTCGCCACCGGGTGCCAGAACGAGGTTCCCCACGTGATGATCATTTCCCCGGACGATGGGGTCGTGGTCTCAACGCCGTCTATCCGTCTGATCGGTCAAGCGACTGATGATCGTCGAGTGAGCAGGCTGACGGTCAGGCTGAACGACCAGATGCCGCGGAATGTTTTCATGGCGTCGGGGTCAACCGTCGAATGGACGACCGAGGTCAAGGGTCTCAAGCCCGAATGGAACACCATTCGAGTCGAGGTCCGCGACCGGCAAGGTCGACGCGGCACCACGGATATCCGGGTGCGATACGCGTCTTCTACCGTTGAGGAGGTGAGGTAACATGGCCGATGACAAGCAGAAAGACCCGAAGGCCGATCGACTGACGTTCAGTCAAGCTATCGGCCAGGCGTTCAATGACGTCTGGCAACTTGGTAAGCTCGGTCTGGTCGGCACGATCGTGACGGTCTTCCTCCGCGAGGAGCAGGGTCGTCAGATAGTCGGGCATCTGGCTGGACTGACCGGCCATGCCTTCGAGCGGATCGGCATTGAAGGCGGTCCGATCGCCAGGGATGTTACGGGATGGTCGGTCCACGCCTACGAACAGTTCCGACGAGCGATCCTCCGAGCCATCGGACTGATTGTATTGGCGGCCGCGCTGTCGCTTCTAACGGTGGCCTATGTCCCGTGGGGAGGGGTTCGCGGCTTGGTGGGGACGGCCGGGATTGTCCTGGTCGTCTACATCACGCACGACCTGTGGGTGCGCTGGATTCCGGTTATCATCGGCATCGGCGCGGCCATCGGCGCAATCGATGCGGCCGCGGCCAAGTCAGCGACGGAGAACCTGCGTAATCCTTTCCAGATTGTCTTTGGGGGAATCAAGCAGGTTCCGCCCAGCATCAGCTGGGTGCTCAACTTTTGGAAGTGGATGGCCATGATCTGCATCTGGTACGCGGTCGGGGTGCTGTACGTCATCCTCGTACCGTTGCACCAGACACCGGGGCTGATCCCCATGGCCCTGCCGGTCATTCCGCTGTTCTTCATGATTCCGCTGGCGGAACCATGGCTGAAGCGGGGAACTCAATATACCTGGATTCTCTGGGCCGGGGTCTTCTACCTGATCGACATCGCTCTCCTGGCTATCTTCCGTGAAGAGCTCTACGATCCGATCATGGATGGTAATTTCTGGGCGCGGGTCATCATGGTGGGAGTCGTGGGGATCGAAGTGATCTACGCGATCAAGCTCGCCACCAAGAGCCAGAAGCCAGAACCCCAGCCGACCGCCGTCGCCGGCTACATGTTCCCGAGCCAGCGATTTATCAAATCGCCGCGACGGATGCACCCGGTCGTCATCGTGCTCCTTATCGCCGCTGGTTTGTGGGTCGGGCTCTACTTCATGGACCCGTCCCATGAGCCCATGATCCCCTACCGGTGGATCCTGGGTAAGTAGCCGTTCTTTCTCTAGCCCGTCCAGCGCCACTTCTCTTTTCGAGGAGATGGAGCTGGACGGTGTTTTTTATCTACACACCAGTCCTCCTGCACGGCTCCCTCGGCTTCGCTCAGGACAGGTCGGGACAGGTTCGGGAAGGATGCGGGATTCCGCTCCGCCACGTAAAGTGCTCCGCTTCTACGTGGCTCCGCGCCGTGTAACCATAGATATCGCCAGCTCCTGTCACCCCGCCAAAGGCGGGGGATCCCGCTTGAGCGGCGACTGGCGGAGCTTCATACGCCGCCCCAGTACTCTTTGGAACGGGAGCAAGCAGACGAGCCCCGCACCACAAGGGTGCGGGATAAACTTTGCGAAGTGTGCGACGCGGAGAGGGTGGGCATTGACAAAAACTCGTCAACATGATAAGAACCCACCGACCAAACCGGTCGAAGCACTTTCACACACTCCATAACCCGAGAGGGTCGTCCTGGAGACAGGACAAAGGAGAGGACTATGCCCGAGTACACCATGAACGACGTTGAGATGATACTCCGCGCGTCTGAAGCGCTCGACCGTCAGCAGCGGGAAATCCGCCAGGTCGTGTCGACGCTCTTGCCGACGTTGGAGCAGATGTTCAAGTCGTGGAACGTCCCAGAGGATGAACGCGTTCTTGACGTGCGGCTGTTCGACGCCCCGGTGCCGACGCAAATCGTGTTTCGATGGAACTACGAGGATGTCTGCAGAGCAGGGTGCTACGTCGCAATCGACGTCTACTTCGGGGCGCTACGGCACCAGTACCTGGGATGGCGAGGGGGCTTCAACTCTTTGCCATCAGCGTTCGTGGGTCCGGTCCGTCACAATCTGCACAAGGTTCTCAACGCCTTGGCGGCCAGGACCACCGGAGTCCGCGACCAGGTCAAGTTCCTGCGTGAGATTCAGATCGCGTAAGCTCACCCGTCTCATCGTTTCCTTCGGGAGATGGTGAGGCGGTTTTTCTTACGGTTTAGTGCATCCCGGCGTACCCGAAACGGCAAAAGTTGGCGAAGCGCACGATGTATCTCATTCTCTCCCGCCGTTGCGGGTGGGCCGATCGTCCGCGCGCCAAAATTACCTTGAGGTTGTCTGACCCAACAGTTGACCGGTCATTACCGTAGACAAAATCCTCTCACAATGATAAACTCCCGCCGACGCAAGTTTGTGTTTTACATGGGCTCAAAGTGCAGTGGTTAACCCCGCACAAGTCTCCGCTTCGCTACGACTCTGCGGGGGATAGCACGTCACAACATTTATTCGCCGAGCGGGCTCATAGTGTAGCGGTTAACACGTCTCCCTGCCTGCCCCGCATAGTGCGGACCGTTAGTGTAGTGGTTAACACGCCTCCCTGTCACGGAGGAGACCACGGGTTCGACTCCCGTACGGTCCGCAGTGTGCGGGACAGGCCGGATCCGGCTCTGCCGGACAAATCCCCCTGGGTCCGTCATTCGATTCGTCCTATTGAACCGGGCGGGATAATTGACATTGTTGTATACTGTATTCATGCAACCGCCGAAGTATGCAACACTACCCAAGATAATCCGGTCACCGCTATCCATTGCGATTCTCATTATCGCGGGAGCAGCGTTTTTTTTATTCGGTCCAATATTCCGCGGCGATGTGCCGCTGCCAACCCGGTCCATACCCGGTCTGATGTGGGGAGCGCCGAATAAGCCGGCCCAGTCGAGCATTTTCCGCGACCGGATCGTTCAGGCCTATCCGTATCATTTATTTGCCGCCAAGGCTATCCAGTCGGGGCATTTACCGCTCTGGAACAATCTGATTTTTAACGGCACGACTTTTTTTGCTAACGGCCAAGCCGGCGTGTGGTCGTTGTTCAAACTGCCGTTCTGGTGGTTGGCGCCGTGGCTGAGCTTTACGATCGTCACGTTGCTTCAATCAGTTGTCGGCGGCCTGGGGATATACGTTCTGGGGCGCCAGCTGGGGTGGAAACCGGCGGCCGGGATCATCGCCGGACTGACGCTGACATTAAGCGCCCCGTTCGTGATGCGGCTGACGGTCACGACCATGAGCGCGGTGATCGCTGTCCTGCCCTGGGCGTTGTGGGCGGTGTTGCGGCTCCATGAACGCCTGACCTGGTCGGCGACCACGACGGTATCCGCGCTCATCGCCGTCATGATTTTCGCCGGCCATGTTCAACTCGCGGCGTTTTCGTTTGGGTTGGCCGTTGGTTGGACGCTCATCTGGTGGCGATGCGATCAGTGGCGGCGTCGCCTGCTCCTCTTCACGCTGGCCTTCAGTCTCGGCTTAGGTTTAACCGCCGTGCAGATGATGCCTGTCAAGGAAGCGCTTGACCAAGCCTACCGCCAACCCTCGCACCGGACGTGGAGCACGGTGCTCAATCCGAAACGACTGTTTAAACCGAACATTAAGCAAGCGGCGTCGCTGGCGACCATAGTCGACCAGAACGTGCTTGGTAACGAAGCGCATTATCGCGGGCCGGGCAATTACCTCGAGGGCAACCTGTACATCGGGCCGTTGGCTTTATTATTTATCGCCGCCTCTTGTTTAGCTTGGCGGAAATGGTGGTGGCGATGGCTGACCGCGACCGCGATCCTGATCGGTGGATTATACGTTTTTCCCGGCTGGTGGGACGTAGTCGGTAAAATCGCGCCGTGGATCACCGTCACGCCGGTCTGGCGGACGTCGTTCATGTTTATTTTCGTTTTATCTCTGCTCACTGGAATTGGCGCGAATGAACTTTTCCGGCGGCGCTTGAGCCGCTGGGCGTGGCCGCTGGTGGGGATGACTGTCGTAACGATGCTCTGGCAGTGGTGGGGGATACTGCCGTTTGCGCCGCGGGCGACACTGTTTCCGCAAAACGATTTATTGACCCGGGCGTATGCGGAAACGCGCGACGGGACGACGCTCTGGACGCCGAACGGTACGCTCGATCAATTCATGCCTTATGATATTCCAGTGGCGATGGGTTATGATTCGGTTTATCCGAAGCAGTATCTCGAACTGTGGTCGACCAATGCGGAACTTCGCCAACGCAATCAACTTCATGTTAAAGATCCGTCGCCGCAACTGTTAGCGGTGGCCGGCGCGAACCTGATGCTGACGTCGGATCCGGCGCCAAGCGGTTGGGAAACAATCACTACCAGCGGGGACTGGAAGCTAGCGAAGAAAATTGATGCTCAGCCGGCAATTCACGCCGTACAAAAACTCATACCCGAACAGAACCCGTCGCAACTATCCGCTATTGATCCGTCAACGACGGCATTAGTAGCCGGTGATCTGCCGGCGGTTGATGTCAACGCGACTACCGCAGTTGCCGTCATTCAGCGCACGGCTACTAAACTTCAACTACACATCACCAGCTCCGGATCAACCGCGGTCGTGACCAATCTTCAATCGTATCCCGGATGGCGCCTGTCGATTGACGGCCATGACGCCGGCGCCGCGCAACTCAACGTCAATCACGCCTTTCTCGGCGCCACCGTTGACAAAGGAACGCACACGCTGACGTTCCGTTATGCGCCGCAAAGTATGATCATCGGTCTGGTCATTAGCCTCGCCTCGTTACTGTTACTTCTAATTGTGGGTTGGCTGGTGCCGAAAATAAAGTAACGAAAACTTCCCACCACCCCCTCAGATGAGGAGGGGGCTATTTGTTAACCTTGGCGACGATCGAAGCGAAGAGTTTCGGATGTTCGGCCGCGATCTGGGACAGTACTTTGCGGTCGAGTTCCACCTGAGCGACTTTCAGCTTATGGATGAACTGGCCGTAGGTCAAACCGTTCAAGCGGGCGGCGGCGTTGATGCGGACCTGCCAGAGCGCCCGGAACTCTCGTTTCTTCAGTCGGCGGTGCTTATAGGCATGACGGCCGGCGCGGGTGATGGCCGTTTTGGCTTTGCGGATTTGATTCTTCCGGCCCCACTTGTACCCTTTAGCGGCCTTCAGAATATAACGGCGGTGTTTAACGTGGGCGACTCCGCGCTTGACTCTCATGGGATCAAAAAGTTATCGGGCGTTTGGTAAAAGACGCTGAATAGCCGGGGTATCAACCGCGTTGACGCTGACGTCACGGCGCTTGCCCATGGTATTAACCCCGCGGTCGCGCGAATTGAAGTGGTCCTGGCCGGCTTTGCGCTTCAGGAATCTCTTAGGGCCGGTTTTTCGGAAACGCTTAGCGGTGGCTTGGTGAGTCTTGAGTTTCTTAGCCATACCCCGTTAGAAATGAAGGAAATTAGTCAAAGTCTTACTGTGTCCCGGGTTGAAATGTTGGAGAAGACTAGCCATTAGAGTGATAAACCTGAGGTAACGTTATGCGGTGTCCATCAGATTCATTTCTAACGGGGCATAATGCTGGGATAGGATACTAGGGTACGGGAAAATCGTCAAGAGCTGATTTCTCGCCGCCTGGCTCGGAATGACCTGACCTCCGTTCAGTTAGACCCCTCGGCGAGAGGCTCGGGGTGACCCCTGGATGGTCACTTCTTCTTTCCGACGATCATCGTCAACCGGTTTCCCATAAAGGACAGGGGGGTTTCGACGACCACGCTCGGTCCGAGGTTAGCGGCGAAATCCTCCATGTGCTTACGGGCCAGGTCTTTATGGGCATTTTCCCGGCCGCGGAGGCGCATTTCTAACATCACTTTGTGGCCGTCATCGAGGAACTTCAAGGATTGCTGTTTACGGGTGTCCTTGTCGTGCTGGCCGATTTTGAACGTCAAGCGGATACCCTTCAGGTTGACCTTCTTCTGGTGGGCCTTGGCTTTGCGTTCTTTTTTCTCCTGCTGGAACTGGAAAGATCCGAAGTCTAAGATCTTGCAGACCGGCGGCCGGGCCATCGGCGCAACCTCAACCAGGTCAAGCCCTTTGCTCTGGGCTAGGGCGAGCGCTGGGCCGGTCTCCATGACGCCGAGGGGTTTGCCGGTCTCGTCGATCACTGCCACCTGCGGGATGCGGATGAAGTGGTTGACGCGGAATCGTTTAGCGGAAATATGGTTTGTGGTTACCTACAAGAGGCCCCTCGCCCGTTTGTCGGGCTGAATGGCTCGGGGCATTCGACCCATAATGTCATCGTCGGCGAGGTCGAATGATTGACGCGGAATCGTTTAGTACTGATGGTCTTCTGGTTACTGGTAAAGCACGAGGAAGTATACAGCAAGCGCTGGAGCTTGACAAATCCGGCATTTTGCCCTATAATCCAGCCATTCTTTGAGATTTGGACCTTCCCTACAGCAGGCGCTATTCGTTTTCAGGGCGTCGCCCTGAACCGGAGCCCACGCACCGAGAAGGTGCGGGGTGAACCTAGCGACTGGTTCAGGGGATGTTCAATCGTCGAACGATGTTTGACAACCTGCTCGGTACCATGCCGAAACGCCGACAACTTCGTAAAAATGTCGGACATGATAAGTGCCAATACACTTCTCAGCAAACTTCGGACCGCGGTAGCTCGCGCTTTCGCGACCCCGTCGTTTGTTCCCGCCTTCGCCTAAACGCGTCGGCGCATCCGTCTCCTGACTCCGGCTGGGGAATCGCGGGTGTCATTTAGTCGGACCGATTGGTAGACCGTTCAGTCCTAGCAATCGGTATTGTCTGAACAACGTCATCACGGTTTCTCGTCCGTTGTCTACGTGGTGACGTATCGCAACAGCGGACTACGCATGTGAACAGTACCAGCGGGAAGTTCGTCGCCACGCGGGTGCAAGACCCGCCATCTCCACCAACGAAAAAATTCGCCGCGGGCGAATTCACGTTGGTGCGCCACGTGGTTGCGAAGCAACTTTACGTGACCAATGTTGTAAGGCTTGGCGTTAATTATTTCAACGCTATGTTTTACGTTTACATTCTCGAAGACGAGGGGTCAAAGAAAAAGTTTTCTGAAAAAGCAGTTACGACGTTACTTTGCCGAGTGATAACAAGAATCGCTCACAGTTTTGTGCGGGGTGATGTTTGATTTCTTCCTCGGCCAGAATTTAAGATCGAAAATCAAAAACATAAATCGACGAGCCGATGCGCCACTTCGACGTCCGCGACCGCAGCCAGGACAGTTTCGAACCATTCCGATAAAGGATGTTGGTCGAGACGACAATCACCCCGGACGGTTGAACTCCAGCGGCGATGTCGGCGTCGCGGATGAGGTGATCCGACTCGGGAAATATTTTACCGGTTGGGACAGAAGTGAATAATTGGATCCGCACCAGCGGAAATTGTTGTTGATCGAGAAAACGGCGGAGGCGCCAAACGTCCTGGCCCCAATCGACGTTCGAATCGAGGAGGTAGCGATGGCCGCCGTTCGTGCCGCCGGCGAAGGCGTTAAAGTAGCCGATAGTGTTGGGCCATGCTCGCCAGGCGATGATCAGAGCGATGACGGTTAGCCCGGAAATGAGCGCGGCACCGTAGTGACGGAACATCGGCCAGCTCAGCGTGGCCAGGCTCCCGATCGCCAGGAAGATGAAGGGATAAATGGGAAAAATGTGGCGGAGACCGATGTTGAGGTTGCTGATAATGCTGATGGTAAATATCACCACCGGCGTCAGCCCAAGTACCCAGACATCGAACGACGGACGCCGCCACGGCCGACGGCGGAGCGCGCCGTACAACGTGCGGCCGCCGGCCGCCATCCAAATCGCGAACAACACCAAGGTCAACAGCGGCGTCTTCAAGGCCAGCGCCTCCGGGAAATAGTTCCATTGCCCATTGGTCGTTGTTTGGCCGTTCAGGTACGATGTGTGACCGCCCTCATTATGTATGATGACGTCGTATAAACCGCGCCAGTAACTGGCGGCTGGATAGGGGATGGCCATGGCGCTGACCATTCTGACGATCCGCCGCGGACTAGAGCCCGAAACATGCAATCGACGGGCTTCGAAACCGTAGGTCGTCCAGATAATTCCGCCCGTCACCGCGACCAGTGCGCCAGCCATCATCAACCATTGCCGCCAGCGAAACTCACCGCGACTGGTCCAGATCTTGAGCACTCCCAAGGCCAACACGATGGGCCAGAGGATGACCGCGGAAAATTTTGTTACCTGCGTTAGACCAAACAACAAAGCCAATAGGAGCAACGGTTTCAGCTTTGGAGAACGGAAATACCGGTCGGCCGCCCAGAGGGTGGCAAAAATCATGGCCGTCACCGGCACGTCGGTGTTGATCAGATGGCCATGGCCGAGAAAATTCGGATCGAACACATAAACCCCTAACGTCAAAAACGTTGCGCCAAAACCCCATCTTGATCGTGACCAACAAAACAGAAGAATTCCGAGCAACAGCCAAAAGGCTAAAACCGGCAGGCGGCCCAGGAAGAACAACAATTGCGGGCGAGCTATGCCGGTCTGATCGTAGAACAGGTTAGTAATGAGGCCGGGGAGATATTGTATCTGCCAGGCTCTCCAGGCGGTATTGACGTACACCATTCGGCCGATTTGAAGCGGGACCGCCGCCATCAATTTCACCAACGGTGGGTGGGCTGGATTCCAGGTAAAATTTCCGGTCTGCCAGTAGACCACGCCCGCGGCCAGGTGATTGCCTTCGTCCGAGGTCATGCCGTCCTGCCAGGCGCCGGCGATTTGGAACGCCAAACCGGCGGAGAGAATGAGTCCGGCGAGTAGCCAATACCGACGATGCTTCATGCGAGATAACAATTCGACATTAGCCTTAGTAGGAACACGATTCTTTATGCTTTCACCCTCATCGCTCTGCCAATCTGTCGGTTCGTTTCCCGTTTCTTAATACTGGCGCGTTTGTCATAAGATTTTTTACCGCGGCCGAGGCCGAGTTCGACCTTAATTAATCCGCTCTTGCTGTAAACGGAAAGAGGAACGAGGGTCAGGCCGGTGGAGTGGATTTTGCCGATGAAGCGGTCGATGTCCGTGCGCCGGATGAGTAAACGTCGGGAGCGGTCGGTATCGATTTTTAATGGTCCAGCCGGTTTGTAGTGGCCGATGTGCATGTTCAGGAGTTGGAGCTGGGATTGCTGGATGGCGGCGTAGCTCCCTTTCAACGAGACGTTGCCGTTCTTGACCGATTTCACCTCCGCGCCGGTCAAGACAACACCGGCCTCGATTTTTTCGAGGATTTCGTAGTTATGGAAAGCTTCGCGGTTGGTGGCGTAGTTCGGCATAACGGACGAAATGAATACTACGTATGATCAGATGTCGGTGTTGGAGATGGCAACTGCTTCTTCCGAGGTAGCGTGAATACGGCGGCGAGAAAACTCACCGTGCCGATCCAGAGCAAATTCAGAATAAACAAACCAGTGTCAAATAAGCTTGGTGCTATGCCGAACTCAGCTTGATGGCCAAATGTATAGAAAGCGGGAAATCCAAAACGTTTTTCTTGGATGGTTGTTCCGCTACACGGGGCAATCGTGTACACGGTAGTTCCATAGGTAACTGTTTGTTTCGGTTGGTGACAGCGGTTGTCATAGAAACCGGTTCGGCCATACGTCACTCCAAGACTCAAGACTAAAAAAACGGAAAGCATTACCAGGTAGAATCTCTTTTTCATGTCGATGTAGTCAGTGATAGGGACACATTCAGTATAGCACGCACTTCTTCCGGAAAATAGTGTATACTAGAATCATGATTCTTCCCGACGAACAGCTACGAAAACTCCTGCGCCAGGCAATTGGCAAAGCCTATTCGGCAGTGAAAGATGTCGAGATTCCAATCGAGCCGACGGCTGAAGCGCAGTTTGGTGATTATAGCTCGACCGTGGCGTTGAAATTAGCAAAAGTTGTTGGTCAGGGTCCACGCGATATTGCTACCAACTTGATCGCTCAGTTAGGCTTAGTAGCATCAATGTTAGAGAAGGCGGAAGTGGCGGGTCCTGGGTTTATTAACTTTACTCTCAAGCCGCAGTGGATTATGAAACAGGTGAAGGGGATTTTGGCCGATACAAAGTTTGGTTCCAACCTCGACGGCAAAGGCAAGAAAGTGTTAGTCGAATACATCTCGGCCAATCCGACCGGACCGATGACGCTCGGCAACGGTCGCGGCGCGTTCGGCGGTGATACGCTGGCGAACGTGCTGGCCATGAACGGTTGGAAAGTCTGGCGCGAATTCTATCTGAATGACATCGGCCGCCAAGTCGACATTCTGGCCGAGTCGGTCATCCGCCGCTACTTCCAACAACAGGGGATTCCGACCGACTACCCCGCCCAGTGCTATCAAGGCGAGTACGTGTCCGATCTGGCCCGGAAGTTGAAAATCGACAAGTTGAAGCTGAAGGACATGACCGACATCCGCGACCGGATCAGGGGGCGAATCTTGGAGACGATGGTTAAGGAATTACAAAGGGTCGTGGCCAAAAAACTCAAGATAACCTTCGATTCGTGGTTCTGTGAAAGCACGCTCTATACAAAGCAACTAAATATCAAAGCACTGGAGGTGTTGAAGAGTCATGATTTGTTGTACCAAAAGGATGATGCGACTTGGTTTCGGACGACTGCTTACGGCGACGATAAAGATCGAGTCATTATTAAATCCGATGGTACCAATGCCTACATCATGGCGGATGTGGCCTTGCGGTATTACCGATTTGCTATGCGCGGATTCGACCGGGAAATATTATTTCTTGGCGCCGATCATCATGGTTTCGAATCGCGGCTCCAGGCGGCCATGTCGGCCTTAGGTTACGCCAAGCAACTGCACATTGAGTTTTTACAACTCGTACGATTGATGAAAGATGGACACGAAGTTAAAATGTCAAAGCGCGCGGGAACGTACGTGACGCTCGAAGAAGTCGTTGACGAAGTCGGCCTCGATGTGGCGCGATTCTTCTTTCTGATGCACCGCGCAGACACGCACATGGATTTCGATTTGACGCTGGCCAAGGAAAAGTCGGACAAGAATCCGGTGTTCTACGTTCAGTATGCGCATGCTCGAATCAGTAGTATCCTGAAAAAGGTGGGGAAACTCCCGCCGGTTCCGTCAAAATCGGCGCCGCACACCTCCGAACTGAACCTGGTCAAAACGCTGTTGCAATTTCCGATCATCATTAACGACGTGGCCCGGAGTTACGAAACGCAGAAACTGCCGTTCTACGCGATTGAGCTAGCTACCAAGTTCCATGAGTTCTACACGAACTGCCGCGTCATTGATGGGGACAAAGTCTGGTTACACCGGCTCGACCTGGTGAAAGCGACGCAACTGGTGCTCCAACGGGCATTGAAGGTGATGGGCGTGACGGCGCCGGAAAAGATGTGATCTGGCCTTAATCGGATCATCCCGAGCACAACAGCGAGGGATCTTTTTCGGCGCTTGATTGAGTGGCGGTTTGTGATATCCTATAGGCAAATGAAGCATCTCCACCGACAATTTGTTCTAGCCAGCATCGGACTTGGATTCGGCTTGGTGTTCATTCTCGGCGCGCTGTGGAACGTCCACGCCATGCCGGTCTTCGGATGGACACCTATTCGCGTCCTCATGGCGGCGGTCGGTTCTTCCTTTGCCGGCGGCGTACTGATCGTTTACGGCTACCGCGGGGTTCGGTTAGAATTGTATGGACCGAGATAAACCAAAGCGCACCGGCATCGACTGCCGGACCCCCCTTCTCACCCCAAACTCCTCTCTCCTCTGACCACCCCCGCCTGCGCTACGCGCAGGTCCCCTCCTCAACTAAGGAGGGGAAGAGGCGAGTAGACGAATAACATCGCTTTATGCGAATTGGCATAAACTGTCGAACAATGCTTAACCCGGGGTCCGGTGAACGGGCCGGCGTCGGTCATTACACTTTCCACCTAGTGAAGGCGCTGTTGGCGATCGACCGGACCGACGAATTCTACCTCTACTTCGATCACCGCATGCCGGCGGCGGTGACCGACGACCTGGAACGATCGAACGTCACCGTCCGGCGCTTACCGTTTTCGCGATACGGGAAATTTCTCCCTTTCGCCTACTCTCACCTCCTGCTGGCGGCCTTCCTGACTCGCGACCGACTCGATGTTTTCCACGCCACAGCCAATGTCATGCCGCTGTCCTACGGCCGACCGACAGTGGTGACGATCCATGATCTAGCGATTTACGAACATCCGGAATGGTTCCCGTCGCAGATCGCTTCGACGCGACTGTTGGTACCGCAAACCATAAAGAAAGCTGCCGGCATCATCGCTGTTTCCAAAGCGACCAAGCGCGACTTGTTGAACTTGTTCAACGTGTCGGCGAAGAAAGTGACGGTGGTGCCAGAAGCGGCCGACACGGCGCTGTTGAAACTTCGCGACCGCTCGGCTGATGTTCGCCGAGTCTACAAATTACCGCCACGATATATCTGTTACGTCGGAACGATTGACCCGCGAAAGAATCTTACCATCCTCATTCAGGCTTGGCAGCGCCTGGTCAAATTGCGGCCAGCGGCGGTGAAGGGCGTAGCGTTAGTCATCGCCGGCGGAGCCGGCTATCGAGGGGAAGAGATACTTGATCAGATTAAAACGCTGAAAAAATCGTTTGTCCGCTACTTGGGGTACGTGCCGCATAACCATAAAGTGAAACTGATGCAAGAGGCGGCGGCCTTCGTCTTCCCGACGCGGTACGAAGGGTTCGGTCTGCCGGTGCTCGAGGCGATGCAACTCGGGACGCCGGTCATCACCACCAAAGTCTCTTCAATCCCGGAAATTACCGGTCCGGCCGCCTTACTGACTGAGCCGGACGATGTTGACGCGCTCGCGGAACATATCCGCCAGGTCCTGATCCGGCCGGCGCTGGCTAAGAAACTCAGCCGGGCCGGAAAACAGCAAGCGAAGCTTTTTTCCTGGAAACGGGTGGCGAGGGAAACGCTGGCCGTCTACAAGCGTGCGGCGGACCGGTCCCGTTAGAAGCGATATCATCTCGCACGCGGTAGCTATTCGTTGAATCAACGCGCCATGCCTTTGAAGCCGGCTAGGATTGTATCCGCTTCTAACGGGGTCGAGGTTAAGGTTATTCCCCGCGCCAAGCACAACGAGATCGTTGAACGCGACGGTCGTCTTGTCGTTCGCGTGACTGCGCCAGCGGATGATGGCCAAGCGAATGCCGCCGTTTTAGAAATCCTGGCACGGCACTTGCACGTTGCGGCGTCCACGTTGAAAATTGTCAGGGGACAACGAAGCCGACTAAAGCTGATTCGCTACACTTGACCCAGCACCACTTTTGATAACCATCACAGGGTGGCGTCATTTGATCTTGCGGCTGGTAGCAAAAACGAAATCCAAAATACTGATGGTAAAAGCGGTGCTGGGTTGACGGCCGATAGGTATCTGCTGTAGGGTAGCCGCAGACTGCTTGGCGTGCCCGATTTGGTGAAATTGGAGGGAGAGATGAAACCCTGGTTCGGCGTGTTCATTTTTCTAGTGATGCTCTTGGTGGTGCCGTGGTCGCGGTTGGAAGTGACGATCTCAGCGATGCTTGATACCGCCCTAATTGTCATCGGCACCGGATGCATCCTCGCCGTGGTCGTAATTTTCATCGAAATCACCATTCGCGGTCTGCGATCCGCCACCTGAAACGTTCGGGTGGTTTTTTTGGTTCATGACCTTGACGGTATTTGCAATTTGATCTAGCTTAGAAGGTGATTGGTGGCTTGCGGAGGACGCATGCCTCGTATTCGTACGCTCAATCTGCATCTCGAACGACGCCGATACTTACGGCGCGCTTCGACGCGCCCAGAAGTTGCTCTTTGGGAATACTTGCGTAGCCGGCGATTTCTCGGATTGAAATTTAGGCGACAGTACAGTATTGGGAACTACATGCTCGATTTTTACTGTCCGAAACTTCGGCTCGGAATAGAGCTTGATGGCGCCGGGCATGATACTCCGGTTCAGCAACAACACGACGCGATGCGGACGGATTGGCTGAAGACTATGTATGTTCGGATTGTGCGTTTTCGGAATGAGGAAGTAATAGGAGACATTAGTGGGGTGTTAATAAAGATTGAGGAAATTGCCACCGCCCCTTACCCCTCCTCAATTGAGGAGGGGAACCTTAACCAAGATTGACTGACGGTATTCGGTACCGCCCCTCTCCTGAATTCAGGAGGGGTTGGGGGAGGCGGAATTGACCGCCGCACGGTAAACCCGTATACTCACTACGCGATCTGATATATCGCGACTTTATGGCCATCCCCAAATTCCCCGAACTTGAAGAGCAGATCCTGAAGGACTGGAAAGAAAGGGACATCTTCAAGAAAACGCTCCAGAAACCCTCGCCGCAGGGCAATTTCGTCTTCTACGACGGTCCGCCGACGGCCAACGGCATTCCGCACATCGGTCACGTCGAAACTCGGGCCTTCAAAGACATTATCCCGCGTTTCAAGACGATGCAAGGCTACCGCGTCGAGCGGAAAGCCGGTTGGGATACGCAAGGGTTACCGGTTGAGCTCGAGGTGGAAAAAGATTTAGGTCTGTCGGGAAAAAAAGACATTGAAAAGTACGGCATTGAAAAATTCAACGCCAAAGCGAAAGAATCGGTTTGGAAATTTAAAGACCGGTGGGAGAAGATGACGGAGCGCGTCGGTTTTTGGCTCGACGTTGACCATCCCTACATTACCTATCAACCGGAGTACATCGAGACGCTGTGGTGGATTTTCAAACAGGTTTGGGATCAGAAACTGCTGGCCCAAGATTACAAAGTTGTGCCATATTGCCCGCGATGCGGAACAGCTTTGTCGTCACACGAAGTCGCGCAAGGATACCAAAACATTGAAGAAGATTCGGTCTACGTGAAATTCGAACTCGTCGATGAACCAGGCACGTTCGTGTTGGCGTGGACCACGACGCCGTGGACGTTGCCGGGGAATGTGGCGTTAGCGGTTGACGAGAAAATAAATTACGTAAAAACCACTCCGAACGCTGAGGGTGAACGGTTTATTGTTGCGCAAAAAAGAATGGAAGCCTTGAAAGATGCCGAAAAAGTGGCCGGAGCAAGTCAAGCGGATGTTGGCACACCGCTAAAACTAAGTTCATTGCAGATTATCCACGGATCTGAATTGGTTGGAAAAAAATATAAACCGCTGTTTGATTTTGTTGATTTGCGGAGGGCCCACCCCGCCGACGTAGGGGCAGGTTTCAAACCCGCCCCTACGGAGAAAAATGACGGCGGGGCGGCGGGTGCGAACAGAAACGCCTACACCATTGTTCCAGCCGACTTCGTCACGACCGAAGACGGCACCGGCGTCGTCCACACCGCGGTCATGTACGGCGTTGAGGATTTCGAACTGGGAAAGAATCTTGATTTACCGAAAATCCACACGGTTGATGAAACAGGCAGGTTTAACGGGTTGGTCAAACCCTGGGTCGGATTGGAAGTGAAAGATCCGAAAGGGGAGACACAGAAAAAAATCATGGCGTGGCTGCAAGAACACGGCAAACTCTACAAAGCTGAGAACTACCGACATGACTATCCTTTCTGCTGGCGCTGTAAGCACCCGCTCTTGTACTACGCCAAAACGTCGTGGTTCATCATGATGTCGAAACTGCGCGATGAACTGATCAGGAACAACGAAAAGATCAATTGGTACCCAGGTCACATTAAAGACGGTCGGTTTGGTGAGTGGTTGCGGGAAGTGAAAGACTGGGCCATTTCCCGCGAACGGTACTGGGGCACGCCAATTCCCATCTGGCAGTGCGATCAGTGCAAACATCAGGAGTGCCTGGGGAGTTATCAGGAACTGCGGGAACGAATACCGACCAGGAATCGCTACATTTTCATCCGCCACGGCGAGTCGACGAACAATCTGAATGAGACTCTGGATACCGAGCTGTCTGACGGCACGGCCGGGCTCACGGCGCGGGGGCGCGAACAAGCGCGGCAGGTTGCCCAGAAGTTAAAAACCGAGAAGATTGACGTCATTATCTCATCGCAATTCGCCCGCGCCAAGGAAACTGCCGACATCATTGGTCAGGAAATTAAACTAGCGGTCACGACCGAGTCGCGGGTGAATGAGTACCACATCGGCCTGGTCTATGAAGGGAAAACTATTGAGGAATTCCACCAGGGTTTCGGTGATCGAGCCGTCCGGCTCCATGAAGCGCCACCGGGCGGCGAGACGTGGCTACAAATCCGCGCCAGAATGTTCAACATACTTCATCAGCTAGACGCCAAGTACGAAGGGAAGACGATCCTAATCGTGACCCACAGCGACCCGATTTACGTCGTGCGGTGGGCCTTGTCGCTCCAACCGGAATCCGTGCTTCACGACGTGCCGCTATTGGACAACGCTCAACCAATCGAACTGAAATTTCCGGCGTCATTGTTCCAGCCCGACGGCTCGTTCGATCCGCACCGGCCGTTTATTGATGTTGTAAGTTGGCAGTGTGCAAGTTGTAAGTCGGGCCGGATGAGACGCATTCCGGAAGTGGCTGACGCCTGGTTCGATTCGGGGTCGATGCCGTTCGCGCAATGGCATTATCCGTTTGAGAATAAAAACAAGATTGACCATGGCGAAGCCTACCCGGCCGACTACATTTCCGAAGCGATTGATCAAACGCGCGGTTGGTTCTACACGTTGTTGGCGATCAGCACGCTGTTGCAAAAGGCCGGGGTGGTAAAAAAACCGTCGTACAAAAATGTCGTGGTGTTGGGGTTCCTGAACGACGCCCGGGGCAGAAAATTATCGAAGTCGCTGAAGAATTACGGCGATCTCGATGAGTTGTTCGCCACGCACGGGGCCGACGCGGTGCGCTGGTTCATGTATACGGCCAATCAGCCGTGGGACAGCAAGAACTTCGATCTCAAGATCGTCGATCAGGGCGTAAAAAAGACATTTTTGATCCTGGCGAACGTGGTCAGCTTCTGGAAGCTGAATTCTAACCACCCCCTAACCCCTCCTCCTTTCGACCTCGAGCTCAAGGCCGAGAGGTCCACGAAGGAGGGGGCCGAGGTGGGGCCAGCCGCTCATCCACTGGATCGCTGGGTTCACTCACTGTTGAATACGCTGGTGGCCGATGTGACCAAGCGTTTGGAGCAGTACGATATCACCGGCGCGGCGCGGGCGATCGGTGATTTCGTGACGGATTTATCAACTTGGTATGTCCGCCGATCGCGCGACCGTTTCAAATCCGACCAAGCGCCGCTAGCCAGCGTCACCCTGAAACACGTTCTTTTACAACTTTCAACTGTGATGGCGCCGTTCACGCCGTTCCTGGCCGAGCACGTCTACCATGCGGTCGGCGGTGAACTGGAATCAGTGCATTTGGCAGACTGGCCGAATGTCGGTGAGGTCGACAATCGTTTGTTAAGCGACATGACTGTGGCCCGACGCGTTGTTGAGGAGGGTCATGCCCTGCGCGCCAAGTTCGGGTTGAAAGTCAGGCAACCGCTACAGCAAGTTGTGACGACCGAACAGTTGCGACCCGATCTCGACGAGATTGTGCGCGATGAACTGAACGTCAAGGAATTGCATCAGGCGGATAAATTACCGACCGGAAGCGAATGGGCGGTGAGTAATAATATGGCGCTCGACATCACCGTGACCGATGAACTGAAAGCCGAGGGCCTGCTCCGCGACTTGATTCGCGAATTCAACGCCTTGCGCAAAACCGCCAAGTTGAAGCCGAGCGATGAGATTATTGCCCACGTTCAGCCGAACACGACTGCGGCGAAAGTCGTCGAGATATACAGCCAGGAATTCCTGAAAGAGGTCAAGGCGAAGGCGGTGACGCCGTCGGTGGAGGGGGCGAGTCAAGTAGTCGAAATTACGCTGGATGGCGGAGTGGTAACGATAGGGTTGACAAAACCGTAGAGAGGTGCTATGCTCCTTTGTTCTTTACAATAACTTGCGGAAACCTTGAAACAAGCATTTGGCGCGCCATGGTGGCGCCTCGAATGCTTGTCTCAAGGCGAGACGAGTCCCTCGACCTCGGGCAGAGGCAAAGCTTTTGGCAAACAGCCAGAAGGGAGTCCCGTCATGAAGTACGGAGACCTGAATCTCGGCCAGATCGAAGCTCTCATCAACAAGCTCGGTGGTATGACCGCCGTCAAGGGCATCCTCCGGGGCGTAGATGTAGGTGAGGCCATTGCCAAGCTCTTGGCCCCGGACATCACCGTCTACCGCGTCACGGTGAATCGGGACAAGAACCTGAAGGCGATGATCGAGGCCGGTCAGTACGACTGGACCGACCCGGACGTCACCGACGAGCGCATCCTCCAGGTGGAAGGCTCGGGCATGGTCGAGGTGGACATCAAGTTGTTCCACTACAACCGCCCCATGGACGAGGACGACGTGTACAATGACCTCCGGCACGGTTACCGTCCGGCTAAGATCGAGGAGTTGCTCGCGCTCGGCGCGAATCTAAAGACCCGCGACCTCCAGCGTCAGTTCCCGATCGTTGCTTTCGGTTCAGTGTGTTTGTGCCTGGATGGCTACGGCCACCACCACCACCCGTGCCTCAGCGGGGACGAGTCGGATCGGCGCTTCTACAAGGCCTCATTCAACACAACGTGGCCCGATATCTGGCGCTTCGCCGCCGTCAGCAAGCCAGTCTAACGGCTGGCACAATCACCGGGGGCTATCCATGACTATGGATAGCCCCTCTTTCTTTTTGATAAACTATACCCATGTCCGCCATCCGCACTAAAGCGCTCATCCTGCGGCACTCCACCCCGCACCACAATAATTGGTGCGGTATTTTTTCTTCATGCAAAATTTGCCGATAAAAACCCGCAACCAAATCGATAACAACATTTTTGGTATTGTGGTACGGGGTTGATTCTTCTTTCGTGCTATACTTTTTTTATGTCGGTAATTCGAACCAAAGCACTTATTCTGCGTCATACTACCGACCGCGAACACGATCGGATAATCGTCGTCTTGACCCCGCAGTACGGCCAGATGCGCATTCGAGCGCGGGGGACGAAAAAAAGTACGGCTAAATTGGGCGGCTCACTGGAGCCGATGATGGAAGTTGATCTCACCCTGGCTAACGGTCGGGTGACCGATGTCGTCACCGGTAGCGTCATTCTCAATCGTTTCAATCGCCTGCGCCGGGAGGTCGTCAGTTTGATAATGGCCCAATGGCTGCTCGAACTCGTCGAGCGGGTGACGAAACCGAATCAGCATGATCCGGCGCTGTACGACCTCGTCGTCGGCATGCTGGCCGACATGGCGGAAGAAACCGACGCGCCGGCCGGACAACGCTGGCTCCGGCTGCTCCGCCGGGCCTGGCTGATTCTCGGTCACCAGGGATTTGCGCCATCGCTTGAGCGGTGCGCCGTTTGTCACCAGCCGCTGACCGCAGACGACGTCGCGTTTCATCCCGCGGCCGGGTTTGTCCACCGTCGCGAAGCGTCGGCCGAGGCGGCAGTCGTCAAGCCGTCAGTCGTCGCCTATCTTCGCGGCGGAAACAGCGCTGACGACCGTCAGATGTTCGCCGCGCTGCGCCGGCTCGTCGAATCAATTCTCCACCACACGCTCGACCGGCCATTGAAAAGCGAAGGGGTGTTGCGGTCGGTAGTGCGCCTGGCGCAGTTGCCAAACAGCCGCATCGCGCGGTAGACTATCACTCGTATGGCCAAACACAAAGGCGAACCAAAACAACCGCCCGGCAAGTACAGCGAGGATGATATCGCGGAGTTCGTGGCGGCCCTGGAAACCGACGGCGACGCTCCGGTTGCGTCGGCTGAATCAGGGGTACCCGGCCGGAGGATACCGGTCCGCGAGGAAACTGAGCCGAAACATCGGCGATCGTCGCTGAGCGAAGGCGAAGCTGATTTATCGCGGGTCCTTGAACGCCAACCGTCGGAGGAGATGCAACACCTGACCAAATCAAAACGGGGTTTCCCCTGGGGCTGGGTGATCGGAATCATCGCCCTCTTGGCCGTCGTCAGCGTGGCTGGTTTTTTCTTTTTCAACCGCGCTAAACGTTTTACCAACGATAACGTCCAACTGCAGTTCCAGCCCGTGACCTCGGCCATTTCCGGGAGCAATTTGACCGTGACCGTCGAGTACCAGAATCTTGAACCAGTCGACTTAACGAATGCTGAATTGACGGTTGAGTATCCCGCAGGATTTACTTACACCACGTCGCAGCCGGCCGCGGCCAACGAGTTCCGTAACGCTTTCACCTTGGGGACGATCCGCAGCGGTCAAGCGGGCCGGACGACGATCAGCGGGACGATCATCGGCGCCGTCGGCGAGGCCCGTGACTTCGGAGCGACATTAACGTACCGGCCGGCGAATTTTAACTCCGACTTCCAGACCAAAGCCAGTCGCCAGGTGACCATCACCGCTTCGATTCTCAGCTTGCAATTCACCGGCCCGACCCAGCTGGCTCCCGGCGGGACCGGTACTTGGACGGCAACGTACGCGAATACTTCCGATCGCGACCTGAAGAACGTCCAGATCACGGCCGCCTACCCCGACGGCTTCACGGTCACCAGTACGAATCCGGCGGCCCAGGAGCGGTCGGCGGTCTGGAAATTCCCGGAGCTGAAAAAAGGCGTCCAAGGGAGTATCACCGTGGTCGGATCGATTGATGGTAACCTCGGCGACTCGTTCCCCCTCAAGGTCAGTGCCGGGCTGGTGACGGCCACCAACACCGTCGATCTCCAAGACGAGCAATCGCTATTGGTCATCCTGGTCAAGACCGGGGTGACGACCACCGTGGCGGTGAATGGCAGTACCGATCCGGCGGTGATTGATCCGGGCGAGACGCTCAACTACTCGATTCGCGTGACCAACGCTAGCGACCTGGAAATCACTCAAGCCACGGTCACCGTTAAGCTCGACGGCGCGGCCCTCGACCTGTCCAAGTTGGCGAATGACAGCCAAGCGGCGGTCAAGTCGAACGTTTTGACTTGGACCAAGGACCAAGTTGCCGCGCTGGCTAACCTTAAACCGAACCAGTCCGTGACCTTGAGCTTTGCCGTCGGTACGTTGCCGAATCTGGCGGTTAAGACTGACGCTGACCGCGATCCGAAGGTGACAGCTAGCATCGATGTGACCGCCCCGAGCTTGACGACCAACGCTAATCGCGGCGGTCAACCGAGTACGGTGGTGGTGACCAAGCTGGCGACGGTGCTCCAACTGGCCGCCGCCGCGCGGTACTACGAGGCGCCGGGCCAAGCGGTCGGTAGCGGGCCGGTGCCGCCGGTGGTCGGGAAGACGACCACCTACCGCGTCACCTGGACGGTGACGGACAGCACCAGCGACGCCGCGACCCTGGTGGTCAGCGCCCGGATTCCGACCAGCGTGCTGTGGACCGGTCAGAACCTCAGCCGTGATGCCGGCGATTTAACCTTCGATCCGACGAGCCGGACCGTCCGTTGGACGCTAAACACCGTCCCGGCCGGCACCGGCGGACGACTGCCGGCTTTGACGGCCCGCTTTGACTTGGCGATTACGCCAACCGCCGAACAGGTCGGCACCGTCCCGATCCTAATCGAAACAGCGACCGCCACCGCCACCGACAGCTTCACGGCCAAGGCGCTGTCCAGCCCGGCGGCCACGCTGACGACTGACCTGCCGTCCGACCCGACCGTCAGCGGTCAAGGCGTGGTGATCGCGGCGCCATAAGAAAACGACCGCGTCAATGACGTGGTCGTGAAGGTTCAGTCCCACGCACCAGCCCCGCCGGACGGGCGGGACGGATGCGGGGTTCCACCATTACCCCGTTCGATCATCGGCGGGGACGATGGACAGCTGAGGCCGACCGTAGATGGATCGCCAGGCTTGGCGCGCCAAATGAGTCAAGCTGAAGCCCTCGAGGACGATTGCCATGGTCAACAGCCGGCCGGCCCAGAACAGATTCGTCGGGTCCGTGCGGCTAAACATGATCAGTCCGAAACTGACGGCGATGAATGCGGCTTTGGCCTCGCCGGTGATGGTCTTCGGCAAGATGTTTGACGACAGCCGCCGGCGCCAGGTTGGCCGGCACAGTCGTCCGACCAAGATGACGGCGAACAGGAGGACCCGGGCGCCAATCGCGACCGCGAAAGCGATCAACAGTCGGCGCGGGTAGTACGGCCCCAGGACGACCGCCATGAGCGTGAAGCAGATCAGGTCAATCGTCGGGTCGAGGTACTTCCCATGTCGAGTCGGACGCCCGCGGCGCCGTTCTTCAGCGCCGGCTTTAAGACCATCGGTGTAGTCGGTCAACCAACCAATGATGTACAACGGCAGGATGTACGGATCGAGCTGGAAGCGAAAACAGAGCAGGCTTCCACCGACCAGGCCCAGTCGCAACCAGGTCATCTGGTCGGCGGAGATAGGAATCCGGTCAACCCACGGGACAAGCCGTTGATACTTGAAGGCGCGCCCGGCCCAGCCGTACCGTTCGACCAAGTCTTGCTTGGCCAATAAGCTACGGACGAGGCCGGGCAGAAACTTAGCCGCCGCCCGAGCGACGATGAAACACAGGAAAAGGATGACGCCGATCGTCACCCACGAACCAGAGTTGAGCCAGGTCAATAGCGCGTCCTTTCTTCTCGCCGTTGGCGGGAGGGTGATGTAAAGGGCGGGAGTGACGTGCCGCTATCCTGCGCTGACACCCGTCGGTTGTCAAGCTTGACCCCGTTAGAGGCGAGCTTTGTTTGCCGGCCTAACTGATGTCAATCAGGGTGCTGGGAAATCAACCGTTTTTTCCAGTGCCAGCATTCGCCTCTAACGGGGTTGACAACGCCTGGCCTGGGTGTACCGTGGAGCCAACCCGGCGCTCTTTCCCAAACCGGCATTCATGGCTCCCGACCCGAAGGGAGGTGAACCACATGGTGTATCTTAGTGATGAGCTACGGCAGGTGCTGGAGCGGTACCAGAAAGGCCATCCTGAGCACCGGATCGCCCTGGGCGGAGAGACAGTGGAGATCCGGGAGAACGGCAATGGTGGAATCAAGATCCGACGGTTGACGGTCAATTCGCCGGTGCTGTTCCGGACTCTCCAGGAGCTGAAGGAGGAACAGATTCGACAGCAGTTGCCCGCTCACCTGCGGAAATCTGTACTGCCGCCGCGGTCAGGATGGCTCAAGGCAATTCTAGTTTTCGATGGTGTCGAGACGTACGGCATCGTCGACGGTCCGACTGGCGGCGGTGAAAAACACGAGTTCCGATTGCCGCCCGCCTGCATCATCGCCGCTACCCCCCTGCCCCCTCCATAAAAGGAAAGGCCATGATGGCTTCCGGTCGCTCCTTGGATTAGCGCCGCCTCTTGAATGATACTCGAGGCGGCGCTTCTCATTTCGAACCGCATTGCGCCCGGCCAAAAAAATGGTAGAATACAGGCGCTCAAACCACCCCCACAAACCATGGCCCAATCAACGACTGCTCGTGCCACGCTCTTCATCCTCCGCGAGCTGGTAGGTGAAGTTTTGTATTTTCCCGTCTGGTGGTACACCCACGGCTTGGCGTTAACCGGACGGACGCTGATCCGACAGTGGTTCGGCCTGGTCAACCGGCTGAGCATTGTCATCTTGCTCCGGACGATGGGCAAGCCCATGTACGGCGACTACACTCGGAGCGGCCGCGCCATCAGTTTCTTTTTCCGCATTTTTATCTTAGCGGCGCGGCTGATTGCCCTTGGGTGTTGGACGGTGGTCGAGTTGGTGGCCCTGCTGGCCTGGGTGCTGGGGCCAATTATCAGCGCCGCCATGCTGATTCGTCAACTCGTTCCGTTGCGCTGACGGTATGGATGCACCGCCCGCCGAACTCGTGGAGAAATGCCCGACCTGCCAGGGATTCGGCGGTCTTAAGAACCAACGCGGCGCGCTGGTCGGTTGCCCGACCTGCCATGGGGTAGGGGTAGCGGTCTGGTGGGCCGGCCGGTGGTGGTCGTGGTTGCATCCGATCTCCACCCAGTCGATTCTCGAACGTCACCTGGAGCGCACCGTCAAAAGCTTGCTGTCCGCCCTGATATTCGTGTTCGCTTTGACCGGACTGTTCTTCGGCGGCCGGCGTCTGTTCGAAGCGATCGCTGACGGCGAGGTCTGGAATGTCCTGCTGACGCCCAGCTGGCCGATGGCCGTGCTGTGGCTGGGGTTGCTCTGCGCCATGTACCTCGTCTACCGGCTCGAACGCGACCTGACGATGTTCCCGACCATTCCGACGGCGACGCCGGCGGACCCGCCGGCTCCGGACTGGAATGAGCAGTCGATGGGCGATATTGCCGCCGTTAGTAACGAAGCGACGCTCCGGGTGATCGAACATGCCTGGCGGATGGCCAAAGGCCACCGGCGCGAAGGGTTGAGCCCCTTGCATCTCCTGGCCGCCCTGAGCGCCACCCGGGAGGTCGAGAGCATGCTCGTCCGGCTGATGGTTCCGGCCTCTGAACTTCGCCAACACATCGACCAGCTAGTCGGACAGTTGCCGGCCATGTCGGCAGTCCCGGTCTTTACCGCCGCCAGCCGCGAACTTTTGGCCCGCGCTTTCCGATTGGCCGCCGCGGACCGCCGGTCGCGCCTCACCCCGGCCTACCTCCTGGCGGCCATGGGCACGGTCGATGATCCGGCTCGCGAGTTGTTGGACGAGTTCAGCGTTGATGTCCGCCGCCTGGAACAGGCCACCGCTTGGCTACTGGTGCAGGAAGACCTTCGCCGGCGCGTCCGGTCGTACCTCCGGCGGGCCGCAAATAAACCCCAGGGCGCCATCGACCGCGGCTACGTGGCCGCGGCCACGCCGACGCTTGATCGATATAGCGTTGATTTGACGCTCCGCGCCAGCCGCAACCGCCTACCCTATGTGGTCGGGCGCGACGAGGAGTTGCAGACGATATTCCGGATCATGGAGAGCGGCCGGCGAAGCGTGATGCTGGTCGGCGATGGCGGGGTGGGTAAAACATACCTGTTGTATGCGCTGGCCGAGCGGATGGCCGCCGAAGACGTGCCCGAACCGCTACAGGACAAACGCCTGGTGGCCCTGTCGGCCGCGGCGTTGGTGGCCGGGTCGGGTCAGCTCGAACAGCGCCTGGAAGCAATATTAAACGAAATCATCCGCTCGGGGAATATCATTCTAGTGATCGAGAACATCGATCAACTGGTCGGGATTTCGAGTACCGGCGGCCAAGGACTGGACGCGGCCCAGATGGTCGCCCAGGAGCTGGAACAACATGCTTTTCTGGCGATCGGGACGACCGATCCAGCCAGTTACCGCCGGGCCCTAGAACACGGGCCGTTATTGTCGGCCTTCGAGAAAGTTGAAGTCAACGAGATGCCGCCGGAGCAGGCGCTAGTAGTCATCGAATCGCGCCTCGGCCCATTGGAAGCTCATCATCAGGTGTACTTTACCCTGGAAGCGATTGATAAAGCGGTCGAGCTGACCCGGCGGTACTTGCATGAGCGGCCGCTACCAGGCTCGGCCCTCGATGTGCTTGAGCAAGCCGCGGTCCTGGCCCGGAAGTCACGCGGACCGAACGGCCTGGTCGTCGGCGAGGACGTGGCGACTATCGTTTCCGAGCAAGGCCACGTTAAAGCCACCGCCGTGACGAGCGATGAACAGGGCAAGTTGCTTCATCTCGAAGAGGAACTGCACCGGCGGGTCGTCGGCCAGGACGAAGCGGTCAAAGCGGTGGCTAACGCCTTGCGCCGCGCCCGGGCCGAGCTAAGAGACAATAAGCGGCCGATCGCTAACCTGCTTTTTCTCGGTCCGACCGGCGTCGGAAAAACCGAACTGGCCAAAACCGTGGCGGCCGTGTACTTCGGGTCGGAAGAGGTTATGATTCGGCTCGACATGTCCGAGTA
This sequence comes from Patescibacteria group bacterium, assembly GCA_038065275.1. Classification (GTDB taxonomy): domain Bacteria; phylum Patescibacteriota; class Patescibacteriia; order SBBC01; family CAIJZX01; genus CAIJZX01. The sequence goes on along the minus strand of JBBTRH010000012.1, from coordinate 15,189 downwards.
TCAAGACGTGGCCAGTATCCACCGCCTGATTGGCGCGCCGCCGGGCTACGCCGGATCGAGCGCCGGCTACCTGACTGAAGCGGTCCGCCAGCGGCCATTCTCCTTAGTCTTGCTCGATGAACTCGAAAAAGCCCACCCCGATGTGCTCAACGTCTTTCTTCAGGTGATGGACGACGGCCGGTTGACCGACGGCAACGGCCGGACGATCGATTTCACTAATGTCATCCTGATTGCCACTTCGAACGCCGGTACCCAGCATATTCAAGACCGGATGCGGGACGGGGCGGCCCTCTCGACCATTAAGGATGAGCTGATTAATCGCGAGCTCAGCCAGTATTTCCGTCCGGAGTTCCTCAACCGTTTCGATTCGATTATCGTCTTCACGCCGCTCAGCCCGATCGAGGTGAACAAGATCGTCGGCTTGATGATGAACGACATTACTGACCGCCTGGGGCGGAAAGGGATCACCTTCCGGGCGACGCCGGAAGCGATGGCCGAGTTGGCGATCAGCGGTTTTGACCCGCTGTTCGGCGCCCGGCCGCTCCGCCGCGCGGTCCAAGAGCACGTCGACAATGCCCTGGCCCAATCCATGCTCCAGGGGAAGCTCGGTCGCCGCGACGTGGCGGTGCTTGAGCCGGGTGGTATTATTCGAGTCGAGAAAGCGGCGTCCGTATAAAAAACCTGACTGTTGTTCAATCAGGTGATCCCGAGTATCGATACTCGACGATCGTTTTCGGTTGACGGGCCCAGTAGCACATGACCACCAGGGCTATCAGGATGTTCAGGCCATATGGCCAGGCCGTTAAACGTTGAGTTTACGGTTGAATCTGGTATACTTGACGCATGCTCAAAACCAATCCGCCGCTAATGGATAAAATCGTCAATCTCTGCAAACGCCGCGGCTTTGTTTTTCCGTCGGCGGAAATCTACGGCGGTTTCGGGGGTTTTTGGGACTGGGGGCCGCTGGGGCTGAAGATGAAGAACAACATTAAGAACGTCTGGTGGCATGATTTCGTGTTAACCTGGCAGGACGTGGTCGGCATGGACGGTTCGATCATTACCAACCCGAAGGTGTGGGAAGCGAGCGGCCACGCCGCCAACTTCGTTGATCGTCTCGTCGAATGCACGGCCTGCCATCACCGCTTCAAAGCGGATGACACCGGCGGATCGTGCCCGGACTGCGGCGAGCCACTCATGCCGGCCCGGACGTTCAATACCATGTTCACCACCCAGGTCGGTCCGGTGGCCGCCACCGCCAACCGCGCCTACCTCCGCCCGGAAACGGCGCAGAGCATCTTTGCCAACTTCGAGAACGTCCGCGACACAATGCGCCTTAAGTTGCCGTTCGGCATTGCCCAGATCGGCAAGGCCTTCCGCAACGAAATCACGCCCGGTAATTTTATTTTCCGCTCCCGCGAATTCGAGCAAATGGAACTGGAGTACTTCGTCTTGCCGGAGAAGTCCGATGAGTATTTCGCGGAACTGGTCGACACCTGTTACAACTGGTTCGTCAAACTCGGCCTCAACCCCGAACACCTGCGAAAATACGTCTACCCGGCTAACGAGCTGGCACACTATTCTCGGGCCACGACCGACATCGAATACGCTTTCCCGATCGAGCAAGGCTGGTCGGAGTTGATGGGCGTCGCCAACCGAACCGACTATGACCTTCGCCGGCACGGCCAGTTCGCCAAAGGGGATGAACAAGCGTTCGCCACGCCGACCGATGATGGGGGGAGCAAGAAAGTCGTGCCCTACGTCATCGAACCGTCGCTGGGCGTGGACCGGGCGGTGCTGGCGTTCCTGCTCGAGGCCTACCAAGAAGTGTCCGGCGGGCGGACCACGACCACGACCAGCGTCAAGGACACCGAAATCGTCCTCCGCCTGCATAAATCCTTAGCGCCGTATCAAGCGGCCGTTCTGCCGCTGTCGAAAAAGCCGGCGCTAATCAAGGTAGCCGAAGAAATTACGAAGACGTTGCGCGTCCACTGGTCAACCGAGTACGACGCCGCCGGTTCGATCGGCAAGCGGTACCGACGCCAGGACGAAATCGGCACGCCGTTTTGCATCACGGTGGATTTCGATACCCTCGACGGCGGCAAACGACCGAAAGGGACGGTCACGGTCCGCGATCGGGATTCGATGGAGCAGGACAATATCGCTATTCCCGAACTGGTTGATTACCTGCGAGCCAAGTTAGCATGATCCCGTTAGAGCGATTACAGTCAATTCTCATATATTTATTAAGCCGAGATGCATGATCAGGAGGCGCTCTAACGGGATGAAGTTGTTGCTAATTGGGTTGCTGGTTGGACTGGGAATTAGCGCCGTTCCAGCCCACGCTACCGATTTATCGTTCACGAAATTCAACAGCGACATCACCGTCAACACCGACGCATCAATTTCGGTGGCGGAAACCATGACCGTTGATTTTTCCTCCCCGTTGCATGGGATCTACCGAAATATTCCGTTTCGGTTTGCCACGCTTAGCGGTGGGCAGGCGTCGATTCCGATTGCCGTGAGCAACGTGACACAAGATAATCAGCCGGTAAAATACGTTTTGTCCACGGTCGGCAACGATGTCAGAATAAAAATCGGCGATCCGAACAAAACTATTACCGGGTCGCATATTTACACGATTACTTACGCCGCCCAAGTTGCCACGAATTTTTTCGCCGACCACGATGAGCTCTACTGGAACGTCACCGGCGACCAATGGGACGCGCCGTTGACTAACATCTCAGCCACCGTCAAATTACCGTTATCATTCGCGACGGCGCAAGTGACCACCACTTGTTACACCGGTTCTCAGGGTTCAACCGCCCAGAATTGTCAGCAATCACACGACACAATCAGCGCCACGTTTTCCGCCAATGATTTTTTGACCATCGTGGTCGGTTGGCCGAAGGGGGTGGTAACGAAACCAGCGAATTTTGATCAGTTACGCGCCGCCGGGACGCAAACACCGTCGCCGTTTACATCAGCGCTGAAAGGGTGGTGGTTGGTGGCGAACATCCTGTTACCACTGTTGGCGCTAGTAGTAATGTTCCAACTGTGGTGGACGCGCGGACGCGATCCAGGGAAACGCCGAACAATTGTGGCGCAGTACGATCCGCCGGACGGATTGCGGCCAGTCGAATTGTACTGCTTGATGCATGAACGAGCACCGGTTAAAGCGCTGGCCGCGACGATAGTTGATTTGGCGGTTCGCGGATATGTGAAGATTATTCAGACCGAAAAGTCCACGATGTTGGGGATGTCGCATAAGGATGATTATATTCTGCGGTCACTGAAAGCGCCGGACTCGAAGGTGCGCCCATTCGAACGAGAACTATTAGAATTATTATTCGTCGAACATCTGTACCCCGCTAGCAAAAACGACCTGCCCCCTGTTAGCAACAACGACTTGCGTTGGTCTGATTTGAAGGGCCGAAAATATACAAGCGACCCGTTCGCGTCAATTTTTCGCCAAATTGTTGACCAGGTCATATCAGCCGGATACTTTCAGGGTAATCCATCAAAGGTACGAGGCCGGTGGGTGCTGGGCGGGGTGGTGGTGGGCGGATTGGGCGGGTTGGCGCTTTTTATTGGCGTTCCGTTAGTTGGCTTGATTTTGGCCGGACTGATTGTCCTCATTTTTTCCGGTGCCATGCCGCGACGGACAGCCAAAGGCGTGGAAGCGACCTGGGTCGGACACGGATTTAAACTCTTTTTGGAGAAAGCGGAAAAGTACCGGATCCAATGGCAAGAGCGGGAATATATTTTTGAAACATTTTTGCCATACGCGATGATCTTCGGGATCGCCGACAAATGGAGCAGAGCGCTCAGCGACGTCGTCAAAACTAACCCGACCTGGTATGAGGGCCAACCAGGCACGGTCTTTAACACCATGGTGTTTTGGGGGGCGATGTCCAGTTTCGGCAATAGCGTTAATACCTCGGTCGTCAGCGCGGCGGCCTCCGGCGGTTCCGGTTTCAGCGGCGGGTCATCGGGTGGAGGCGGTGGCGGTGGAGGCGGCGGCGGTTGGTAACTTAAAGCACCACTTTGGTTGGCGCCAGAGCATTTCTGTTAATCACCTTCATTTACATACTAACGCTGGAGTAAACAAGCGCCGGTTAAAGCCAAGGTGGCGCTGGGTAAATGTGCTATAATTAGGACAGCTTAAAGCTTACAACTTCCAGCTTAAAACCTACAACCTTCAACACACCCATGCCCATTATCGTCGATCCGGATTCCGTCCTGCCGGATAAAACCAAAAACGTCCGTCCGTCGCAACTCGTGCTGTGGCTGCTGTTTCCGGTGGTGCTGGCGGTCGGTTTTGTCATCGGCTTAGTGGTGGGGATCAAGCAGGGCCAGAACTCGGCCGCCGCCAACGCCAACGCGAACCGGTCGGTTGTCCCGACCACTATCATCCCCAACGCCAATACCCGCGTGCTGACCAACACCACCAACGCCAATACCAACGTCAGCAATGCCTTCGTCAACCTGTCCAACACCGCCTTGGGGAGCGGCGACTACTTGAAAATTCCGCCGGTGACGCAAGCCAGCCTTGATGCTGAGCAGCAACAGGATCTCGACCGACTGGTCGATCAGACGACGACCGTGACCGACATCGTCCGCCAGCGCGACCTGGTCAGCACCAAGTACGCGCTGAAAGCCTACGCCAGCGTAGCCGGCGAATACCCGTCCACGGCCGGTCAACAGATCCGGGTGGAAGGCAATACGAACGACGTCCTCTATGCCGCCTTGAAGGAGTTCTACGGCGGCAGCTACAATTTGAAAATCGACCCCGAGTCGCCGAACTATTACTACGGCTATACTTCCGACGGCGCCTCGTTCACCCTGACCGCCTATCTGACCAGCCAGAAGAAAGTCTTCAC
>JBBTRH010000012.1:0-10209 GCA_038065275.1 Patescibacteria group bacterium | reverse complement strand
ATTTCGAAACTCCTCGACGGCGTCGGCGCCAGCTACAACGCTTTCACTTCGAAAGATTGGACCGGCTACTACGTCAAAATGAATTACGAGCATACCGCCCTGGCGCTCGACGTGGTCAGCGATATGTTGCGGCATTCGCTGTTCGCGCCGAAAGAAATTGACCGCGAACGGAGCGTGATTATCGAGGAGATCAAAATGTACGATGAGAATCCGGTGATGACGATCGAAGACCTGTTCGAGACGGCCGTCTTCGGCAGTCACCACCCGCTGGGATGGAACATCGCCGGCCCGTCAGCGGTCATCCGGAATGTCAGCCGGTCGGCGATTCTTCGCTACCGCGACCGCTACTACCATGCCGGGAATATGTGGGTGGTGATCGCCGGGAAGCTGGGATCTAACATTGACCAGCGCGTCCGTCGATATTTCGCGGCCGTCAAGCGCCAACCTCGAACGCCGGTTTTCCGACCGTACCGTCCAGCCGCGTCGGCGCCGGTGCGGTTGAAATACAAAGAATTGGAGCAGGCGCAGGTCGGCCTGGGCACGCGAGCGTTCGATTACAACCATCGGCGATTGCCGGCGCTGCAGGTGCTGTCCGTCATCCTCGGCGGCAACATGAGCTCGCGGCTGTTCATTCAAGTCCGCGAACGCCGCGGCCTGGCCTACTCGGTCAGCGCGGCACCAAACGCCTATGAAGACACGGGGTGCTTGATGGTCCACGCCGGCGTGGAAAAAGGCCGGGTCGAAGAAGCCGTGCGGGTGATTGTTGATGAGTTACGGAAGATGAAAACGACTCGTGTCGGCGCGGCGGAGTTAAGCCGGGCTAAGGAATACATCCGCGGTAAAACCATTCTCAGCCTGGAAGACTCGGACAGTCTGGCTTCATGGTACGGACGACAGGCGTTGTTCGCCAAAAAAATGCTGACGCCGGAAGAGTCGCTGCAGCGGATTGCCAAAGTTACGGCGGCGGATGTACAGCGAGTGGCCAAGTTCTTGTTCCGGCCGTCGCAGATGCGGATGGCCGTTATTGGACCGTTTATCGACCCCAAGCCGTTCGCTGAAATTATCGAGGGGGTTTAGTTTTGAACCCCTCGTTAGCTATCCTGGTGGAAATGTGTATAATTACGATGTTTTAGGGACAATTTAACCCAGCACCACTTCGGTTGATTCATAGGGGTTTCGGAAATAATATTTATCCACACAAAGATTGCCAAGTTACTAAACCATTGTTTTAGCTGAAGTGGTGCTGGGTTGACATTCGGTTTTACTTCGGGTAAAATTATGACATGGGAAGCCAGCTACAATTCTCAACATGGAGAAAAGAACCAAAACCTGAAATGAAACGTCAATTAGACCAGTTTTACACCAAGCATAGCGTGGCTAAAAAATGCTACGCGTTTCTTCGGATTACTCTTCCAAAACTCGGCCTAAAAACCCGGCAGGTCTTTTTTATCGAACCGTCAGCCGGAACTGGGAGTTTTTTCAATTTAGTAAAAAATAAAAGAAAAATCGGTCTGGACATTGATCCTCGTGGCTCAGGGATAATCAAGCAAGACTTTTTCACCTGGCGGGGCCCGAATCGACCACGGGGTAGCGTCGTCACGTTCGGTAATCCGCCTTTTGGCCGACGGTCGCGTCTGGCGGTTAATTTTTTCAATCGAGCTTCGGAATTTTCCGATACGATTGCTTTTATTGTGCCGGTGCAATTTCGAAAATTCTCAGTTCACTCTAAACTTGCCAAGGACTACAAGCTCGTGGCGGAAAAACTTTTAGGCCCGGATGCGTTTTATTCGACCGACGGGAAAGACTTTCACGCTAATTGCGTCTTTCAGGTCTGGACAAAACGGCCGACTCACCTCAGTAATTTACGTTTACTTTCAGCTCCACCAATCGAGCATCCCGAATTTAAAATCTACCAGTACAATAATACCAAGCAAGCCGAAAAAGTTTTCCGCTACCCTTTTGATTTCGGTGTGCCGCGGCAAGGCTATGAAAATTATCGCCGGCGCGAACGCGATGCCAGAAAAATGGAACGTCACAAGCAATGGGCGCTATTCAAAGCGGTTAACCGAAAAATTCTCATTCGGCTGATGAGCCTTGATTTTGAGCGTTTAGCAAAAACCAGGAACACGACGATCCCGGGGTTCGGGAAAGCCGATGTCGTTGATGAATATGTGAGACGCTATGCTTGAACTTTTACGCGACTTGCAAGTAAGAAAAAGAGATTACCTTAAAGCCGAAACCGGCGCTCATTTTGAAGATCAGATTCAAAACCAATTGCTTGAAAAATATACGCGTATTTTTAAGCGCGATATCGATAGTGATAACTTTAAGTTATTGAAAGAAAACATTTCTAAAAAAGAAGATGTCGGATTTTTTAAATTCAAAACGTACCCCCAACGTTTTGTCAAAACGCTCTTTGGTTCCCAAAGCTATCCTGACTTCATTGTTTTTTCCGGCCGTTTCGCGGTACCGGTGGAAATAAAGTATTCGAAAAAGAAGCAAAATAAACCGGTCTGGAACAGCGGTTTGCCGCGACCGAACGGCCTGTATATATTCGGGTCGTACGAAAATCAAGACGTTACTTTTTTCTTGGGGAGCGACGTGCTGAGCGTCGGCAGACGGCGGCTAATCATTCAGTTTTTCGAAGATGTGAAAAGCGATGAAGCTAAGTTTAAACGAGTGACCCTAAAATCCGCCCCCGACTTGGAAAGACGCGGGTTTGCCCCGTACATTCGCCGGGCTTATGACCAACATCAGGTCGGCGAAGCAGTCATGAGCTATTTCGCCCACCCGGATCGACAGCGCGTCGAGGCGCATGCAATTGAGGTTATTGCATCACTGATGTAGGGTTATGCATTTATATCGCGCCCTCTCAGGCACGGCTATTCGATAAAAAGCGAAAAATTGACGCCCGACGGTTTTTTGTGGTATACTACTGACCATGGAACAAAAAACGGTCACCATCTCCACCAATACCTTTTTGAAGCTGTTGGTTATCGTCCTGATCGCCGCTTTCGTCTACCAAGTCCGCGACGTGTTGATTATCGTCTTCGTGGCTTTGGTCCTGGCGGCGGCGATTGACCCCTGGATCACCGCCCTCCAACGGCGCGGCGTCCCGCGCGGCGTCGGGATCGCCATCATTTTCATCAGCTTAATCGCCTTCATCAGCCTGGTCCTGATCGCCCTCGTGCCGCTCCTAGCCGATCAGCTGTCGCAGTTCATCCAAGCCTTCCCGCAACTCTACGCCCGCGGCTTCTCGCTCATCCAGGGGGTCAAAGACCAAGCCATCCTGGAGGGACTGCAGAAGGGCGTCGAGTCACTCAACTCCGCCGTCGGTCAGTTGACGAAGGGCTTCTTCTCCGGCGTGGTCGGTTTCTTCGGCGGCGTCTTCACCTTCATCAGCATCTTCGTCCTGACTTTTTATCTAACGATGGAGGAGCAGGGGATGAAGCGCCTAGCGATCGACATCGCCCCGGCCACGTACCGCCCGTACCTGACCAAGCTCTTCCGCCGGATTGAAGAACGGCTCGGCCACTGGCTCCGCGGCCAGCTCCTGCTGGGCGTGATCATTGCCGGCGCCACCTACCTCGGGCTGACACTGCTGGGCGTCAAGTATGCGCTGGTGCTGGCGCTGATCGCCGGCATTACCGAACTCCTGCCGGCCATCGGTCCGTTCATCGGCGCCATCCCGGCCGTGATTGTGGCCCTGTCGCAACAGCCGATTCTGGCGCTGTGGGTCGGACTGCTCTACCTCGGCATCCAGCAACTGGAAAACCACTTGATCGTGCCGCGGGTAATGTCGAAGGCGACGGGACTGAACCCGGCGATCATCATCATCGCCATCCTCGTCGGCGCCAAGCTGGCCGGGATGATCGGCGTTATTCTGGCCGTGCCGACCGTGATCATAATCACCACTTTTCTGGAGGACTTCCTGGAGGAAAAGAAGGAAGAGGACGAACGGTTGGAAGTGGCGTAACTTTTTTGTCATGGCGTTCTTGTTTGTGGTTGGTACGCCAATAGGAAACCTTGAAGACCTGACGCATCGCGCGGAAAGCGTTTTGCGCTCGGCTTCGGTCATTGCCTGTGAGGATACGCGGGTGACGAAGAAACTTCTCAGTCGCTATGACATCACCACGCCGACGGTCAGCATCCACCACCACACACCAGCGGCAGAGCTCAACCGGTTGCTTGATCGTGTTGCCCAGGGGAGCGACGTGGCCGTCGTGACCGATGCCGGCATGCCGGGCGTGTCCGATCCGGGCGGGAAGCTTTTGTCCCGAGCGGCCGAGCGAGGGATCTCCAGTCAGTCGGTTCCCGGTCCGTCGGCGCTCACCGCCGCGGTGAGTTTAAGCGGCGTACCCACCGACCAATTCCTGTTTCTCGGGTTCCTGCCGCACAAGAAGGGGAGAGAGACGCTGTTCAAGCGAATCGCCGCCACCGCGGAAGCGGTGGTCCTGTACGAATCACCGCATCGGTTGCTGAAAACACTTCAGTCGTTGTCGGCGATACTGCCGACGGAGCGACAAGTTGTAGTCTGCCGCGAACTGACGAAAATCCACGAAAGCGTTATTCGAGGGTCTGCCGAAACCGTGCGCAAACATTACACCGATTATCCCGATCAAGTGCGGGGGGAAATTGTGATTGTGATTGGATCGTGATGAAACGAACCGACCCGAATCGCGCCACCCCCCCGCGGCCCCCCCTTAGGAAAAGGGGGGTGCGAGGAGGTACGTTCTTTATTACAACGCCCATTTACTACGTCAATGACAAGCCGCACATCGGCCACGCCTATTCGACGATCGCCGCCGATGTCTTGGCGCGGTACAAGCGGCAGAAGCTCGGCCATGATCGGGTATGGTTCTCCACCGGCACCGATGAGAATTCCCAGAAGACAGTCGAGGCCGCGGCTAAAGCCGGTCAGGACATTCGAGCCTACACCGATGCACTGGCCGCGATTTGGAAATCAACTTTCGAACAGCTCGGTATCAGTTTCAACGACTTCATTCGCACAACCGAACCGCGACATCAAGCGGCCGTAGTCGAATTCCTGAAACGGGTAGAAGCGGCCGGCGACGTGTACAAGGGTACGTACGAAGGTTGGTATTGTGTTGGCCACGAAGCGTTTATGAAGGAATCGGATTTGATTGACGGCAAATGTCCGGAACATAACCGCCAGGCCGAGTGGCTGAAAGAAGAGAACTACTTCTTCAAACTGTCGAAATACCAAGACCAGCTACTCCGGTGGTACGCAGACAAAACGCGGATCGTGCCGGCCACGCGGTACAATGAAGTCGTGAGTTTCATTCGGCAGGGCCTCGAAGATATTTCCATCACCCGCGCCACGCAGAAATGGGGCATTCCGCTGCCGCAGGACCCACAGCAGGTGATTTACGTTTGGGTCGACGCCTTGATCAACTACCTGACGACCATCGGCTATCCCAAGGCCCGGTACAAAAACTTCTGGCCGGGCGTCCACATTATCGGCAAGGACATCATCAAGTTTCACTGCATCATCTGGCCGGCCATGCTCATGTCGGCCGGGCTTGAACCGCCGCGGCAAGTCATGGCCCACGGGTTCTTCACGATCAACGGTCAGAAAATATCCAAGTCGCTGGGGAACGCGGTCGATCCGCTCGAGCTGACGCAAAAGTACGGCAATGACGCCGTCCGGTATTTCCTGTTGCGCGAAATCCCGTTTGGCGCGGACGGTGATTTTTCGGAAGCCAAGTTGAAAGAACGCTACACCGCCGATTTAGCTAACGGCCTCGGCAACCTCGTCTCGCGGGTGACGAACATGGTGGAGAAATATGCCGGTGGGAAGTTCAAACGGAAAGCGGCGGATACCCCCCGGGGGTATATTGAGGCTTTGGAGCACTATCGTTTCGATGAAGCGCTTCGTATTGTTTGGGACATGGTAACAGCGGCGAACAAAGCTATTGATGACGCCGCGCCCTGGAAGATGGCCAAGGAGGGGAAGGACAAAGAACTCCGAGCGTTGCTCGGTGAGTTGGCGAACAATGTCCTCGACATCAACGAGTTGCTCCTTCCGTTCCTGCCAGACGCAAACGCGAAGATCGCCCAAGCCTTCATCCAGCCGGTGAAGAAAGCGGAGCCGTTGTTCCCGAGAATAGAATAGGAGTATAATATCCCCATGTCCCTTTCCTGGTTCGACCTGCTTCTCCTGCTTTCCGTTTTCGGTTTCGTCTGGGGCGGCTTCTGGACCGGATTGATCCAGGCCGTGGGCGGCGTGGTCGGCTTGTTCCTCGGCTCGATCATCGCCAGCCGGTACTACGAACGGTTCGCCGGGACGGTGGCGCCGGTCTTCGGCGGTAACGCCATCGCCGGCAAAGTTTTCGCCTTCATTCTGATCTTCCTGCTGGTGACGCGGCTGGTCGGCGTGCTGTTCTGGCTGGTCAATAAGATATTCAACTTCATGGCCATCATTCCCGGCTTGAAGTTCGTTAACCGCCTGGGCGGCGCGATCTTCGGGTTTTTGGAGGGCGCCTTGTTCGTCGGGATTACACTCCAGTTCATCACCCGCTTGCCGATTTCCGTGCCCTTCGCCGGGACGATCGCCCATTCGACCATCGCCAAGTATTTCCTGGATGTCACGGCTTGGCTGGTGCCGCTGTTCCCGCAGGTGATCAAGCAGGCCCAGGACGCGACTAAGGTGATATTGCCTAAATAGTGCGCATATCATCCCGACCGCCGGGAGGGATCGGCGTTATGGTAGAACAACGTAAAGTTCTCTCGCCGTTCGAAATGACCAGGACATGAAACTCATCGACACGCACTGCCATCCCCAAATGGCCGATTACGACAACGACCGGGCGGAAGTGATACAGCGGTCCCTGGGTTCCGATATTGGCCTGATCGCCATCGGCACCACCCTGGCGGACAGCCTGGCCGGCATTCGCTTAGCCGAAGAATATGCCGATGATCCGGTCTACGCGGCGGTCGGGATCCACCCTACCGACGATGATATTGATGACGCACGGGTCAGCGACCTGGAAGCACTGCTGACACAGCCTAAGGTGGTGGCCATCGGCGAGACCGGCCTCGATTACTTCCATCGCAAATCCGGCGACGATCAACAACTTCAGGCCGACCTGTTCGAACAGCAGATTCTCCTGGCCCAGCGCGCCAACTTGCCGCTGATCGTCCATTGCCGCGACCGAAACGGCATGTTTGGCGCCTACGACAATGTGCTAACATTACTGCGCCGGCATCAAGTATCGCGCTTCGTCATGCACTGCTACTCCGGCGACTGGGCGCACGCCGATAAGTTTCTAGAACTAGGCGGTTACTTATCGTTCACCGGGATTATCACCTTTCCCAAAAGCGACATGATGCAGGACGTCATCAAGAAAACACCGCTTGACCGCCTGATGGTGGAAACCGACGCGCCGTTCCTGGCGCCGGTGCCGCATCGCGGGGAGCGGAATGAACCGGCCTATGTTGAGTCGGTGGCCAAGAGCATCGCCGATCGTCGCGGAGTGGCGATCGCCGACATCGCCGACGCCACGACCGAGAACGCCATCAGTTTTTTCGAGCTAAAAAAAGACTCCTGAACGTTCAGGAGCCGGGCAGATGCGCCGTGGGCACCAGGGTGACGTGGCTTCGTTCGAACTCGCGGACCACGGTCATCGCTTCGGCGTTGACGCCGTTGAAAATCGCCTCGAGGATGGTCGACGCGCCGAACTCTTCGTGTTGCGGGGCGAGGTTTCGGATGCGCGTGAAGCACATGACTTGCTCTTCTAGCGAGAGCAGGCGGCGATGACCGAGGATGCGTATCAATCGGAGCGCGACGGCAATACCGTACATGATGCTCCTTACGTGAGTTGGCCATGGTTGACGGACAGCGGGCGACATCGGCAATGATGAGAAAAGAACAAGGCTGACGGATCAGGGTAGCATGGCGCCTTTAGCGCGTCAACCCAGCACCACTTTGGCTAAAATAATGTTTACCCACGCACCAGGAGGCCACCGACTCTGTCGGTGGAGGAGTATGGTGCGGCTCGGCCTCCGGTGCGGGGTTACGCTCCGCACCGCATCTCGGTGAGGCCGCCAGCTCCTGCTGGCGGAGCTTCACTTACCTCAGCTATTTAATTGTGTGAATAAACAGTAATTTTACAAATACCCATGAGCCAACCAAAGTGGTGCTGGGTGGTCCCTATCCACTTCGTCACGCCGATCCGGAACTCACGCCCTATTTCCTGAGTACCGGGGAATACACCCCTCTCCGTCGTCCCGATGCGATCGGGACTTCCTCCCCATCCCCTGAGTACAGGGGAGGAGTATAAAAAGACCCCCGAGGAATCAGGAGTCGGAATGAGCAGGAGCGAGAGACGCCAACTGATCAACCACGCGCTGGAGAAGTATTCGGATTAGCCGGTGGTAGGCGACTTGCCGCCTGGTGAGCAGCAGGTCAAGCGAGATATCCGGATGCGGCTGGTCGTCGAGAGCGAGGACGGGATCCTCCGACGATCGCGGGCGGCGGTCAGCCACGGCGGCCAAATAGTCGACTTGGCGGGTCGATTCGGCGTACCACAGGTACAAGAGCCGTTCATACAGCGCCAGGTAGAAGCTAATCATCTCGGCCGTCTGTTGTAGCGGCGTAAGCCGAGCGTACATCCGCCGCCGCAGGAGCGAACAGTAGTCGCGGAACAGCACGATCAGGCGGTTCCAAACCTCGTCCGGCTGAACCATTTCCCGCGTCCGCAGGTGTGGCAGGCGGTCGCCGACCACGTTCCGGGCGAACGGGGCATGGCGCCAGGTGAGGACGGTCGGCAGGTGCGGGATAATGACGGCCGACGGCCGGTGCAGCGGGTGCATGACCTGTTCGAATGACAGACCGTCGTACACCCGTTGCGGCCGGAGAAGCCGAACGTAATCGAGCATTTCATGGAGCCTGGTGTCAGCCAGCGGGATGCCGCTGTAGCCGTACCAGCGCCGCGTGGCGGTTCGGTACCGCTCGCGGACTGCATCGCCCGACCACCACGGGGTGTCGCGCCAACGGCGCCGCTTCGGTTGGATGACCAATGCGGCCAGCCAGGCTTGCTCAGCCTCGAGCGGCAGATCGGCGCCGAAGCCGACCTGCTCGTAGAGCTTTCCCGGGAAGCGGGGAGCGGTGTGGTCGACGAGGGTGCCGATCAGGTCCGGCGGACGGCTGGGACCCGCATCGGCGGTGACGACGGTAGTGTCCCGGTCAGACACGGCGAAGCCTCCTTGGCGGGGGTGGATTGGTGATTGAAAGGTGCGGCGGTCGGCAAGTGTAGGGTAAAAAAACAGGCTTGTCAATGACCGGTTTGGCTGGTACAGTACCGGCATGAACACCGCAATTATCGTGGTCGCCGTCATTCTCCTCGGAATTCTCCTCGGAGCGGTGGTGTTCGTTCTACAGAAGCTCTCGACCACTTCGCGCCTGCTGAATGAACTCAAAGAACAGAAGCAGAACGACCCGACGGCCCTGTTGCTGAAGGAAGACCTGAAAGCGATTCACGAGCGGATGGACCGGCAGACGGAGTCGATGCAGAAATCGATCCAGTCACAGTTCGGCGAAAGCGCGAAAATCATCGAACGGGTGACGGAACGCCTGACTAAACTAGACGAGACGAACCGACAGGTCGTTAACTTCGCCGATCAACTGAAACGGCTCCAAGACACGCTGAACAACCCGAAACAGCGCGGCGTGCTCGGGGAGTACTACCTGGAAACGGTGCTCAAGAATGTCCTGCCGCCGAAGCACTACAAACTCCAGTACAAGTTCAAAGACGGCGAAATCGTCGATGCCGCAATTTTCATTCAGGACAAGATTATTCCGGTCGACGCGAAGTTCAGCTTGGAAAATTACAATCGTCTGGCAGAATTAAACGAAGGGCCGGGCCATGACCAAGTCGAAAAACAGTTTAAGCAAGACCTGAAGAACCGGATCGACGAAACCTCGAAATACATCCGCCCGGCCGAGAACACTATGGACTTCGCCTTCATGTTTATTCCGGCCGAAGGAATATACTACGATCTGCTAGTCAATAAAGTCGGCGCGGCCGGCGTCTCCTCGCGCGACCTGATTGATTACGCGTTCAAGGAGAAACACGTCATCATTGTTTCGCCGACGTCGTTCTTTGCCTACCTCCAAACGGTGTTGCAGGGGCTACGGGCGATGCAGATTGAAGAGTCGGCCAAAGAGATTCGGAAGAACATTGAAGT
>JBBTRH010000011.1:8871-16603 GCA_038065275.1 Patescibacteria group bacterium | reverse complement strand
TCAGCATGGCCGTTCCAAGAGCTCGTCGGGGAGTCAATAAAGCGAGGAGAGTATATCAGGTGTACCCAGTGGTGTCAATCATCGGAGTTTTTCAGACGGACTGCCTCTTCCACCCACCCCATCAGCACTTCGCCGAAGTCCCGCCCCGAAGCGCGGATCGGCATCGGAAGCAGTACAGACATTCCGGGAATAGTGTTGACGTCAAGGAACCAAATCTCCTGGTTGGCATCAACGATGAAATCGCTACGGGTGACGTGGCGCGCACCGATGGTGCGATGAACTGTCAGCGCCGTTTGTTGCAGTTGTCGTGACAATTCTTTTGGAATGTCGGCTGGACATACTTCATTAGCCAGACCGACTTCGTACTTGCTCTGGTAATCGAAAAACTCGTGTTTTGATTCGATCGAAACAACTGGTAGTGCTTCCGTTTTTCCGTCAATGTCTATGACCGCCACGGAGAACTCTCGACCCGCGATATAGTCTTCGATTAATATTTCGGTTGACCATTTTGCGGCCTCATGAATGCCGCGATCAAGTTCTTTTTGATTATGGGCGATGGAAATCCCCACGGAACTTCCTCCGTCAACTGGCTTTGTGACTACGTCATGCACCCAAGTGGCTTTCATTGACGATTTTATCGTGATGCTCGGCGGAACGTGAATGCCATTTGCAGTTACTAGTTTGTTGGTCTTTACTTTATCAATCGCTAGGGCTTGTGCACTAACGCCAGAAAAAATGTACGGCATCCCAAGCGTCTCAAGAAAGCCCTGCACCGTTCCATCCTCCCCACCGCGGCCGTGGAAAACAGGAATGGCGCAATCAAATTCGGACCGTCGCGCCAGAAAGGCATCGATGTCTTTCGGAAAATCGAACACGGTCGCGGCGGCGCGTTTACCAATCGCTTGTTTCACGCTAGCGGCTGATTCGAGGGCGACCTCGCGTTCACTGCTTATACCACCGGAGAGAATGGCGATTCGTAATGACATATGGCTATCTTATCACACCTCTTGCGCCCCACTGGTATGCGTCGTACAATATCTCCATGGCCAACGGAGGAACCAACGAATTGGAGCAGTGGAAGAAGCGGTTCTTGACTTACATCGAGGTGGAAAAAAACAATAGTCTCCTGACGCGGCGCAATTACGATTTCTACCTGTCGCGGTTTGTAAAGATTTCGAAACTCACTAAACCGGGACAGATCACCCTCGACGACGTCCGTGACTTCCGGTTGTGGTTGAATCGCCAGACGAATCAGCGCGGCCAACCGCTGAAAAAATCGACCCAGAATTACCATCTGATTGCTTTGCGGTCTTTCCTGAAATACCTAGCCAAGAATGACGTCCAAACGTTAGCGGCCGAGAAAATAGAACTGGCTAAAACGTCAGAGCGGCAAGTCAATTTCCTGGAGGGCGACGATCTCGAACGGTTTCTCGGCGCGCCGCTTAGCGGCGAACACCGCGATCTGATGGCCTATCGCGACAAAGCGATTCTCGAGATGCTTTTTTCCACCGGCCTGCGCGTCTCGGAACTGGCAAACTTAAAACGCGACAGCCTAAATCTTAACAAGGATGAATTTACCGTCCGCGGGAAAGGCGATAAACTCCGCGTCGTCTTCGTTTCGCCGGCGGCAAAACTGTGGCTGAAAGAATATCTCGAGCGGCGCAAAGATACCGAACCGTTCCTGTTCTTGCGACAAGACCGCGCCAGCCGCCGGAGCGCAGAACTGAAGCCGCTGACCCCGCGTTCTATCCAGCGCCTGGTCGATCACTACGCCCGCGCCGCCGGCCTGACTAAGCACATCACGCCGCACACCCTTCGCCATTCGTACGCCACCGACCTGCTGATGAACGGCGCCGACATTCGCAGTGTCCAAGCCATGCTCGGCCACGCTTCAATCCAAACGACGCAAATTTATACGCATATCACCAACCCTCGACTTCGGGAAATATACGCAAAGCATCATGGGAAGAAACGACATAACTAATCTTGTGTCACGTGATCTCGTTGCCCGAGATTTTACGTGGCACATCACGAATCCACAATTACGCGAAATTTACAGCAAGCATCACGGGAAGAAGCGTAAAGGAGGTAGCGGATCATAATATGTCCGAACGTTACGTTCCGCCTGAGGCACGTGAAGAAACGCATGAGTGGTCAACCGATGAAACGGTTGACTTCATCAAGAATGAATGGAAAGGGTTCTTCCATAATCATCCGCAGGAACGTGTCCGCGATCCGCAAACTCCGCAATTAACTATGGATGTCGCCAAGTTTTTTACCGGCACCTGGCGCATGCCCCAACATGGGACGCTTGGCCATATGGAGAAAGCCTACAAAATCACCCCAGAATGGTTACGAGGGGAGGCCGAACAGATAGTTAAGGAAAAAGGAGGTATCCCCGAAGATTACGCTGATGAGGCCTTACAACGGATCCTCGAGAAAGAATTCCACCAACCGGCTGACATAGAACAGCAGGCCGATCAGGCTCGCCAAGCCTCAACGGAAGAACATCGCGTCATCGGCGGAGCGGAAGTTGATATGGCCGCCACGGTCGACAGCACCGGGCGGCTGACTATTGCCCCACTGACAGCGGAAGAAACTTTGCGGCAACTGGACGTTGATTACTTGGTTTTTTCATTGCATGCCGATACAGATCCGCTTCTGCGCGAAATCGCCCGTCAACCCGGCGACCCGGAAAAACTCACGCAAATTTATGAATCAATGGCCAACATTGCTGACACAATCCGACAAAATAACCCTAGTCATCCGCTGGTGCTGGCCGGACACCCGCTGAGCCGAGCAGAAGCTCGAAGCGCTATGTCCCGTGGCCAGAAAGCGCGCGTCATCCAAGCTTTTACGGATCGTCATATCCCCCTGGAGATTTCGCTCAATGATTATTATTGGTGGCGACCGCGGCCGGATTCAAATCCGGAACAGGATATTACCACAAAAGTGCCGCTACTTGACCCGGAAATGCTCAACTTAATTAAAGAATCTGGCGCACTCGTTTTCGTAGATACCGATTTACATTTCGGCGACTGGTTGCGCGACCGACAGCATGAAGCAAAAAATAATCCGAAAAAACTCGGCCGCGCAGTAGGTGACCAGCGAGATTTTTCCGCCCAAACAATGGATGACGATTTAACTGGCTGGCCAGAAAAACGGTTAATGGAGTTGCCTAGATATCTTAGACCGCAAGTAGCCCGATTTATTCGCGTTGTGAAGCATCTGTTAAACTCCGGCATCAAGCCAGAACAAATTGCCAACACAAAAACTATTGAGGAGCTTCGTCAAATACAAAGCGAAGACTAAAACCCAACTGCGTTTGGCTGTCTAATGCCGAGTCCATAAATTTTGCTTCTAATTTTTTTCATACCGCCCCATCAATTCCGTCTGCTCTAAAATATGTCCGGCCATGGCCCGTATTAGTTCGCCCTTAGAAGCGGTCGAATCAACGGTTAGCTCGCAGTCCAGGGCGAAGAGGCGGAAATAATAACGGTGCGATCGGTCCGGCGGGCAGGGTCCGGTGTAACCGAATCGTTTAGCCGTATTCAAGCCCGGCACGCCCGACGGTTCGCTGTGCTCGGCGACGGACATGACGGTTGGCAGAATATTCCACACCATCCAGTGGATGAACAACCCGTCCGGCCGCAGGTTGCGCGGCACGTCCGGGTCTTCCATTGTCAGCGCGAAACTTTTCGTGTTCGCCGGCGCCTCAGACCACTGTAACGGCGGATTGATGTTATCGCCGTCGCAGGTGTACTTCGAAGGAATGTTGGTCGAGTCGGTAAAGGCGGCGCTGGTCAGATTCATGTGCGTCAGGTGGTCGGTTGTCCGGTGATCATGGTCAGCGTCGCGGCTATGCGTTTCCGGCGGGTAATTTGTTTAATCCCGCCGGCAATCCAGTCAACGTACTGGCGTTGGCGCGAGGGCGACAGTTGCGAAAAGACCGCCCGAATCTTCGGCCGCGTGCGCAGGGCTTTGGCCAGGTCCGGCGGGATGCGAATGGTTGTTGAGAGGCGCGGTTTTGGCATGGGATAGCCCCAGCATAGGCTAAGTCCGAAGCGATGGCAATACGCTTTGCGCGCCGGAGGTTGGTCATCGGCCCCACCAGGCGCACCGCTTCGGTGCGGAGCGGGCAGGTCAAAATTCTTACGCGGCGGTGACTGTCACCCCAGACTACACTCAACAACGGTTGTGGATCAGTTAAGTGCGAACTGGGGGTCGGAGTCCAAGAGAAAAACTGATCCGACTGACGGAGATTTTACAGGACAAGGCCTATCTACAGCAAGTTCAGGTACTAGTAAATAACCTGGTGAATCGAGGTGACGGGGTGTCGCGCCCACTCCGTCTTTTTTTTAAAAACTATCAAACTAACGAGCTAGGAAACCCAAGACCTAAGCCTAAAGCTCGTACAGCGCTCCGTTTGTTTAAATATTTTAATCCTATGCCAAGAGAGAGTGTTGTAATGCTTTTTTCATTTGCGACCTTCCGAAACCACTTTTCAGAAAACGTTCTCTCGCTTTGGCGTCTTTCTTATTAAAGAAACATTCGTAAAATAATAACCGAAATGACCCCTGGTGCTTCGTTGAAACGACCTCACCGTTCTGGTGTTGTTTGAATCTTTTGCGTAAATCAACAGTTTCGCCGATATACCAGCTCCGGTCTCTGTAAAATAGTAAGATGTAGACGTAGTGTGATTTCATATAATAAAATGGCCTGGGCGCGTCTGACGCGCCTCACCACGTCAGACGAAAATAGTCTGACGTTTTACCAAGCCTCTAGCTTCCAATTGGACCTACTTAAAACTTCTGCCTAACCGCGTCTGACGCGGTGGGGTGGCTATCGGGTTCTGCCCCCGAGCTAAAGGCTTCACAGGCCTCTGTGCTACTACTACACCATAGCCACCACGAGTGCGTCGAGTTTCGCAAAAAACGAGCCGGTTGTCAATTCTAGCCAGTCTAGTAGTATGGTGTGGCATCTGCCCCCGTAGGCTAACGGATACCCAGCACCACTTGCGCCCGCCCCTGTAGCTCAACGGATAGAGCATCGGGCTTCTATCCCGGTAATGTAGGTTCGATTCCTACCGGGGGCACCAGCAAGTGGTGCTGGGCGAATCCAGGCGGGAGCAGCAAGGAACATCTGCTAAAGCCGGCTATATCCACCAGCTTGTTTTTTTGATGAAAAAATGGTAGATTCTACAATGTCATCCGAATTGCGCCTACACCTTAATGCCCTTCCTTCCGAAAGTCGTCCGCGCGGAAAATGAAAAACCGCGCTTGATCCAAAAACCGCTGTCCGACGTCGTCTACCGCGCGTTGGAAACTTTTTCGCGCGCGCAACCGACGGTGGTCGATAGTAGCGTCGCCACCATCGAAGTTCACGACACCATTTCCAATGTCGCCTGGGCCTATGAAAAGCTCCGTCAGGCCATCGACTATCAGGACGAACACCTACTGCGGAAGAACGCGATCGAGCGTATCCTCAAGCGCCGGCTGGTCGCCGGCGTCACCGCCGATACGGTCGCCGAGCCGCTCATCCTCGAGCTGATCAGCGGCCGCTACCTGCTGAATAAGACCTTGCCGGTGACGATCATCGCTCAAGCGGCTGAGGTGCTCAACCGCTATGTCCATCTCTGGACCCAAGTCCCGCACTTGCCTCATCAGGAGGCCGGCAAGCTCTTCGCCTGGTATCTCGGCATCCTGGCGGTGGAGTTAAATGAACTGCTGGCCCCGGCCGATCACGACGAAGCGCTGCTCCAGCTGATGTATCGGGTGACGCACCGTGATATCGCCTTCGCCGAAGAACACCTGACCGAAGACGAGAAGAACACCCAGTTGTACATCGCCATCCACCGCGCCCTCCTGAAGTCCGACCCGAGCATCATCCGCTTCCACTTGTTCATCCGCCGGCATCCGACCTGGCCGCAGGCCACGGCGGACGACATCGTTCGCTTCGGCCGCGAACTGTCAACGATTAGAACCACCATCGAGTCTCAGCTGTTCCACCCGGCCGGCGAACTGCTCCAGCGGCTGATGAAGAAGTACACCGTCATCTTCCTCGTCTTCGACGATCTAGCCAAGCGGTACGGCGCCGAAGCCGGTCAGCGGATGGCCTTCCCCGACGAACTCGTCAATGATATCAAACAAGCTTACGCCAACCGCCGTAAAGTCGTCCTGCGCAAGATCACCCGTAACATCATCCGCTCGATCATCTATGTCTTTCTGACTAAGATGCTCCTGCTGGTCCTGATCGAGATACCGGTCGAACGCATTCTCTATTCCGAAGTCACCGGCCGCCTGTTGCCGCTGATCATCAACGTCGCCTTTCCCCCTTTCCTGCTCTTCTTCCTCGGCGTCACCATCCGACCGGCCGGCAAGAAAAATGAGATCGGGGTGATCGAGAACGTCGAAGCCCTGGTTTACCGCGGCGACGAGCGGAATGTGTTGGTCAAGCCGCGCAAGCCGTTGCGCCGGAGCGCATTCTTCACCGGCCTGTTCCGTTTCACTTACGCCCTGACCTTCATCGCCGTTTTCGGGGGCATCGTTTGGGGGCTGACCCGACTGCACTTCACCCCGATCAGCACCGTCATTTTCCTCCTGTTCCTGTCGATCGTCAGCTTCTTCGGCATCCGGGTTAGGCTGTTGTCGAAAGAGCTGTTGGTGGTCGACCAGCGCGAGAACATCTTCACCGTCCTGTTCGACTTCCTGACCGTGCCGATTCTCCAGGTCGGTCGTTGGATCTCGCTCCGCGTTCCGAAGATCAACGTCATGATTTTCTTCCTCGACGTCATCATCGAAGCGCCGTTTAAGGCCTTCCTCGAAGCGACCGAAGGGTTCTTCGGGTTTTTGAAAGAAAAACGGGAAGAGATTTACTAGCTCCGCGGCAAACAGGCCCCCTCCTTCGCGGAAGGAGGGGTTAGGGGGTGGTTACCCAAGCTTGCCGTCCATACAATTATTCCTTATACTCCCCCATGGACAACATCACCTTCGACCTCAACGGGGTTTTCAATGAAATAGTTACCCGCCTGGAAGACGAGGGCGCCTTCAGTCGCGAGGCGTACTACGACCTGGTCGAAGAAGTCCTCGAAGAGAAGCGGGCCACGGGCGTCCTGACCGATGACGATGACATCGAGGAGATGGAAGACGTCCTGAAAAAGCGTTGGCCGGACGCCGAGGCGACGTTCGAATCCGGACACGACCCCGACGTCCTCAACCAAGAATGATATCCTGGCCGCTAAGGCTTGTCCGGTAGCCGCCATTTTCCTCTATGCGAAAGACGGTCGGCGAATCTATCCGGCGGACTAACCCGCCTACGCCGTGGCTTCGACGGACAGGCCCGCCTGCGTCCATCTGCGCACTGCGTGCTACGACGGATCAGCCGCGATTCATCCGATAACCGCGGTCTCTTCCCGCCGTTTCAACTATCCCCTATACTACACTCTGTAGTAGATAATCACTTATCCCCAACCCCGCGATGGAAAATCATCCCCACCCCACGCCGCCCCCGAATAAAGGCGTGTTCGACGGAGCGTCGCCCAAATTGGCTTTTATTTTCGGCCTCATCGCCGGCGTCGCCATCACGGCCTTGATCGGCCTAGCGGTCGTTCTGCCCAAGGCGTACGGTTCGTCGAAATCGACTAAAACCACCGCGGCGGCGACTGCGCCGACGAATACAGGCGCTCCGACCGCCCCGACGTTCAATAACGTTAAGCCGATCACGGACACCGACT
>JBBTRH010000011.1:0-8771 GCA_038065275.1 Patescibacteria group bacterium | reverse complement strand
GGCGCTCCGACCGCCCCGACGTTCAATAACGTTAAGCCGATCACGGACACCGACTACATCCGCGGCGATAAGAACGCTAAGCTGACCCTGATCGAGTATTCCGATCTTGAGTGCCCGTTCTGCAAGAACTTCCACCCGACGATGCTGAAGGTGATGGAAGAGTACCAGGGGAAAGTCAATTGGGTCTACCGCAATTACCCGCTCTCCTTCCACGTCAACGCCCAGCCGGAAGCGGAGGCGGTCCTCTGCGTCGCCAAGCTCGGCAACGCGGACAAGCACTGGGCGTTCATTGACAAGATCTTCGAGCGGACGGCTTCGGGCGGCACCGGTTTCGCCCTGACCGCGCTCGGTCCGCTGGCCAAGGAAGTCGGCGTCAACCAAGATAAGTTCCAAAAGTGCCTGGACAGCGGCGAGATGAAACAACGAGTCCTCGACGAGACGGCCGACGGCAACACCGGCGGCGTTAGCGGCACGCCCTCGACGCTGATTGTCGACCGGAACGGCCAGACCATCAGCGGCATTCCCGGCGCCTACCCGTTCGAGCAGGTCAAGGCGTATATCGACAAGGCCCTGGCGCAGTTGTAGTTCATCGTTGCGAATAGTATTCTTCCGCCCCCCGAGTCATGTCGGGGGTGCGTTGTTGACCCAGCACCACTTTGGTCGATTCATGGAGATATACGGTATTGCTGTTTTTTCATAAAACATGAATATGGAACAAAACATTATTGTAGCCAAAGTGGTGCTGGGTTGACGATCGAGGAAAAAAGTGCTAGAATACCAGTAGCGACAACAAAAATCACATGACTTCATCTCCTTCTCCCGCGAAGTACATCGACAAGATCTTCGCCACGGCCGTGCAAAAGGGCGCCTCCGACATCCACATCGTGGAAGGGATGCCGCCGGTGCTTCGGGTTGACGGCGAATTGCAGAAACTTCCGCACGAACCGGAGCTGAGCTCGAAAGATACACTCGACGTCTGCCTCAGTCTCTGCTCGCCGGAACAGCAAGAAGTGTTCGAGACCGAACGCGAACTCGACCTCGGCTACGAGATCAAGGACGTTTCCCGTTTCCGGATCAACCTGCACTGGGAAAAGGGGTCGGCCGGCTTGGTGGCACGGGTCATCTCCCAAACCATCCCGACCATGGAAGACCTGAACATGCCGCCGATCACCTACGACCTGGTCCGCTTAAAACAGGGGCTCATTCTCGTCACCGGCCCGACCGGCATGGGCAAGTCGACGACCCTGGCGGCCATGATTGATCTAGTCAACCGCGAGCGGAGCGTCCACGTGGTCACCCTCGAAGATCCGATTGAATTCATCTACGCGCCGAAGAAGGCGATTATTAAACAGCGTCAGCTGGGTAGCGACATGATGAGCTTCGCCCAAGGGTTGAAGCACGTGTTGCGCCAGGATCCGAACGTGATCATGGTCGGCGAGATGCGCGACCTGGAAACGATCGCTTCGACCATCACCCTGGCGGAGACCGGGCACTTAGTCTTGGCGACCCTGCACACCCTCAACGCCGCCCAGACCATTGACCGGATCATTGACGTTTTTCCGCCCTACCAGCAATCCCAAGTCCGTTTACAGATCTCGCTGTTCCTGCGCGGCATCATTTCCCAACAGCTCCTGCCCGGCGCCAACGGCGGCCGAGTGGCGGCGCGCGAAGTGCTGATCAACACCCCGGCTATTGCCAACCTGATCCGCGAGAACAAAGTGCCGCAGATCAAGACCGCCATCCAGACCAGCGCTGAAGACGGGATGTTCACCATGGATCAGAACATCAAAAAACTGTACGGCGACGGGATTATCACCGAAGAGACGGCCCTGGCCTACATGGTCAATCCATCAGACCTCAAGTAACAATACGATACGGGGTCTGATGTCCCGAGCGCCACGAGGGACCTCACACGCTCAGACCTCAAGTAACAATACGATACGGGGTCTGACGTCTTGAACGAACACCGACTGCGCTTGAAGCGGTCTGGTTGTTATGGTACGGTAGCTTCGCGCGCCCTTAGCTCAGTCCGGATAGAGCGCTTGGCTTCGGACCAAGAGGTCGTAGGTTCAAATCCTGCAGGGCGCACTTTGCGAAAAGATAACAGGTGTTCTGGTGCGGGGTCGGACCACAAGGTTGGGGGTTCGAATCCCTCCGGGCGCACCATCGAGCGGTAACGGTATAAATTCATAAGTGGTCCCGATATCGCGCTTGGCGCGAATCGGGATCCCGATTCCCGACCGTGAAGCGCGTCGGGACATCGGGACTTCGGACCAGAAGGTCGTAGGTTCAAATCCTGCAGGGCGCACTTTGCGAAAAGATAATAGGTGTTCTGGTGCGGGGTCGGACCAGACAGCAATGTTAGTTCTGTCGCGGGAGACGCATTCGACTTAGGCTGAGACCATTTGCGTTTCGCCGTACGTCGGCCTATACTTGGGCCGAGTTGATCATTGTCAATTCCATCTGATCGGGAAGAACGGAGGGTTTCGATGATTTACCGGTGGCCGTTGTTCATTTTGTGTGCGGTGGCTCTGGTCAGTCCGGTCGCGGCTGACCCGTCATTCAAGCCGTACGAGCTGGAATGCCTGAGTAATCAAACGCAACAGCCTTGGAGCGTGGCCTACGCCGCG
Organism: Patescibacteria group bacterium; assembly: GCA_038065275.1. Classification (GTDB taxonomy): domain Bacteria; phylum Patescibacteriota; class Patescibacteriia; order SBBC01; family CAIJZX01; genus CAIJZX01. The sequence continues at coordinate 6,141 of JBBTRH010000011.1, read as the reverse complement.
GACGGAACGTTCTTCGTGGCCGACATGAGAGCTAGTGCCGTCGAGCACTTCGACGCCTGCGGGCAGTTGCTGTCACGCTGGGGGACAGCTGGCACAGGAGAGAACCAGCTCCTCTGGCCGACAGGCATCGCCGTTGATCACGACACGGTCTATGTCACCGACATCGGAACGTGTCGGGTTCGGAAGTTCCTGGTTGACGGCACGTTCCTGGCCGCTTTCGGAGGATATGCGTCTCTCGATGTCCCGTACGGCGTGGCTATCGACCGGCGCGGCAATGTCTGCGTGGCCGATCTCGGCCGGCAGAGCATCGTGGTCTTTGATCGCGCCGGGCGGGTCGTGCGGGAATTTCGCACCAAAGCCGGCATCGACCTGGCCATTGACCGCAACGGCGACATCTATGTCGCCGGTTTCAGCGGCTGGCTCCAGAAGTTCACGGCCGATGGTACGCTTCTTCGGGAGGTGCTCGTTCCCGACCCGGCCATCGTAACGCAGTTTCGCGCTGTCGCCCTCGATCGGCAGGGTCGTGTCCACTACGTCCATACCGCCGGTCGACGCATCCTCGTCTTCGACACCCGCCTGAGGCTGCTTGGACAGTGGCAACTGCCGTCGGAACTCGGACCGCGCCCGTACCTCTTCGACCTGGCCTTCGACGACCGCGGTCGGGCCGTCATGACCAACGAGTTCGAACCGAAGATCACGGTCTACCGTGCCCGGCCTAGCCCATGGCACGACGACCTGACCGATGTTCGAACAACGACCTGGGGAAGCGTCAAGGCGCTGTATCGGAAGTGATGCCCCGACGGTGGGATTAATCCTCTCCAACCGGTTGACGATAGCGAATGTACCAGCCCGGCTTGCCATGCTGAATTCCAGCGGCAAGTCGGGTCTTTTCTTTTTTCCGGCTTTTTGCTACGGTCGCTGTGTTTTCGGGATGTAGCTTAGTTGGCTACAAACGTGTCCCGCACCGCCTCGCCGTTGCGGGGCTAGCGCGGGATAGGCGTGTCGGTCGACTAACTTTTCTTGCTGGTCGAAAAATCGTCAGCGCGCCGCTGGCGGCGCGACCAGGCCAGGCCGCTCCAGACCACGACTAGCCATAGTCCGCCAAAGAAGTAGCCAGCCAGGACATCGCTGGCCCAGTGGACGCCTAAGTAGATGCGCGACCAGCCGACGGCTAGGACGAAAAGGACGAGGCCGGCCGTCCACCGCCTCCGGCTAACGAACCGTGGTCGCAGAAAACACCACAGCGCGGCGGCGGTGATGACAGCGCCGAGCGCGTGGCCGCTGGGGAAGCTGGTCGAAGTTTCACGAACGAGAACATGAGCAAGATCGGCTGACGGCCGCGGACGCTCGACCAGGTGTTTGATGATCAACGTCAGCGCGTTGCCCAGCATTAGGAACAAGAGCCGCACGGCTTGTTCCGGTCGACGCCGCGCGCCTGTTCCGTACCCGGCGAGCTTCACGAGCCATGGTGCGGAGAACCACCAGATGATAATGACCAGGCTGATGGCCGCCGCCAGTTCAGGCAGGCCGACGAAGGTGATGATTTTTGCCATCCCGTTCAGCCACGTCAGCTGAGAAGCCTGTAGCGCGTGCGTCACGGTCAGATCGAAGGCGTACGGTCCGGCGGGAATCATGGACGAAGAATATCAGTTTTGCTCGCCGGTTACAACCCGGGCAAAAGTTGAACCGCACCATCCCGCTTCGGCGGGATTGGTGCGGGGATAACGTCCGCGGCGCTGTTTCCATTAAATGTTTTGCTGTATACTTTCCCCATGAACCGCTGGCGGTTGATGATCTTAGCGGGGGTAATGGCAACGGTAATGTTAGCGTCCGGCCGGTCAGCCACGGCCGGTTCGTATTGGCCGACCGACGGCAGTTCGGCTAAAGATTTTTCCATCGTCAAAGCGGGCGGGTTATGGCACTTGATCGGCATCCACGAGCCGGGTGATCCGCCGCCCCCGGCCGGTCCGGGCAGCGCCGGATTAGTCCATTCCACCTCGCCCGATCTGGCTCACTGGACAGACGTCGGAGTGGCCATTCCCGTCGGACCGACCGGCGCCTGGGACAGTTATGACGCCTGGGCGCCGTCGATCGTCAAATCGGGCGACACGTATTACCTCTATTACGCCGGGGTTCAGCGGCAGGGCAGTCAATTAGCACAAAAAGTCGGCCTGGCCACCTCGACCAACCTGACTACCTGGACGAAAGATCCGGGTAACCCGGTCTTTGACTGTTCCCAGACCGCCTGGCAGTACTGGAACCTCAACGACGCGGACGGCCTCGGCACCGACTGCCGCGATCCATTCGTCATCCGCGATGAATCGAACAACCGCTGGGTGATGATGTACAACGGCCGGGCCAGGTCGGATGTTCCGGAGATTCAGAACTCGCCGCTCTGGCTGCCGCCCAATCCGGCCATCGTCGGCCTGGCCACCTCGACCGATTTAACCCACTGGACCGACGCCGGCTATGTGCTGGCCACGGCGGGGTACAAGACCGAATCGCCGCACGCCTTCCAACACAACGGCGCTTGGTACCTGGCCTGGACGAATAATTGCAGCGCCTGGCGCGGCGGGACGAAGTGCCTGAAGGTGGCAACCGCATCGTCCTTGACCGGACCGTACAGCGGGTACGACGATCTGCCGGCGGCGGGAAATCTCGAATTCGCTTCGGAATATTTCACCGACGGCGCGACGGAATACTTCGGCCGGGTCGGACAGTACGGCGGCTGGCTTGATTTTGATCTGGTCGATTGGTCGAGCGGCAGTTTCGGACTCCAGTCGATGACATACGGCACGATTCTCGGGGCGGTCTGGAACGATCTGGACCGCAACGGCCTGGAAGGTCCGGACGAACCGGGGATCGATCGGGTCAAGCTACGTTTCTATCTGGATGACGGCGACGGCGCGTTCGACCGGACGAAAGATTATTTCCTGGGCTGGAATATGACTTCCAACCGCCGGCGCCTGACGATACTGATGCACGGGACATATCAGCAAAACTCCATGCCGCCCGGCCGCATCTGGGTGGAGATTGACCCCGCCAACTTCGATCCCGGCGGGTACCTGACCGGCTTGGTCAGCACGACAGGCGACACGGTCGCGTCGATTGATATCGTTGACGGCAGTACGGTCATCGGAAAATCGTTCGGCTTCGCCCCGCCCGACACGACCCCGCCGGCGGCGGTGACCGACCTCCAAGCGCGCTAGTTCGGCCCTAGGTGTTAACTGTACGCAGGTGTTACCCATCAGTCTATCGAGTGTTACCCCTAGGTGTTAACTGTACGGCGCTTGACTTTTCATCGGAGCTATGATAGTGTGCTTTGTTCTTTGAAATAGCCCCGAGGCGAGCCTTGAGTCCCTCCCACCACCCCTGTCCTGCGGACATCCCCCCTTAGGCAGGAGGGGAGAGGCTGGAGGCTCGCCTCACTTCGAGAGGCTAGACCGCTGTTCCGACGGCATCGGAAAGGCAAAGCATCACAGGAGGTCAGCGATGGCATCGCCCATTGTCAGCCCCGAAATGCGTCCGGTCAAGCGTGCCGGTGAGTGCCTCGGTGTGCTCATCGAGGAGGGCCTCAATGCGGACGATATGCAGGCCCCGATCGACGACACCCAGTTCCGTCGGGAGCTGATGCGGTTCTGGAAGAACCGCGGTCGCTCGGTCGAGCCGGTGACGGAGACTCCGTCCCAGGCGCGTGCCCGTCAGATCATGGGTAATAACTTCCTCGGCGTCGAGGACGTCCAGCGCCACTTCGGCGTCCGGTATACACCGGAGGAGCTGGCCACCCTGGCTGAGATTCCTTTCCCCGAGCACACGCTCGTGGATTGTGAGGCTAACCACGTCCTCTTTCCCGGCTACCCGCTGACGATTCTCGACATCCGCCAGCGGGCCACGAAGAAGGGCGCGAAGCTATTCCACTCCGACCGCGACGCCTGGTACAATAACGAGAAGTTCGCCAAGGACGAGAGGGTCAGCCTGCGGTGGTATCTCATCCGCCGCGACCCCGTGGGGTTCTCCACGAGCAGTACTTTCGAGTCGCAGAGGAAATTGATCGAGGAGCTGATGAAGTTTCCTCGAGGCGTGGATGTTCCCCGGGCGTGTGAGGTGTCCTACATGACCATCCTCTACTTCCTGGTCACAGGGAATCAGCTCTTCGGGAATATCTACATTCACTGCATCGATATCTCCTGGGGCGGCGGACCGGTCTGCGTCGGCTACTTCAGCCAGAGCGGCCTGAATGTCAACTACGGCAACGTCTGGGGGACGATCGCGGCGAAAGCATCGGAGTGGTAGCCTTTTTGAGCTCCCGCACCACGTAGGGTACGGGGCGGGTAACATCGATCCTTGAGACCCCACATCAATCTCTTCGTACTGGTGCGGGACGAGCTTTAACCACCCGTAGCAAGTTTTGATCACAATGCTGTACGAGACCCCGCCACGTAAAATCGCAAGTGCGATCACGTGGCGGGGTTCTTCATATTTCAAGAAGAACTTAAATTTGTTATTTCGATAATACCTACAGTTCATCGGCCTACCTCCCAACTCGGGCTGGTCAATTCCGCCGCAACCTGCTAGGCTGGGGACAGATACACTAATTACGAAACATATGGCCGAAAAACTCTTGGGTCAGGTCAAGCACTACTTCGACCACATCGGAGTGGCGGTTATCAAACTGACCGGCGACAGCCTGAAACCCGGCGACCAGATTCACGTCACCGGTAAAAGCGATTTTCAGCAAACGGTCAGCTCGATGCAGGTTGATCACCAGCCGGTCGCCACGGCCGCCAAAAACAGTGAGGTGGCGATCAAGCTTGACCAGCCGGTCAAGCAGAAAGACCAGATATTCAAGGTGACGGAATGAACCGGAAGGATAGGATTATTGCTCGGCACGATTATTATGCCGCGTCTGTTCCTGGCTGATCATAAAAAACTCCGTTGGTAGCGCCGTACCATTCGCGACCGCTCAGGTGCGGGACAGGCGCGCCTGGTTCTTGCTCCGTAAAGTTTAATAATTGTTCCCGATGGTCGGGGTATGGCGAAGTTGGTATCGCGCCTGGTTTGGGACCAGGAGATCGTCGGTTCGAGTCCGACTACCCCGACCATCGAGAACACATTCGTTCACTAGATCTTTTTTCAAGGCGGGAGCGGGCCTGCCCGCCATAGCGTAGCGGTGGCGGGAGGTCGCTGGTTCAAGTCCAGTCACCCCGACTGGGGCGGGAAGGTCGTGGGTTTGCCAGGTTATCCGGCCCTTCCTCCTGTCCGTGGTTGCGCTGGCGATGATGATCACGGCTTGGCGGACATTCCCTGCCCATTCCGCACCGTCTCCACCATCGCCATAGCTAACGCTAGAAAACTAAGATATTCTGCGGTTATGAAACCTGGCGAGCCGGAAATTATCAAACTCCCTCTCCGCACCGTCCTGACGCTGGCGGTGGTTGGCGATCCGAATCGGGTTACCGCCGGCGTGATGCAGGCGCTTTACGGCACAGCGTTCGGCACAAAATTCTCCGGCGGAGCCGGATCCGGCTCCGCCGGAAAGGCGAAAAGAAAAGACTTCGATATTGGACGCTTGTCAGCGTTCTGGCCGGATGCGATGAAAAAGCCGAAGTCGAAGTGGACGGCTCACTGGATGCTCGACGTGCCGTCATTTGTGAGACAGAAGGACCTACTGCAGAAGAACCCTAATATGCCAGTGAAGGTCAAGACACTGCCCGCCGCGACCGTGGCCGAAATCCTGCACATCGGCCCATACAGCGCCGAAGGGCCGACCATTAAGAAGCTGAACCGTTTCATCGCGCTTGAGGGGTACCGCATCACCGGCCCGCACGAAGAAGTGTACTTATCCCGCCCCGGACCGAAGGGAAAAACGATTATCCGTTATCGGATCAAGCAGAAACGGCGATAGAAAAACCAGCCATCGGGGGCATGGCTGGGGCGGTGCGTTGAACGATATTCAGCGCGACTTCTTTTCGGCCGAGACTAGGGCCAGGCGGCCGCGGACCTCGATGATCTCGAGGCTGTGCTTGGCGAGCGCCTTGCGGCGTTGCTCCGCTTCGGCCAGCACGATCCTGTGCTTGGCGAAAAATTTCAAGTGCTCGATCGGGTCGTCGGCTGGAGCGGAGGCGGGCGGCGCTTTGACGA
>JBBTRH010000010.1:0-34726 GCA_038065275.1 Patescibacteria group bacterium | reverse complement strand
TAGTTTAACTGGGGCGGTTGCCTCCTAAAATGTAACGGAGGCGTTTACAAAGGTCGGCTATCCGCCAATGGAAACGGCGGAGGTAGGGCAAACCCATATGCCGGCTTGACTGCAAGACCTACAAGTCGAGCAGGGACGAAAGTCGAAGTTAGTGATCCGACGATCGCACATAGGCGCGTCGAAGCTCAACGGACAAAAGTTACTCCGGGGATAACAGGCTGATCTCCTCCAAGAGTCCACATCGACGAGGAGGTTTGGCACCTCGATGTCGGCTCATCGCATCCTGGGACTGAAGAAGGCCCCAAGGGTTTGGCTGTTCGCCAATTAAAGCGGTACGTGAGCTGGGTTCAGAACGTAAATTACATTGCGTTCTACCGCAGTAATGCGGTACAATAAATCTGACTAATATCGGTGAAACCCTCCTTGAATCTGCGAACTGTTCAAGAGGGCAATACCGAGGGAAGATCAGGTTTATGTCTAACGAAGAAAAAGCATATGTAGCGGGATTTCTTGATGGTGATGGTTGCATTATGGCTCAATTGGTACGCCGGAAAGATTATATCTACGGTTACCAAGTCAGAACCAGTATTGTCTTCTATCAAAAGAAAAAGAATCAAAGAATCCTCTCTTGGCTACATCATCAATTGCGACACGGATACATCCGCGAACGCAATGATGGGATGGTAGAATATACCATTGTTGGCTTTAAAGAAGTACAGGAAACGTTAGTGCTTCTTCACCCATATCTTCGTTTAAAGAAAGTTTTGGCACGAAAAGTACTTGAGTTAATCGAGCAACATCCGATTAGGATGTCGCCCCGAGAACTTATTCGCATTAGTCGATTAGTTGACGCCACTGCGGCATTCAACTACTCCAAAAAGCGAACAAATACAAGTGCTCTAGTTCAAGACTTTCTACAACATAAATCTTTTCCCCGTAGAGACTGATAGTTAGTACGAGACTAACTTGAGATATCTGGTATAGGTATCATACGTCGGCCCCTCCTCCAAAATTCCTTTGGAGAGGGCGAAGATATAGTCCATGCCATTAGTAATAATGGAGTATCATGCGTGAGACAGTTCGGTCTCCTATCTACTGTGGGCGTCGAAACCTGAGAAGACTCTTTCCTAGTACGAGAGGACCGGAAAGAATAAACCTCTTGTGTACGGGCTGTTCCACCAGGAGCATCGCCCGGTAGCAACGTTTAGTATGGATAAACGCTGAAAGCATCTAAGCGTGAAGCCGACTTCAAGATTAGGTTTCACTATAGACTCCTCGGAGATAACGAGGTTGATAGGCGGTAGGTGTACGCACAGTAATGTGCTTAGCCGAGCCGTACTAATCAGTCAAGTTCTGATAATTTTATCGGGAACGAGCGAACTGGACCAGAACCACCAGCGCCGGGTTGCGCGCCGGTGTGGTTCGTGCTATCATTATTATTACGTATGTCGCGTATCTTCGCTTCGCCGAGAGTCCGTTTAGTCATAATGTTGCTACTGGTTGCCGCCTTCGTAGGCCTAGTCTTCTGGCTCTCCCCCGCCACCAGCGCGGTCATCAAATAGATCGTTACCTTTCAATTCACTCCAGTGATCCGGGTGTCTCGAGCGATGAGGTCACACCTGTTCCCATCCCGAACACAGTAGTTAAGCTCATCAGCGCCGATGATACTTCGATGCATGTCGAGGGGAAAGTAGGCCGGTGCCCGGGTCACTGACGTGAATATACATACTGCCATCATTGGCAGTATTGTTTTTCACCCTATTAAACATGCTAACACGCAAGCCCCGTTCCTCCGCCTACGCCAAAGTTTCGGCGGACAGGCATCCCGGACACAGTAGTTAAGCGTCTCAGCGCCGACCTGCCCGCCGAAGCCCAGCAGGGCGAAGGCGGGTGATACGGAGTTTACCCCGCACTCGGCACCACAGTGACGCAGTGCGGGGATGCATGTCGAGGGGAAAGTAGGCCAGTGCCCGGTTAAGAGAGCTGAAAGGAACCGCCACAGGGGTGGTTTTTTAGATTATTGCTCATCGAGATTAACGGCACTGTTTCATAATTGGTTGGTCTTTTGAGGCTTTCGTCCTTTGTTCATTAAACATCTATCCTGTGTGATATGCGTGTACACACCTTAGACGAGTTCGTCGCCGGTATTGTTCGAGTTTAAGAACCCATCGCTATGGTCCACGGCGGTGGCATTGCCGTGCTTGCAACCGCACGTTTCGTCAGAGAAAAAAGCACCATCAGCTTGACCGACGATGGGTCAATAGCTATCTGCTTGATGGTTCATCAGTTCGTAGGTTAGGCCACCGATGGCACGTCGGATATGTTACGGCCTGGCGACGTATTCAACGGAGCGTAATTGAATCACCGCACAGTGGTGAAGTGGTGGCCGTTTCATCACCTCCAGAAATGAGCGTCCTCCTGCTGGATGTCAAACGCTTCCGTCTGCACCGTCGGATCTGGACATTCTATCTGGCTCTTAATGGAACGAACGGCAAGCCTTTGGCTTGGGTGCTCCTGCCACGGCATGAGCTACGTTCTGGCTACGACCTACTCCTCAAGCACCTCAAGCCACAATCTCCGCGTCTTCAGGCGGTCGTCAGCGACTGGCACATGGGCATTCTGGCGGCCGTCATCGACCATCTGCCGCTCGTGATTCACCAGCAGTGCGCCTTTCACGTCCTGCAGGCAGTGTCCCGAAATTTCGGTGGCCGCTGGTAGCATGTCACTGGGTACGGACGGCAACACTGGACGATCTTTCGACGCGTTGCTCTGGGGTTTCCAACCGAACGAGCTGCGCGGTTGTATTTGGAGCGGATGAGACGGTCCTATCCGCAATATGCCGCAACCTTCCGTATCCTCCGAGATGGCCTGCCTCATATCTACCAGTTCAGCCACCATTCCGAATTGAACATTCCCCGCACATCGAACCGTATCGAGAACTTCATGGAGGGTTTACAGCAACGATTGAAGACCATGCCGGGTGCTAAAACACCTCAAACCTTAGAGGGGTACATCAATGAACTGGTCCTCATGAAAAGCAAAGTACCAACCAATGAGTTAAACAGTGCCTGGTGTTGTGTTGTCAAACCTCGAAAAGGACGCTATCATAGTAGAAACGAAGAAGTTTCAATACTAAACGTCCATGCCGTTCAATACTAAGGTCAAACTCAAGTCCCGTATCGGTTTGAAGGCCGGACTGCTTGTCCTCGGACTCGTGGCCAGCGGGGCGCTGTTGGCGTTTGCCCTGGCGTATGTTGAAGGACTTGAAGAAGTAACGCCGGCCGCGCCGACCGTTACCTACCAGGACATCAGCGGCGCTTGCCCGGGACAGATTTGGGGGAATGTCCGACTCGTCGGCGATCTGGCCGGCGCGAGTAACTGCCTTATCCCGATGGCCGACAACCTGATCATCGACGGCAACGGCAAGACCGCGACCGTCACCAGCGGCGATGCGGTCAACATCTTCGACCGCGCCAACATCACCGTCAGAAACCTGAACTCCAACCGGGGCATCGGCATTCTCGGCGACAGCGCCGACAACGTCGTGATTGAGTATTCGACCTTCAGCGGCATCAGCGTCTATGCGGCGGACGACGCGGTCATACGCAACAACACCATCAACGGCGGTCTGGTTGTTTCCTACTGGTTCCCCGACAACAACGCGGCCGAACGCGCCACCATCAGCGGCAATACCATCACCGGTTCGGGCACGAGGTTCATTGATATCGTCGGCTACGGAAACAGCTCAACCGTCTACGCGCCGATCAGTCCCGGCAGTCCGGAAGCCGAGTCGCTCCGGCGTTGCCCGCTCACCCAGCACACCGTCACCAACAACATCATCACTAACACGATTGATTCGACCGCCGACAACCCGTTGACGATGTACTTGCGTTGCGGACGCGGCAACGTCGTGTCCGGCAACACCATCCGCGCCACCGGCGAGGCGCAGGGGCTGTTCCTGCGCGACGGCGCGAACTTCAACGCCATCACCAACAACGCCGTCTGGGTGAATAAAGCGATCGGCGGAACCCGCGGCGCGCTGGCCGTGACATCCGGCAACGAAGGCGCAGACTTCAAGGGCTACCCGAGCAACAACACCTTTTCCGGAAACGTCATCCGCGCCGATGCCGCCCATGCGCTGTGGCTACAGGCTCCGGCCGACAACAACTTGTACGCCAACAACGTTGTTTGGTCGCGGAGCGGTTTCGGCAGCCAGCTCGCCATCGGTCAGGGCAATACCTTTGACCACAACACCTTCGTCACCGGTACGCCGGGCCTGGCCGTCCGACTCGCGAGCGGTAGCGCCCCCGGCGACAATACCATCACGAACAACATCTTCAGTCACGAGGGTGGCGACACCCTGGCCATTGACGGCGTGGCGGGGTATGACGGCTACGTCGGCAACGGCAATCTCCTCTTCAATCGTAGCGGTAGCGCCCGATTCTTCGGCACGATGAACCTGAACCAGTGGAAGACCATGAGCGGCGAAGGAACGAAATCGAAGGAAGGCGATCCGCTCTTCGTCGACGCAGGAAACGGCGACTTCTCGCTGAACACCGCCTCCCCGGCTCGCGGCGCCGGCACGGACGGTAGCGATATCGGAGCCAAGCCGTACACCGACACGACGATCAAGCAACCGCCGATCAAGCGTAGTCCGCCGCGGGCACCATAGTTTTCAAGTTCGGGACGCCACAGCGTCGACCCCCACCGCCCCTTCCTAGATTGAGGAGGGGTGATCCCGCCGTTCGGCGCCTTCTCTTCGACCATGGTCCGTGCTTGGGGGATTAGACGGATTACTTTAGTTTAGATAAGAAATTATTTCACCACGAACGACTGATCGGCCGTGTATTCTTGACCGTCTTTACAGCGTCACCTTGGCCTGTAGTACCCAGAGTGCGAAGAGTGCCACTTGCATGGCCGCGAAACCAGCGCTAACAACCCAGCGCCAGCGGCGCCGTTCCCATAATTTCGCCAACACTAGGTATATCGGAAACAGTACAATCGCATAGCGGGGAATGCCGATCAGATTGTGGGTCGAGAACATCGGAAAAAGAAAGAACAGCGCTGCGTACACGGCATAGCTCGGACGAAGCCGACCACGATACGCTTCCCGTATCCCTAGCGCGACGAGGACCGCGCCAAGCAACCAGAGGATGGCCGGCACCGCCGCGATCGGTTGCTGCCCGGCCGCAATCATGTAACGCCAGGCCTCCGTCAGCGGGTTTGAGAGCGCGTGGTAGAGGCCGATACGCTGGTAATTAAATGGTGCCAGGAACGTCTCGCGGTGCATGAAGACTACCAGCGGGAAAATTGCTGTACCGATGGGAAGCAGCCATAACCAAGCGGGCGAACGATACCAGCGCATTGTGGTTGAGGCGCGCCGCGCCCACCATTCCACAAGGAGCGGGATGATGATGAGCGCACCAACGTGGCGTGTTAGCGCCAATAGCGCCCCGGCCAGGCCGGCCAGAAGCCACTGCTGTCGACGAGCGGCGTAGAATGTCAGCAGGACCAAGAGCGTGAACAGGGCTTCGCTATAGAGCGCGGTGAACATGAACGCCATCGGCCAGACCATCGCCCAGAGAACTGTCCGTTTCGCTATTTCTTCCGATGCGTCCAGCCGAATAAGTCTAAAGAGAGCGTAGAGGCTGGCTAGGGTCAGGATTTGCGTCGCAACGATACCGGCGAACACCGGTTGGTGTACGACTACGGTGACAAAACGGATCGTAAGTGGCCAGAGCGGCCAGAAGCCATAATCCACTTTCGGCCCGCTGTACGTATAACCGTGTTCCGCAATCTGAAGGTAAATACCGGCATCCCAGTACTCCCAAACGTTTCCGGGTGACTTCGGGTTAATGATGTGCACGGCATTTCTCACTGGCTCGTGTGTCGTCACTGCGGCCGTCACCACGCCGGTCAATAGTAAAATGAGTTGCCAAACGATGTAGCCACCGATGAAAAGCGTCTGTCCTTTTTGCCGCGTGTGCACGGATACAGTTTACCATGATACACTATATTCATGCTTCTCGCTTTCCTCCTTCTCTTTCTCGTCGGCACTATCATCGCCGTCATTTTCAGCATCAACGCGCTGATTAATACGCTCCGCTTCGGTTTGCCGTATGTCAGCACGCCGCACTGGGCGGTTGATTGGCTGACCGACAACCTAAATCTTAAATCTTCCGACCTTGTCTGCGAACTCGGCTGCGGCGACGCTCGCGTGCTGGCCGCTCTGGCTGGAAAATATCCCACGACAAAATTCGTCGGCATTGAAGTCCAGTGGTGGCCGTTCCTGCTGGCCAAGTGGCGGACGCGCCAGCTGAAGAACGTTACGATCCGACCGCAAAACTTCCTCACCGCCGACCTATCTGGCGTGACGGTTTTTTACGGTTTTTTTATCACCGCCATGATGCCCAAAGTGGCGGTCAAGCTAGCCGTACATCTCCAGCACGGTGCCCAACTTATTTCTTTTGGATTTGCCTTGCCAGGCTGGCAATCCGTACGCGAAATTTCCCCGCCGAATGGCCAGCGCGGGAGTAAGATTCGGTTCTACCAAGGATAAACCCCAGCAGTCTACCCATTCGGTCTTGTCTCGAGCGTGTTGGCCGGATGTTTCTTAAATTTCTACGCCAAGAATGGTAACCATCGCCAACGTTAAGGCGACTAAAATTACAACGTAATGGTAGAGCCAGGGTTGTTTGGTGCGGTAGAAATAGTATAAAACGCCGAGGCTGAGCAGGCCGCCCAGCGAAAGTGCGGCTACCGGCCAGCGGTAAAGTTGGATGCCGATCAGGGCCAAACCAACCGCCACCGGCACGGTCATGAAAATCGCCTTGCCGAGAGTCGCAAGTTTAGAGCGAAAGACGAACCAGGAAATCAACGCGATGATCGCCGCCGAAATTGCGAACGAAACCGGCATAAACCACGGCCGCTCCATCGGTGTACTGCCGGGGATAATAAGCTTCTCAAGCACCCAGGCAATCGAGGCAAAAAAGATAAAAACGAGATTGAGCAAGACGAACCCCGCCCCCGCTACCGCCACGGCAGATAAAACATTTCTGATCACGGGATTTTTAAGCATTTTGACCTCCATAAACCCCATGATATACCCAAATCTCTTTTCGGCGCAAGAGCCTGTTCTGGCAGGGAGGTAACTCTAAAATGAAGCTCCGCCAGCAGGAGCTGGCGGTATCTGCAGTTGTTCGGTGCGGAGCGGAATCCCGCACCGAAGACCGTCCGCACCAATCTTCATCCACCGACAGAGTCGGTGGTCTTCTGGTGCGCGGATAAAGTCCTAAAAACTGAGGCACTCGGGTCGGCTCCGATAAAAGATTGTGTTGGCTTGTCAGCCGAAGCCCGCAGGCGCAGGCTGGCGGGCTACATGAGTTAGGTACCACCGCCTGCGGAGTATTGTAAAGGTTTTCTGACTATTTTTCTAGGGAGCAATTTGAGGCATGTGGGTCGGGGAACCATACTTTGAAAAACAAGGGCTATTTTATAAAAAAGAAGGCCGATCCCTGGAACCGGCCTTGTCCCTTCCGTTGTGCTTCTAGCCTGCCGCCAGAACTCCATTAATGATATCAACGACTTGCTTCGTTGCGTTGAAGTCTGGTCGGGTACTCAAGTACTCTTTGATCCTCTCCCGGTACCGATCCAGATCCGAGAGAAATGCCTCGATAGTTCTAGCATCAAGGTGTTCTAATTCTACTACCCTGCCAGCCCCCGTAGCTTCCAGGGCCCGCCCATTGATCTCTTGTTCGAATGCATTTGGTTCTGGAAAACACAGCACTGGCTTGTGGAGGTATGTCGCTTCGCCCAAGGCTTGGTTGCCGGCTGTAGAGATAAGCGCCTGGCAACTTTTCAAAGAGGAGACAAACAAGCTGTCGCTAATGGGGAAGATCTCCACATTGAGCGACTTTATTTGCTCTAACACGTTGAGAGGCGAAAAATCCGAGAAGACCTGGAATTGAACGCTGGGTAGGGCGGCGAGGGTCTTTCGAACTCTCTCCCAATATCCGTGTCGTTTGAGGTACACCGTCACATGCTGTCCAATTGATGCTTCCGGTTTGCCGACTATTTCATCCCGTAGGATGTTGTAGACGCGCATAATCCGCGCTGTGGACCGAGTCTCAAAGTGGTAGAAGCCCGCTACTATCACTAGGTCGACGCGAAAAATATGACGGATTACGATATCACTTATCCGTACGGCCAACCTCGTAGGTACATCGAGTTCTGGTATCCGGCCATCAGCTAGGATGTGCTGATGGTCAATCGATACCAGCGGAATGCCAAGTAGTTGAGCGATACGAGCCGTATATGGCTCGAAATCAGTAATGACGCAGTCTGGCTTTAGTTGCCTGATTAGCCGTTCGGTTACTTGATAGGCTCGACCCGTTCCGGTCAGGAGCGCCAACAAGGCTGGCGCATGACGCCACAAGGTAAGACCGTGGTGTATTCTTTCACTCTCATAAATAAAGGAGAAAGAGTACACCCGATGGAGATCCGGGTAAGAGCTTTCCTTTAGGGCAGTGAACGCATCACCACTGGTCAGTACATGGACTCGATGTCCAGCCGCCACCAGTCGATTGATGATGGCCTGACTGCGCCTGGCGTGACCTAGTCCTTCACCCATAATCCCATAAACAACTACTTTCCCCTTGAGCATGGAGACCCCCGGATGAAGGTAGTCCGCTACACCAAATTCTAATTATCAATGTGCTTGGGATCCCTCCCAACCGTGGTTTATTTCATAATCACAAATCTAAGAGACGCCATCACCTTAGCGTAAAGCTTGTATTTGTCAATAGCCTAGCTGTATAGGGAGGCTCCGTGTTTCCTGACTTGACGATTGAAATATATCCAGAACCCGACTCCTGCTAGTGTATAAAACAACCAGTGGACGATAAAACTATATATGAATCCAGAGGGCAGTTTTAGAATGAGTGGCGGAAAAATAAACCCGGACAATGCCGAAAAAATAATATAGTATAGTGCCCAAGAGTGTTGCCCGGTCAACAAAAGTGGAAAATGGGCTAGGCTGAAGAGTAGGGAAAAGCTCACCATGATCTGAATTAAGGAGAGGCCGGCCTTTTCCAATAATAGTACTAAAATAATAATGCATGTTTGTTGGAACATGATTTCACAGGTTTTTGACGCCAGGTAACGATAGTCAAGTTTAATGAAGTTTTGACTATTGTTACGTTCGATGAGGTCAGTAGGGTGTTCCAGTTTTTTTCTTGCATACCAGTATATTAATGGGTTCAAGATAAAAAGCCCGATCAAAATCAACCCTGGAACTACACCCACCTGCTGTAGTGGACTGAAATAATTATGATGGCTGTATATAACCAATAGGGTTGCTATAAGAAAGTAGAAACAAGTAATGACGTACCATCGTGTATGAGTAATATTGAATCGCTTATTTAAGACGGACGAAAAAATGACCATCACAATAATGAACGTTGTGATTATGAGAATGATTGAGGTAGACATGCTTCGTTAATTACCCGCCGGTACAGTTACAGGATTGTGCTCTGTAGGGTAATCGGGTCACATCCGATACTTAGTTCTCTTGGCGGAGAGGGAGGGATTCGTCAGGCGGAGCCTGATCCGGCTCCGCCGGAAACTCACGAGACCTGTGATGGCCTAACGCCTGCCGGCAGGCGGGATCCCGCACATGGCGGAGGGTGCAGGATTTGAACCTGCGAGGGCATTTCTGCCCTACCGCATTTCGAGTGCGGCGCATTCGACCACTCTGCCAACCCTCCGCTATGTGCGGTGACGGGAGCTGTGCCTTTCCGGCGTAGCCGGACCCGGCTTCGCCGGGCAACCCTTGCCCTCACCTGACGAGTGAAGCTCCGCCGATCGCCGCCGCTGGCGGGACACCGCTGAAGGCGGTGGCAGGAGTCGGCGGCTTCCGTCAGTATGGTGCGGAGCGAAACCCCGCATCCGTCCCGCCAGCGGGCGGGGCTGGTGCGTGGGTGAAACGAGGAATGGTGCGGAAACTTAGGTATGCCTCCGTAACGCGAAGAGTGTACGCATTTTTCAAGGAAAAATCAAGGTTTCCGGGCAATCCGGCGCATCAAGATCAACCCGATTAACGTTCCCACCGCGCCAATAATCAAGTCACCGGTGGTGTTAGCCGCTGTTTCCGGTGCGAAGGCGAAGCCGCCAACCGCTTGCTTAAAAGGAGCGATCGTTTGATGGGCATGAACATCAAGGTACTGCAGGGTCTTCTCAAAAATCTCCCACAGGGCCAGCAGTCCCATCCCCAACGTCCAAAAACGGCCTGGCCGGCGTTGATAGACAAGTATGGCTAAGAGTGCACCGATGCACAGGCCGCTGACGAGGTGAATACCCGACCAGGGCCAGTCGAACATCGCTTGATTGATCGTGCCGAAGAGAACCATCCCGATATGGTATCATCACCGCCCCAAGGTTGATAGGGTGTCGACGGCTGTTTTGCGTTCACGTCAAAACCTGGTAGGGTTTAGAGTATGATCGAATCGTTGCCAGAACATCCGTCTATCGATTGTCCGTCGGCCGGCCAGGGCAAGGCGCCCGGCGAGATGTACGAGCTCCTCGGTGTCCATCCCGAGACCCGCGGTCTGATTGAAGTTTACCGGACGGCCGTCCGGCTGGCCGAGGTGGTCAGTACTCGCGGGGGCCAGGTCTTCCTGGTTGGCGGGGCGGTTCGCGATGAAGTCCTCGGGCAGGTGCCGAAAGATTTCGACCTGGAGATTCACGGATTGCCGGCTGATGAGGTTGAGGTGGTGGTGGCCGAGTTCGGCCAGCCACAGAGCGTGGGTAAAGCCTTCGGCACCTTGTTGTTACAAACCGACCACGGCAAGATTGACGTGGCCCTGCCGCGACGCGATTCAAAAACCGGCGCCGGGCACCGTGACTTCCGGATCGAGGTCAGTCCCGGCCTTGGCATTACCGAAGCGGCGCGCCGGCGCGAGTTCACCATCGGCGCCATCTACAAAGAACTCCTGTCCGGCCGACTGTATGATCCTTTCGGCGGCATCCGCGACCTTGACCAAAAAAAACTGCGCCTGGTTGATGCGGCCACGTTCGCCGACGACCCCCTGCGCGTCCTGCGCGGCTTGCGCCATGCCGCCCGGTTTGACTTGACGGTTGAACCGGATACCAAGCTCAAGATGGTCGGCCTGGTTGAACAGGTCGGCGCCTTAGCCAAAGAGCGCATCCGCGAAGAGTGGGTGAAGATGCTGACTGAGGCCAAGCGGCCTTCCGTCGGGATCGAGCTGGCGCGCGAGATCGGCCTGCTTGAGCGGTGGCATCCCGAGTTAGCCAAGTTGTGGGTCACCCCGCAAGACCCGCTTCACCATCCGGAAGGCGCGGTTGGCCGGCATACGATGATGGTCGTGGATGAGGCCTCGAGCTTAGCCCGACAACAGCTGTTCGGCTGGCAGCATCGCCAAGAGTTGATGCTGGCGGCTTTGACCCACGATCTGGGGAAGCCGCAAACCACCCGTCACGACGGCGACCGGATTAGCGCCATTGGTCACGAAGCCGCCGGGGTTAAGCCGGCCGAGGTGTTCCTGGAGCAGATCGGCATCCCGTCGGCAGTCATCGATCGGATCGGCGTGTTGGTCGCTCATCACCTGCGGCCGGTCACCCTCTACCGCGACCGCGCTACCATCGGTGACCAGGCGCTCCGCAGGCTGGCCCGCGATATCGGCCCGGCGCAACTGCGGCCGCTGATCACCCTGGCCGAAGCCGATCATCGCGGCCGCGGGCCGTTCCCCATGCCTGACGGCTCCGCCCGACAACCGGACACCGGCGGTTACCGCACCTGGTGGGAGGAACAGATTGAGCGCTTGGGACTCGACCAGCCGCCGGAACCGATCCTGTGGGGGCGCGATGTGGTTGAGGGACGCGGTGAAAGAAACTGGCCGCCGGGGAAAATGGTGGGTGAGGCGGTCCGTCTGGCTCAGGAATTGGCGCTCGACGGCATGACTCGCGAACAGATTCTCGGCATCATCGACCGCGCGACCGCGCCCGCAGACGCGGTGGCGGAATTGCGTCAGCGTCTGCCCACCGACCCCTAATCCTTAAATCTTAAAACTTTCAACCAATCATTTCGCAGTCCAGGTTGGCAACCACTGCCGCAGTTTTTGCTGTTGATGCGATAGCGGAATATTCAGGTACCACGGCGCAAACCATGCGAACACTATCATCGCGACGGCCAGATACGTTGCTATCCAGCGCCGGTATCTGTGCCACCATTGTCCGAGCCACGCCGCCGTCAGCATAATCAACGCCAGGTCGAACGGCAGGGCGTGATAGCTGTACATGATCCGGTTAATGACAGCCAAAGGCAACCAGGTGGCCAGGAGCAGAATGTTCAACAGGCGCGCGGCTGGCTGTCGCCAACCTTTCACCAGGCTGTATAAAAAGATGCCGCCGCCGGTCCACCAGACCCATGGATTCGGCAACGACCAAATCGCGCCCATTTTATCACCCACGGCTTGGGACCAGTAGACGAATGGACGCCACAGCAGTAACCATCCCCACCACGGTGCGGCGTACGGATCGCCCGCGGCGGGAACGCTGAGATGATAATTAAGCATTTGTCGATTCAACTGCCAGAACCCGCTCGATATTCCCAGCCAACCGACATGGAGACGGAAAGTCAGCCAGTATATCGCGGCCGGAATCAAGAGTAGGCACATCCAGGCGGCCGCTTTTATTCCGCGCGATTGTTCAGGGTGATGGCGCTGGCCGAAAAGTTGTGGCCAAAACCATAAGGCCGCCGCCGGCCCGGTAATCAGGATCGCCAACCATTTAACGGACAGGCCGGCACCGATAAATAAACCCGCCGCCGCCAACCACCGCCCCGGTCGGCGGGCTTCCAGGGCTTTTAAAATTGCCGCCAACGCCGCCAGGCTGTACAGAATGTAGGGCACGTTGATCAGACCGAGGCGCGACTCGACCAGTAGCAAGCCGTCCGCCAACGCCAGAATCAACGCCAGGTTGGCGGCCGCGCGCTGGCGGGTCAGCCGCCAAACCAGCCACCACAGCAACGGCACGATCAGGGCGCCTTCGACGGCGTTGACGATGCGCCAGGTGACCGGTGTGAAGCCGGCTAGGGAAAAGACCGCCCCGAGTTGTAGTTTGCCTAGGGGCGGGTGGGGATCGAAATAGGTCTGGTGAGTGACGTAATCGCGGCCGTCATTTACAAAGAACGCCTCGTCGCTAACCAGTTGGGCCGGTTGCCCGAGTTGCCAGAGATGCAAACCGAGGGCGATCACAAATCCCAACCACGGCCACCAGTGTGAAAAAGCCAAACGATTCATGTTTGGCAGTATAGCAGAAGGTGGACATTGTCGCGTGTTTGTGGTATGATGCGCCCATGGTTAAAAGACATACGCCACAAAAAATCCGCAAGGCGGTCATTCCCGTGGCCGGTTTCGGCACCCGTTTCTTGCCGGCCACCATCGCCCAGCCCAAGGAAATGTTGCCGATTGTCGACAAGCCGGTCATTCAGTACATCGTTGAGGAAATGGTAGCCGCCGGCATCGAAGAAATCATCTTCGTCACCGGCCGGAACAAGCGGGCCATCGAGGATCACTTCGACTACTCAGCCGAGCTTGAGCAGTCTCTCCGGGACAGCCAGAAGCTCGACGTCCTGAAGGAAATCCACCGTATTTCTCGACTGGCGAAGTTCGTCTACGTCCGACAAAATAAGGCCCTCGGCAACGCAAACGCTTTGCTCTGCGCCCGCGAAATCGTCGGCGACGAACCCTTCGCCTTCTCTTACGGCGACGATATCATCGACTCGCGACGGCCGGCCATTCGACAGTTGATAGACGTTTACCAGCGGCGACGCTCGACCATTATCGGCACCATGAAGGTTCGCCCGGAACTGGCGCATCGCTACGGGATCATGAAACCCGCCGGCCCGATCAAGGGCCATACGTTCCGCGTTGCCGGCATCGTCGAAAAACCCAAGGAGAATCCCCCGTCGCTTCAATTCAGCCCCGGTCGTTTTGTCCTGACGCCGGATATTTTCGACTACATTACCAAGCTCAAACCCGGACACGGCGGTGAACTCTTCCTGGTCGACGCGGTGGCCGCCATGGCCCGTCGCAGGCCGGTTTATGCCCACCAAATGACCGGCCGTTATTTCGACTGCGGCAGCAAGACCGAATACGTTAAGGCCAATATTTTCTTTGCCCTGAAGCATCCGGACCTCCGTGATCAGATTCGCGCTTACATTAAAAAACCCAACTAAACGATGGCCAGGCGGCTAGTTAGACGTTCCTCAATCCAAATATGTCGGATGTTTTCGCGGCTGAAAACTTATCAGCCTCACTTCTAACGGGATGCTCCCGTTAGAAGTTTGAAAAGAATTTATGACAAATTATTTACTAACAGTGACAATTTTCTCTTGTAACTACCGGCAGTTCACATGGGCTCATGTAAGTAATCCAGTGGCGGGACTGGGCTGTCACCAGCCCGCGAATCAAGTTCCCAATAACCCCATAAACTTCTAACGGGATGTCCCGTTAGAGGTGGTCATCAATCACGCCTCCCGTTTCACTGTATGTCCAACTCTATTTCTCCGCCGCCCGGTCAAAACAAGCGATCGCTCAACTGTCACCTTTTGAATTCACCCGCTAACCTCTAACGGGATGCGTCGCGTCCTGATCATCCTCGCCATCCTCCTGCTCCCCGCCGCGCCGGTCGTTCTGGTCGTGACCGGCGTGTTGAAGAGCAAGCCGCAGACGGTGGCCGCCGTTAAGCTGAGCGTCTGGGGCACCGCGGATAACGATCTCGCCCTCCGCCCGCTAATCGCTAAGTACCGGCAGACCCGCTCGTACGTGACGGTCACATACACCAAGGTGCGAGCTGAAGATTACGCCGAGCAGCTGATCAGCGCCTGGGCTCAAGGCACCGGACCGGACGTTTTCTTTGCGCCCGCGAACTGGATCGGTCAGATGGCGCAATACGCGGTGCCGATGCCGGCTAACCTGACGGTGCCGCAGGTTTTGGTGTCGAAAGGGCTTTTTGGGACGACCACCAAGGTGGTGAACAACACTAAGCTGGCTCCCAGCTCGGTCACCCTCCGAAACTCGTTCATCGAGGCGGTCACCGATGACGTCATCCGCGACGGACAGGTCTGGGGTCTGCCGCTGGGCATGGACACTATCGTCACCTACTACAACAAGGACTTGACCAACAACGCCAAGATCTTCGAACCGGCGACCACCTGGTCCGAACTGCAAACCCAGGTCACGGCCAACCGGCTGACCATTACCGACGAACAGGGCCGCTTGGTCCAGTCCGGAGTCGCCCTGGGCACCGCTAACAACTTGCCGTATGCCGCCGACCTGCTAGCGTTATTAATGCTCCAGAACGGTTCGACCATGGTCACCCCCGATCGCCAGGCGCACCTGAATGACGACGCCGGTTTGCAAGCGCTTCGTTTTTTCCTCAGCTTCGCCCAACCGAAAAAGAACAACTTCAGCTGGGACGCCGACCAGACCAACGCCCGCGACGCCTTTATCCAAGGTAAACTCGGATACTTTTTCGGCACCTTGGCTGATCGAGCCGCCATCGAAGCTAGCGCGGTCAACTGGGGCGTCGCGCCGATGCTCCACATCCGCGAATCGGGCGACAACGACGGCCGGACCGGTACCGAGCGGTATATTGACGCCGCCAACTATGAAGTCGCGATGGTGTCGAAAGCCAGCGCCCTCAGCCGCCGGACCACCCCGGCTTGGAACTTCATCGAGTACATCAGCCAGGCCGGGAATGTTCAGCCGTATCTCCAAGCCACCGGCCGCCTGCCGGCCATTAAATCGCTCCTCGCCCAGCGCCAGGACGACCCGACCACCGGCTTGTACGCCAAGCAGCTCCTGACGGCAAAAACTTGGTACCGCGGTAACGACGGTCCGGCGGTAGAGGGTTATCTCCAACAACTCATCACCGCCGGCTTGACTGAAAAGAACGACCTGCTAGAACTTCTTAACCTGGTCAATAAGCAAGTGCAGTCGACGTTATGATCCCGTTAGGCACACCTCAAGCCTCTGCCAGAAACAGTTCGATATTTTCTTGTTTCCATCACCTCTAACGGGATGATCCGCCGCTCAACGCTAATCATCACCCTGGCCGCGGCCTTAGTCGTTGGTGGCTGGGCCGTCACCGCCGCTCACGCCGATTCCGTCAGTTCGTCCGGCTTGTCGATTGTGGAACAGATCGGTTGCGACATTACCAACGCCAGTGATCCTAAAAATATCACGGTTGACAATCCTTGCCAGATCAAGGACTTCGTCAACCTGTTCATCTATCTGTCGAAGTGGGGGATGAGCATCCTCGGCCTCTTGGCGGTCTTCATGTTTGTCTACGGCGGTTTTCAGTTCGTCACCGCCGGCGGCCGCGCTTCGAAAGTCGATGAGGGCAAACGGGTCATGACCGGCACCGTGATCGGCACGATCATCGCCCTGACTGCCTATGTGATTATCAACACCGCCGTGGCCGCCATTTCCGGCTCGACGATCAGGGTCAATTCATACAACCCGTTCGGGCCGGTGGCGGCCGTTTTCACTGACCAGACCCCGCCGCTCGTCATCCAGGGGCAGACCAGTCCGGTCAAGCTCAAGGCGCCGTTCAGCGGAAAAACGGGGTCCGGAGGCGCGGGTAACGATATACCGGACTGCCGTAAACCAACGAGCGCTTGGGACCGGTCATGCGACGGCGACCAGTTGCAAGTCTACTGCGCCGATCCGGGCACCAGCGGCGGAGAAATCGCTACTCTGCAAAAGAAACTCAATGACAAAAGGTGCGGGTGCGGCGAGACTGACGGTTGCTTCGGCCCAATTACCGTCGCTTGCGTCCGGAAGTTCCAGATTGCCAATCTCCTTCCGCCGTCCGGCGTCATTGATGCCACCACCAAGGGTAAGATCAGCTCGGATGGCCGCGATTGCGACGCCAGCGGCAGTCAAGCCGACTCCGTCGCTTCTTTGCTCCCCCAGACACAGCTATCGACCGCGCCCGGGGACGGGGTCGGATGTTGCATCGTCAAAAGCGGCCAAAACGATCTTTACTGCGTCGACGGCGTGACCACCCGCGCCTGTCAAGCGCTCGGCGCCGACAGCGAGCGCGTCTCCGGCGCGTGCGGCGTAGCCGCGGGCACGGTCGGTCATTGCGGTTTCTGCAGTGATGTCACGACGCCGATCAGTAACGCGCAGTGTTTCCAGCTCGCCTCGCCGTACTGGTGCACCAACGTCGCCAAAATATCTTTTAACTTCGGCAAATGCGACTCCTGCCGGACGTGCGTTAAAACCGTTCTCGGTATTCCGATCGCGCCTTAAATGCGATATACTTTGTTTATGCTACGAACGTATACTCGAATCACAGTCGTTTTTCTGGCCGGGGTCATGTTTTTCCTGCCGGTGGTGGCGATGTCTGCCGGTAGCGAGGTCGGTCTGCCCAATCCCATTGTTTGTAACGACGCCACCTGCCTGGTCAGCCAGGTCATCCGCTACATCCTGGGCGTGATTGCCGTCATCGCCACCCTGATGTTCGTCTGGGGCGGGGTGATGATGCTGACCTCCGGCGGCAACGCCGAACAAGTCAAGAAGGCGAAAGAAACGCTGGTCTGGGCCGCAATCGGCGTGGCGGTCATTCTCCTGAGCTGGGTGATCATCAAATTCGTCCTGGCCGGCATCGCCGGAACGTCCAAATAAACGGGGCCGTGCCCCGTTAGAGGCGCGGAATTGTTTTTTGGCGTTCAACGGGGGACTTATTACTGACCACAAATAAGAAACCAAATCTTTCATATCCAAGCCTCTAACGGGGTGAGGATAACTCGGGTTGACAAATCTTGTTTTTTTCGTAATAATCACATCGCCTAGTGCCGACTGTTTGGAGGAAATCGGCAGTTCAGGGAAGTTTTTTACCAAATATTATCTCAAACGCCTATGCGTTTACATAAATTCGCGAAAATCGCGCTGGCACTCGGCATAGTAGCCGCCTTGGCGACCCCGGTTGTCAGCCACGCCGCGGTGCCAGTGACGTCGTTCAGTATTGAGTCCATCGGGACCCAGATCGGTCTCGGCGAATCCGACCTAAAGGCCACCGTCTTGAACATCATCCGGCTCATCCTCGGATTGATGACGCTCATTGCCGTCACAATGATTATCTACGGCGGCTTCACCTGGCTGACCGCCGCCGGTAACGAGGAGCGGGTCGAGAAGGCCAAGAAGATTATTTCCGCGGCGGTGATTGGTTTGATTGTCATCCTGCTGGCCTGGGCCATCGTCATCTTCGTCGCCCGCACCACGGCCAACGTCACGGTCAACGGCTAAACTGCGCTTCAACACGCTCTACGAAAGGGGGTGAATACAGCATGAAATTCAACAAACTCGCAAAACTCGCCGTTATCGCCGGCTCAGTCGGCCTGATGGCTTTGCCGCTTGCCAGCTACGCGGCGACGACCTCGTTCAGCGTCGAATCAATCGGCGGATCGATCGGTCTCGGCAACGCCGACCTGAAGCAGACGGTGATCAACATTTTGAACCTCGCCCTCGGCCTGTTGGCCTTGGTGGCGGTGGTAATGATCATTGTCGGCGGCTTTACCTGGTTAACGGCCAGCGGTAATGAAGAGAAAGTCGACAAGGCCAAAAAGATTATTTCCGCGGCGGTTATCGGTTTGATTATCGTTCTCCTCGCCTGGGCCGTCGTCATCTTCGTCGCCCGGACTACCGCCAACGTGACGCAGTAGTCTTTCTCCCTTACGAATCTCCGACCACCTCGTCATCCCGTCATCCGACGGGACAAATCTGACGGGGTGGTTTGTGATTACCGCGTCGCCGGTGATACACTACTGATCTATGTCCCGTTAGAAACTTGGATGGGACACCACACCTCTTCCCCATGCATTCAACGCTGATTAGAAGCAGTTTCTAACGGGATATGACCAGACGTCAGTGGTGGTTGATCGCCGCGATCGGAACCGTGTTCGGGCTGGTTGTTGGCGGACTGCAGTGGTGGAAATATGTCCACTTTGGTTATAACGGACTTGACCTGGGCATTTACAGCCAAACCGTGTGGTCGCTTGCTAACGGCCGCGGTTTCGCCTCATCAATCCACGATCCGTCCTACCTCGGCGACCACCTCGAGTTGTGGTTGGTGCCGATTAGCTGGCTCTACCGGCTGTGGTCATCGCCGTTGCTGTTGCTCTGGGTTCAGACGGCGCTGATTGCCTCGTCGCTCGTGCCGCTGGCCAAGTTGTCCGCCCGGTTACTGCCCGGCCGCGCCGTCATTATCGTGGCCGGGTTGTTTGTTCTCCACCCGCTGGTCTACAATATTGCCCTCTATGAGTTTCACGGCTTGGTGGTGGCCCTGCCGCTCTTGTTGTGGTCCATCTGGTGGTACGTTGAACGGCGCTATTGGCCTTGGTTATTAACCCTGGCCGGGATATTGCTGGTTCGCGAAGACCTGCCGTTCGTGGTCGCCGGCTGGGGCTTGATGGCGGCCGTCGACCGCCGGACGTGGCGCTGGTGGGCGTTACCGATCGCGCTGGCGGGACTGTGGTTCCCGGCCGCTCAAGCCGTCATTCGCGCCGCCAATCACGACGGGGTGTATAAGTACCTGGCCTTCTACCGCTGGCTCGGGACCGCCCCGGGCGAGATACTGAGTTTCCCTGTCCGGCACCCCCTGCTGTTTATCCGCCAGATTCTGTCGCTTAATAATCTCGGTACCGTCGTCGGCCTCGCGGTTACCTTCGGCTTTCTGCCCTTGCTCCGGCCGCGGCGCCTGTGGCCATTGCTGTTAGTCTTGGCCTTGCTCCTGATCGGCAACGCCCAGCCCGGATCGTACCTCCGCATCCACTACCCCGTCCCATTCCTGCCGTTCTTGGCTTGGGCGACGCTTGAAGCCTACCGCGACTGGCGCCGTGGGGCGTTATTTCCGACCGTCGACCGCCGGGTGTTCGGCCCGATGATGGCCATCATGGTCGTCATCGCCCCGCTGTATTCATCGTTAATCATCGGTCCGGCGGAGTGGCCGTGGCGCGGTCTGCGCCGCGATCCGGCCACGCCGGCGGCGGTGGCTCGTCGGGCGCTGGCTGACGTCGCGCCGTCGGATCGCGTTCTGACAACATTCAACTATCTGCCGCTGTTCGCCAACCGCTCGACGCTGTATTCGCTCAACTATCTCTACCTCGGCCGGCGGCAGTATTCGGAAATTCCCTATCGCCTCCGGTCAGACATTGATGTGGCCGTCATCGATTGGCAACAACTGTACGAGTACCAATTCCTCTACCGCACGACGGTTTTTGAAGGCCGCAGTGGTCCGCAACGCATGCGGGAGCTGTTGGCGGCCCAGGGACTCGGCCTGGTCCGGCAGTACGGTTCGGTGGCCGTTTACCGGCGCGGTGGGTCAGCCGATCAATCAGCGGTGTCGGTTGAGCCGCCGGCTGACGCCTCGGCTACGACGTACGGACCGCTGGCGCTCCTTGGCCGTCCGAGCACGGCGGTCGTCAATCGACCGGAGTTCGGTTGGCGCGAGCTCGTCGTTGACGCGACTTGGAAAGCGCTGACCACCTCCCCAGATAGTCCGGTGTCGATCCGCTACGTCATCAAGCGCGGCGGTCGAACAATCTGGACACAACCACGAATCGTCGGCCAAGGCTCGATGCCGGCTAGCGAGTGGCCGACCGGGTCGGTGTGGCAGACGCGGGATGTGCTGGTCCTGCCGCCGGGGATAACCGGGGACGCCATATTGTCCGCGGAGATGTTTGTTCCGGCCGGCCGGTATCGGCTGGACCGACTGCGCACCTTCCGGCCGATTATTGACCGCCCGGAGCGGCTCGGCACGATTGAGCTTGGCTCAACGTCCTTGTAGCTGATAGATGGCCAGGCCGTCGTCGCGGTATCTCATCAGCCACCGGGAATCCTGCTCCGGGCGGTAGCCGCCGAGCGTCTCCGCTTCGGTCCAGTACAGCCAGCGCGCCCCGAGACGGCTGACCACCGCCTGGCGGTCGGACGGAGTCGTGGCCGAGCGAATGAAGGTTTCCCAGTCCTGTTCTCGTTTCCACGACGCGACGGTCTGGTTCGGGTGGGCGAATACTACCGGTCGTCCGGCCAATCCGGCGATGGTGTTGCCGTCCCAGAAATTTGCCAGCACCACGTCGTCTAAAGAACTGTTCCGGCGGAGCCAATCGAGCGCCCGCATCGTCCCACGCGACGCGTATATTGGATAATCACGACCATCCGGGTGGCGGGTGTCACGAACGTCCGCTTGTAGAAGCTTGAGGTTGGTGATCGCCAACGCGGCCACTCCGAGCAGGGCCACGGCTGGTTTCAACCGGCTAACGATATTGCGCTCCAACAGCCACATGAACCCGCCGGCGGCCAACAGCGCCAGGGGGATATGGACGCCGCTCAGGAGCCGCCGTTGGATGGAGAGCTGGGGCGCGTAGATGATGACCAAGACGGTCACCGCCCAACAGACCAGAAACGGCGTCAGGCGGCCCCGCGCGCGCCATGACGTGGCCACCCCGACCGCCGCCAAGGGCAACAGCAGGCCGAATCCCATCAGCAGGGCCGCGACCGACGGGCTGGGGTTGATGTTCTGGAGGAACCATCCCCGCATCGCCGCCTGTTGCCACGGTAGCGCCAGGTAATAGACGGCGACCGGAACAACCCACAGCCACCACTCTGCGATAACACGAAACACGGTCTTCAACCGGTTTCGGTCGGGAGCGTCAGCCGCCACCCAGACCGACAACCACACCACGGTCACCGTGGCGGCGCTAACCAGGTCATAAGGATGGATCAGGCCCAGCAGGGCCAGCCACGGGCCAACCCAGCGCGCATGCCGCACCGGCTGTCCCTGTGATTGCCAGTAGGTGGCCCAGAGCACGAGCAGGAGAAGTAGCTGGGAGCCGATGAACAGGGCCGAGTGGCTGAAGCTCCGAAACGTATTGGCCTCGTCCACCCACAGGTCGATCGGCGCGCCGAGAATGGCGCGGCCGTTGAACGTCTGGGCGGCTACCAACCAGCCCAGTCCGGAGCTGGTAGCCACGATGGCCAGGGCGATGAGTTGGTGCTGGCGGCGATCGAAGATTTGGCTGATGATGGAATCCAGAACGATCACAAACAGCGCCAGGGCGATCAACCGCACCGCCTGGAAGGCGACCGGGGTGGTCAAACGGCCGAGCGCCGCCAGCCAGCCCGTCACCAGCCAGAGCGGATGAAACAATGACGGTCGTTGCGGTTCGCTCGTCAGCTGGTTTGCAAACAGCCAGCGCCCTTGCCGCGCCTGCTCGATGTCGGAATAGTAGGCGGCCGTGTCAGACGGGTTGCTCGGAATCCGAGCCAGGTAGCGCTGGGCGTCCGATTGGTTCAACCAACCGGCAATTTGCGGCGCGCTAGTGGCCAACCACAGCGCGATGATGACTAGTCCGGTCTGATGCCAGCGTTTCATCGACAGTATGGCGTGCGGTAGAGCGCCAGCGTCCGGCCGGACCAGACTCGTTCAAGATCCGTCCATTGCTCCGGACGGAAAGCATCGCCATAAGCGCGCGACCGCGGACTGGTCAGAACATAGCACAGTTGTTCGCGCGCCAGGAGTCGGCGCTGTTCACCGGCCGTCAGGCGGGAAAAGAAGGCGTTCATGTTCGTCATCTTGTCGCCGAAATTCAAGGTCTCGACGCCGTAACCGACGTAGACTTGGTGCGCGGTCAATCCGGCCATCAGGTTGCCCTCTAAGAGAGTCGCCAAGATGGGCTGATGACGGTCGGTCGTCCGCACGAACGACATCAGTTCCAGGTGTTCGGAGTCCACGAAATACATGCGCCTCGGAATCACTAAGTCGTCGGCATAGTCTTTGACCACCAGCCCCCCAACCAACAACCACGATGACGCCAGCACCAAAGCGCCGGCGATCATCGCCGTCGGCAGGATTACCCGCATTCGACGGCGGACTGCGTCCAGTACCGCGACCGTTACCGGCACGCTCAACCAGGCCAAAGGAACCATCAGGCCCTGGCTCAAGCGACGCTGGAACGGCAACGGCAGATAGATGGCGACTAGGTAGGCCGCGGCCAGCCCCATCGCCCACCGCCACCGCTCGTCGCGCGGCCGCCAGCAACACCCGCCCGCCACGGCGCCGATCAGGGGTAGCCCTAATCCGATCGCCATCACCCATGGGGACGGCGTTTGGTTGATATTCTGCGTCGCTCGCCCGATGGTCAGCGGATCGAACAGGAGCTGTAGGCCGTAAAGCAGGAGGGCCGGACTGCCGATGGCCAGGACGGTGACCCAACGCGCCACGTACTCGCGGGGGAAGCGTCGGTTAGCCAGCCATCGCCAACATGTCATTAGTAACCACAGCGTCAACCAGGTGACCAGGTGAAACGGGTGAACGGAAAACACTAACAGCGCCGTCAGTCCGGCCCACCAGGCCCACGACCAGCGCCGTTCAAGCCACGACCGCTCCACCGCGATCAGGACGAAAATTATCCCGCTGGTCACCAGAATGAAATGTGCGCCGCTCCACAGCGTCAGCACCGTATACGCTTCGGATACCCATAGATCGGGGTACGTCCACGGAAAATCGGCGAGTCGCGGTCCGACGGCAGTAGCAATGCCGCCTAGTCCGCCGGCCAGAATTGACAGCCCGAAGCCGAGGCGGCGGCGCTGAGTGTTGTCCGGCCAGACCCACCCGGCCGCCCACCACAGGACGTAGATCAAGAGAGGAACGGCAAGAAAACGGGCCAGCGCGAAAGCCGCCGGCGCAGACAGGTTAGTCAGTTTAGCCAACTGACCGACCGCCAACCACACCGGCTGGATGAGCGTGGCCGGATGCGGCTCGCTGGTGAAGGCGTCATACATGGCCAGGCGGCCGTCGCGGCCCTGGTTAATGTAGCTGTAGTAGATGCTGAAATCGGCCGGGGCGATGATCTTATTGCCGTAGTACTCCGCGCCCCGCGGAGTCAGCGACCAGCCGATCAGCCACGGCGCGGCGGCGAGCCACATTGCGCCGGCCAGGCACCACAAAAAAAATTTGCGGTCAGGTGCTCCCATGAATCGATCGATTAGCCGCATAGGACGAGACCGCCAACAGGAGCACGGACACGAAGTAGTTTTCCGCTCCGACCCGGTTGAAAAGCACCGCCACCAACAGGATGATTGAGCCGGCGGCCAAGAGACGGCTGATCGTCGGCGACGATCGAATCCATCGGGCCACCATCCAAAAGGTGGGGAGGAGGACGGCCAGCTGGATCGGCCAGACCGCGACCGGTGACCACGGACTGGGAACGAACCCCCACACGCGTAAGTACTGGATGACCGTAGTGCCTGAAATGGGAAACGAATCCGGAATCACTCCCGCCACGTAGCGCACGGTGTCATCATACAGCGCCGCTGGATTCCATGCTAAAAACGGGAGTACGACCAGCGCCGTCGTCACGAGCGTGGCCGCCGCGAACCCCTTCGCGGCGTCGAATGAAATACGGCCGCGGCGGTAGTTGGCCCACAGCCAAACCGCGACCGGCGGCAATAGGAGCCAAGCCGTCTGTTTTGACGCCAGGGACAGCCCCAAACACGCGCCGGCCAGCGCCCACCGCCGGCGCGTCGCCGCTAACACCGCCGCCAGGAAGCCCAGCAAAAAAAGCGTGTCGTTATACCCGGCGAACGCATAGGCCCAGAGAAAAGGATTACCCAGCGTCAGAATGAGTAGCCGGTGACGAGTAGTCCAGTCGGTCGCCAGGGCCGAAATAATAACCACCATGGCGAGCCAGACGATGAAGTAGAACAGCTGGTAATCGATGGCCCAGCCGGTGAGGTCGTGGAGGAGCACGGGCGGCACGAAGACCAAAAACGTCAGGGGCGGATAGGCGTAGTGATCGTACGCGATGTTCCGCGTGGCCAAGCCGTTAGCGCTTGGCCAAATGGCGAACGGGGTCGTTGAGAAATCTGCGGCATAGGGATTGATCCCGCGGATCAGAAACTTGGCGGCTTCAACGCTCTGGGCCGCGCCGTCGTTGCGGTAAGCGGTTGTTTGCGAGCCGCGTCTGGCCGCCACTTGTTGCCCCGCCAGGTTGATCAAGGTGCCGCCAAAAACAATAATGATGGCCATGTATTGCGCCAGGCGTCGTTTCGGGGATGACCAGGCTTCGAGGCCAAGATACGTAAAAAAAGCCACCCACCCGGCCAGGGTTATCGTTAGTAACCCCCCGGGCAAGGCGATTGAATTCACCCACGTGCTGTGCGTAAGCGTAATGCCCGTCGCAAACGCGGAAAAAAGCAAGAGTACAGCCTCAAGAGACATTACCGTGACGCTATGCGGTTAATCAACTGATACACCGTCGCTTCGTCGTCCTGATAAACGCGGCGGAAGCTGGGATTGTTCCGAAACTGGCGGTCCATTACATCGTGGCCGGCGGCGACGAAAACATACTGGCTCTTTAAGGTGTCTCGTACGGCCGTGACCAGGTCGCCCTGAAACTTGCCGAGCGTGATGTTCGCCCAGGTCCAATAGGTATTCGGGTTGGCTTTGTACAGGAAAGTCGGATCAAGACCGACGATGTAGGTGTTGTGGGTGTTATAGTAGAAGAGAACCGGGAACTCGTCCCAGTCGGAGTGGACGATCCGACTGCCAACCGGCGTGTTCGTAGCCAGCCAGGCGCTGACCGGCTGAAACTTATCGGCCCGGAATCCTTGGTGCAGATCGCCGAGCTCATTGCGGAAGTCGCGGCCGGCGACATAGCCGATACCGAGGGCCAAGTAAACGGCAATCAAGACGCCCGTCACCCGGCCGGCCCGCCGGCAGAAGAACCAGTCGCGAAATTGACCGACAATGCGCGGCCAACTTAGCCCGCGGAGCGTGTCGGTGATGCTGACGGCGGCGAAGAGCACGGCCAGGGGGATGTAGTACTCGACATATCGCCGCGACTTAAGGGTCAGGACGAAAGCGAACAGCGTCAGCACGGCCAACGCCCACGACCGTTTCGACTGGGCGCGGCCGCGCAGGATGATGCCGACAATCGCGATCAGGACCAGCAGTGACGCGAGGGCACCGTTGGCTAACAAGTCACCAACACGATATGGATACCATTCATTTCCCACGCCAATTACCTTTTGAAAATTTATGACGCCGATATTGATCAGCTGATGCCAGTAGAAAAAGAAATTACCGGGGAAATACGGATTAAAAACCACTCCCGCCGCTAGCCCGCTGATGACCGTCAGCATTAGCGCCAAGTTCGGCCAACGTCGGCGCGGGTGCCGCGAGGCGCGGCCCACCAGGCTCATCACCTTGTCGACAAAACGATGACTGTCGTGTCGCGTCACGAGTTTGTTGTGTAGCCAGCTGGTGCCGCTCACCGCCGCCGCGCTCAGGCCCAACAGCGGAAACCCGCCGTAGTACCAGACGTAGGCGCCGGCCAGCACGAACAGTCGTTTCAGTTTGTACTCAAACATCCAGACCAGCCCGACGATGAGAAAAATGAGCGAGGTGCTCGGCGCTTTAGCCAAAGACATGCGGAAAGTCAGCGGCCGGACGGCCAGCAGGATCAACACGAACAAGAACGGCCAACGGACACCGAGTCGTCGGCCGGCCCAGTAAAAAACGGTGGCTAGCGCGGCCCCGAACACCACCGTCGCCAGCTTTAGGCCGATCAACGGCGGGAACCAGGTGACAAAGGGAATCAGCGCCACGTGGTAGAGGAGGTGCTGGTCGGTGTACTGCCGACCGAGCACCGTCAGGTCGAGCCAGGGGAAATGGCGGATGACCCCCTGGTCGCGAATCAAGAGCGCCATCTTGGCGTGGTAGAAAGAGTCCGGGTCGGCAAAGTACGGACTGGCCTGAAAGACGAGCAACAGGGTGAAGGCGAGCAGGTACACCAGCACGTACGATAACCACGACCACTCACGAACCCAGAATGAGGCCGGCCTAGCCGATTGATGCATAACCACAGTATACCAGAGCCGCCGCCCGCCGAAAAAGACAATTCCCGCCCAAGCACGGGTGGCAGGAATTGCTCGACCGGTCATTGATTTCGTAGCCGTCCACCGATCGGGGCCCGGCCAGTCAGTCGTACTCTAGCAAAGGGCGTCAGGCGGCGCAAGACGTCGAGCGCGCCTGGGGTCGAATACGTTGACCGCTACAGTAAATGATGATAGAATATGGCTGATTTTTTCATTCACCACAACCGTTCGGCTGTTATGTCCGGTCATTCGAAGTGGTCAACGATCAAGCGCCAGAAGGGCGTGACTGATTCCCGCCGTTCGGCGGTGTTTACGAAGCTCGGGCGGTTGATAACCGTGGCCGCTCGGCTGGGCGGCAGTGATCCAGCCATGAACTTCCGCCTCCGCTTGGCGATCGACAAAGCTAAATCGGCCAATCTCCCGAACGACAACATTGAACGCGCCGTCAAGTCCGGTACCGGCGCGGATAAAGACACCCAAACAAAGGATGTGCTCTACGAAGGCTTCGGTCCGGGCGGGGCGGCGATCTTGGTTGAGGCCGTCACCGATAACGGCAACCGCACCGCGGCTGAGGTGCGGCGGGTGTTCGTCAAGTACGGCGGATCGCTCGGGGCGCAGCATAGCGTCGGGTGGATGTTCGCCCGGCGCGGCGTGATGCGTGTTCCGTTGGCATCGGTGCCGCCCGCCCGACGACAGGAACTCGAGCTGGCACTGATTGACGCCGGCGCTGAAGATGTCGGTGAGGCTGACGCTCAACTTGTTATCACCGCCGCGCCCGATCGTCTGGCTCGGGTCAGCCGAGCCGTTGCCGATCGCCGTTTCAGTGCCGAGATTGACGTTGAGTACGTCCCGACCACCATTACTACCATCGCCGGAGCGGCCCAAACGAAGCTCTACGATCTGCTCGAAGCTCTTGATGAACTTGATGACGTCACTCGTATCACCTGCAATGAAACCTAGGCGCCGGGTGCTCGGTATCGATCCGGGGTTAGCGCGGCTCGGCTGGGCGGTAGTGGAATCGCGCGGCGCGTCAGTGACACTGGCGGGGTGTGGCTGTATTGAAACGTCGGTCAGGCAATCGGTGTCAGTGCGACTGCGGCAGTTGTATGCGCGCCTCGACGCCATTATCCGCGACTACCGTCCGACCGCCATGGCCGTCGAGAAGCTCTTCTTTACTAAAAACGTCAGTACGGGCATCGTCGTCGGGCAAGCCCGCGGCGTGGTGTTGCTGGCCGCCGCCATGGCCGGGCTCCCGGTCGATGAGTTCACGCCGACCACCGTCAAGCAATCGGTCACCGGCGACGGCCGGGCCGATAAACGCCAGGTCCAACGGATGATCCAGATTCTGCTCGGGCTCAAGCGGCTTCCCCGTCACGATGACACGGCTGATGCCATCGCCGTCGCGCTCTGCGCCGCGGCCACGAAGGTGGTACACTAGGGGTATGCCACCACGACCGTTGCACATCGTCATCGTCGCCCCCGAAGTGTCGCCCTTCTCGAAGAGCGGCGGGTTGGCCGACGTCACCCATGCCCTGCCGAAACACCTGCTCGGTCTCGGCCACGAAGTTTCCGTCGTCACCCCCTACTACAGCTTCGTCGCCAAACAGCCGATCAACCCCGAGCACCTTGGCGACGTGGTCGTCGCAATCGGCAAAAAGAGCTACCCGGTCCGTTTCTACCGCGCCATGCTGTCGGAGCACACCAAGGTGCCGGTCTACTTCGTTGCCCAGGACGATCTGTTCGGATCGCGGGATAAACTTTACACCTATCCCGATGACAACCTGCGCTTTTTCGTTTTCAACCGCGCCGTGTTTTCGCTCGGCGAGCTATTAGGCCACATTCCCGACGTCCTGCACTGCCACGATTGGCAAACCGGCCTGGTCCCGAACATTTTGAAACTAGAGTACCGGAAACGGCCGGTCTGGCGCGATACCGTCAGCATCTTCACCATCCACAACTTGCTGTATCAAATGCAGGGGATGTGGTACACCATCCCGGCGGACAAGCGCGATCACGGCCGCGGCTTGCCGCCCACCGACTTCGGAAAAATCCGAACGATCAATTCCACCCTGCGGGCGATAAAAAACGCTGATGCCATCAATGCCGTCAGCGTCCGCTACGCCGAGGAGATTATGACCAAGAAATTCGGTGAAGGGCTTGACACCGTGCTCCGCCGACGCCGGGATCGGGTTTTCGGCATCATCAACGGCATCGACTATACCATCTTCAATCCCAGCTTCGATCAGCACCTGCAGACGCACTACGACTGGAATTCGCTGGACAAGAAGATGGAGAATAAGCTCGCGCTCCAGCGCGCCTATCACCTGCCGGAGCGGCGCGATGTCCCGCTGATTGGATTGGCGCATCGTTTAACCGAGCAGAAGGGCTTCGACTTGATTATGGAGATCCTGCCGATTCTCCTCCACCAACCGATTCAACTCATCGTCGTCGGCGGCGGCGACCGAAACTACGTCGCCTTTTTCCGCCACATGGCGAAAAAGTATCCGTCGCAGGTGGCTATTCACCTGGAGTTCTCCGAAGTAGTGGCCTCAAAAATTTACGCGGCTTCAGACATGTTCTTGATGCCCAGCCGCTATGAGCCGTGCGGCATCTCCCAACTGATCAGCCTGCGATACGGCTCAATTCCCATCGTCCACCGCACCGGCGGTCTGGCCGATACCATTACCGATTTCGACCCGCGCACCGGCGTCGGCACGGGTTTTGTCTTCCATAACTACACCGGCCCCGACTTGCTGATGGCCATGACCCGGGCGATTGAAACCTACAAGTACCCGCGCGTCTGGGAGCACCTGACCTGGCAGGCGATGCGGCAGTCGTTTTCCTGGGAACTACCGGCCCGCCAGTACGTCGATCTTTACCGCCGGGCCCTCGCCACTCATCATGCGCTGGAGTAACTTCTTTCACATCTACCAGCCGCCGGCGTGGGATGAGGTTATTATTCGTCGGGCCTGTACGGAGTCATATGAGCCGTTAGTCAGCGTCCTCCGGCAACACCCGGAAATAAAGATTACGCTTAATATCACCGGGGCGTTAATCGATCAATTATCGGCCCTGGGATTAGGTCAGGTGTTGACCGAAGTCCGTCAATTAGCCGAACGGGGACAAATTGAACTGGTAGGTAGCGCGAAGTACCACCCCATTCTTCCGCTATTACCCCCGGAGGAAGTTGTTCGACAAATCGAATTGCAGGAAGGGGTCTGCCGGAACGTTTTCGGGCCCGTATTCGCGCCGCAAGGATTTTATGCCCCGGAAATGGCCTACAGTTCTTCGCTGGAAAAGCTTTTGCTCGATCGCGGCTATCGCTGGGTCATTCTCGATGAGATTTGTTCCGGTCAGCCGCTCGGTGCGATTCGTTTTAACAAACGCTTTGTTGCGCCGGGCGGGTTGGGTGTGATTTTTCGCAATCGTTATCTCAGCGATTTCTTGTCTTTTTCGGCCACCATCGATCAACCCGAAAAATCGGTGGCCGCCATACAACAGGATGTGCGCAGTG
Source organism: Patescibacteria group bacterium (assembly GCA_038065275.1). Classification (GTDB taxonomy): domain Bacteria; phylum Patescibacteriota; class Patescibacteriia; order SBBC01; family CAIJZX01; genus CAIJZX01. Next base: position 4,252 of record JBBTRH010000010.1, on the reverse strand, counting down.
TTGACGGCATCGTCACCGCCATGGACGGAGAAAACCTGGGGCATCATCGCGCCGGCGTTGATCGGCTGTGGGAGATTCTCGTCACCTGGCCGGAGATGGAAACCGAAACCCTATCGGAATACCGCCGGCGGCTGTCGGCCGAAGAAATTATCGCCCCCCACGACGGCAGTTGGTCGTCCCAGCCGCAGGAAATGCTGGCTAATGTGCCTTTTGGATTGTGGAATCACCCGGAAAATCCCATCCACAAGTTGCAATGGCAATTAACGCATCAGATTATCGCGGCCGTCCGCGGCGCGACGGACGATCCAACGTTTGATGTGGCCCGTCGCCTGCTCGATCAGGCGCTAACCTCGGATAAATATTGGTGGGCATCGGCCTCGCCGTGGTGGGATATGACGATCGTGATCCGCGAAACACAGCGCTTGGTCGACGTCCTCTCGCCGTTAACCCGCGTCCAACCGAAAATCATGAATACGGCTGAGCGCCTGATGAAACAAGTCGCTACCACGGTCGAGCTCTGGGAAAAGACCGGTTTAGCCAAGCGGCGGCAAGCGACCTATCTTCATCAGACCGGCGACGTCCGGTATATGGGCGGTCAGCGCCTGGTTGCGTAAAATAGCGGGCGTTGGGGCGCCCTAACTCAAACTCGCCCGCACTAACTCTTTTTTTATCACTTCACCGTCAACGGCCGACCCGGGCATAAAAATCACTTCTTCTGAATAGTCAATATCGGGGAAATAGGCCAGTTGCGTTCGAAAAGTTTTTTCGTTGAATTCCTGTTGAAAAATGTTCCGCGCCCGACCGATAATATCAACGACGGCGTGCTGGGCGACGATAAAGTACAGATCAACATAGTCTTTCCATTTGGCTCGGCGGCCCAAAGCGTAGGCTTTCATCGCCGCCAAGGTGAGCAGGTCGGGTACGGCGGTGACGTGATCAAAATCCTGCGCGTAGTCGATGGGGAACGGGTACTGAGCAAACGTCATTTTAATATCGCCTATCACGATCGTGTATTCTCCTCGGCGGTCTACCAAAACATTCGTTATTTTCACTCGGCTCCCGATTCTCTCCCTAATTCGAGAACTATCAAAATCCTCCGGGGAGAACAGATCAAAATCAAGGGATTGCCGATGACCGATATGCAAGGCAATCGCCGTGCCGCCGACTAGTCCGAAGTCTTGGTTGAACAACTTGAGGATGGGCAATAATCGCACCTGTTCGTCAGTCAAGATCTCTTTATGCATACTTGCCAAAATAGAGTTGGAAGTAATGGCTAATCTCAGGACGATAATTGCTTCGCGGGATGGCCGATCGCCGGCGAAAAATTGTTGCTACTCGCCGAATTCCCAAAATCTCAATCAGCTCTTTGACGTCATTCCAATCCCCGTAATTGAGCGTCGCTTCTACAATCGCTTCGTTTGATAAACCGTCGTAGTTATTGGTGGACCAAACCAAATGTTTTCGTTGTTTGATGAAATCGTAGATATTCATGCGCTTAGTATACCAAAAATCGGTCCCGTTTTCGAGGGCACCTAGCGTCTCGGAGTTTGGGGAATAATAGGATTTTAGGGCGTTTTTGACCAATTTGGCCTTTGACGGAGTTCAATGTTTAAGCTATTTCTAGAAGGTTGGGTTTGTTCAAAAACCTTGATTTTGCGCATTTTTCACCAAACTCGCGCCGACCGCGTAGGCGCACCCTTTTGAGGGTTGCGTCCTATAAATAGTAAGGATGCCCTGGTTTGTGTATACTTACAACAGAAACAATGCGTTCTTAACGTCATTCGTTCCCGTCATATGCTGTGGGCCAACTTCCTCCATTTCTACCAACCGCCGACGCAGAAAGAGTTTTGGATAAAAAAAATTACCGCCGAATGCTACCGCGTTTTGGTGCGCGGGTTGCTGGCAAATCCACGAGCTAAAACTACGCTGAACATCAACGCGGTCTTGACGGAGTTCCTGGCCCATCACGGCGGGCAGGACGTCATTGACGGCTTACGGCAACTAGCCGAACGCGGCCAAGTTGAGTTTACGGCCAGCGCTAAATACCATCCGTTCCTGCCGCTCATACCCGACAGTGAAATTCGGCGGCAGATTGAACTTAACACCGAAACAAATCGCCATTTTTTCGGTGATGTTTACGCGCCGAAAGGTTTTTTCCCGCCGGAAATGGGCTACAGCCGCAAGGTGGCTGACGTCGTCCGCTCAATGGGATACGAATGGATTATCATTGACGAGCTGGCTTTCAGCGGCCGGCTCCACGAAATCCGCTGGGACACGATTTACCACCTGGCCGGCGCCGACAATTTTTCGGTCTTTTTCCGCGAACGCGACACTAGTTTTCGCATCCTTTCGGCTGAGGTCGGGGTTAGTATTTTTTCCGCCGGCATGTTGTTAAAGTGGCTCGGCCAGCGGCTAAAAACCAACGAGTTGTTGTTGACCGCTATGGACGGCGAAACGTTCGGCCACCATCGGCCGGGCCTCGATGCCTTGTTGTTTGAACTCTACACCGTTCCGGAGCTTGAACCGGTGACGTTGTCTGAGGCGCGGGAAAAAATGACTAGGCGCGCGCCGATTGAACCGCTGTCGTCCAGTTGGGCGTTGATGCATAAAGACCTGGAACAAAAAACTCCGTTTTCTCGCTGGCATGATGCCACCAATCCGATCCACCAGATGCAATGGGAATTGACCGATTTGGCGATCGCCGTTGTGGGCCGCTTAGCTACCACCGACAAGGCATATCAACAGATTCGCCGCGGTCTAGATCGCGCTATCCACTCCGACCAGTACTGGTGGGCGTCGGCCAGCCCGTGGTGGAGCATCGAAATGATCGAGAGCGGGGCCAAGGAGCTGAAGGACGTGATCGTCAACAACCCGGCCACGACCGTTGCGGAACGGAACCGCGCCGTTGAATTGTACCAGCGCATCGTCTTCACCGCTTTCGATTGGCAACGAACAGACAAAATCTCCGAGCGGATCAAGGCCTCGGACGAGGATGTTACACAGCGCATCACCCGGGAGTTACCGCGCATCCCGCGGGCTGAGTTTGAAGGCATGATTCGCAATCTCGAAAAGCAAATGCTCGGCTCCGCCAAGAATAAAGAGTACGAGCGGGCCGCCCAGCTCCGCGACCGGGTAGCTGAACTCAGGTCAAAGCAGGCCGATATCACCGGCGACAGTTAGCCTGACCGCGCTCGTATGGCTACCTCGCCCACGACGATCTTTAGTCAGCCAGCCGCGGCTCGCCGCTTCCTCCTGCCTCGTCTGCGGCGCGTCTACCCCGGGAGCGTCGGATCTATTATTTTCCGTCCTCTACATTCGGTGCAGTCCGGCCGCGGCGTGGTTCGGCTGTTCGTCACGTTCCATGGCCAGACCCGGCGACGCCTCGAACTCTTCGCCAACTACGATGCTCGCGGCGGTAGCCGAGACATTTACCGTTTTCTCCGCTACCTGGCCACGCACGGATTCGCGCGGGGGCGTTGGCGTGCCCCGCGGCCGCTCTGGTATTCGGCTACTTATCATACCTTAGTCTACGAATCGTACCGTGGCCGGCGCGTCCGAGATGATTTGACAGGCGGTCGGTTGTCCGTTCAATCATTAACGAACGTCGTCACTCAAGCCGCGGGGTGGTTGCGGACATTCCACCGTTTACCAGCCCGCGTCGGCCGGCGGCGCGCCGTGCGTCTGCCAGTCGACATCTACGGTCGCGCCAGTGCCGGTCCACAATCCGCCAGCGTTGTGGCCAGGATCAACCAGGCGGTGGCCGCCGCCAACCGAATCAGCCGCTTAGCGCTAGTCCATGGTGACCCCCACTTGGCTAATTGTATCCGCGGGCAGGACGGCGGGTTCGCCTTGATAGACTACAGCGAAAGTTACCTTGGTAATCCGTTGGCCGATGTGGCGATGTTTGTTGTCCACCTTGACGTAGCCCTGCAACCGTTCTTCCGACGAGCCGAGGTCAGTCGCATTCAGGGCGCCTTTCTTAGGAACTACTTCGGCCGCCCGGTTCACCAACTGCCAGTTGGGCTTCGCCGCGACCTGGTAGCGTATGAGGCCCGCGCGGCCATGGTCTTTCTTCGCTTCACGACCAATCACCATTGCCGGCCGACCGGCTACGTCGGCTGGATCGTTCGTCGGCTGGAATCTGTTATCCGTCAGGCGGTTGAGCAACTTAATGCCCGGGACCCTCGCCCGGTACTTGCCGCATGACCCCGTTAGAAGCTGAGCTTAAGAAACCTCTGTCGGTGACCAATGA